>NZ_JBPZHD010000007.1:0-441992 GCF_051857595.1 Ideonella flava
ACCGGGCCCTTCTCCTCGATCACGAGGATCTCCTCCAGGCCGCGCGCGAACTCCAGCATCCGCGTGGGCTCCAGCGGGAACACCAGGCCGACCTTGTAGACGCGCACGCCGGCGGCGGCCAGGGCGTTCGGGTCCAGGTCCAGCCGGCGCAGCACCTCCATGAAGTCGTAGTGCGCCTTGCCGATGGTCACGATGCCCAGCGTGGCGGCGGGGCTGGCGACGATGTGCTTGTCGACCGAGTTGACCTGGGCGAAGGCGCGCACGGCGTCCAGCTTGGCGGCGAGGCGCTCCTCCAGGCCCAGCGAGGGCAGGTCGACCGAGCGCACGTGCAGGGAGCCGACCGACGCCGGCGGCTGGTGATCCACCGGCAGCACGAAATCCAGCGGCACGGCGTCCAGGTCCACCGTCATGCCGCTCTCGACCACCTCCGACAGCGCCTTGAAGCCCACCCAGGCGCCCGAGAAGCGCGACAGCGCCCAGCCGTACAGGCCGAACTCGAGGTACTCGGCCACGTTGGCCGGATGCAGCACCGGCATGCTCCACGCCTGCATCGCGACGTCGCTCTGGTGCGGCATCGACGAGCTCACGCAGCCGTGGTCGTCACCGGCCACGACCAGCACGCCACCCTGCGCACTCGAGCCGTAGACGTTGCCGTGCTTGAGCGCATCGCCGGAACGGTCGACGCCCGGGCCCTTGCCGTACCACATGGCAAACACGCCCTCGACGGTGCGCTGCGGGTCGAGCGCCACGCGCTGCGTGCCCAGGCAGGCCGTGGCGGCCAGGTCCTCGTTGATCGCCGGCAGGAACTGGACCTTCGCGGCATCGAGGAACTTCTGTGCCTTCCACATCTGCTGGTCGACCATGCCGAGCGGACTGCCGCGGTAGCCCGAGACGAAGCCGGCGGTGTCCAGGCCGGCCGCTTCGTCCAGGCGCTTCTGCATCAGCGGCAGGCGAACGAGTGCCTGGGTGCCGGTGAGGAAGACCGCGCCGTGGGTGGCAGCCAGGTTGTCGGTCAGCGCATAGGAGCGCAGGGCAGGGGAATCGGACATCAAGGCACCTGCAGCAGGGGGAAGAACGATTGGGGGAATTTTCGTCCGTTCACGCAAATGCGTCGTTCCCCATCGACGCGGAATCCGGCTGTAGCGAGTTCATCCATCTTCCGAATGCGAGAATCCGGGAATGATTGAACTGGACCGCACCACCCGGCGCCTGATCGAGGCGCTGCAACGCCACGGCCGCCAGAGCGCCCAGGCCCTGGCCGAGAGCGTGGGGATGTCGGCCACGCCGGTCTGGCGGCGGCTGAAGGAGCTGGAGCAAAGCGGTGTCATCCGCCGCGAGGTCGTGCTGATGGACCGCGAGAAGCTGGGCCTGGCCATCTGCGTCTGGGCCCACGTCACGCTGGTTCGCCACACCGACGGCGCGGAGGAGGATTTCGAGCGCATGGTGGAGTCCTGCCCCGAGATCATGGAGTGCGCCAGCATCACCGGCGAGGCCGACTACCTCATCAAGATCGTCGTACCGGACATGAAGGCCTACGACCACTTCCTGCAGGAGCGCATGTTCAAGCTCAAGGGCGTGTCCAGCATCCGCAGCAACGTGGTGTTGCGGGAAGTGAAGTACGAAACCGCGCTGCCGCTTCCGCCCGTCTGAGCCCCCGGACAGCCATCAGGGCGACGCGGATCTGGTGATAGGCGTGAGCAGGAATGGGCGGCGCACCCCGTTCTGCGTGCCCATGCCGGTGATCTGGCCCCGGCTGTTGATGGCACGCGCCGTCTGAAGCGTCCAACCCTCGCCGCCCTTGCTTACCCTTTCTGTCAGCGACCACATCCGGCCTTCGTCATGAATGAAGGCGCGCGACATCTGGTGGTCGACGACCGAGGACTGGCCGACGATCTGACCCCGATCATTGATGCCGAAGGCTTCGCTGTCGGTGCCGCCGAGCGTACCCAGGTCGATCATCACGCCGTCCTGCCACAGCACGGCGTGGTAATCGGGATACTCGCCGCCGCTGGGTATCGGCCCCAGCCCCACGACCTGGCCGGCATCATTGACGCCGTTGGCATACGTGGGGCCATGCAGCGGATCGAGATCCTGCATCACGCCATCGCGGTAGATGAAGATGCGATTGCCCACCGCCGGGTTGCTCCAGTCGCCCACGACGGTACCGTTGGGGCTGATGGCCTTGGCGATGCTGTCGACGCCGATCTGGTGGATGTCGTGCATCACCCCATCCTGATAGACGAAAGCGTGGCCGCTCCAGTCCGGCATCCCGGACCAGCCGACCACCGTGCCCGCGTTGTTGATGGCCTTGGCCCTGGCCCAGGTGCCACCCAGCGTGCCGAGGTCGACATAGCGCTTGGGGCGCCACAGGAAGGCCCTGCTGTCCAAGCCGTAGTAGTTGGTCTCGCCCACCACGTGACCCAGATCGTTGATGCCCCGTGCCCCGGCGTGCACCAGGCCCAGCGGCGTGCCGAGGCTGCGGAACTCGCCTGCCCACGCGACGAAGGGCGACGTGGCGGTCGGCCGGGCGACCGAGAGGTGGAACTCGCCCGCCACCACGCCTTGGCTGTTGATCGCGTAGGCCTGGGCGGCGCGATCCGAGTCGCCTGGGGGCTCGCCCAACGCGGTCAACGCGTAGGGCCCCGGGGCCGCCAGCGCGCCGGTGGCCGCGACGAGCGCGATGACCATCGACCAGTGGTGCAGAGAATCCGTCCTGCTCATCGTGACCCCCTTGACGGCAAAGCGCCAGACTGGTCGCGGTGGCACGCGGTGTCAAGCCGCGCGGTCAACAAACCGGCTAAGAGGGCCGCGGGGGCCGGCGCAGCATTGCATCCAGCGTGTCGACCATCTCGACCCAGTCGGCGTCACTTTTCCAGGCGCTGCGCAGGAAGGCCGCCTGAGAAGGTGTCCAGAATGGGGCGTCGGGCAGAATCAGCTCCCCCGGCAAGGGGGCATGGTGGGCCACGAAGGCCTCGATCGACGCCGCATCGTCGGGCAAACCGAGCTGGGCGAACAGCTGGGCGAGCGAGTGGACAGGCTGATCCATGTGACCTCCGTTGCAACGGGTTGCGGTAATCCGGCCGGGTCGATGGTAAGTTCCGCCCGCCCCGCGGCCCCGCCCGCGCCTCAAATCCCTATCAGCCACCTCGTGAGATTCCCGATGTCCGACGCCGCCGCCCCCCCACGCGGCGCCCCCGCCGATTTCATTCCGGCAGCGCTGCAGCGGGCCCTGGTCGCCCCTGTGCCGTCGACCTGGATCGACCTGGCCAAGGCACTGGCTTCGCAGCTCATCGTCTGGCATCACCTCTCGCTGTACGGTCCGATGTGCGATGTCGCGCGTTCGCTGGCCCCCACCACCTTGGCCTTGCTGAACGAGCATGCGCGCCTGGTGGTGCAGGTGTTCCTGGTTGTCGGCGGCTTCCTGGCCGCCAGCTCGCTGTGGCCGACTCCCGGCGCGCGGTCCCGCGTGGGCTGGCGCGACGTCCCCGCCCAGCTGTGGCGTCGCTACCAGCGGCTGGCGCGGCCGTACCTGCTGGCGATGCTGGCCGTCATCGTCGCCGCCTGGGTGGCGCGGGCCCTGATCGATCACCCCACCATCCCGGCTGCGCCCGAGCCGGGGCAACTGGCCGCCCACATCCTGCTGCTGCAGGACGTGATGGGCTTCGATTCGCTCTCGGCCGGCTTCTGGTACGTGGCGGTGGATTTCCAGCTCTATGCCCTGCTGCTGTTGCTCGCCGTGGCGCTGCGCGGGCTGCCGGGCGACACGGCTCAGCGCGCCAGCGCGGCCACGGCCGTGATCGTCGCCCTGGTGCTGCTGTCCTTGCTGTGGTGGAACCTGGACTCGTCGCTGGACGCCTACGCACCGTATTTCATCGGCTCCTACGGGCTCGGTGTGCTGGCGCGTTGGATCCGCGGCCGCCGCGGCGGGCCGGAGACCGCCACGCTCGGGCTGGCCTTGCTGATCGGGATCGCGCTGATCGTCGAATGGCGAAGCCGCATTGCCCTGGCCGGAGGCACTGCCCTGCTGCTGTGCCTGGCGCCCGAGCCGGCGGCGCTCAAGCGCGCTCCGGCGAAGCTGGGCCGGGCGGTGATCGGCTACCTGTCGCGGGTCTCCTACCCGGTGTTCCTGCTGCATTACCCGGTGATCCTGGTCACCGGGGCGGTCGTGGGCAACCTCTGGCCCGAGTCGGTGGGGATGAACGCACTGGGCATGCTGGCGGCCTGGGTCCTGAGCCTGGTCGCCGGCAGCGCCATGCACCGGGCCGTCGAGCCGCGCTGAGCCAATTCAGCCGGACTTGCGCAGGGCCTCCGCCACGTCGGCACGCAGGCCGCGCAATGCCTTGAGCTCGGCGTCGGGCGCCTGCAGGGCGCTCCACAGCATGGCCGACACGGCCGAGGCCGTGGCGTCGATGTCCATCGCCTTGCCGGCCCCGTCGCCGCCCTGCGCCACCGCCTCCCACAGGATGTGCTCCATCGGCCCCAGCGCCAGCGGGCGCATGAGGCGCAACGGCAGGTCGGTGCGGAACTCCCCGCTGGCCTGGCCTCGGACCAGCAGGTCCATCAGCGGCGCGGTGTAGCGGCGCTGCAGCGGCTGCAGCACCTCGGCCAGCTCCTGGCCCTTGCTGCGGCCTTCGGAAAGCACCAGCGCGCACATCCCGGTCCCCTGGATGAGGAACAGCCGCAGGTGGGTGCGCACGAACCAGTCCAGTTGCGCCCGCGCTGACTGCTGGCGGGGCAGGCCGGCCTCGATCGCCGCGATGATTTCGTCGTACCAGTCGGTGATCACCCGCACGCACAGCTCGCGCTTGCCGTGGAAGTATGTGAACACCGTGGCCTCGGAGACACCCAGGCGCTGGGCGATCTCGGTCGTCGTGGCGCGCTCGTAACCCTTCTCGGCAAAGACCTCGCGGCCGACGCGCAGGATGTCCCGCATGCGCTGCTCGCCGCGAGCGCCGGCGGACGGGCGGCGGGCGGGCAAATCGGGGGCAGGGGCCGGCTGGGCCGGGGCGCGGCGGGTAGGCATATTTTGAGTATGACTCAACTTTGGCTTGCGGTGCAAGCGCGGCGCTGGTAGATTTCGCTCCTTCTGCGCCGGCCGGGCCGGCGTATTGAGGTCAACTCAATTCAGACCGGAGACGCCGATGTTCGAATCCACCTTCACCTTCCCGCTGGGGGAGGACATCGCCGCCCTGCGCGACGCCGTGCGCGACTTCGCGCAAGCCGAGATCGCTCCGCGCGCGGCGCAGATCGATCGCGACAACCTCTTCCCCGCCGACCTGTGGCGCAAGCTCGGCGAGCTGGGCGTGATGGGCCTGACGGTGCCCGAGGAGCACGGCGGCACCGGGCTCGGCTACCTCGCCCACATGGTCGCGATGGAGGAAATCAGCCGCGCCAGCGCCTCGGTGGGCCTGAGCTACGGCGCGCATTCCAACCTGTGCGTGAACCAGATCAACCGCAACGGCAGCGAGGCCCAGAGGGCGAAGTACCTGCCGAAGCTGATCTCCGGCGAGCACGTCGGTGCGTTGGCGATGAGCGAGCCCAACGCCGGCTCCGACGTGGTGAGCATGAAGCTCAGGGCCGAGAAGAAGGGCGACCGCTTCGTCCTCAACGGCTCGAAGATGTGGATCACCAACGGCGGTGATGCCGACACGCTGGTGGTCTACGCCAAGACCGAGCCCGAGCTCGGCGCGCGCGGCATGACCGCCTTCATCATCGAGAAGGGCTTCAAGGGCTTCTCCAAGGGCGAGCACCTGGACAAGCTCGGCATGCGCGGCTCCAACACCTATCCGCTGTTCTTCGACAGCTGCGAGGTGCCGGCCGAGAACGTGCTGGGTGGCGAGGGCCAGGGCGCCAAGGTGCTGATGAGCGGGCTGGATTACGAGCGCGTGGTGCTCTCCGGCGGCCCGCTGGGGATCATGGCCTCCTGCCTCGACGTCGTGGTGCCCTTCATCCACGAGCGCAAGCAGTTCGGCCAATCGATCGGCGAGTTCCAGCTCATGCAGGGCAAGCTGGCCGACATGTACTCCACCTTCCAGGCCTGCCGGGCCTACGGCTACGCGGTGGCCCAGGCCTGCGACCGCGGGGACCACGCCCGCACGCTGCGCAAGGACGCCGCCGGCGTGATCCTCTACACCGCCGAGAAGGCCACCTGGATGGCCGGCGAGGCGATCCAGGCGTTGGGCGGCGTGGGCTACACCAACGAGTTCCCGGCCGGCCGGCTGTGGCGCGATGCCAAGCTTTACGAGATCGGCGCCGGCACCAGCGAGATCCGCCGCATGCTGATCGGCCGCGAGCTTTTTTCGGAGACCTGCTGATGGCCGCGCTGGCGTCGAAGCTGAATCCTCGCTCCGAGGAGGCCAAGGCCAACGCCGCCGCCATGCGGGCGGTGGTCGAAGATCTGAACGCCAGGCTGGCGAAGATCGCCGAGGGCGGCGGCGAGGCCGCGCGCGCCAAGCACCTGGCCCGCGGCAAGCTGCTGCCGCGCGATCGCGTTGAGATGCTGCTCGACCCGGACACGCCCTTCCTCGAGATCGCGCCGCTGGCGGCGCTGGGCATGTACCCCGAGAAGGACGGCAGCGACGCCGCCCCCTGCGCCGGCATGATCGCCGGCATAGGCCGCATCGGTGGTGTCGAGTGCGTCATCGTCTGCAACGACGCGACGGTCAAGGGCGGCACCTACTACCCCGTCACCGTCAAGAAGCACCTGAGGGCGCAGGAGATCGCGCAGCAGAACCGGCTGCCCTGCGTCTACCTCGTCGATTCCGGCGGCGCCAACCTGCCCAACCAGGACGAGGTCTTCCCCGACCGCGACCACTTCGGCCGCATCTTCTACAACCAGGCCAACCTCTCGGCCCAAGGCATCCCGCAGGTCGCGGTCGTGATGGGCTCGTGCACCGCGGGCGGCGCCTACGTGCCGGCCATGAGCGACGAGACCATCATCGTCAAGAACCAGGGCACCATCTTCCTGGGCGGCCCGCCGCTGGTGAAGGCGGCCACGGGCGAGGTGGTGAGCGCCGAGGATCTCGGCGGCGGCGACGTGCACACGCGCCTTTCCGGCGTGGCCGACCACCTGGCCGAGGACGACATGCATGCGCTGGCCCTGGCGCGCCAGATCGTCGGCAGCCTGAACTGGAAGAAGGAAGTGCCGGTGGCGCTGCGCGCGCCGCAGCCCCCGAAGTTCGCCGCCGACGAGCTGCTGTCGGTGATCCCCACCGACACCCGCAAGCCCTTCGACGTGCGCGAGATCATCGCCCGCATCGTCGATGGCTCGGAGTTCGAGGAGTTCAAGGCCCGCTACGGCACCACGCTGGTCTGCGGCTTCGCGTGGATAGAGGGCATGCCGGTGGGCATCGTCGCCAACAACGGCATCCTCTTCGCCGAGAGCGCCAACAAGGGTGCGCACTTCATCGAGCTGTGCTGCCAGCGCAAGGTGCCGCTGGTGTTCCTGCAGAACATCACCGGCTTCATGGTCGGCCGCAAGTACGAGAACGAGGGCATCGCCCGCGCCGGCGCCAAGATGGTGACGGCCGTGGCCTGCGCCAACGTGCCCAAGTTCACGGTGATCATCGGCGGCAGCTTCGGCGCGGGCAACTACGGCATGTGCGGCCGCGCCTACTCGCCACGCTTCCTGTGGATGTGGCCCAACGCGCGCATCAGCGTGATGGGTGGCGAGCAGGCCGCGAGCGTGCTGGCCACCGTCAAGCGCGATGGCATCGAAGGCAAGGGCGGCCAATGGAGCGCCGAGGAGGAAGAGGCCTTCAAGTCCCCCATCCGCGACCAGTACGAGCGCCAGGGGCACCCCTACTACGCCAGCGCCCGGCTGTGGGACGACGGCGTGATCGATCCGGTGGACACTCGCCGCGTGCTGGCGCTGGGCCTTTCGGCATCGCTCAACGCCCCCATACCCGACGCGAAGTTCGGCGTCTTCCGGATGTGATGGGGCAGCCATGAGCATTTCCACCCTCGACCTGCGCCGCCCCTCGCCCCACGTGGCCGAGGTGTGGCTGAACCGGCCCGACGTTCGCAACGCCTTCAACGAAGGCGTGATCACCGAGCTCACCGCTGCGTTCCGCGGTTTCGCCGAGGACGAGGCGCTGCGCGTCGTCGTGCTCGGCGGCCATGGCAAGGCCTTCTGCGCCGGCGCGGACCTGAACTGGATGCGCGCCATGGCCGACTACTCCTGGGAGCAGAACCGCGCCGATGCGCAGGCCCTGGCCGACATGCTGTGGTCGATCCACAGCTGCCCGATGCCGGTGGTCGGCCGCGTCCACGGCGATTGCTATGCGGGCGGCGTAGGACTGGCCGCGGTGTGCGATGTGCTGGTGGCCTCCGACAACGTGGCGTTCTGCCTCAGCGAAGCGAAGCTCGGCTTGCTGCCCGCCACCATCGGGCCTTATGTGGTGCGCGCGCTGGGCGAGCGCGCCGCGCAGCGCTACTTCACCACCGCCGAGCGCTTCACGGCCGCCGAGGCGCACCGCCTGGGCTTCGTGCACGAGCTGACTTCGCCCGAGACGCTGGACGAGACGGTGCAGAACATCGTCAAGTCGCTGAGCGGCAACGGACCGGCCGCGGTGCGCGCCTGCAAGCGACTGGTGCAGGATCTGGCGAGCCAGGCGATCACGCCGGAGCTGCGTGCCGACACCGCCCGCCGCATCGCCGACATCCGCGCCAGCGCCGAAGGCAAGGAGGGCGTGCAGTCGTTCCTCCAGAAGCGCTCGCCGTCCTGGCTTTGATCCCTCGGCGCCGTGGATTGGTCGCTCCCGCCCTCCGTCGTCCAGGCCGCTGCCGGCCTGGACATGACGCAGCTCATCGCGCTCGCCGCGGTGCTGGGCTGGGCGAGCGGGCTGCGGCTCTATCTGGTCGTCTTCCTCACCGGCCTGGCAGGATGGTTGGGCTGGGTGCCGCTGCCGCAGGGCCTGCACGTGTTGCAGCACCCGGGCGTGATCGCCGTGGCTGGCCTGCTGGTGTTGGTCGAGTTCTTCGCCGACAAGGTGCCCTGGGTGGATTCGCTGTGGGACGCGGTGCACACCTTCATCCGCATCCCCGCCGGCGCGGCGCTGGCGGCGGGCGTGTTCGGGGCCGACGCGGGCGCCTGGACGGTGATCGCCGCATTGCTGGGCGGCGGTCTCGCCGCCACCGCCCATGCCGCCAAGGCGACGACGCGCGCCGCGGCCAACACATCGCCCGAGCCTTTCTCCAACCTGGGCCTGTCGCTGCTGGGCGATGCCGCGGTGCCGGGCATGCTTTGGCTGTCCTGGTCGCACCCCGTGGCCTTCTTCGTCGTGCTGGCCGTGGCCCTGCTGCTGATGGTCGCAACCATCGTGCTGATGTTCAAGTTCCTGCGCGGGCTGGTGGCCGCCCTGCGCCAACATTTCGGTGCCGCGCCGGCGCGGGCCTGAAGGGATGTGATGTTCAAGAAGATCCTGATTGCCAACCGCGGCGAGATCGCATGTCGGGTGGCCGAGACCGCGCGGCGGCTGGGCATCCGTACCGTGGCTGTCTACTCGGATGCGGATGCCAACGCCAAGCACGTCCATGCCTGCGATGAAGCGGTGCCGCTGGGCGGCCTCGCGGCCAAGGACAGCTACCTGCAATGGCAGCGCATCCTCGAGGCGGCCCAGGCCACCGGCGCGCAGGCAGTGCACCCGGGCTACGGCTTCCTGAGCGAGAACGAGGACTTCGCGCGGGCCTGTGCCGAGGCCGGCCTCGTCTTCATCGGCCCGCCGCCCGAGGCCATCGCGGCCATGGGCAGCAAGTCGGCGGCCAAGGCGCTGATGGAGAAGGCCGGCGTGCCGCTGGTCCCGGGCTACCACGGCGACGACAACGATCCGAACTTCCTCGCGGGGCAGGCCGAGCGCATCGGCTATCCGGTGCTGATCAAGGCCAGCGCCGGCGGCGGCGGCCGCGGCATGCGGCGGGTCGACAGGGCGGAGGATTTCGCCGGCGCGCTCGCCTCCTGCCAGCGCGAGGCCCAGGCGAGCTTCGGCGACGACCACGTGCTGGTCGAGCGTTATGTCACCAAGCCGCGCCACATCGAGATCCAGGTCTTCGGCGACAGCCAGGGCGACTGCGTCTACCTCTTCGAGCGCGACTGCTCGGTGCAGCGCCGCCACCAGAAGGTGCTGGAGGAGGCTCCGGCGCCCGGCATGAGCGAGGCGCGTCGCGCCGAGATGGGCGCCGCCGCAGTGGCCGCGGCCAAGGCGGTCGGCTATGTGGGCGCCGGCACGGTCGAGTTCATTGCCGAGGAAGTCGGCGACGGCGACCTGCGCTTCTTCTTCATGGAGATGAACACGAGGCTGCAGGTGGAGCACCCGGTGACCGAGGCCATCACCGGCCACGACCTGGTGGAGTGGCAGCTGCGCGTCGCGGCCGGCCAGCCGCTGCCGCTGAAGCAGGAAGAGCTGAAGATCCACGGCCATTCGATCGAGGCCCGCATCTGCGCCGAAAACCCGGATGCCAACTTCCTGCCCGCCACCGGCACGCTGGCCGTGTTGCGCTGGCCGCGCGAGCACGTGACCTTCCGCCGCAATGCCGACGCGGAGCGCTTCCACGAGCCTGCACCCGTGCGCGTGGATGCCGGCGTGCGCGAGGGCGACGCGATCAGCCCTTACTACGACTCGATGATCGCCAAGCTCATCGTCTGGGGCGAGAACCGCGCGCAGGCGCTGGCCCGGCTGGATGCGGCGCTGCGTGACACGCACATCGTCGGCCTGTCGACCAACGTGGCCTTCCTGCGCCGGGTAGTGGGCAGCCAATCATTCGCCACGGCCGACCTCGACACCGCGCTGATCGAGCGCGAGCGCGCGGTCCTGTTCGATGCGCCCGGCCTGCCGCTGCATGTGGCCGCCGCGGGCGTGGTCGCCCAGGCGATGGGGGCCGAGGCAGCGCTGGAGGATGCCGACCCGTGGTCACGCCGCGATGGCTGGCGCATCCACGGGGGTGCCCGCCGCCGCTTCGACCTGCAGCAGGGCCAGGTCCATCACGTGGCCACATTGGAGCGCCTGCACGACGGCGCCCTGCGCCTGGCGATGGGGCCCGACAGCTGGCCTTTGGTCGCACGCTCGCTCGGGGGTGACCGCTACGACGTGACGCTCGGCAACGAGCGCCACACGCTGGCCGTCTACCTGCAAGGCGAGCGCGTGGCGGTCTTCGGCGCGGCCGCTTCGCTGGAGCTGCAGGAGTTCGACCCCATCGCCCATGCCGGCGAGGTCGCGGGCGGCGCCGGTCGCTTGACCGCACCCATGCCGGGCAAGGTGATCGCCATCCACGTCAGGCCGGGCGACACGGTCACGCCGGGCCAGGCGCTGGCGGTGATGGAGGCGATGAAGATGGAGCACACCCTTTCCGCCCCACGCGCCGGCACGGTGGCGGAGGTGCTCTATGCCGTCGGTGACCAGGTCGCCGAGGGTGGCGAGCTGCTGAGACTGTCCGAATGAGGTGACCCGATGAACCTGCCCAGCCGCGTCAAGATCGTCGAAGTGGGCCCGCGCGACGGTTTGCAGAACGAGAAGCAGCCGGTGGCGGCCGCGCACAAGGTCGCCCTCGTCCACGCCCTGCAGGACGCTGGCCTGACCGAGATCGAGGTCACCAGCTTCGTCAGCCCGAAATGGGTGCCGCAGATGGCCGACAACGCCGAGGTCATGGCCGGCATCCAGCGGCGGCCTGGCGTGCGCTACTCGGTGCTGACGCCGAACATGAAGGGCTTCGAGGCCGCGCTGGCGACGAAGCCGGACGAGATCGTCGTCTTCGGCGCCGCGAGCGAAGCCTTCAGCCAGAAGAACATCAACTGCTCCATCGCCGAATCCATCGAGCGCTTCGCGCCGGTGACCGAGGCTGCGCGTGCCGCCGGCATCAAGGTGCGCGGCGCCATCTCCTGCGCCGTCGGCTGCCCGTACGAGGGCGAGATCGCGCCCGAGCGGGTCGGCATGGTGGCGCGGCTGATGAAGCAGATCGGCGTGCAGCACGTGGGCGTGGCCGACACCATCGGCGTCGGCACGCCGCGCAAGGTGCAGCGCGCGCTGGAGGCGGCGCTGGAGCACTACCCGCTGCAAGAGGTCAGCGGCCACTACCACGACACCTACGGCCAGGCGCTGTCAAACGTCTACGCCAGCCTCGAGCTCGGCATCGCCAGCTTCGACACCAGCGTCTCGGGCCTGGGCGGATGCCCGTACGCCAAGGGCGCCACCGGCAATGTGGCGACCGAGGACGTCGTCTACCTGCTGCACGGCCTCGGCATAGAAACCGGCATCGATCTCGACCGGCTCATCGACGCCGGCCAGGCGATCCGCACGGCGATCGGCCAGCCCAACGGCTCGCGCGTGGCCCGCGCCATGATCGCCAAGCGAGACTGCTGAGCGATCCGCAGGCTGCGTCCCGCGCGGATCACCGCCTTTGGGATGGATACGGTGCCTCGCCGAGGGCACCATGCCCGCCGTTCGTGAAACGACACGCGGAGGGCGTGATGAGCAGATGGATTCGCCGGAGCCTGATCGGGCTCGCGGCCGTCGTTGCCATGGGGGCCGCTGCCGTGGCCTGGGGCGTCATGAGATCGGACCAGCGCCTGGCGCGGAAGATGACCCAGCCGGCCTACGCGCTGGCCTTGCCTGACGATGCGGCTGCGCTGGCCCGTGGTCGCTACTTGTTCGCCTCGCGCGGCTGCGCCGAGTGCCACGGCGCCGACGGTGCCGGCCGGGCGTTCATCGATGACGCTGCGGGTGGCGGCCTGTACGCCAGGGCGCCGAACATCTCGCCGGGCGCCGGCTCCGTCGTGACGCAGTACCAGGTCGCCGACTGGGAACGGACCTTGCGCCACGGCATCAAGCCCGACGGACGTCCGCTGATGATCATGCCGAGCGAGGACTACAGCCGCTGGACCGACGCCGACCTCGGCGCGGTGGTGGCCTATGTGCGCTCGCTCGCGCCCGTGGCCGGCGGCCCGGCCGAATTCCGCCTGCCGCTGCCGGTGCGCGTCCTCTACGGCTACGGCGTGGTCAAGGACGCGGCTGAAAAGATCGACCACGCGTTGCCGCCACCGCAACCGGTACCCGAAGGCCCGACCGTGGAGCACGGCCGGTACGTGGCGCAGATGTGCGTGGGCTGCCATGGCGAAGGCCTGTCCGGTGGTCGCATCCCGGGAGGGCCGCCCGACTGGCCAGCCGCTGCCAACCTCACGCCGGGAGAAGGCAGCGTGCTGCCGCGCTATGCGGATGCCGCAGTGTTTCGAATGGCCATGCGCAGTGGCAAGCGGCCCGACGGCAGCACGATCAGCGGGGTGATGCCGTTCCAGTCGCTGCGCGAGATGAGCGACATCGACCTGGAGGCGATCCACGCCTACTTGCAGACAGTCCCGGCCCGGCCCGCGGGCCAACGCTGAGGCTCGTCAGGGGCGTCCGACCCGCAGCGAAATGCCGCCTTCGCCCTGCGGCGCCCAGGTCAGCCCCAGGAACATCGGCCCGATGCCGGTGTCCGCCCCCAGGTACACGCTGGCGCCCGCGCGCAGGTCGCCGAGGCTCACCTGCCGCCGCGTCGCCCAGGCGTTGCCGGCCTCGAGCGAGGCTCCGACATAGAACCCGCGGGCAAAGACCGGGGGCTCGGCCAGGCGCCAGTACCAGTTGAGCCGGCCGAAGAGCACCGCGTTGCCGGCCAGCTGGCCGGGGCGGTAGCCGGACAGCTGCTGGAAGCCCCCGAGGGAGTACTGCCCCACGATCGCGTCGGCACGCGCATCGGCCGCCTGCACCAGGCCGTACAGGTTCACCGTGTGGGCGCCCCAGCTGGTCGCCACCGTGAGCTGGCTCTCGACCCGGGCCAGGCTCTGCGTGCCTTCGTGATGGCGCTGGCCGACCTGCGCTTCGCTCTCCACCCGATAGCCCGATTGCGGGAAGTTGGCGTAGTCCAGCTGGTCGATCACCACCCGTGCTCTCACGGCGACCTCGTTCCAGGTCTCGGCCGTGGTGGGTCCCGAGTAGTCCGCCGCGAGCAGGACGGGCTCGGTGCTGCCCGCCTGGTGCGTCAGGCCCAGTCGCAGTTCGCCGAGGTTGCTCCAGGGCTGACCGATGTCCACCCCGATGCGGCCGGTGGTGCGCCGCAGCTGTCCCACCTCCGGCCCGGCATCGGCCTGGTACAGGGTCAGCACCCGCCGTTCGGCCAGGCCCCATCCCGAGACGAACCAGTCGTCCCACAGCCCGAGTGTCCAGTTCAGCGGGTGGTAGAGCTCGCTGTACAGCTGCGGCACCTCGCCGATCTGCAGCCGGTTGCGCCACTCGGTCCCGCTGTCGGTGAGCCAGTGGCGGTTGTGGCTGATCTTGATGTTGAAGTCGCTGTGGCCGCCGAAGTCGGTCGCCAGGTCGAGCCCGATGCGCAGGTAGTTCGGCCCCCAGGGCTTGTCCTCCAGGTCGAAGACCAGGCCCGTCGCGCCGCTCGTGGTGTCGACGAGGCGGTAATCGGCCCGCACGTAGTCGCCGCTGGCGGCGAGGTGGCGCGCGTCGCGGGCGGCGGCGGCGGCGTCGAAAGGGGCGCCCGGTTGCGACAGCAGCTGCGCCTCGAAGCGCGCCGGATTGGTGACGGTCGTGCCCTCGAAGGCGACGAAGGCGAGCTTGGCCTGGGGCACGCCGCCGCTGTGTCGTGCGGCTCGCCAGGCGGCATAGCTGTCTGCGGGCAGGGCCAGGGAGGCGAGCCTTGGCTGCAACGCTTCAGCGCCTTCCTCGCCGATGCGGATGAGGTCGGCGGCCCGGTTGAAGTCGCTCGAAGTCAGCGCGCCCAGGTCGGGAGCGACCAGCAGGTCCTGGGCCGGCCTCAGCGAGGCGAGGCTGCGCTTGACGTTCTGCTCGGTCAGGATGTTGATCATCTGCGCCGTCAGGCCCAGGGCCGAGCTCAGCGTGTCGCGCGGCGCGAGCGGGGTCCCGATGCTGACCGCGATCACGATGTCGGCGCCCATCTCGCGTGCCACGTCGACCGGCACGTTGTTGACCAGGCCACCGTCGCCCAGCACGCGGCCGCCGAGCTCCGTCGGCGGGAAGACGCCGGGCACGCTCATGCTGGAGCGCAACGCCATCGCCAGGTCGCCTTCGCCGAGGACCACGGCGTCGCCGGTCTCCATGTCCGTCGCCACGGCGCGGAAGGGAATGGGGAGCTGGTCGAAGCGCTGCACCGACCGCACCGGCAGCGTGAAGCGGCGCAGCAGCGTCTCCAGGCCCCGGCTCGACACGGCGCCCTGCGGCGCGCGGAACTCGCCGTCCTCGGTGAGCCCCAGCTCGATCGCCGAGGCGATCTCGAAGTCCTCTTCCTTGCGGCGTTGCGAGAGCTGTTGGCGCGCCACCCGTGTCTCGAACAGGCGGACCCAGTCGACGCGCTTGAGCTCCTGCTCGATGTCGTCGGCCTTCATGCCGCTGGCGTAGAGGCCGCCGACGATGGCGCCCATCGAGGTGCCGGCGATCACGTCGATGGGAACGTGCTCGCGCTCGAGCACCTTCAGCACGCCGATGTGGGCCAGGCCGCGGGCGCCCCCACCCGAAAGGACCAGGCCGATCCGGGGCCGCGATGGCGCGGCAGCCGCCTCGGCAGGGGCCGCTTGCGCGTTCGCACACATCGTCGAGGCCGCGCAGCCCAGGGCCAGCAGGAGGTCACGCCATCGCATGGGCGCGGATTGTCGCCGGCTGCAGCGGCTCGTCAGGCCGGGCGCGTGCGCGTCTTGCTCGGCCTTTCGCCGAACTGCGGCTGGTAGGCGCGGGCGAGCTGGCCCGCGTCCTGGAAGCCCCACCGCGACCGGCGCCAAGAAAAAAGGCCACCCGGAGGTGGCCTTTCGTGGAGCGAGGGGCTTGCCCGGGCGTGAACTTACATGTCCATGCCCATGCCGCCCATGCCGCCCATGCCACCAGGCATGCCGCCGGCCGGGGCGTCGTCCTTCGGGGCTTCGGCGACCATGGCTTCGGTGGTCAGCATCAGCGACGCGACGGACGCGGCGTTCTGCAGCGCGGTACGAGTCACCTTGGTCGGGTCCAGGATGCCCATCTCGATCATGTCGCCGTAGGTGTCGTTGGCGGCATTGAAGCCGTAGTTGCCCTTGCCGGCCAGCACGGCGTTCACGACGACGGAGGCTTCGCCACCGGCGTTGTAGACGATCTCGCGCAGCGGGGCTTCGATGGCCTTCAGGACCAGCTTGACGCCGGCGTCCTGGTCGGCGTTGTCGCCCTTGATCTCACCAGCGGACTGGCGGGCGCGCAGCAGCGCGACGCCACCGCCGGCCACGATGCCTTCCTCGACGGCGGCACGGGTGGCGTGCAGCGCGTCTTCGACACGGGCCTTCTTCTCCTTCATCTCGACTTCGGTGGCGGCACCGACCTTGATGACGGCCACGCCGCCGGCCAGCTTGGCCACGCGCTCTTGCAGCTTCTCGCGGTCGTAGTCGCTGGTGGCTTCCTCGATCTGGACGCGGATCTGCTTGACGCGGGCTTCGATGTCCGCGGCAGCGCCGGCGCCGTCGATCAGGGTGGTGTTTTCCTTGCCCACTTCGATGCGCTTGGCCTGGCCCAGGTCGGCCAGCGTGACCTTCTCGAGCGACAGGCCGATCTCTTCGGCGATGACCTTGCCGCCGGTCAGGATGGCGATGTCTTCCAGCATGGCCTTGCGGCGGTCGCCGAAGCCCGGGGCCTTGACGGCGCAGACCTTCAGGATGCCGCGGATGGTGTTGACCACCAGGGTCGCCAGCGCTTCGCCTTCGACTTCTTCAGCGATGATCAGCAGCGGACGGCCGGCCTTGGCGACGGCTTCGAGCGTCGGCAGCAGGTCGCGGATGTTGCTGATCTTCTTGTCGAACAGCAGCACGAACGGGTTCTCGAGGATCGCCGACTGCTTTTCGGGGTTGTTGATGAAGTAGGGCGACAGGTAGCCGCGGTCGAACTGCATGCCTTCGACGACGTCCAGCTCGTTGTTCAGGCTCTTGCCGTCTTCGACGGTGATGACGCCTTCCTTGCCGACCTTGTCCATCGCGTCGGCGATGATCTTGCCGATCGATTCGTCGGAGTTCGCGGAGATCGTGCCGACCTGGGCGATTTCCTTGCTGGTGGTCGTCGGCTTGGAGGCCTTCTTCAGCTCTTCCGTCAGGCTCAGGACGGCCTTGTCGATGCCGCGCTTGAGGTCCATCGGGTTCATGCCGGCGGCCACGTACTTCATGCCTTCGCGCACGATGGCCTGGGCCAGCACGGTGGCGGTGGTGGTGCCGTCACCGGCGTTGTCGCTGGTCTTGGAAGCGACTTCCTTGACCATCTGCGCGCCCATGTTCTGGAGCTTGTCCTTGAGCTCGATTTCCTTGGCGACCGACACACCGTCCTTGGTGACGGTGGGCGCGCCGAACGAGCGCTCGAGCACGACGTTGCGGCCCTTGGGGCCCAGCGTGACCTTGACCGCGTTGGCCAGGATGTTCACGCCTTCGACCATGCGGTGACGCGCGTCGGCGCCGAAGATGACGTCTTTTGCTGCCATGTTTGATTCTCCGAATTCAGTTCAAAAGGTTCTGCGCGTGGCGAGTCACTTTTGTCTTCGGCCGGCCCTTCGGGCCTTAACCTGGCGCAGCCAGGTTAGCCTTCGACGGAAGTAAATCGCCCTCGGGCTATTTACTTCTCGACGACAGCGAACAGGTCGTCTTCCTTCATGACCAGCAGTTCCTCGCCATCGACCTTGACGGTCTGGCCGGAGTACTTGCCGAACAGCACGCGGTCGCCGACCTTGATGTTCAGGGCCACGAAGTCGCCCTTGTCGTTGCGCTTGCCGGGGCCGACGGCCAGCACTTCGCCCTGGTCGGGCTTCTCGGCGGCGTTGTCGGGGATCACGATGCCCGAGGCGGTCTTGGTTTCATTTTCCAGGCGCTTGACGATCACGCGATCGTGCAACGGACGAAGCTTCATTGCATCTCCTTGAGGCATTGGCAATCAGTGAGGGTGCGAGTCACCAATGAAGTTGGCGCTCATTCACATGAGGCAGTCCGCCGAAGCGGACCACCGGAACGCGTCTCTGCCGCTGGCTATTAGCACTCCAGCGGATCGAGTGCTAGCAGGATTATAGGGACCGTCGACGCGGATTCAAGACCCGCCCTGTCGACGGATGCCCTCACTCCTGGTCGTCGGAGGGAGGGGGCGAGCCGACGCGGTAGTCCTCGCTGGCCCAGGCGCCGAAATCCTGCCCCTGGCAGCGGGCGCTGCAGAACGGCCGAAAGGCGTTCTCGGGCGAAAACAGGGCCGGCCGGCGGCAAGTGGGGCAGGGCACCAGGCGGGGCCTGCGAGGGGGAACAGGCGGCTCGGGTGGCGTAGGCGCGGCCATCGGGGCGACTTTCAGACGCAGAGGGACAGGTCGAAGGTGGCGTCGCCGTGGAAGGGCTTCAGTCGGCCTTCGGCATCGGCGCGCATCAGCCGCACCGACACCATCAGGCGATGGCCGCTGATCTCGGGCACGAGCCCGAGCGACTCGTCGATGCGCAGGCGCAGCAGGTGGTAGGTGCGCCCGGCGGGCAGGCTTTGCTGGTACTGGCCCGCTTGCGCCACGACGCGGTGCGGCACGCCGGCATCGCGCAACAGGTTCAGCAGCAGCAGCAGCGCCTCGGCCAGCGGCACGAGGGTGTCGACCCAGTGGGTCAGGTCGCTGCGCCGCTGCTCCGGCGCCAATTGCTGCCAGGCATAGTAGGCGGGCAGGTCGAACGAACACGTGCCGCCGGGGATGCTGATGCGGCTGCGGATGCTCATCAGCCACTCGTTGGAGGTCAGCGTGTGCCCCGCCTTGCCGGCGAGGTGGTTCAGGCTGGCGTGCGCGTGGTCGATGCGGCCGGTGATCTCGTCGAGCGCGGCCTCCGAGACGCTGGGGTTGCCTCTGAAGGCCTGCAACTGGGCGCGGTGGCGTTCCAGTTCCTTCAGCAGATCCGACTTGAGATCGGCTCGCGAGGCGACGTCCATGATCTCGAACAGCGTGACCAGCGCAAAGTGGTGGTCGACGGCCGAATCGCGTGGCAGGAGGGCGTGCAGCCGGGCGAACAGGTGCTCCAGCCGAAGCATCGTTCGAATGCCTTCGTTGAAGGGGTATTCGTAGAGAACCAAGTGCTGTCGTCCTTGCGCAACCTGCCCGGGCACAAGACCCGGGAAAGCGTTGATTGTTTCACAGCACTTGCCGGCGCCGCCTCAGCGCCTGCGGCACCCCCTCATGGCCACCAGCGTTGCCACAGGCGCGCGACCATGGCCTCGAGGCCGGCGAGTGTCATGCCGGCGCCGTTGTGGATCACCGCGTCGGCTATCCGCCGGCGAGCAGGGCGAGACGCCTGCTGGGCGATGACTCTTCGCACCTCGTCCGCCGGCCAGCCGGAGCGCTGCATCACCCGTTCGACCTGCAGGGCCTCATCGCAGTCGACGACGAGGATGCGGTCCACCCTCTGGCGCCAGTGCGCGGATTCGGTCAGCAGGGGCACGTCGAACACGACCGGCTGGCCGGCGCCCGCCGCGGCCGCACGCGTCTGCGCCTCCTGGCCGATCAGTGGGTGGAGGATGGCTTCGAGGCGCTGCCGCTTGGGGGCCTGGGCGAACACTTCGGCCCGCATGCGCGAACGGTCCAGCGCTCCCGAGCTGTCGATCATCTGGCGGCCGAATGCCTCGGCGATCGGCGGGAGCGCCGCGCCGCCGGGCGCAGTCAGCTCGCGGGCTATCGCATCCGTGTCGACGATCAGGGCCCCGAGGCGGGCGAGCGCGGCGGCCACCGTGCTCTTGCCGCTGCCGATGCCGCCAGTCAGTCCGGCGTGCAGCGGGGCCGCGCTATTCACCGGCTACCAACCCAGCCAGCGGTTGATGGGCGCGCTGCCCACCAGGATCACGATCAGGCCGCCTCCCGCCAGGAAGGGGCCGAAAGGCACGTACACGCCTTGCCGGAGGGCGCCGGAAAACTTCAGCCACAGGCCGATCACCGAGCCGACGACCGAAGACATGAGGATGATCGGCAGGATCGCGGGCAGTCCCAGCCAGGCTCCGAGTCCGCACAGCAGCTTGAAATCGCCGTAGCCCATGCCCTCCTTGCCGGTGGCCAGCTTGAAAAGCCAGTAGATCGACCACAAGGACAAGTAGCCCACGAGAGCGCCCCCGACGGCGCTGGGGAGTGACACCGTCGTCCAGCCCAGGGCCGACGCCGCGAGGCCTCCTCCGATCAGCGGCAGGGTGATCGACTCGGGCAGCAGGGTCGTGTCCCAGTCGATCGCCGCCAGGGCCAGCAAGGTCGCGATCACCGCGCACCACATCAAGGTGGCCGGCTGCGTACCAAAACGCCAGCCCGCCGCGGCGAACAGCACGCCCGTGAGCAGTTCCATCGCGGGATATCGCCACGAAATCGGCGTCTTGCACGCCGAGCAGCGTCCGCGCAGGCCCAGCCAGCCCACGACCGGCAGGTTTTCGTACCACCGGATCTGGTGCCCGCATTTCGGGCAGGCTGAGCCCGGCCGCCACAGGTTGTAGGCAGGAAGCGCCTCCAGGCGAGCGGCCAGGATGTCGCCCGCGACGGCAAGCTCTTTCGCAGGCGGCTCGCGAAAGAGGCTCCTGAATGCCTCTCCGTCCTTGAGGTGCCCGGCGATCTCGTCGAGCCACTCGCGCTCCATCATGCGAGGAAGCCGGTGGACGACGACATTGAGGAAACTGCCGATGCACAGGCCGAGCAGGCCCAGCACCGGCGGAGCGAGCCACAGGCTCAGCGCATCCGCCCCCAGCACGTCAGACCACCTGGCCGAGCTTGAAGATCGGCAGGTACATCGACACCACGATGCCGCCGATCAGGCCCCCCAGGAAGACGATGATGATGGGCTCGAGCAGGGTCGACAGGCCCTTGACCATCTCGTCGACCTCTTCCTCGTAGAAGTCGGCCGCGCGGGCGAGCATGTCGTCCAGCGCGCCGGATTCTTCGCCGATGGCGGCCATCTGCAGCACCATGTTCGGGAACACGCCAGTCTGCGTCATCGACGTGGTCAGCGCCGTGCCGGTGGCCACGTCACGCTGTATCTGCTGCGTGGCGTGCGCATACACCGAGTTGCCTGCAGTGCCGCCGACCGAGTCGAGCGCCTCGACCAGCGGGACGCCCGCGGCGAACATCGTGGCCAGCGTGCGCGTCCAGCGGGCGATGATGGCCTTGCGAATCAGGTCACCGAAGATGGGCAGGCGCAAGAGGAAGCGATCCATCGCGAACTGCATCTTCTCGGAACGCTTCCAGGTTTGCATGAAGACGTAGCCGCCGCCGAAGATGACGCCGAAGATCAGCCACCACCATTTGACGAAGGCGTCGCTCATCGACATCACGATCAGGGTGGGCGCGGGCAACTCGGCGCCGAAGGACTTGAAGACGTCCTTGAAGGCCGGGATCACGAAGATCATGATCACCGTGACCACCACGAAGGCGACGACCAGCACCGAGATCGGGTAGATCAGGGCCGACTTCACCTTCTGCTTGATGGCGAGTGTCTTTTCCTGGTAGAGCGCCAGGCGCGTCAGCAGTTCTTCCAGAATGCCGCCCGCCTCACCTGCCTCGACCAGGTTGCAATAGAGCGCGTCGAAATACTGCGGATGACGACGGAAGGCCGAGGACAGGTTGGTACCGGTCTCGACGTCCGACCGGATGTCCATCAGCAGCCGCGTCAGGCGGGGATTGGGGCTGCCGCGACCCACGATGTCGAAGGCCTGCAGCAGGGGCACGCCAGCCTTCATCATGGTGGCCAGCTGGCGCGTGAAGACGGCGATGTCCTTGGCCTTGATCGACTTGCCGCCGCCGCTGCGCCGCTTCTTGATCTTGGTGACCATGACGCCCTGGCGGCGCAGGCTGGCGCTGACCGCCGCTTCGCCCCCGGAGCGAAGTTCGCCGCGAACGATCTTGCCGTTGCGGTCCTTGCCTTCCCACTCGAAGATGAATTCCTTGACGTCTCTCACCGCCGCTGCAGTAGCCATCGAGCCTCCGGCCATATCCCAAACGATCGTCTGTAACGTGCGCGATTGTCACCGCACGGCCGCTCACTCGTTCGTGGCAGCGATCACTTCCTCGAGCGATGTGACACCCAGTTTCACCTTCACGAGACCGGATTCGCGCAGGTCGCGCACGCCTTCCTTCCGGGCCTGGGCCGCGATGTCAGGTGCCGTGCCAAGCGAAAGGATGATGCGCTGGATCTGCTCGGTGATCGGCATCACCTGGTAGATGCCGACCCGGCCCTTGTAGCCGTTGTTGCAGTGGCTGCAGCCGACGGACTTGTAGGGTGTCCAGGTCCCGTCGAGATCGGCCTCGGCGTAGCCGGCCTTGAGCAGAGCCGCCCGCGGGTATTCGGCCGGCTTCTTGCAGTTGTCGCACAGGCGACGCACCAGGCGCTGCGCCGTGATCAACAGCACGCTCGAAGCGATGTTGAACGGGGCGACGCCCATGTTCAGCAGGCGGGTCAGGGTGGATGGCGCGTCGTTCGTGTGCAGCGTCGACATCACCATGTGGCCGGTCTGGGCGGCCTTGATCGCGATGTCGGCCGTCTCCAGGTCGCGGATTTCGCCGACCATGATGATGTCCGGATCCTGGCGCAGGAAGGATTTCAGCGCGACCGCGAAATTCAGGCCGGCCTTGTCGTTGACATTGACCTGGTTGATGCCCGGCAAGTTGATTTCGGCCGGATCCTCGACAGTGGCGATGTTGACGCCGGGTTGGTTGAGGATGTTCAGGCAGGTGTAGAGCGACACCGTCTTGCCCGAGCCCGTGGGGCCGGTGACGAGCACCATGCCGTAGGGCCGGTGGATCGCATGCAGCAGGCGCTCCTTCTCGGCGGGCTCGTAGCCCAGCGCCTCGATGCCCAGCTTGGCGCTGGACGAATCGAGGATACGGATCACGATCTTCTCGCCGAACAGCGTGGGCAGGGTGCTGACGCGGAAGTCGATCGACTTGTTGCCGAAACGCAGCTTCATCCGGCCGTCTTGCGGCACACGCTTTTCAGAGATGTCCAGACGCGAGATGACCTTGATGCGCGACGCCAGCTTGTCCTTGATGGCGATCGGCGGCTGGGTGATCTCTCGCAGTTCGCCGTCGACGCGGAAGCGGACGCGGTAATTGAACTCGTACGGCTCGAAGTGCAGGTCGGAGGCGCGCAGGTTGATGGCGTCGACCAGCATTTTCTGGAGGAAGCGCACCACCGGCGCATCTTCCACTTCGGTCGTCACTTCCGCCGCAGCCGGCTGGGACGTGTCTTCCTCAGTGACCTCGAAGTCGAAGTCGGCGGCGGCGAGGGTCTCCATCGCCTGCGAGGCCGGCGTGCCCTGGCTGTCGAGCAGGCGATTGAGCTTGTCGTATTCGACCAGCACCCACTCCGGCGCCAGCTGGGTGGCGAACTTGATGCGTTCGCCGGCCTCCTGGTCGGTGGGGTCGGCGCACGCCAGGAACAGCCGGCTGCCGCGCTTGGCCAGCGGCAGGACCTTGTATTGGCTGATCAGCTTGCTGTCGAGGATGGACCGCGGCAGCTTCTGGGCGTCGAGTGCATCCAGATCCAGCAGGGGAACGGCCAGGGCCGTCGACAGGCTGTGGGCGAGGGCCGAGGGTGTCAGGTCGCCCGACTCCATCAACGCGGCGATGAAGCTGACTCTCTTGTCGCGCGCCTGGACCGTCAGTTCCTCGGCTCGCTGGACCTTGAGCTTCCCGCCATGAACCAACACCCGGGCGACGCCGGACAACGCGGAGGAAGGAGCTTCTATCAGGGTATCCACAAGCGTGCACCGTCAGGGCGCAGACAGACCATGACCGGCCATCATCGCCGAACCCATGGGGGCTGTAAATCGTGACCGGCCTTGACGAACCGTGAGAATGAACACCTCTTCACGCTTCGACGGTCCGCTGCGAAATGTGGACCACGCTGGGACCGGCGAGACGCTCTTCGCGTCACGGCGTGGTGTCGCCAGGGTGCGAGAAAAAAAGACTGGTCGGGGTGAGAGGATTCGAACCTCCGGCCTCTACGTCCCGAACGTAGCGCTCTACCAGGCTAAGCTACACCCCGATGCTTGTCGTCTATTGTTGAATTTGCGCTAGGAGGAGCGCTCAACCGACCGAGCACATAATTCTAGCAGAGCTTCTCGCGCCGCCGAAGCGGGCAGCGCGAAAAGACGTTCACGCGCCACTTGTGCCTCCGCGCGGGCTGCCTCGCGCGTGGCCTGCAGGGCGCCGGTGCGCCGCACGATCGTGACGATCTCAGCCAGGCGTTCGACCTCGCCCTGTTCGATGGCATGCCGGATCAGCGCCCGCTCCTCGGCGGTGCCGCGTTCCATGGCGATCAGCAGGGGCAGGGTCGGCTTGCCTTCCCGCAGGTCGTCGCCCACGTTCTTTCCGAGGGCTTGCGTGTCGCCTTCGTAATCGAGCAAGTCGTCGACCAGCTGGAAGGCGGTGCCCAATGCGCGACCATATTCGGCGCAGGCATCCTCCACCGCACGGGGCGCGCCGGCGACCACGGCACCCAGTCGCGCGCTCGCCTCGAACAGCTTGGCGGTCTTGTAGCGGATGACCTTCAGGTAGGCGTCGACCGCCAGGTCGGGGTCGTGCATGTTCATCAGCTGCAGCACTTCGCCTTCGGCTATGACGTTGGTCGCGTCGGCGAGCACGTCCAGCACGCGCATGCGGTCCAGCGCGACCATCATCTGGAAAGCGCGCGAATACAGGAAATCGCCGACCAGCACGCTGGCGGCATTGCCGAACAGTGCATTCGCGGTGGCACGGCCGCGGCGCAGGGACGATTCGTCGACCACATCGTCGTGCAGCAGCGTGGCGGTGTGGATGAACTCCACGATGGCGGCCAACTCGTAGGGTTCGTCGCCCGAGTAGCCCAGCGCATCGGCAAACAGCAGCACCAGTCGCGGCCGGATCCGCTTGCCACCGGCTCCAATGATGTAGTGCGAGATCTGCTCGATCAGGGCCACGTCCGAGGTGAGTCGCTCCCGGATGACGGCATCGACGCGCGCCATGCCCTGTGCCATCGGATCGGTCGTGGCGGTGGCCGGCGAAAGAATCGTCGGTGGCGTTTCCGTCGAGGGCATGTCGGTAGTTGGGCGGTCAGAGGACGAAGGCAGGCGGCTGATTATAGGAAGCCCGCGAAGGGACTGGCGTTAACCCTGTGCCACTGCTATAATCCTGGGCTTCGCCCGGAATGGGCTGGGCGGAGCCATACCCCTTTTCCCAAAGAGGCACACATGTACGCGGTCATAAAAACCGGTGGCAAGCAATACAAGGTTGCAGCCGGCGAAAAGATCAAGGTAGAACAGATTGCTGCGGACGTTGGCCAGGAAATCGTGATTGACCAGGTGCTCGCCGTCGGTGACGGCGCGGGCCTGACGGTCGGGACCCCCCTGGTGAGCGGCGCGAGCGTGAAGGCCACGGTCGTGGCGCATGGTCGTCACGACAAGGTTCGCATCTTCAAGATGCGCCGCCGCAAGCACTACCAGAAGCACGGCGGTCACCGCCAGAACTACACCGAGCTGGAAATCAGCGCGGTCAACGGCTGAAGCCCAGCAGGAGTTCGTGAACCATGGCACAGAAAAAAGGCGGCGGTTCCACCCGGAACGGCCGTGATTCCCAGCCGAAGATGCTCGGCGTGAAGGCGTTCGGCGGCCAGGCCGTGTCCGCCGGCTCGATCATCGTGCGCCAGCGTGGCACCAAGTTCCATGCCGGCTCCAACGTCGGCATGGGGCGCGACCACACGCTGTTCGCGCTGGTCGACGGTACCGTGTCCTTCCAGGTCAAGGGCGAGCTGAACCGCCACACGGTCAACATCACGCCGGCCTGAGCTGGCGCGTTCGCCACGCGAAGCCCCGGCTTGCCGGGGCTTTTTCGCTTCTGCGGCCACCTCATCGGCCGCCACCTACCATCTCGTCTCATCATGAAGTTCGTCGACGAAGCCACCATCGACATTGCGGCCGGGCACGGCGGCGCGGGCTGCGCGAGCTTCCGGCGCGAGAAGTTCATTCCCTTCGGGGGGCCGGACGGCGGAGACGGTGGCCGCGGAGGCAGCGTCTATGCGGTCGCCGACCGCAACCTCAACACCCTCATCGACTACCGGTACGCCCGGCGCCACGAAGCGAAGAACGGCGAGCCCGGGCGGGGCTCGGACTGCTTCGGTGCGGCGGGCGAAGACATCACCCTGCGCATGCCGGTGGGCTCCATCATCACGGACCTCGAGACGGGGCGCGTGCTGGCCGAGCTGATCGAGCCTGACGTACCGGTGCTGATTGCCAAGGGAGGAGACGGGGGCTTTGGCAACCTGCATTTCAAGAGCAGCACCAATCGGGCGCCGCGCCAGAAGACGCCAGGCTGGCCCGGCGAGGCGTTCAAGGTCAAGCTCGAGTTGCGCGTGCTGGCCGACGTCGGCCTGCTCGGCATGCCCAACGCCGGCAAGTCGACCCTCATCGCTTCGGTGTCGAATGCCCGGCCGAAGATCGCGGACTATCCGTTCACCACGCTGCACCCCAATCTCGGCGTCGTGCGCGTCGCGCCTGAGAAGAGCTTCGTGGTCGCCGACATCCCTGGCCTCATCGAGGGCGCGTCCGAGGGGGCCGGCCTGGGCCATCTGTTCCTGCGTCACCTGCAGCGCACGCGGTTGCTGCTGCACGTGGTGGATCTCGCGCCGTTCGACGAATCGGTGGATCCGGTGGCGCAGGCCAAGGCCATCGTCGAGGAGCTGCGCAAGTACGACGAGGCCCTCTACCAGAAGCCACGCTGGCTGGTGTTGAACAAGCTCGACATGGTCCCAGCCGAAGAGCGGGCCAAGCGCGTGAAGGACTTCGTCAAGCGCTACAAGTGGAAGGGGCCGGTGTTCGAAATCTCCGCGCTGGCGCGTGAGGGCTTGCAGCCCTTGATCCACGCGATCTGGGACCACGTGGCTGCACAGAACAATCCGCCCGTGGCGCCGCCCGATCCGCGCTTCGACTCGGCGCCGGACGACGGGGGGCAGGCGGCATGAGCGAGGCCTTGAGAACCGCAAGACGGATCGTCGTCAAGGTCGGCTCCAGCCTGGTGACCAACGAAGGCCGGGGCATAGACGCAGGCGCAATCGACAACTGGTGCCGGCAGCTGGCAGCTCTGGCCTCCCAGGGGCGAGAGGTGGTCATGGTGTCCTCCGGCGCGATTGCGGAGGGCATGAAGCGCCTGGGGTGGTCGACGAGGCCCAAGGAACTGCCCGAGCTGCAAGCCGCCGCAGCCGTCGGCCAGATGGGCCTGGCGCAGATGTACGAGCAGAAGCTCTCCGCCCACGGCATGGGCAGCGCGCAGGTGCTGCTGACCCATGCGGACCTAGCGGACCGCGAGCGCTACCTCAACGCGCGCTCCACCCTGCTCACGCTGCTGGGCCTGAAGGTCATACCGGTCATCAACGAGAACGACACGGTGGTCAATGACGAGATCAAGTTCGGCGACAACGACACCCTCGGTGCGCTAGTCGCGAACCTGATCGAGGCCGACGCCCTGGTCATCCTCACCGACCAGCGCGGCCTTTATTCGGCCGACCCCCGAAAGGATCCCGCCGCCCGCTTCATCGACGAAGCACAGGCTGGCGAGGCGGAGCTCGAGACCATGGCCGGTGGGGCGGGAAGCAGCATCGGCAAGGGCGGCATGATCACCAAGGTGCTGGCCGCCAAGCGCGCCGCCGGCAGCGGGGCCAGCACCGTGATCGCCTGGGGGCGGGAACCCGACGTCCTGCTGCGGCTGGTCTCGGGCGAGCCGATAGGCACGGTGCTGCTGGCCGGCACGCCCAAGCTCGCCGCGCGCAAGCAGTGGATGGCCGATCACCTGCAGCTGCGCGGCGCGGTGCGGATCGACGACGGTGCGGTGATCAAGCTGCGCGACGAAGGCAAGAGTCTGCTGCCGATCGGCGTCGTCGAGGTCGAAGGCGAATTCCACCGCGGGGACGTCATCGCCGTGCGTACTTCGGAAGGCGCCGAAGTGGCGCGCGGCCTGGCGAACTACTCGAGCGCGGAGGCACGCCTTATCGCCCGCAAGCCTTCATCGCAGATCGAAGGGCTGCTGGGCTACGCCAGCGAGCCGGAGCTCATTCACCGCGACAACCTGGTGCTCGCTTAGAGCCAGCCCTAGTGCGTCGACCCGTTGTGGTCCGGCAGGGGCACGGGTTCGGACGTTTCATCGCTGCGACGCCGGTCGTCGCGCCCGTGCGGACGCATGCCACTGCGCAGGTAGCGGTTGTGATGGTTGACCTTGGGCAGGAACCTGGCCAGCTCCGTCAAGGCCATCTGGTAGACCCCGCGCTTGAACTCGATCACCACGTCGAGAGGGACCCAGTACTCGTTCCACCTCCACGCATCGAACTCGGGGTGATCGGTGGCGCGCAGGTTCATGTCGCTGTCGCGGCCCATGAGCTTGAGCAGGAACCAGATCTGCTTCTGGCCCTTGTAGTGGCCGCGCGCGTCCTTGCGGATGAAGTGGTCGGGGACCTCGTAACGCAGCCAGTCTCGGGTGCGGGCGAGGATCTGCACGTGGTCCGGAAGCAGGCCCACTTCCTCGTGCAGCTCGCGGAACATGGCCTGCTCGGGCGATTCGCCGTACTTGATGCCCCCTTGCGGGAACTGCCAGGAGTGGGTACGCAAACGCTTGCCCCAAAACACCTGGTTCCGGGCATTGAGCAGGATGATGCCGACGTTAGGCCTGTAGCCTTCCCTGTCGAGCATAATCAAACCCCAATTTTTGAACTGAAATCAATATAGCACCGGCGGCCTACAGGGCGCAGGCTCTCGCTTACCCGAAGCGTCACGCCGCCGACCGAGCCGCCATGAAAGCCAGCCAGTTCTTCATTTCCACGCTCAAGGAAGCGCCCGCCGACGCCGAAGTCGTCAGTCATCAATTGATGATGCGAGCCGGCATGATCAAGAGGCTGGGCGCCGGCATCTACAACTACATGCCGATGGGCCTGAGGGTGATCCGCAAGGTCGAGGCGATCATCCGCGAGGAGATGAACCGGGCCGGTGCGGTGGAGCTGCTGATGCCGGTGGTGCAGCCGGCCGAGCTGTGGCAGGAGTCGGGCCGGTTCCAGGCCTACGGGCCCGAGCTGCTGCGGGTGAAGGACAGGCACGACCGCGACTTCGTGATCCAGCCGACTTCGGAGGAGGTGATCACCGACATCGCCCGGCAGGAGTTGCGCAGCTACAAGCAGCTGCCGAAGAACTTCTTCCACATCCAGACGAAGTTCCGCGACGAGCGCAGGCCCCGCTTCGGCATGATGCGCGGGCGCGAGTTCACGATGAAGGATGCCTACTCCTTCGATCGCGACAAGGAGGCTGCGCTCAAGAGCTACGACGTGATGTACCGCGCCTACTGCGCGATCTTCGATCGCTTCGGCTTGCAATACCGCGCGGTGGCGGCGGACACCGGCTCCATAGGCGGCGACGCGTCGCACGAGTTCCAGGTCATCGCCGACACGGGCGAGGACGCGTTGGTGTACTGCCCGACCAGCGACTTCGCCGCCAACATCGAATTGGCCGAAGCGGTGTCGCTGATCGCCGAGCGTGGCCCGGCGACTGAACAGCTGACCAAGACGCCCACTCCCGGCAAGAGCACCTGCGAGGACGTGGCTGCGTTGCTCGGGCTCGCGCTGCAGCGCACGGTGAAGTCGCTGGTGCTCGCCACCGACGACAAGAACGACGCCGGAGACATCGTCAAGACGACGGTCTGGCTGCTGCTCGTGCGAGGCGACCACGACCTCAATGAAGTCAAGACCGGCAAGCTGCCCGGTTTGAAGAAGGGCTGGCGGTTCGCCACGGTGGCGGAGATCGAGGAGCACTTCGGCTGCAAGCCGGGCTACCTCGGCCCGATAGGCATGAAGAAGCCCGTCAAGGTCGTGGCCGACCGCACAGTGGCGAACATGGCCGACTTCGTCTGCGGCGCCAACGAAGGCGACTTCCACTACACCGGTGCGAACTGGGGGCGCGACCTGCCCGAACCGGATCTGGTGGCCGACATCCGCAACGTGGTGGTGGGCGACCCCTCGCCGGATGGCAAGGGTATCCTCGCCATCCAGCGCGGCATCGAAGTGGGCCATGTGTTCTACCTGGGAACCAAGTATTCGCAGGCGATGAACGCGAACTTCCTCGACGAGACCGGCAAGCCGCAAGCTTTCGAGATGGGCTGCTACGGGATCGGCGTCACGCGCATCGTGGGCGCGGCGATCGAGCAGAACCACGATGCTCGCGGCATCGTCTGGCCGGCTTCGATCGCGCCTTTCGCCTGCGTGCTCTGCCCGATCGGCTACGACCGCTCGGCGGAGGTGAAGGCGGCGGCCGACAAGCTCCACGACGAGCTGCTGGCCGCCGGCATAGACGTGATGCTCGACGACCGCGGCGAGCGCCCCGGCGCGATGTTCGCGGATTGGGAGCTGATCGGCGTGCCGCTGCGCGTGGTGCTTTCCGACCGTGGCCTGAAAGAAGGCTTGCTGGAAGTGCAGGGGCGGCGGGATGCCGAAGCGACCAAGGTCGCACTGGCCGAAGTGGGCGCCACGGTGAAGGCGCGCCTGGCCGTCTGATGGGCGGGCCTGGCGGGCGCAAGGAGCGGCGGCGCGCCTATCTGCGGGCCGCCGCGGCCTCCGCGTTGCTGGGGCCGCTGGCCTGGCGGCCGGCGATCGCCGGCAAGCAGGCCGAGGAGCCACTGGCCGATGCGGTTCGGACCGCATTGTCAGCTGCGGTGGCGAACAGCGCCCCGCCGAAGCCCAGCTTCTCGACCATCGAGGAGCGGCTCGCCTATCTGCGCTGGATCGGTGCGATGAGCGACAAGCTCAAGCCCCGCAAATCCGAGCGTCAGACCCGCATCGAATTCTTGGAGACGCTGTGGTACGAGAGCAAGCGTGCCAGCCTGCAGCCGGAGCTGGTGCTCGGCCTGGTGCAGGTGGAAAGCGGCTTTCGCAAGTACGCGATCAGCAGCGCCGGCGCGCGCGGCTACATGCAGGTGATGCCGTTCTGGGCCCGGCTCATCGGCGATGGGGATGCCTCGCGCTTGTTCCACATGCAGACGAATCTGCGCTTCGGCTGCGTGATCCTGCGCCACTACCTCGAGGTCGAGCAGGGCGACCTGTACATGGCCCTGGGCCGCTACAACGGCAGCCGCGGCCGGCCCGAGTATCCGAACGCGGTGCTCGGGGCGCGCAAGCAGTGGCTGATCTAGCGGCTAGAGCCCGGTCCAGCGGCGAGGCTCTGCGCTGCTGACGCCGAGCATTTCGATCACGCGCTCGACGGTGTCGTCGACCAGTTCGGCGATGGTCTGTGGCCGGTGGTAGAAGGCCGGCAGCGGAGGGAACACCACCGCCCCCATCTCGGTCACCGCCGTCATGTTCCGCAGGTGCGCCAGGTTGAAGGGCGTCTCGCGCACCATCAGCACCAACCGACGGCGTTCCTTCAGTGTGACATCGGCAGCTCGGGTCAGCAGGTTGTCGCCGAAGCCGTGGGCGATCGCGGCGAGCGACTTCATCGAGCAGGGCGCGACGACCATCGCATCGGTGCGGTAGCTGCCGCTGGCGATGCAGGCGCCGATGTCGCCGGCGGCGTGCGACTCGCTGGCCAGCGCTTCGAGCGCGCCGCGATCCAACCCCAGTTCGTGATGAACATTCAGCACGCCGGCCGACGTGGCCACGACGTGGGTGTGCGCGCCGAGCGAGCGGAGTCGCTCCAGGAGCCGCACGCCGTACACCGCACCGGAGGCCCCGGTGATGCCGACGACAACTCGCGGCGGCGGGGCCAACTCAGGCGGCCAGGACTTGCTGCAGTTCGCCCGCCTGGTACATCTCCATCATGATGTCCGAGCCGCCGACGAATTCGCCGTTCACATACAGCTGCGGGATGGTGGGCCAGTTGGCGTAATCCTTGATCCCCTGGCGGATCTCTTCGTCTTCGAGCACGTTGACGGTGGTCAGGTCGTTCACGCCGCAGGCCTTGAGGACCTGCACCGCGCGGCCCGAAAAGCCGCACATGGGGAACTGCGCCGTGCCCTTCATGAACAGGACCACCTTGTGGCCGTTGACGATCTGGTCGATGCGCTGTTGGACGTCGCTCATGGGTATCGGATGCTGGGCGGAAAACCAACTTTATAAAGCAAAGCCGCCGCGCAGGTGGCGCGGCGGCGTCAAGCCCTGCATGCAGGTGCTGGAAAACGTCAGAAGGTGTAGGACAGGTTGACCTGGAACATGGGCGACAACTGCATGGCCTTGATCACGTCGTCCAGGCCTTCGCTGCCTTGCATCGCGCGGCCGAAGCGGACCACCTGCCCAGGCCGCTGCGCAGCCAGCCCCAGGTCGGCGGACACGCCCAGCCCGGTACGCGCCCACCAGGCGCTGTAGCCGAGGCCGAGGTAGGGCATGGGGCCGTTGGCGTCCGGATCGGCCAGGCTCGGGCTGCTGGTGCCTCGCCACTGCATCTCGCCGTGGCTGACGCCGGACGGCGCGGCCAGCGCCAGGGCGCCTGGGCCCACGAGCAGGGCACCGGTGGCGCGCAGGCCACCGCCATCGCCTACCCGACCCCAACCGAGATAGCGGTCACCCGCCAACAGCGCGTTGCCCGTCGCCGGCATGCCGATGGCGCTGCCGAACAGCGGTCTGGCGGGGGCGCCGAGCGCCAGGCGGGTTTGCCAGGCAGACCAGTCGTCTCCCATCTCGGTGTCGACCTTCAGGCCGTCGCCGGCCACGGGAGAGGCGGCCATGGCGAGCCCCGGTGCGGCAAGGCACAAGGCCCAACAAAACGGCAAGGCAAAGAACCGGCGCATGGTGACCTCCCGCAGGACAGTCCCGGCCCAGGTGGCCGTTAGGAAATACTACTGCAGCCCCTTTTGGCATGCGCGTGAAATGTGGCCGCTCTCATCCCGCTGTTGCGGGACATTACAGGTCCTCCCCAGCTTCAATCGTGGGGGAGACGGCCGCCCGTGCAACGCCCATGGCCCGCCAGGTCGCAACGGGTCGACACGGCTTCGAATCCACTCGACTGCAGGAGCGCCGCGACGGCGTTGCTCTGATCCCAGCCGTGTTCCATGAGCAGCCAGCCGCCAGGGCGCAAGTGAAGCGGCGCCCCGGCCACGATGGTGCGGATTGCATCCAGGCCGTCCCCACCGGGCGTCAGGGCGAGCGTCGGCTCGTGCCGCAGCGCGGCCAGATGGGGATCGCCGCCGGCGATGTAGGGCGGATTGCTCAAGGCCAGGTCGAACCGCCGGCCCGGCAGCGGTGCCCACCAGGAACCGGTTCGGAAGTCGACGGCCAGGCCCAGGCGGTCGGCATTGCCACGGGCGACGGCCAAAGCGGCGTCGCTCAGGTCGACGGCCGTCATCGAAGCCGCCGGGTGGCGATGCTTGACGGCCAGTGCGATGGCGCCGCTGCCGGTCCCCAGGTCGACCACCTCGGCCGCCGAATGAACAGCGAGCTCGCCGGCGAGCAGCTCCAGCGCCCAGTCGACCAGCACCTCGGTCTCCGGCCGCGGCACGAGCACGGCCGCGTCGACCTGCAGCGGCAGGCCGTGGAATTCGCGTTCACCGACCAGGTAGGCAAACGGCTCGCCTTCGGCCCGGCGGCGGCACAGGGCGCGATAGGTCGAGGCCTGGTCGTCGCCCAGCGCATCCTCGCCGTGGGCGATCAGCCAGGCGCGCGGCCGGCCCAGCACGTGGCCCAGCAGCCACTGCGCATCCAGCCGGTCCAGCCCGCCTGCCTGCGCCTCGGCGAGCGCCTGCGCCACGGTCAGGCTCATGCGGCGCCGCCGCTTTCCAGCGCCGCCAGCTGCTGCTGGGCCTGCTCGGCCTGCAGGGCGGCGATGACATCGTGCAGGTCGCCGTCCATGATCTGGCCGAGCTTGTACAGGGTCAGGTTGATGCGGTGGTCGGTCAGCCGGCCCTGGGGGAAGTTGTAGGTGCGGATCCGGTCGGAGCGGTCGCCGGTGCCGACGAGCGCCTTGCGGGTCGCGGCCTCCTTGGCTTCGCGCTCGGCCCGCTCGCGGTCGCGCAGGCGCGCCTGCAGGACGGCCAGTGCCTTGGCCTTGTTGCGGTGCTGCGAGCGATCGTCCTGGCACTCGGCCACCAGGCCGGTGGGCAGGTGGGTGACGCGGATCGCGCTGTCGGTCTTGTTGATGTGCTGCCCACCGGCGCCGCTGGCGCGGAAGGTGTCTATGCGCAGGTCGGCCGGGTTGAGCGTCACCTCGGCTGCCTCGTCCGGCTCGGGCATCACCGCCACCGTGCACGCGCTGGTGTGGATGCGGCCCTGGGCTTCCGTCTCGGGGACGCGCTGCACGCGGTGGCCGCCGGATTCGAACTTCATCTGCGCGTAGACGTCCTCGCCTTCGAAGCGGAAGACGATTTCCTTGTAGCCGCCCAGGTCCGACGCGTTCTCGCTCATCACCTCGGTCCGCCAGCCCTGGCGCTCGGCATGGCGGGTGTACATGCGCGCCAGGTCGGCGGCGAATAGGGCCGATTCCTCGCCGCCCGTGCCGGCGCGGATCTCGACGAAGGCGTTGCGATGGTCGTCCGGATCGCGCGGCAGCAGGGCGGTCTGCAGCCCGGCCAACAAGGTTGACAGCTCGGTCTCGGCAGACGCGATCTCCTCGCGGGCCATCTCGGCCATGTCCGGATCGGCCTGCAGCTCCCGGGCGGCCGCCAGGTCGCGTTCGCGCTGCTCGTAGCGGCGGAAAAGGCCCACCACCTCGGCAGCTTCGGCCTGCTCCCGCGCCAGGGTGCGGTAGCGGCCCATGTCGGCGGTGACCTGCGGATCGGCCAGGCTGGCGTCCAGTTCGGCCAGGCGCATCTGCAGGCGTTGGAGTTGCTGGCGCAGCGAGTCTTTCATCGGGATCGGGGCCGGTCGGGCCGGCGTGGGGAAGGGGCGACGGGGGCACCGGCGGGCGCCGGGCGGCGGCAATCGGGCCGCGTCGCTAGAGCTTGTCGCCCGGGCCGGGCTCGTCGGCCGCGAGGTTGCGTGTGGATTGGCGCAGGAACAGGCGCGAGACCCACTCGGCGGTCGCGTGCCTGGTTTCGCCTTCGCTGGCGCGTAGCTCGGCCAGGGCGCCGTGCATCATCTTCTGCGTCAGCGCGCGCGACAGGGCCTCCATCACCGCGTCGACGTCGTCGCCGCGGGCGAGCAGCTTGCGGGCGCGGGCCAGTTCGGCGGCGCGCCATTCGTCGGCCTGCGAATTCAGGGCCTGGATCAGCGGCACGCTGGCCCGCTGGTCCAGCCAGTGCGAGAAGCTCTGCACGCCGGCATCGATGATGGCCTCGGCCTGGGCCACGGCGGCCTGGCGCTTCTCGCCGGCGGTCTGCACCACCTGCGTCAGGTCGTCGACGGTGTAGAGGTAGATGTCCGACAGGCGGGCAACTTCGGGCTCGATGTCGCGCGGCACCGCGAGGTCGACCATGAACATCGGGCGCCGGCGGCGTGCCTTGAGCGCCCGCTCCACGGCACCGAGGCCGATGATGGGCAGCGTGCTGGCGGTGCACGAGATCACCGCGTCGAACTCGTGCAGCCGGGCCGGCAGGTCGGCCAGCCGGATGGCCTGGGCGCCGAAGCGGCTGGCAAGCCTCTCGCCGCGCTCGAGGGTGCGGTTGGCCAGGGCCATCTGCCGGGGCTGCCGCGCGGCGAAGTGGGTCGCCACTAGCTCGATCATCTCGCCGGCCCCGACGAAAAGGACCTTGGTCTGCTGCAGATCCTCGAAGATCTGCGATGCCAGCCGCACCGTGGCGGCGGCCATGCTGATGGAATGCGCGCCGATCTCGGTCGAACTGCGGACCTCCTTGGCGACCGAGAAGGAGCGCTGGAACAGCTGGTGCAGGGTGGTGCCCAGCGTGCCGGCCTCGTTGGCGCCGCGGACGGCCTCCTTCATCTGGCCGAGGATCTGCGGCTCGCCCAGCACCATCGAATCCAGCCCGGAGGCGACACGGAAGGCGTGCCGCGCGGCTTCGCGGCCTTCGAGCACGTAGGTGTGGGCCAGCAGCTTGCCGCCCTCGATGCCGCCCTGGGCCGCGAGCCAGTCGATGGCGGGGCGGACCAGCTCTCTGCCGGCGTGGTCGTTGCCGGCGGCGACGTACAGCTCGGTGCGGTTGCAGGTGGAAAGAATGGCCGCTTCGGGCGCATGGCGCGGCTGCCGCTGCGGCCACTGGGCGCACAGCGCGCGCAGCGCCGGCGGCAGTTGCTCGGGCGGAAAGGCGAACCGGCCGCGCACGTCCAGCGGCGCGGTGGTGTGGTTCAGCCCGAGCGCGAGGACACTCATGGGTGCGAATTATAAAATTGGGGTCTTTCGCGGCGCTGAAGAACGCGCAGTGACCCGCCGCCGCGCTTGATGCCGATCAAGCCGCCGTTGTTTCCATCCACCCGAGCAATCCGATTTCGATGGGCCCGATAGACGCGTTGTGGCATGTGCTGAACTTTTTCGGGCCGGCGATCGGCGTCGGCCTGATCGCCAGCGGGCTGTGCAAGCTGCTGTGGTGGCGCTCGCTCAAGGCGGTGGCCTTCCGGCGGCTGGCCGCTTGGGCTGTCGCGGCCGGTGCTGCCGCGCTGGTCGGTGGCCTGGTGGCCTTCGGGCGCGATGGACGCATGGCGACGTACGGCCTGCTGTGCATTGCCACCGCGCTGGCGCTGTGGTGGCAAGGCCCGCGCAAGCTGCCCTGAGGCCGCCGGCGCTCAGGCCGACAGGGTTTCGGCGGTCACCACCTCGCCGCGCAGCGAGTGCGGCAACGCTTCGGTGATGGTCACCTCGACCATTTGCCCGACCAGCCGCGCCGCGCCGGCGAAGTTGACGATGCGGTTGCACTCGGTGCGGCCCATCAACTCGGCGGCGCTCTTGCGCGAAGGGCCCTCGACGAGGATGCGCTGCACCGTGCCCACGCGGGCCGCGCTATAGCGGCGGACGTTTTCCTCCAGCTTCGCCTGCAGCGCCTGCAGCCGGGCCAGCTTGGCCTCGTGCGGCGTGTCGTCGTGCAGCGCGGCTGCCGGGGTGCCGGGCCGAGGGCTGTAGATGAAGCTGAACGAGGCATCGAAGCCGATGTCGTCGATCAGCTTCATCGTCTTCGCGTGGTCTTCCTCGGTCTCACCGGGGAAGCCGACGATGAAGTCGGAGCTCAGCGAGATCTCCGGCCGCACCGCGCGCAGCTTGCGGATGGTGCTCTTGTACTCGAGCGAGGTGTAGCCGCGCTTCATGGCCGCCAGGATGCGGTCCGAGCCGTGCTGCACCGGCAGGTGCAGGTGGTTCACCAGCTGCGGGATGCGCCCGTAGGCGTCGATCAGGCGCTGGGTGAACTCGTTCGGGTGGCTGGTCGTGTAGCGGATGCGCTCGATGCCGGGGATCTCGGCGACGTACTCGAGCAGCAGGGCGAAATCCGCGATTTCGCTGGAGTCGCCCATGGCGCCGCGGTAGGCGTTCACGTTCTGGCCGAGCAGCGTGATTTCCTTCACGCCCTGGTCGGCCAGGCCGGCGACTTCGGTCAGCACGTCCTCGAAGGGGCGCGAGACCTCTTCGCCGCGGGTATACGGCACCACGCAGTAGGTGCAGTACTTGGAGCAACCCTCCATGATCGAGACGAAGGCCGAGGCGCCTTCGACGCGGGCCGGCGGCAGGTGGTCGAACTTCTCGATCTCGGGAAAGCTGATGTCGACCTGCGGTCGCTGCTGCTGCTGGCGCTGGGCGATCATCTGCGGCAGGCGGTGCAGGGTCTGCGGGCCGAACACCAGGTCGACGTAGGGCGCGCGCTCGATGATGGCCGCGCCCTCCTGGCTGGCCACGCAGCCGCCGACGCCTATCAGCACGCCCTTCTTCTTCAGGTGCTTGATGCGGCCGAGGTCGGAGAACACCTTCTCGGCGGCCTTCTCGCGCACCGAGCAGGTGTTGTAGAGCACCAGGTCGGCCTGCTCGACGTCGGTGGTCGGCTCGTAGCCTTCGGCGGCGCGCAGCACGTCGGCCATCTTGTCCGAGTCGTACTCGTTCATCTGGCAGCCGAACGTGCGGATGTAGACCTTCTTGCTCATGGCTTTCTCCAGGCCTGCGCGCTCTCGTCGAAGGTCCAGGCCTGCGCTTCGGCCGGCGTGCGCGGCCAGGGCTGCATGGCGATCTCGTCGGGCCTGAGGATCCACACTTCGTGCACCAGGCCCATCGAGTCGATGGTGAAGTTCACGACGTACTTGTTGCCCGCCAGCGCACCGGGCAGGGCCACCATGTTGCGCAGGTCGCGCACGCGCGAACCGGGCGACAGCTGCGCCGGCTGGCCATTGAGCTCGATCTGGGGCCAGCCGCCAAAGGCGATCTCGCCGCGCAGCGCGGTCCTCGGGAAGCGGCGCAATTGCGCCTGCATCTGCGCCTGGGCGGGCAGGGCCACGGCCAGGCAAGCGGCGCCCAGCGAGGAGAGCAGGAGACGGCGCGAGGCGCCGGCGGTGGGTGCGGCGCGGTCGGCACAGCGTTGCATGGTGTAGAGCCAGGGGCTGTGGAAAGGGTCGGATTTTAGCCGGCGGGGGGCCTGGCACGCCGCGTCCCGCGCGCTACTTCGTCACTGCTTCGAGCCCGTTGATGGATGCGGGCAAGACGAGATCCGCCCTCGGCGTCGTCAGGTCCCGCAGAAGGTCCGGAAGCCGGCGGTGACCTCGGGTGGCGCCGGTTCCGCGAAGGGCGCGAGCGATGGGTCGTCGTCGAACGGGCGGCGAACGGCGGCCAGCAACCGCTCGAAGGGGACGAGGTCGCCCTCATGCATGGCGGCGTTGAGTGCCTCCTCCACCCGGTGGTTGCGCGGGATGATCCACGGGCTCGCCTGGCGCATGCGCGAAGCCCGCTCGGTGGGGCGCGGGCCACCGGCGGCCTCGTCGCGCGCGCAGCGCTCGCGCCAGCGGGCGAGCCAGGCCTGCAGCGGGGCGGTGTCCGCGAACAGGGCCTGGAGCTTGGCGCCGTCACCCACGGCGGCGTCGGCCAGGAGCCGCCAGGCCAGGGTGAAGTCGATGGCCTGCGCGTGCAGCAGCCCGAGCCAGTCCTCGGCCAGGGCCGCATCCACCGTGTCGTCCGTCGGGGTGGCTGCGAACAGGCCCAGCTTGAGGCGCTGGCCGCGAAGCAGGGCAACCGCGTGCATCGAAGGGAATGCATCGATGACTTCCATCACGGCGCCTACCGCCTGCTGGATCGCCGCCTCGTCGTCGGCCGGTGCCATCAGTGGCAGCAAGGTCTCGGCGAAGCGTGCGAGGTTCCAACGCGCGATGAGCGGCTGGTTGGCGTAGGCGTAGCGGCCGCCATGGTCGATGCTGCTGAAGACCGCGCCCGGGTCGTAGGCCTCCATGAAGGCACAGGGTCCGTAGTCGATGGTCTCGCCCGACAGCGCCATGTTGTCGGTGTTCATCACGCCGTGGATGAAGCCCACGTTCATCCACTGGGCGATGAGCGAAGCCTGGCGCCGGGCCACGGCGCGCAGCAGGCCGAGCTCGCGCTGGGACGCGCCGGCGAGCTCCGGGTCATGGCGCGCGATGGTGTAGTCGGCCAGCCGGCGCAGCTGGTCGAGCTGCCCGCGCGAGGCAAAGAACTGGAAGGTCCCGACCCGCAGGTGGCTGGCCGCCACCCGGGTGAGCACGGCGCCGGGCAACGGGATCTCGCGGTAGACCATGTCGCCGGTCGCCGCCACGGCCAGCGCCCGGGTGGTGGGGATGCCCAGCGCGTGCATCGCTTCGCCGATCAGCACCTCGCGCAGCATCGGCCCGATCGCGGCCTTGCCATCGCCGCCGCGGGAAAACGGCGTGCGGCCCGAGCCCTTGAAGGCGATGTCGCGCCGCTGGCCGGTGCGGTCTATCACCTCGCCCAGCAGCAGCGCGCGGCCGTCACCCAGCTGCGGCGAGAAGCCGCCGAACTGGTGGCCCGCATAGGCCTGGGCGATGGGCTGGGCGTCGTCGGGCAGCACGTTGCCGGCAAAGAGGTCAGCGCCGTCCGCCTCGCGCAGTGCAGCGGGATCGAGGCCGAGCTCGAGCGCCAGCGGCTCGTTGAGGAATAGCAACCGTGGCGCGGGCGCTGAGGCGGGCTGCACGGCGGCATAGAAGCCGGGCAGCTCGCGGGCGTAGGTGTTGTCGAATCCGAAGGATGGCATCGCCCGAGTGTGCCGCGATCGGGGTGGCCTCGTCCGCCCAGGTGTCTCGGACTGATAGAGTCGCCGCATGTCGCCCAGCCCGCACGTCCCTCCCGCCTCGGCGGCCGGCGTGCGCGCGTCGAAAAAAGAAAAAGCCCGGCTCATCTGACCGGAGCTGCGGCTGCCGTCGTCGGATGAGCGACGGAGCCGGCCGGGCCGGCGGCGACTGTGCCTTGTTCCCTCGTGCGTCCCTCGGCGGTTGAACCCTCGGTCAACCTCAAAGGACGCTTCATGCCAACGCATTCCCCTTCCGCCTTCTCGGGCCTCTGGGTGCCGCTCGTCACGCCGTTTCGTGGCGGCGCGGTGGACCACGAGGCGCTCGCGGCGCTCACGCGCTCCATCGCCAACGACGGCGTCAATGGCTTCGTGGTCTGCGGCTCCACCGGCGAGGCGGCCGCGATGGACGAGGACGAGCAACTGGCTTGCCTGGCCACCGTCTCGCGGCACGCGCTCGGCCGGCCCCTCGTGATGGGCCTGAGCGGCTACCACCTCGGCCAGACCCGGTCCTGGGTGCAGTCTCTGTCGGCACTCGCGCGATCGCAGGTGCCGGGGCTCTGCGGCCTGCTGGTGCCCGCGCCGCACTACGTGCGCCCGTCGCAGGAGGGCCTTCGCCACTGGTTCGAGACGCTGGCCGATGCGAGCGAGCTGCCGCTCATCGTGTACGACATCCCCTACCGGACCGGCGCGGTGATCGCGCGGGAGACGATGCTGGCCCTGGCCGCCCATCCCAACATCGGGGCGGTGAAGGACTGCGGGGGCGACGCGGCCAGGACGCAGGCCCTGATCGCCGATGGCCGCCTCGCAGTCCTGGCCGGCGAGGACCTGCAGATCTTCGCCACCGTGGCGCTCGGTGGCGCCGGCGCGATCGCGGCCAGCGCACATCTGCACGCCGCCCGCTTCGTCGCGGTGCTTCACGCCCTGGCGAGAGGCGAACTGCACGAGGCCCGTGCGGCCTGGCAGCCGCTGGTGCCATTGATCGAGGCGCTGTTCACCGAGCCCAACCCGGGGCCGCTGAAGGCGGTGCTCGCGCAGCAGGGGCGGATGAGCGACGAGCTGCGCGCGCCGTTGACGGCTGCATCGCCTGCACTGCGCGAACGCCTCTCCGCCATCGAGGCCCGCTTCGATACGGCGTGATACCGCAAACGGCGGAAGGTCAAGCGCGCCGCGGCATCATGGACGCATGAGCAGCATCCTCGGCCGCGTGCAGCGCGTTCGCCACGAACTGAAATACCGCGACCTCGAGGTGCGGCAGGTCGAACGCCTGTCGCCCCACCTCGTGGCCGTCACCCTCGGCGGCGATTCGCTGTCCGACTTCGTCAGCCCGTCCTTCGACGACCACGTCAAGGTCTTCATCGACACGGGAGAGGAAGACCCGGCGCGGCGCGACTACACCCCACGGCGCTTCGACAACGAGGCACGCGAGCTGGTGATCGAGTTCGTGCTGCATGGGGACGGCCCCGCGGCCACCTGGGCAGAGCTGGCGCAACCAGGCCAGCCGTTGCGCATCGCCGGCCCGCGCGGCTCCTTCATCATCCCGACCGACTACGACTGGCACCTGCTGGTCGGCGACGAGACCGCATTGCCTGCCATCGCGCGACGGCTGGAGGAGTTGCCTGCAGGCACCCGCGCCCACGCCATCCTGCAGGTGCCCGACGAGGCCGACCGCCGCCCGCCTCGCACCGATGCCGACCTGACGCTCCGCTGGGTCGACGACGACGCGGCCTGCCTGGCTGCGATCCGCGCCCTCACGCTGCCGGCCGGCGAGGGCTATGTGTGGGCTGCGGGCGAGGCCGCGACGATGGCGGAGCTGCGGCGCATCCTCGTCGACGAAAAGGGCCACGACAAGCGGGCGATCCGCGCTGCGGCCTACTGGAAGCGCGGCGCCGCCGGCAGCGGCGAGAGCGAAGCTAGCGCGGGATGAGCACCTCGAACTGCACGGCCGGGCAGGCGATATCCACGCCCTGGTGCTCGGCGCGCGGCCGCTCCACCGGCCCGGCATGGGCCACGTGCAGGTCGACGATGTGCAGCTTCGGCTGCACGCGGTAGCGGCCCGGCACCGAAACATCGAAGGCCGGGGCCAGCTCGATCTCGGCGCTGACCGAGCCCCGGGGCTCCAGGCGCAGGTAGCTCTCGGCCTGGGGTTCGGCGCGCTTGACCATGGGACCCTGGTAGGGCACCGGCCGCCCATCGCGCTGGAGCTCGATGAAGGGCGCGAGCCATGAACCCTCGAACGGCGTGTTCCATTTCAGGACCTGCAGCGGCGCAGGGCCCGGGTTGCTCAGCGTGAAGCGCAGCACCACCGAGTGGCCGGCCGCCACGCGGGCCGGGGCTTCGACGGCACAGCGCAGCGCGGGAGCGGCCAAGGTGGGCATGGCGAGGGACCAGGCGGCTGCGCCGCACGCGAGCAGGAGCGCAGACCGCCGGTTCATCATCAGTTGAGGTAAGGGTTGTTTTCCGCGAAGTACTCGTGGCTGTCGGCGTTGTCGACGGCCTTGGTCGGGCTCGACTTGGCCAGGGCCGCCGCGGCCGTCTGCCCGTAGGCCCAGTCGTCGGTGCCCGCCACCACGGTGAAGTGTGACATCTCGTGCACGAGCGTGCCGCCCTTCGAATCGGTTCCCGTCATGGGTGCCCCCCAGAAGGCGCCGCAGACGTAGATCTTGTAGGGCGAGTCAGGGTAGACATAGGCGAAGGTGTCGGTGTCGTTGCACGAGCAGTCGAGGGTGATGGTCTTGGTGGTGAAGGCCGTTACCTCGTTGGCGTAGTGGGTCTGCACCGTGCTCTTGCGGGTGGCAGAGTAGGTGCCGAACCACTTCAGGTAGCGCGGCGTGCTCGCGGAGATGCCCGTGAGGTAGTTGTACGAGTTGGTGGCGTAGGTGGTGGCCGCGCTCACCGCGCTGGCCAGCGTGGACTTCTCGGACGAGGTGCAGGAGCCGGTGTAGGTGATGGTCGCGGCCTGCGCGCGGACCTTCTCCTGCTCGTCGTGGCGCTGCAGGGCGCTGCGGCCCGAGGTCCACAGCTGCACGGCGCGTTTCGACGCGACCTCGGCCTCGTTGCCGTGCCGGCCCCGGCCGAGGTAGCTGACGGCATAGCGGCCGTCCGTCAGGTCGAACGAACGACCCAGGTCGACCTGGAAGTTCAGCGTCGCGCCGGCTGCGATGGTGACGTAGTCCTCGGCCCTGGGGGACGCGCGCTTGATCAGCGGGCCCACATAGCGCGCCGGGCTGCCGTCCTCCTTCGTCACCTCGAACAACTTGCCCTGCAGGCCGCTGGACGGCAACTGCCACTTGAGCACCTTCACCGCGTGCGAGCCCTTGTTGGTGACGGCGACGTCGACCAGCACTTCGGCGTCGCCCTGGACGACCGGGTTCGGCAGCGAGAGCTGCACCGCCAGTTTGTCCTTCGCGCCGGCCTGGGCGCTCGTGGCGCAGGCGAGCGCCAGCACGCAAATCATCCAACCTGCCATTCGATGCATGGGATTTCTCCTAACGTTGTCAGTCGTTGTGACACACGCAGCCGGGCTTCGTGAGCCGCGGCCGCGCGAAATCTAGGAGCAGGCCCCATGCCGCAACAGCAGGATGTACCCCTGCCGTTGATCAATCTTGACCGAATCTCTGCCGGAGAGAGATCGCGTGTTCAGCGCTCGACGAAGGCGCGCTCGAACACGTAGTCGCCCGGCTCGCCCAGGCGCGGCGACACCTTCAGGCCGTACTCGTCGAGCAGGGCGCAGGTGTCCTTGAGCATGCTCGGGCTGCCGCAGATCATGGCGCGGTCGGCCTTCGGGTCGAGCGGCGGCAGGCCGATGTCGTTGAACAGCTTGTTGCTGTGCATCAGGTCCGTCAGCCGGCCCTGGTTCTTGAAGGGTTCGCGGGTGACGGTGGGGTAGTAGACGAGCTTGGCCCGGACGTCCTCGCCGAAGAACTCGTTGCCGGGCAGCTCCTCTTCGATCATCTGCGCGTAGGCCAGCTCGCTCTTGGTGCGCACGCCGTGCACCAGGACGACCTTCTCGTAGCGCTCGTAGGCCACCGGGTCCTTGATGATGCTGAGGAAGGGCGCGAGGCCGGTGCCGGTGCCGAAGAGGTAGAGGTGCTTGCCGGGAAGCACGTCGTCGATAAGCAGCGTGCCGTGGGCCTTGCGACCTACCAGCACCGAGTCACCCACGCGCAGGTGCTGCAGGCGCGATGTGAGCGGGCCGTTGGGCACCTTGATGCTGAAGAACTCCAGCCGCTCGTCGTAGTGCGCGCTGGCCACGCTGTAGGCGCGCATCAGCGGCTTGCCGTCGACCATCAGGCCGATCATCACGAACTGGCCGCTGTCGAAGCGCAGGGCCGCGTCGCGCGTGCACTGGAAGGTGAACAGCGACTCGTTCCAGTGGTGGACGTGGGTGACCTTCTCGGTGCTGTAGGCACTCATCTTGAAGAGGTGGCGGCGCTGCGAGTTGAGCTGCGCCGCAGCAGGATGGGAGCCCGCAATTACACCAGCTTCGCGATGGCCTCACCCATCTCGGTGGTAGACGCCGTTCCACCCAGGTCGCCGGTACGAGGACCCTCGGCCAGCACCGTCTCGATGGCCTTGAGGATCGCGTCGTGCGCGGCCTTCTCGCCGAGGAACTCCAGCATCAGCGCGCCCGACCAGATCATGGCCACCGGGTTGGCGATGTTCCTGCCGTAGATGTCGGGTGCCGAGCCGTGTACGGGCTCGAAGAGCGAGGGGAACTTGCGCTCGGGGTTCAGGTTGGCCGAAGGCGCCAGGCCTATCGTTCCGGTGGTGGCCGGCCCCAGGTCGCTCAGGATGTCGCCGAACAGGTTGGTGGCCACCACCACGTCGAAGCGCTGGGGCTGCAGCACGAAGCGGGCCGAAAGGATGTCGATGTGCTGCTTGTCGACCTTCACTTGCGGGTACTGCCGGCCGACCTCGTCGGCGCGCGCATCCCACCACGGCATGCTGATGGCGATGCCGTTGCTCTTGGTCGCGACGGTGAGCTGCCGGCGCGGGCGCGAATTCGCCAGCTCGAAGGCGTACTTCAGCACCCGATCGGCGCCGAAGCGCGAGTAGACCGACTCCTGGATCACGATCTCGCGCTCGGTGCCGGCGTACATCACGCCTCCGAGGTTGGTGTACTCGCCCTCGGTGTTCTCGCGCACGACGAAGTAGTCGATGTCGCCAGGCTGGCGCCCGGCCAGCGGGCAGGGCACGCCTTCGAACAGGCGCACCGGCCGCAGGTTGATGTACTGGTCGAACTCGCGCCGGAACTTCAGCAGCGAGCCCCACAGCGAGATGTGGTCGGGCACCGTGGCCGGCCAGCCGGCGGCGCCGAAGTAGATCGCGTCCTGGCCCTGCAACTGCTCCTTCCAGTCGGCCGGCATCATCGCGCCGTGCTGCAGGTAGTAGTCACAGGAAGCCCACTCGATCGGCGTCGTCTCGAGCCGGAAGCCGAAGCGACTGGCGGCGGCCTGCAGGACCCGCAGGCCCTCGGGCATCACTTCCTTGCCGATGCCGTCACCGGGGATGGCGGCGATGCGATAGGTCTTGCTCATGGTGTCTCGAGGCGGGTGAAGTTTCAGTGGACCGAGCCGTGGCCACCATACCGCGGTTCCCTGACCCCGCAGCAGGGCGTGGCCTCTGCCGCACGCGCCTTCGCGAGGACCGTGAGGCCCCGAGCCACAATCGCCCGATGCCCGAAATCGACCCCGACCTGATCGCGCGCCAAGTGGTGTGGATGGCCTTCGCGCTGGGCGCGGCCTTCGGCGCCATCGCCCAGCGCACGCACTTCTGCACCATGGGCGCGGTGGCCGACATCATGACCATGGGCGACTGGACGCGAATGCGCATGTGGGTCCTGGCCATCGCGGTGGCCATCCTCGGCTTCAACGGCATGGTGGCACTGGGCTGGGTGGAGGCGGGCAAGAGCCTGTACGCCGGCCCGCACCTGGCCTGGGCCTCGATGCTGCTGGGCGGCCTGCTCTTCGGCTTCGGCATGGTCATCGCCTCGGGCTGCGGCAGCCGCAACCTGGTCCGGCTCGGCGGCGGCAACCTCAAGTCGCTTGTCGTGCTGCTGGTGCTGGCGGTGGCTGCCTTCGCAACGCTGAAGGGACTGACCGCGACCTGGCGCGTCGCCACCATCGACCGCGTGGCGATCGACCTGCCCACCAGCCAGGACCTGCCGTCGCTGCTCGCGGCGGGCAGCGGCTGGCCGGTGCCGCGCGTGGCCGCGGTGCTGGGCACGCTCATCGGCCTGGCGCTGATCGGCTGGGTGCTGCGAAGGCCGGAGGGGCGAGGCGGCGCGGTGTGGTCGGGTGGCGTGGGCATCGGGCTGGTGATCGTCGCGCTGTGGTGGGCCAGCGGGCGCTATGGCCATCTGGTGGAGGACCCGCGCACGCTGGAGGAGGCCTTCCTCGCCACGAACTCGCACCGCATGGAGGCGCTGAGCGCCGTCGGGCCGGTGGCCTATGCGCTCGAATGGCTGCTGTACACCAGCGACGCCTCGATGAAGCTGACGCTGGGCATCGCCGCCGTGGCGGGCATCGCGGCCGGTGCGTGGGCGATGGCGCTGGCGCGGCGCGAGTTCCGCTGGGAGGGATTCGCGAGCGCGAGCGACACCGCGCACCACCTCACGGGGGGCGCTCTGATGGGCGTGGGCGGCGTGCTGGCGCTGGGCTGCACCATCGGCCAGGGCCTGTCGGGCGTCTCCACGCTTTCGGTGGGCAGCTTGCTGGCGCTGGCCGCGCTCGTGGGCGGCGCGCTGCTGGGCCTGCGCTACCAGGAGTGGCGGCTGGAACGCTCCGCCTGAATCAGCGGCCGCCGGCCGGCAGCAGGCGCTCTTGCGGCGGGACTTCGGCCTGCGGGTCCAGCTCGATCGCGACCTGGGTGCACACCGCGCGGCACAGCGTGGCGACGCGCTCGCACTGCAGCCGGTAGTAGATCTGCGTCGAGTCGCGCCGGCGGCCAAGCACCCCGGCCCGGTACAGCGTGGACAGGTGCTGCGACATGTTGGGCTGCGTGGTCTCGATCTGCTCCAGCAGCTGCGAGACGTTCTTCTCGCCTTGGCACAAGGCGCTGATGATCTTCAGCCGCACGGGGGTCGAAAGCAGCGAGAAAAGCTCGGCGACCGACTCGAAGACGGCGTCCTGGTCGGGCGAGGTCGGCAGCGGCATGAGGCGATTCTATGAGCGTGTGCTCATGTACCGATACGCATCAACGGAAGTGGTAGTGGTCCCGGTTGAGCACCGCGGCGATCGCGTCCAGGTCCTCGGGAAAGAGCTGCAGCTTCAGCTCGGTGCTGCAGTACTCGACCATGGTGCGCAAGGCCGAAGGCGTGTTGATGCGGCCCTGCGGCCGGTAGATCGCCTGCCCATCGCCGCCCACCTTCCGGGCATGGCATTGGTTGCAGCGGTGCTCCTGGATCAGGCGCTCGCCGAGCTGGAGGTCGGCGCCCTCAAAGGGCGGCGGCGCGGCCGACATGGCGCTGGTCACGCCGGCGGCGAACACCGCGGCGGCGGCGATGGATCCGTGGCGGCGCAGTGGCATGGCAGCACTCCTTCGCGGCATGTGACGAGAACCAGGGGCAGTATGCGCCGCGTGCGGTGGCGGCATCAGCGACCTTGGTGCTCCATCAGCAGGTACGTGTTGTAGGCGTTGATGCGGTTGGCCGCCTGGAACAGCGGCAACCCGGCGAAGCGGCTCCAGTCGGTGCGCGCATAGGCCTCTTCGAAAGGCTCCATCTCGCGGGCCGCGGCGCCCATGCGGTCGCGCAGGTACTGCAGGTAGTCGCGGGTCAGCGTGATGTCGGCCACCGGGTCGGTCGAAGCCGCGCCGTGGCCGGGCACCAGCACCTTGGGCTTCAAGCTCAGCAGCCGGTCCAGCGCCTCTATCCAGGCGCGGCTGTCGGCCTGGCCGACGAAGGGGATGCGGCCGCGAAAGAGCAGGTCGCCGCCGTAGAGCACGCCGCGGTCCGGCAGGTAGACGACGAGGTCCTCCGGCGTGTGCGCCGGCCCGACAGGGCGAATGAGCAGGCGCACGCCGCCCAGCTCCAGGGTGGTGTCCGCTTTCGGGTCCGGGACGCCGAGCCAGCGGTCGGGTTCGACGAGCCGGGTGTTCTCGTCGACCCAGGGAAACAGGTCTTGCCGGCTCGCGGCCAGGCGCTGCCGGGCGGCGTCCGAGGCGAGGTACTCGCGCGCCGCGGTATGGGCCAGGATGGTGGCGCCGGCCTGCTTGAACACCTGCAGGCCATAGATGTGGTCGGCGTGGTAGTGCGTGGCGATGACGTAGCGGATCGGCTGCGGGGTGATCCGCCGGATCTCCGCCAGCAGCCGGCGCGCGAGCGGCGGCGAGCCGAGCGCGTCGATCACCACCACGCCGGCGGGCGTGACGACGAAGCCGGCGTTGGAGATGAAGTTCTGGTTGGCCGCCGAGCCCAGCGCCGCTTCGCCTTGCACGAACCACGCGCCCTCGGCCAGCTGCACCGGCCGCATCTCGATGGTCGCCACCTCGGTCTCGGCCGGGGCTGCACTGGCCGGGCCGAGCAGCAGCGCTGCCGCCCCACGGCAGAGCACGCAGCGCCGCGAGACCATGGCGCGTCAGCCCATCAGGCCGGGGTTGCCCGCCACGCCGACCAGGGTGGGCGTGTTCAGCGCACGCGGCTTCACGCGGCCGCCGGGCTGCGACTTGAGCCACGGCTCGACCACTTCCCAGACCGGCCGCGTTCCAGGCGCCGTGCGTGCGGCCTCGGCCACGGGCGCCCAGCCGGCGACCTTGTAGGTCTTGCCCGCCTCGATCGGCTTGCCCTTCAGCCGCATGTTGTCGATGCGCCGGCCCATCGCCTCGCCCGGCGTGCAGGTGTAGCTCAGGCCGCCAACGCGCACCATGTCGCCGCCCTGCTGGTAGTACGGATCAGGGTTGAACAGGTTGTCGCAGACGTCCTCGAGCACCGTCTTGATCGTCTCGCCGCTCATCTCGCTGACGGTCGCGTAGGGGTAGGTGATCGCCAGCTGGTCCATCATCGCCTCGCGGGTGATCACCTCGCCCGGCAGCAGCGTCGTGCCCCAGCGGAAACCCGGCGAGAAGGCGATGTCGGCGCCTTGCACCTCCATCAACGCATCGCAGATCAGCTGGTCCCAGCTGCCGTTGAAGTTGCCGCGCCGGTAAAGCAGCCCGTCGCTGACGGCGAGCTTGTCGGCCAGTCGAGCCTCGTAGGGCGCACGGACCTTGGCGATCAACGCTTCCATCGCCGGGTCGGCGGGCAACTGGTTCGAGAACACCGGTAGCAGCCGGTAGCGGAAGTCGGCGACGCGGCCGCCCTTGAGCTCGAAGTCCATCACGCCGAGGAACTTGCCGTTCGAGCCGGCGTTGGTGACCAGCGTCTTGCCGCCCGCATTGGCGACCGGGATGGCCACCGGCACCCCATCGTGGGTGTGGCCGCCGAAGATGGCATCGATGCCGCGCACGCGGCTGGCCATCTTCAGGTCCACGTCCATGCCGTTGTGGCTGAGCAGGACCACCACCTGCGCCCCCTTGGCGCGCACCTGGTCGACGAGCTTCTGCAGGGGCTCTTCCTGGATGCCGAAGGTCCAGTCGGCGACGAAGTAGCGCGGGTTGGCGATGGGCGTGTAGGGGAAGGCCTGGCCGATGATGGCGCAGGGCACGCCGTTGATCTCGCGCATCAGGTGTGACTCGAACTCCGGGTCGCCGAAGTCGGCGGTCTTCACGTTCTGCGCGAGGAAGCTGATGCGACCCTTGAGATCCTTCTCGACGATCTCCCGGACGCGCTCCATGCCGTAGGTGAATTCCCAGTGCCCGGTCATCACGTCCACGCCGAGGAGCTTGGCGGCCTCGACCATGTCCTGCGCCTCGGTCCACAGCGAGGTGGCCGAACCCTGCCAGGTGTCGCCGCCGTCGAGCAGCAGGGCGCCCGGGCGGCTGGCCTTGAGCCGCTTCACCAGGGTGGCGAGGTGGGCGAAGCCGCCGACCCGGCCGTAGCGGCGCGCGGCTTGCTCGAAATCGAGGCAGGTGTAGGCATGCGCCAGCTCGGTGCCCGGCCGCAGGGCCGCGCGTTGCAGCAGCGCGTCTCCGACCAGGTGCGGCCACTGCCCCAGCATCGAACCGACACCGAGGTTGACGCTCGGCTCGCGAAAGCTCAGCGGCTTCAACTGCGCATGGCAGTCGGTCATGTGCAGGAACGAGACGCTGCCGAAGCGCGGCGCTTCGTACAGCCCCTCGCTCGCGGTGGCGGCATCGGCCTCGGCCCAGCGCGCCAGTCCCATGCCGGCGGCCGAGGCCGCGCCCAGGACCTGGAGGAAGTCCCGCCTGCTGATTCCCATACCGGCCAAGGCCTACTGCGCGTTGACCGGCGACTGGGGATCCAGCAGCAGCGCCATCAGGTGCTTGAGCTGCATCTCGTTGAGCAGGCCCTTGTGGCCGAAGCGCGGCATGTTGGAGCAGGCCTTGTACGCCCAGGAGTTGTTGAGCTTGCCCCAGGTGTACTGCAGCATCGGCAGCGCGGCGGGGTCGGCCGGGTTGGTCACCCCGCGCAGCTTGCCGTACTGGTACAGGCTCGGTCCTATGGTGCCGAAGGAGATCTCGGCCTTGTTGATCTGGTGGCAGTTGTAGCAGCTGGCGCCGTTGCCGGCTGGGTCGGCGCTCTTGTCGGTCCAGGTCATGCCGCGGCCGTTCTGGGCCAGCTTCTCGCCCTCGCGCCAGTCACCGAGGTACTTGCCATCGCCGGGCGGCCGGATGGTGGCGCGGGCTTCGGCCTCGATGCGCTGCGTGTCGCTGGCATTGGCCTGGTGTGCCGCAGAGCAGGCGGCCTGGTCGGCATCCTGCTCGATGCGGTCCACCGTGGCGATGCCCTCGCTGCGGAAGGAGGCCTTCATCATGGCCTGGAAGTCCCGGTCCATCTGCTCCGAGCTGGGCCCGGTGGCGCAGCCCATCACGGCTGCAGCAATCAGTGCCAGGCCGGCGCGTGGGAGGTGTCGTGGCGTCATGTGCTTTCCTCAGCGCTTGAGCGATGGTGCGATGGACTCGGCGCCCTTGGCGTTGACGCCCATGAAGACACCCAAGGCAATGGTGACGTCCGACGCGTAGCCGGGGTAGGGGAAGCGCTGCTGGCGGTAGCAGTCGTTCAGCCGGCGCTGCATGGTCCACAGCTCGCCGCTGGAGACCCGGTAGGCCGGCCAGGCCGCGAAGCCTATGCCGTCGCCCGGGTTGGTGCGCAGGTCGGGCAGGTCCTGCAGGCGGATGCGCTTGCCCGATTCGCCATGGCAGGTCGCGCAGGAGAAGTCCATCGGCCCGCCGCGGAAGTAGAAGGCCTTTTCGCCCAGGGCGTACATGCGCTTTTCTTCCGGGTGGGCCTGCGGCAGGTTCATGCGCAGCCCACGCGACTCGGCGGAGATCCACGCCGCCAGCGCCTCCATCGACTTCTGCTCGCCCTTGCCGAAGGGCGACTTCGCGACCTCCTCGGCGGCGATGCCCTGCAGCGTCTCCATGCAGGTCAGCAGGCGCGATTCGAGGTCCTGCACGCGCTTGGTGTCGGGGAACCAGCGAGGCAGCTGCACCCAGGCACCCTTGACCACGCCCGGGCCGAGGCCGAGGTCGCAGCGCTCGAGCGAGGCGTTCTTCGGCCCGCGCGGCTCCTTCCACAGGGCCTCGCCCCGGGCCTCGAACAGCTCGGCGGGATTGCCGTCGGCCAGCATCGCGCGGTATTCGGCGATGCCGTCGGCAGTGCTCTTCTGGCCTTGTGCGCTGCCGGCGGCCAGGGTCAGGCCCAGGGCCGCTAGCGTGGCGCCCAGGGCGGCGGCGGTGCCTGTCTTGAAAACGGATGCTTGCACGCGGTCTCCTGCAAGGGAGGGGTGGAAAGTGTCAGCTGATAACGGCTTCGTCGGTGCGGCGGTCGCCCTTGTTGTCGACCCAGGTGATGCTCACCTTGTCGCCGGCCTTGGCGCCCTTGATGCTGAACTGCAGGAAGGGATTCTTGGAGATCGACGGACCCCACTGGGCGGTCATGACGGTCTTGCCGTTGAGGGCCGCACTGACTTCGCGGATGTGCCAGGCCGGGATGGCGACGCCGTTGGCATCCTTGCGCAGGCCGGTCTCCATCTCGTGGCTCATCAGCACCCGCACGGTGGCGGCGTTGCCCGCGGATTGGGCGCGTATGCGCATCGGATCTGCCATTCGAGGCTCCTCAGATTTCGTTGACCAATTTCGCATTCATGTCATTCCCCCACGAGGCGCTCCTCAGGAGCCGCCTCCCTTCCAGGGCGGGCGCGGATTCGGATTAGCCGGTCCGCTGCGCGAGCCCCCTCGGGGGGCAGCCCCCGGCAGGGGGCGTGGGGGCTTCATTCACCCGCCGCAGCCCCCGAGCGTGACCTTGATTTCCTTCTGCGCGAACAGCACCTTGCCGTCGGCCATCATCGCCACGGCGTAGACGTTGGACGACTGGGCCATCTTCACGCGCGTCGAGAAGTTGGCCTCCACCGCGTCGCTCACGTCGAAGGCCGCGGCGAGCACCGAAGGGTTCTTCTCGATCAGGATCAGCACGCGCTTGACCCCCGGCAGCGCGGTGGCCGCGCCTATGGGCACGACGGCGCCGTTCTCGGCGATGTCGGGGCCGGTGATGGTGACGTCCTTGCTTTCGGTGGGCGGCGAGCCGCCGATCGCCTTGATCGCTTCGGCCACGCTCTTGGCCTCGAAGGCCGGCTGGTTCCAGTCGGCCCGCGCCAGCGCCGGCCACAGGCCCGCCGAGGCCATCAGGCCGGCCACCGTGGCACTGCGGGCCAGCATCTCACGTCGCTTCAGCATGCTCGTGCACTCCTTGACTCATGCGGATTCAGGTGTAAACGGCCGGCAGCGTACCGGCAAGCGGCCCAACCCTGAACGGGCGGGCCTATTTGCGGGCGCCGTCGGCCAGCCACTGCGCGATCGCCCGCGCGTCGGCGTCGGAAAGGTTTTGAGGCGGCATCGGGATCGCCCCCCAGCTGCCGGAGCCGCCAGTGCGGATCTTCTCGCTCAGGTAGACGAGCGCATCGCTGCGGCTGCCATGCCGGGCCGCGACGTCGACGAAGGCCGGCCCGATGAGCTTGCTGTCGATGGCGTGGCACGCGACGCAGCCGTGGCCCTGGAGCAAGCTCACCGCTGGCGGCGTGTCGGCACGATCCGCGGCGGCGGGCGCGCCCGTGCCGACACCGTGTTGCGGACCGACGGCGCGTGTCTGGTCGGCCAGGTTGCCATGGGCATTGCGCGCGTGATCGGGAAGCAGCGACGACACCTTGGCCTCGGTGGCGCAGTCGTGCATGCAGGCGGGGGCCCGGACGTCCGGCTGCGTCGCGATGCCGGGCAGCGAGCGGCCCGGCCACAGCGCGTGCGCGGTCGTCATGCCGTTCCGGTTGGGCAGCCTGGATTGGGCTTCGGCCATGGTGCGGTCGGACAGGACGAAATCGTCCGGCACCACGCCACCCAGGTTGAGCAGGAAGGCCGAGACCGCATAGACCTCGTCGACCTTGAGCGACTTGGGCGCGTTCCACGGCATGGCGCGATGGATGTAGTCCCACAGCGTCGAGACCGTGGGCAGCTTCATCAAGGTGGTGCGGGCGGGGAAGGCCGGATCCATCAGGCGGGCCGCATGGCCGGTCTTCACGTCCTCGGCGGTGGTGCCGCCCACCAGCGGGTTGAACACCTGGTTGGACTCGCCGAAGATGCCGTGGCAGGAGGCGCACTTCGCTTCCCAGATGTCCTGGCCCTGGGCGACGGAGCCGCTGCCCGGGGGCAGGCCCTTGAAGTCAGGCCTCACGTCGATGTCCCAGGCGGCGAGTTCCTTGGCCGTCGCCGGGCGGCCTATGCCGGGGTAGCTCGAGGGCGGGGCCACGGCGGCGGGCTGCGCGATCTGAGTCACCAGCGCGAGGCCCAGCACCGCCATGCGCAGGGTGCGGCGAGTCTCAGGAGAGCTGGACATTGCGCACCTCTCCGTTCTCCTGCACCAGCCAGCTCTGGATGGCGTTGTTGTGGTAGATCGAGCGGCGCCCCCGCACGGCGCGCAGCTGCGCATAGGTGGGCTGCACGTAGCCGGTCTCGTCGGTGGCGCGGCTTTGCACGATGGCCGGCTTGCCGTCCCACACCCAGTCGATGGAAAAGCGTGTGAGGCACTTGCTCATGATCGGCGATTCGAGCCGGGCAGGCCGCCATTGGCGGCCTCCGTCGACCGAAACATCCACCGCCTTGATCGTGCCGCGGCCCGACCAGGCGAGCCCGGAGATGCTGAAGAAGCCCTGGTCCAGCAGCACCTGCCCGCCGGAGGGCGTGGTGACCACGCTCTTGCACTCCTGCGTGCTGCTGTACTGGCGGTGCAGGCCGTCGGGCATCAGGTCGATGTAATGGATGGATTCGTCCTTGGTGCCGTAGGGCTGGTCGCCGACCTCGATGCGCCGCAGGTACTTCACCCAGCTCACGCCCTGCACGCCGGGCACGACCAGGCGCAGCGGGTAGCCGTTCTCGGGCCGCAGCATCTCGCCGTTCTGGCCGTAGGCCACCAGCACCTCGCCGGACTCGACCAGCTCCATCGGGATGGTGCGGGTCATGGAGGAGCCGTCCGCGCCCTCGGCCAGCAGGTAGCGGCCGCGCTTCGCATCGACCCCGCAATGCTCTAGCAGCAGCTTCAGAGGCACGCCGGTGAACTCGCTGCAACTGAGCATGCCGTGCGTGTACTGCACGGTCGGCACGGCCACGTTGCCCCACTCCATCCCGGTGTTGGCGCCGCATTCGATGAAGTGCAGGCGGGACACGGCCGGAAGCCGCATCAGCTCGTCCATGGTGAACACCTTGGGCGTCTTCAACAGTGATGCGTCGGAGCCGTTGATCATCAGGCGGTGCCTGGACGGGTCGATGTCCCACCAGCCCTGGTGATGACGCTCGAAGTGCAGGCCGCTGGGCGTGATGATGCCGAACAGCGACTGCAGCGGCGCAAAGGACACCGAGGCCTGCGCGGTCTGGGTCAGCCCGGGACTCTGGCGGCGCTGCACGTTGGCTTCGTACTTCGAAGGCCTGCCGTAGCCGTCGTAGGCGACGGGCCGGCCCAGGCCGGCGCTGTGCTCGGGCAGGTTCAGGATGTTGGGGTCGCCCCCATCGGCGGGAGCTGGGTTCGACTGTGCCTGCGTGCGCGCGGAAGTGGCGGCCGCGGCTCCGGCGACAGCGGCCGAAAGGACGCCGCGGATGAAGTCGCGCCGGCCCTGGGCAGCCTCGCTGCGCACGGCGCCGATGACCGCCGCGTCCAGGAAGTGCTCCGGCGCCTTGCGCAGGCGGCCCGGGATTCCGGCGCTGGCCCCGGGCAGCGACTCACTCGAGCTCACGCGTCCTCCTCATGTGCCCATCACAATATAAGCACATGGAAATATTAGAGCCGTGCAGGCCGCCCGCCACTGGTGGAAGTACGGGCTCGGGCCGCTCAGGGCCGGATGTAGGCGTAGCCCTGGATTTGCAGCTTGCTCAGGCGCACCACGCCCGAAGGCGTGAAGTCGGCCTCCTGGATGAACTGGTCGCGCTTGAGGCCGCGGTTCTTCAGCGTGATCTCGCAGACCTCGAACTTCACGCCGCGGCCTCGCAGCGCCGACACCAGTGGCGCATAAGCGGTGCCGGACTTCTCTTCCTTCGCATCCTCCATGAGGAAATCCACCCCGGCGCCCAGCGTGACGACGGTGATCTGCGCCGTCGGGTCGACGTCCAGGTGGTTGCGCAGGTTGCGCAGTGCGGGCAAGGCCTGCGCCTGCGAATCACTGACGTGGTAGACGACCTTGTCCTGTGCCACCGCCCAGCCCGAAGCCAGGAGCAGCAGGAGGGCGGCCAGCCATCGACGCGTGTACATCGTGCCTCCTTCGCGCAATGCGGGAAGGACGATTGTGCGCTTCGGTCCGCGCACCCGCGCACCGGTGTTCGCCATGCGTTTCGATGAGCTGAACCAGGCCGGAGCGGCCGCGGCAGGACGCTTGCGGTATCGCCCTGCCGGAAAACGAAAACGGGCTGCACCGTAGGATGCAGCCCGTTGAGACCTCTTGGTGGCGCTTCAGGGATTCGAACCCCGGACCTGCGGATTATGATTCCGTCGCTCTAACCGACTGAGCTAAAGCGCCAACAGCCTTCCATTATATAGCGGATCTGGCCGGCGCCAGCAAGCCTTCATGTTCAGCTTCTTCAAGAAAAAGCCCGTACCTGCGCCGGCACCTGCGGCCCCCGATCTTCGCGGCGCCATGGCTCCGACGCCGGCATTGGCGGAGCCCGCGCCAGCCAACGTCGCGGTGCCAGCAACTCCGGCGCAGGCCCCTGTGCCGGCACCGGTGCCCACGCCGCCCGCGGCTGTGCGCCCGCCTGTCCCCCCTTCGCCTGCGCCCGCCGCCAAGGTCGCCGCGTCGACGCCCGAGCCCGTCCCCGAGCCGGCGCCTGCGCCTGCGCCTGCGCCTGCGCCGCCGGCCGAGCGCGCCGGTTGGTTCGGCCGCCTGCGGCAAGGTCTGGCCAAGACCGGCACCAGCATCGCGCAGGTCTTCACCGGCACGCGCATCGACGAGGCGCTTTACGAGGAGCTCGAATCCGCCCTGTTGATGGCCGACGCCGGCGTCAAGGCGACCGAGCACCTGCTGGCCGATCTGCGCCGCCGCGTCAAAGAGCGCAAGGCCGAGCGGCCGGAGGAGGTCCGCGCGCTGCTGGCCGATGCCCTGGCCGAGTTGCTCGCGCCGCTGGAGCGCCCGCTGGAGATCGGCCGGCACCAGCCCACCGTGATGATGGTGGTCGGCGTCAACGGCGCCGGCAAGACGACCAGCATCGGCAAGCTCACACGGCACCTCGCCGATGCCGAGCAGAAGGTGCTGCTGGCCGCAGCCGACACCTTCCGCGCCGCTGCACGGGAGCAGCTCGCCATCTGGGCCGACCGCAACCAGGTGCAGATCGTCAGCCAGGAGGGCGGCGATCCGGCGGCAGTGACCTACGACGCGGTAGTCGCCGGCAAGTCGCGCGGCGTCGACGTGGTCATCGCCGACACGGCCGGGCGCCTGCCCACCCAGCTGCACCTGATGGAGGAGCTGAAGAAGATCCGCCGCACCATCGCCAAGGCCGAGTCCAGTGCACCCCATGAGGTGCTGCTGGTCGTGGACGGCAACACCGGCCAGAACGCCCTGGCGCAGGTCCGCGCCTTCGACGACGCGCTCAAGCTCACCGGCCTCATCGTCACCAAGCTCGACGGCACGGCCAAGGGCGGCGTGCTCGCCGCCATTGCGCGCGAGCGGCCGGTGCCGGTCTACTTCGTCGGCGTGGGCGAGAAGCTCGAGGACCTCGAGACCTTCGACGCCCGCGAGTTCGCGCAGGCGCTGCTCGGCTGACGCGTCGGGCTTGCGCCGCGCGGCCGGTCGTCGGTCGCGGCGTAAGACTGGAGCGGGCCGATTCGAAGCGGCCTGCCCAGGCAAGCCCTGCGAAACCTTCGCTCCGCAGCCGAAGGGCGCCTCAACTCCGCGGCGGTTTCTTCGCGGCTGGCGGCCCGTCGAGATCGCTGTACCACGTCGTGGGCGGCGGCTCGCGGGAGGCATCGTCGATCTGGCCTTCGCCCTCCCGCACCTCGGCGGTGGGGATGGTGGTCAGCGGGCCGCCGCCCGCCGGCGCCCGGGCCAGCGCCGCGCGTTCGGCGGCGACTTCGCGGGGCAGCAGCGTCTCGCGCACCGACTGCGGCGTCGGCAGCTCCCCCTCCGCCCACACCAGCACCCGCACGCCGGCCGCCTTGAGCACGCGCGTCATGCGCTGGTGGCGCTGGCGGCTTCTCTCGCTCTCCTGGGTCGGGCGGATCTCGACCACCGCCAGCACTTCCGAGTTGCGGTCGCAGACGACCATGTCGGCGCTCAGCTGCCCCACCCGCGACAGCCATTCGCCGTAGGAGTAGCGCGTGGGCACGCGGATGAAACGAGCCAGCGGCACCTGCGCGAGCACCATGTGGTTGGGCAACGCCTTGCACAAGGTCTCGTAGGCCTGGCGCTCGGTGGAACTGAGCACCCGGGTCAAGGTCGGTGGCCAGTCGGCCACGGTGTCGCGCGCCTCGCTCACCCGCGGCGCCGGGCCGCGCTGGCCGTGCAGGCGCTTGCCCTTCCACCACATCAGCGCCGGCGCGCCGATCGCCAGCAGCGCCAGCAGGGCCCAGATCATCACTGTCTCCATGGGACCCTCCTCGCAGAAGTGGTGGGGTGGCCCGGCGAACTCAGCGCAGGCCCGGCCCGCCCATGCCGCCCATGCCCTTCATGCCGCCCAGGCGCTTCATCATCTTCATCAGGCCGCCGCCCTTCATCTTCTTCATCATGCCCTGCATCTGCTCAAACTGGTTGAGCATGCGGTTGACGTCCTGGATCTGCACGCCCGCGCCTTGCGCAATGCGGCGCTTGCGGCTGGCCTTGGACTTGCCTTCCAGCAGCAGCGAGGGCTGGCGGCGCTCCTTGGCGGTCATGGCGTTGAGCATGCCCTCCATGCGCCGCATGTCTCGCTCTGCGCGGTCCATGTCGGCCTGGCCGGCCTTGGCGGCGAGCTGGGTCGGCAGCTTCTCCATCAGCGAGCCCAGGCCGCCCATCTTCTTCATCTGCGAGACCTGGGACAGGAAGTCGTTCAGGTCGAAGCCGTCGCCCGACTTGACCTTGTCGGCCAGCTTCTTCGCGGCATCGAGGTCGACGCCCTTCTGCACCTCCTCGACCAGGGCGACGATGTCGCCCATGCCGAGCACGCGGCCCGCATGGCGATCGGCGTCGAAGACCTCCAGGCCGTCGATCTTCTCGGACACGCCGGCGAACTTGATCGGCGCGCCGGTGATCTGCCGGACCGACATGGCGGCGCCGCCGCGCGAGTCGCCGTCGAGCTTGGTCAGCACGATGCCGGTCAGCGGCAGCGCCTCCTTGAAAGCCTTGGCGGTGTTGATCGCGTCCTGGCCCTGCATCGCATCGACCACGAACAGCGTCTCGACCGGCTGCAAGGCGGCGTGCAGGTCGCGGATCTCGGCCATCAGCGCCTCGTCGATCGCCAGCCGGCCGGCGGTGTCGACCAGCAGCACGTCGATGTAGTGCTTCTTTGCGTAGTCGAGCGCGGCCAGGGCGATGTCTCGCGGCTTCTGGTCGGGCGTGGAGGCGAACCACTCGGCGCCGGCCTGCTTGGTGACCGTCTTCAGCTGCTCGATGGCCGCCGGCCGGTAGACGTCGGCCGAGACCGTGAGCACCTTCTTGCGGCGCTTCTCGATCAGGTGCTTGGCCAGCTTGGCCGTGGTGGTGGTCTTGCCCGCGCCCTGCAGGCCGGCCATCAGGATGACGGCGGGCGGCTGGGTCGCCAGGTCGATGTCGGCCACGCCCTCGCCCATGGTCGCGGCGAGTTCCTTGTGGACGATGGAGACCAGCACCTGCCCGGGGTTGAGCGAGCCCACCACCTCCTGGCCCAGGGCCTTGTCCTTGACGCGGGCGACGAAGTCGCGCACGACGGGCAGGGCGACGTCGGCCTCGAGCAGGGCCATGCGGACCTCGCGCAGCATGTCCTGCACGTTGGTCTCGGTGATGCGGGCCTGGCCGCGCATGGTCTTGACCAGCCGGGACAGGCGTTCGGTAAGGGTGGATGCCATGGGGTTGCGCGTGGCACCGGCCAGGCCGAAGGGCCACGGTGACGGACTGCACGCGCCAGTAAACTGTGGCCATGATTTTATCCGCTGACCCCACGGTGCTCTTTGCCGTGGCGGCCGTGCTGGCCTACCTGGGCGCGCTGATGCCGGCGGCACCGGATCGCCGTTGGCCCGTGCAACTGCTCTTCGCGGCCTGGGTCCTGCATGCCATCGTGCTGCTGGCCGGCGCCGGCGTGTGGGCGGGCGAGGGCCAGGGGCTGCGCCTCGGATTCGCCCCAGTGCTGTCGCTCACCGTGTGGCTGGTGCTGGCGGTCCATGGTGTCGAGAGCCGCTTCCTGCCGCTGGCCGGCCCTCGCCGTGCGCTGGCGCTGGCTGGCGCGCTGGCCGTCCTGCTCGGCTGGTTCTTTCCAGGCGAAGTCCGTGCCATCGCCCATTCCCGCTGGGCGCCGATGCACTGGGTGCTGGGACTCACGTCGTACGGGCTGTTCGGCGCGGCCGTGCTGCACGCGATCCTGCTGGACACCGCCGAGAACCGGCTGCGCCACAGGGGCCCGGGCACCGGCTCGGGCACCGTCGGCGCCGGCCTGCCCCTGCTCAAGCTCGAGCGCCTGACCTTCCGTTTCGTCGAGGCCGGCTTCGTGGTGCTGACATTGGCGCTGTGGCTCGGCCTGCAATCCGAGACGCAGTGGCACTGGGACCGCAAGAGCGTGCTGTCCGTGCTCGGCTGGGCCACCTTCGCCGCACTGATCATCGGCCGCCTGTGGCGGGGTTGGCGCGGCCGCCAGGCCACCCGCTGGCTCTACGCCGGCTCCCTGCTGCTTCTGCTCGCCTATGTCGGCACGCGCTTCGTCTACGAGGTCGTGCTGCAGCGTCCCCCCGCATGATCAAGTTGTTGTTGACGATCGCCATCGTCGTGGTGGTCCTGATGTTCTGGTTCGGCAAGGGCCGGGGCGGCGGCGCTTCGCAGAACGGCGCGACGCGGCGGCGCACGCCGGGCCCGCAGCCCATGGTGTCCTGCGCACATTGCGGCCTGCACCTGCCGCAGCCCGATGCGCTCGAGGGCGAGGGCGGGCGGCACTACTGCAGCGTCGAGCACCGGCGCCTGGGCCCCGGCTCCAACGGCCGCAGTTGAGGCCGCCATGAGCAGTGCCCGCCCCCTTCAGCGAAATACCGGCACCTCGACTTCCCCATCCGGCGCCGGCGAGTCCTGGCTCGACGCGCTCGGCTTCGGCGAACCCTCGGCCCTCGAGGATGCCTCCACCCTGGATCCGCGCTGGGCGGAAGGTCCGGCCACCGGAGGCGACGATTCCCGCTTTCTCTCGCGCCAGGCCCGGCGCCTGGTGAACGCCGACGACAGCGCGCACCGCCGCGTCTACCGGACCTACCTCACCGCGCGCGCCGGGCTGGGGATGGCGCTGGTGCTGGCCCAGCTGGCGATCGACCTGTTCGGCGGCCGCGGCCCGTCGTGGCAATTCGTGCTGTGCGCCGTGTACGCGCTGCAGGCCGTCATCCTGCGCTTGTGGACCGCCGGGGACACGGGTCCGGCAAGTCCCGGCCGCAGGCGCTGGCGGTGGTGGACCACGGTCGGTGTCGACGTCGCGGCCTTCGGCGCGATGCACTGGCTGGAGCCGAACGCAACGCTGAACCACGCGGCGCTGCTGGTGCTGCCGGTGCTGATGGCGGGGGTGCTGAGCGCTCGCGTGACGGCACTCGCCACGGCGGCCGTGGCCAGCCTGCTGCTGATGGCCAGCGCCTGGGAGCGAGCTCTCGTCGCGGGCGAGTTCACCGCGCTGCTTTCGCAGGCCGGCCTGGCCGGCGCCGGGCTGTTCGTGACGGTGCTGGTCTCCGGCCAGATGGCCAGCCGGCTGGCCCGCGAGGAGCGCACAGCCCGCGGCAGCCTGGAGCTGGCGCGGCAGCAGGCCGAGCTGAACCGCCTCGTGATCGACGAGATGAGCGATGGCGTGCTGGTGGTCGACAGGCGCGGCCGGGTTCGGGCCGCCAACCCCGCTGCGCGAGGTTTGCTGTCGGAGCGTGGCGCCTGCCCGCCCGCGCCCTTCTCGCTGTCGAGCCAGGTCGGCTGGACGGCCTTGCAGGACGCGGTCGCCAAGGCCTACGAATCGGGCCAGTGGCCGGCCGCCGGGCTCGACCTCACCATGGCGTATGCCGGCGAGACCCCGCGCTCGGTTCGCGTGCGTGCCCGCTTCACGCGCGGCGCTCGGCTGGGCGTCCGGCCGGGCGGCCCGGACGACCGGCACGTCGACGAGGAATTCCTGGCGGTGCTGTTCATGGAGGAGCTGCGCACCGTGCTGGCGCGCCAGCGCGAGGAAAGACTGGTCGCCATGGGCCGCATCTCGGCCGGCATCGCGCACGAAATCCGCAATCCGCTGGCTGCCGTATCTCAGGCCAATGCGCTGCTGCAGGAGGACCTGCTTCGTCCCGACCAGCAGCGCCTGGTGCGCATCGTGGCCGACAACGTCGAGCGACTGCGCCGCATCGTAGAGGATGTGATGGAAGCGGCGCCGGGCAGCACTTCGCCCTCGCGCACCATCGATGCGACGGCCGAAGTGGCCGCCATCTGCGCCGAGTGGGCTCGCACCGTGGGTCTGGCGCTGGGCAGCGACAGCCGCCTGCGCGTGCTGCTGCCCAAGGAGCCGCTCGGCGCGGTGTTCGATCCGGACCACCTGCGCCGCGTGCTGGTCAACCTGCTGGAGAACGCCGTGCGTCACTGCAGCGAGAAGGCCGGCGCGGTGCTGGTCTTGCTCGAGCCGCTCGACGGCCCGTACGCGCGCCTGGCGGTGGCCAGCGATGGCGAGCCCATCCCGCCCGAGGTCGAAGCCCATCTGTTCGAACCTTTCCACTCCAGCCGCAGCCGCGGCACCGGCCTGGGGCTCTATATTTGCCGTGAGCTGTGCGAGCGCCATGGCGCCAGCATCGACTACCTGCGGCGTGCCGACGAGCGGCATCCCAATGTGTTCCAGGTCGTCATGCGGCATGACGAGGTGACCGGTGAAGGACGACTGCACCTGTGAATGAGCATCGACCACCAGGAAGCGAGCCCGTGAACGAATCCTTCACCGCCGGTGGCGTGCTGGTCGTCGATGACGAGCCGGACCTGCTGACGCTGTACGAGCTGACGCTGCTGCGCGAAGGCCACGAGGTGGAGACGGCGGCAACCGTGGCAGACGCCTGGGCCCGCCTGCAGGAGCGGGTGTTCCGCCTCGTCATCACCGACATGCGCCTGCCGGACGGTTCGGGCCTGGACCTCATGCACCGGCTGCAGCAGGCACACCGGCCGGAAAAGGTCATCGTCATCACGGCCTACGGCTCGGCCGAGAACGCGGTCGAGGCGCTCAAGGCCGGCGCCTTCGACTACCTCACCAAGCCGGTGGACCTGCGGCAGTTCCGGGCCGTCGTGGCGGGCGCGATGGGCCGTGCGGCGCCGGTTGCCGCGCCCCGGCCCGGCGTGGCGGCGCCCAGCGCTCCGCTGGCCCGCCTGGTCGGCGGCTCGCAGGCCATGAGGGAGGTCCGCGAGCTTGTCGAAAAGGTGGCCAGGAGCATGGCCCCCGCCCTGGTGGAAGGCGAGTCGGGCACCGGCAAGGAGCTGGTCGCGCGCGCCATCCACGAAGTCAGCGCCCGCGCCGGCCAGCCTTTCATCGCCGTCAACTGCGGGGCGATTCCGGAGAACCTGCTCGAGGCCGAGTTCTTCGGCTACCGCAAGGGCTCCTTCACCGGCGCGACCGAAGACCGCGCCGGATTCTTCCAGGCCGCGAACGGCGGCACGCTCTTCCTCGACGAGATCGGCGACCTGCCGCTGGCGATGCAGAGCAAGCTGCTGCGGGTGGTGCAGGAGCGCGCGGTGCGACCCATCGGAGCCGTGGCCGAAGTGCCGCTGAACGTGCGCATCGTCAGTGCAACGCACAAGGATCTGGCGGTCGAGGTGGCCGCGGGCCGGTTCCGCCAGGATCTGTTCTACCGTCTGAACGTGATCCGCATCGGCATGCCGCCGCTTCGCGACCGGCGCGACGACATCGGCCCGATCAGCAGCGCGCTGCTCGAGCGCATCGCCCGCGATGCCGGCGTGAGCCCGGCCCCGCGCCTGAGCGCGGCCGCGGTGGAGCGACTGGGCCGCTACGCCTTCCCCGGCAATGTGCGCGAGCTGGAGAACCTGCTGCACCGCGCGGTCGCCCTCTCGCCCGCGGACCTGATAGACGAGCAGGACCTGGGGCTGCCGGCCGCGATGCTGCAGGACAGCCAGGCCGGCGATACCGAGGCAGGAATCTTGTCCGAAGCGCCGCTGGTGACGCGGGATGCCGGCGCCCCCGCCGGGGATACGCCGCTGCCGCGCGACCTGGCGCGGCACCTCGACGACGTCGAGCGAGCGATCCTCGTTCGCGCCCTGGAGTTGCACGGCTTCAACCGGACGGCGGCCGGTTCGAGCCTGGGCCTGTCGCTGCGACAGATGCGCTATCGCATGGCGCGGCTGGGCATCACCGAAGGCGGCGAGGCGGGTGATGCCGAGTCCGGCGGCGTCTGAATGAGCGCGTGGCGCGGCGGCTGGACGGCGCTCGCCCGATCCGTTCCCTCGCCCAACTTCGGCCCGCGCCCGGCCGGCATGAAGGTGTCGCTCGTCGTCCTGCATTCGATCAGTCTCCCGCCGGGAGAATACGGAGGCGATGCGGTGCAGCGCCTGTTCACCAACCGGCTCGATGCGGACGCCCATCCGTACTACGCCGGTCTTCGCGGGCTGAAGGTCTCGGCTCACTTCTTCCTGCGCCGCGATGGCGAACTGCTGCAGTTCGTGTCCTGCGACGAGCGGGCCTGGCATGCCGGTGTGTCGCACTGGCGCGGCCGCGATAACTGCAATGACTTCTCCATAGGCATCGAGCTCGAAGGGCTGGAGGGCGAACGCTTCGAGGCGGTGCAATACGAACGTCTCGCTGCGCTGTTGCGCTCCTTGCAGGCCCGCCATGGCGCCTTCGATGTCGCTGGGCACGAGCACGTGGCCGAAGGCCGCAAGCGCGATCCGGGGCCAGGGTTCGATTGGGCCGGGCTGCGCAGCCGGCTGCGCTGGAGGGCCGAGCGCTTCGCCGCCTGATGGCGGATCGCCCGCCAGGCCGCGCCAAGCCTCGCGGAGAGCAAATCCCGGCATTCGTCAAGCGGGGTTAGTCACGCTACGGGTAGTGCTTGTGGCCACGTGTGGCCCTAGATATAGTGTTCTTTCGTGCTAACCTTCAGGCACTCCAGAACGCTCATGTCCAACGTCACCGGCGCCACCCTGGCCTCTCGCAGGCCCGCAGCGCAGCCGGCGCAGGCATCGGCCCCGACCCTGGTCCCGAAGCTTCGGGACCGCAAGCTCCGACGACGATGAAGCTCGTGTCGTGCGAGCCGCCAGCCTGAAGGCTGCAGCGGTTCCAGGCACGAGCTGCGCATCGCCGTTGCCGGCCGGTCAGGGTTCGGGCCGGGCCTGGCGCCAGGGGGGCCAACAACGTTTTCTCTGCGAACAGCAGTCATTCATAAGAGGGGATCTCCATGCAAGCCGCTGCACCCAGCATCATCGACAGCGCCGTCGCGGCGCGGCCGTCGCACGCCGCCGTGCCCACGGGCCAGTCTCCCAGTGCCTACCAGGGCTACCAGATCATTCGCCGCAACGGCGCCGTGGTCTCGTTCGAGCCCAACAAGATCGCCGTCGCGCTGATGAAGGCCTTCCTGGCGGTGCATGGCACCCAGGGCGCGGCCTCGGCGAGCGTGCGCGACACGGTGGATGCGCTGACCGAGACGGTGGTGCGCGCGCTGCTGCGCTCGCGGCCGGGCGGCGGCACCTTCCACATCGAGGACGTGCAGGACCAGGTCGAGCTCGGCCTCATGCGCGGCAGCCACCACGAGGTCGCACGCGCCTACGTGCTGTACCGCGAGCGCCGCTCACAGGAGCGCGCCAAGCACGCGAGCCAGGCGCCGGCGGCCGAGCCGGCCCACGTGCTGTACGTGGTCGATGGCGGCCAGCGCGTGGCCCTGGACGAAGGCCGGCTGCAGGCCCTGGTCGAGTCGGCTTGCGCCGGCCTTGGAGATGACGTCCGGCCCGATCCCATCCTGGCCGAGACCCGCCGCAACCTTTACGACGGCGTGCCCATCGACGAGGTCTACAAGGCGGCCATCCTGGCCGCGCGCACGCTGATCGAGCGGGACCCGGCCTACACCCGCGCCACCGCGCGCCTGCTGCTGCACACGATCCGTCGCGAGATCATCGGCGGCGAGGTGATGCAAGGCGAGATGGTCGAGAAGTACGCCGAGTACTTCCCCAGGTACATCAAGAAGGGGGTCGAGGCCGAGCTGCTGGACGAAAGGCTTATGCAGTTCGACCTGGCCAAGCTCGGCGCCGCGCTGAATGCCGACCGCGACCTGCAGTTCGACTACCTCGGCCTGCAGACGCTGTACGACCGCTACTTCCTGCACATCGACGAGACCCGCATCGAGATGCCGCAGGCCTTCTTCATGCGCGTCGCGATGGGCCTGGCACTCAACGAGATCGACCGCGAGACCCGCGCGATCGAGTTCTACAACGTGCTGTCGACCTTCGACTTCATGTCCTCGACGCCGACGCTGTTCAACGCCGGCACCCGCCGATCGCAGCTGTCGTCGTGCTACCTGACCACGGTGGCGGACGACCTGGACGGCATCTACGAGGCCCTGAAGGAGAACGCGCTGCTGTCCAAGTTCGCCGGCGGCCTCGGCAACGACTGGACCAACGTCCGCGCGCTAGGCTCCTATATCAAAGGCACCAACGGCAAGTCGCAAGGCGTCGTGCCCTTCCTCAAGGTCGTCAACGACACGGCGGTCGCCGTCAACCAGGGCGGCAAGCGCAAGGGCGCCGTCTGCGCCTATCTGGAAACGTGGCACCTGGACATCGAGGAGTTCCTCGAGCTGCGCAAGAACACCGGCGACGATCGCCGCCGCACCCACGACATGAACACCGCGAACTGGATTCCGGACCTGTTCATGAAGCGGGTGATGGAAGGCAGCGACTGGACCCTGTTCAGCCCTTCCACCTGCCCCGACCTGCACGACAAGATCGGCGCCCAGTTCGAGCAGGCCTATGCAGCCTACGAGGCCAAGGTCGACCGCGGCGAGATCAAGCTGTTCAAGCGCATGCCCGCCCGGGACCTGTGGCGCAAGATGCTCTCGATGCTGTTCGAGACCGGCCATCCCTGGATCACCTTCAAGGACGCCTGCAACGTCCGCTCGCCGCAGCAGCACGTCGGCGTGGTGCACTCGTCCAACCTGTGCACCGAGATCACCCTGAACACCGGCCCCGACGAGATCGCCGTGTGCAACCTGGGCTCGGTCAACCTGGCCCAGCACCTGATGGACGGCCCACGCGACGCCGCAGGCGTCGCCTCGAAGGTCATTGACCACGACAAGCTGAAGAAGACCGTGTCGACGGCGATGCGCATGCTCGACAACGTCATCGACATCAACTACTACGCGGTCAAGAAGGCGCGTGACTCCAACCTGCGCCACCGCCCGGTGGGCCTGGGCGTCATGGGCTTCCAGGACGCGCTGTACCAGCTGCGCCTGCCCTACGCCAGCCCCGAGGCGGTCGAGTTCGCCGACCGCTCGATGGAAGCGCTCTGCTACTACGCCTACTGGGCGTCGACCGACCTGGCGGCCGAACGTGGGCGCTACTCGACCTATCGCGGCTCCCTGTGGGATCGCGGCATCCTGCCGCTGGATTCGCTGGACCTCCTGGCCGAGCAGCGCGGCGGCTACGTGGACGTCGACCGCAGCATGAGCATGGACTGGAATGCCCTGCGCCAGCGCATCGCCAGCCACGGCATGCGCAACAGCAACTGCGTGGCCATCGCGCCGACGGCGACGATCTCCAACATCATCGGCGTCGACGCCTCGATCGAGCCGTGCTTCGGCAACCTGTCGGTCAAGTCCAACCTGTCCGGCGAGTTCACGGTCGTCAACGAGTACCTGGTGCGCGACCTGAAGAAGCTCGGCCTGTGGGACAGCGTGATGGTGATGGACCTCAAGCACTACGACGGTTCGCTGCGCCGGATCGACCGCGTGCCCGAGGAACTCAAGGCCCTGTACGCCACCGCGTTCGAGGTCGAGACGCAGTGGCTGGTCGAGGCCGCGGCCCGCCGCCAGAAGTGGATCGACCAGGCGCAGTCGCTCAACATCTACATCGCCGGCGCCTCGGGCAAGAAGCTCGACGACACCTACAAGCTCGCGTGGGTGCGTGGCTTGAAGACCACCTACTACCTGCGCACGGTGGGCGCCACGCATGCCGAGAAGTCGACGGTTTCCGCAGGCCAGTTGAACTCGGTGCCGAGCGGCGGTGGCCTCGGCGGCGGCATGTCGGCGCTCGATGCAGCGGCCGCGCAAGCGCAGGCCATGCTCGCTGCGCAGCCGGCCACCGACATCAAGTTCTGCGGTGTCGACGACCCGACTTGCGAGGCCTGTCAGTGAGTTGATCGGATGCACTCATCGCTCGATGGACACGTCGTCCGTCGATGCGATGAATGCCTTCGTTGTGATGCGTGCAAAGTCGATGCACGCGTGCAACAACGATGACGCTCCGATGTCAAGAAGTGCTTGGTGTTTCAACACAACACTCCCATAATCGCGACCCATAGGAAACACGCACATGCTGGTCTGGGAAGACGACCTTCGTACCCCGCCGAATCCTGCTTCACGCCACACGCCCGAGCCCCAACGCGAGTCTCGCGACGTGCAGGCGGTGACCCCTTCGCCTCTTCAAGTCTCTGCATCGGTGCGGCCCGTCGCACCGGTCGCGGCCAGCTCCGTTGTAGCGCCCCACGCGCGTCGTGTGAACGTCGCCGACAAGCGCATCATCAACGGCCAGACCGACGTGAACCAGCTGGTGCCGTTCAAGTACAAGTGGGCCTGGGAGAAGTACCTCGCGACGTGCGCGAACCACTGGATGCCGCAAGAGGTCAACATGTCGCGTGACATCGCGACCTGGAAGGATCCCAACGGCTTGAGCGAAGACGAGCGCCGCATCATCAAGCGCAACCTCGGCTTCTTCGTGACCGCCGATTCGCTCGCCGCCAACAACATCGTGCTCGGCACCTACCGGCACGTGACCGCGCCCGAAGCCCGCCAGTTCCTGCTGCGCCAGGCTTTCGAGGAAGCGATCCACACCCACGCCTACCAGTACATCGTCGAGTCGCTGGGCCTGGACGAGTCGGAGATCTTCAACGCCTACCACGAGGTTGCGTCGATCCGCGACAAGGACGAGTTCCTGATCCCGTTCATCGACGCGATCATGGACCCGCACTTCAAGACCGGCACGCCCGAGACCGACCAGACGCTGCTCAAGAGCCTGATCGTCTTCGCCTGCCTGATGGAGGGCCTGTTCTTCTACGTCGGCTTCACGCAGATCCTCGCGCTCGGCCGGCAGAACAAGATGACCGGCGCGGCCGAGCAGTACCAGTACATCCTGCGCGACGAGTCGATGCACTGCAACTTCGGCATCGACCTGATCAACCAGATCAAGCTCGAGAACCCGCAGCTGTGGACGGCCGAGTTCAAGGCCGAGATCAAGGGCCTGTTCGTCAAGGCCGTCGAGCTCGAGTACCGCTACGCCGAAGACACCATGCCGCGCGGCGTGCTGGGCCTGAATGCATCGATGTTCAAGGGCTACCTGCGCTACATAGCCAACCGGCGCGCCACGCAGATCGGCCTGGAGCCGCTCTTCCCGAACGAGGAGAACCCGTTCCCCTGGATGAGCGAAATGATCGACCTGAAGAAGGAGCGAAACTTTTTCGAAACCCGCGTCATCGAGTACCAATCCGGTGGCGCATTGAGCTGGGATTGAACGGACTTCGGCGCCGATGAGCGCCGCGGCCTTCATCCCGGCCACGTGAGAGATCAAGACCCTCCGGCCAGCCAGCTTCGCCACCATGAAGCGAAGCGGCTGTCCGGGACCCCATTCACCGACTGGGGCAGCCTGAAACGGCCTTTAGACCGTGACAGGAGTGGCCTCCCGGTGGATCGCCGAGCTGACTCGAGCAGCCCGGTGCTTTTCGCAACTTGATCAAGGAGATTGATATGGCAACTGCGAAGAAGGCTGCGGCCAAGAAAGCCCCGGCAAAGAAGGCTCCGGCCAAGAAGGCGCCGGCGAAGAAGGCGGCAGCGAAGAAGGCTGCACCGGCCAAGAAGGCTGCCGCCAAGAAGGCTCCGGCCAAGAAGGCCGCTCCGGCCAAGAAGGCGGCGCCGGCGAAGAAGGCGGCACCGGCCAAGAAGGCGGCTGCGAAGAAGGCGGCACCGGCCAAGAAGGCCCCCGCCAAGAAGGCCGCGCCGAAGCCGGTCGCCAAGAAGGCGGCAGCGAAGAAGGCGGCACCGGCGAAGAAGGCCGCTGCGGCCAAGAAGCCCGCGGCGAAGAAGCCGGCGGCGAAGAAGGCAGCAGCCAAGAAGGCTGCTGCGCCCACTGCCCCTGCTGCCCCTGCTGCCCCTGCGGCGAAGACGGCATTGAGCCCTGCGGCCGCCTGGCCGTTCCCGACGGGCAACAAGCCCTGATGGGCGTTTCGAAGGCCTCCTTCGGGGGCCTTCGATCCTTGACAAGCCCGGCTCCGGCCGGGCTTTTCTCTTTCATTGATGGCAACGAGTCGGCCCGCCCCCTTGTCCACCGGCACGGTGAATCCGTGGCCGTGCGTGCGCGACGGCGGACCGATGGCCTGCGTGCTGACCGTGACGGTGCAGCCGAACGCCCGAAGCACCGAGGCGACCGGCCTGCACGAGGGGGCCTTGCGAATCCGCCTGGCCGCGCAACCGATCGAAGGTCAGGCCAACGAGGCGCTCGTGCTGTGGCTCGCGCGTGAACTGGGCCTGGCCAAGCGCGATGTGCGTCTCAAGCGGGGCGCCGCGGCCCGACACAAGCAGGTCGAGATCGAGGCGCCGCTGACGGCTGTGCAGGCCTGGCTCCAGCGGGCGCTAGGTGCGCCGCCTGCGGGCTGACGCGGCCCGTCAGGCCAGGCCGAGCGCTGCGCGGTCTATCACGTGGTTCTGGCCGCCCCGCTGGGCGATCTTCAGCGCGCCGAGCCGGTTGCCGAGCGCCACGCAATCCACCAGGGGCCACCCGCGCTCCAGGCCATGCAGCAGGGCGCCACGGAAGGCGTCGCCGCAGCCGGTGGGGTCGAGCACCTGCTCGGCGGGTACGCCGGGCACGTGCTCGCAGCGTCCTTGCACCCACACATCGCATCCCTCCGCGCCGAGGGTGACGATCACGCCCTTCAAGTTCGGCATGGACGACAGCTCGGCGAGCGTGAGGCCGGTGCGCTCGCACAGCATCCGTCCTTCATAGTCGTTCACGGCGACCCAGGTGGACCGCGCGATGAAGGCCTTCAGTGCTTCACCGTCGAACATCGGCAGGCCCTGGCCCGGGTCGAAGACGAAGGGGATGCCGGCTTGCGCCAGGTCGGTGGCTCGCCTGAGCATGGCGTCGCGGCCATCCGGGCCGATGATCGCCAGCGCGATGTCGTTGCGCTCCGGCAGGCCGATGCGGTGCGCCTCCTGCATGGCGCCGGGGTGAAATGCCGTGATCTGATTGTTGTCTGCGTCGGTGATGATCATCGCCTGGGCGGTGTAGGTGTCCTGCACCTGGAGCACCTGCGTCGTGTCGATGCCCAGGCGCTGCATGCGGTCGAGATAGACCTCGCCGTCGTTGCCGAGGGCGGCTACCACTACGGCCTCACTGCCGAGGGCAGCCAGCGTGTAGGCGATGTTGCCGGCGCAACCGCCGAACTCGCGCCGAAGCGTCGGCACCAGGAACGACACGTTCAGGATGTGCACCTGCTCGGGCAGGATCTGCTCGGCGAAGCGGCCGGGAAAGTTCGTGATGGTGTCGAAGGCGAGGGAGCCGCTGACGAGACAGGCCATGGTGTGATCCGGTGAACGAAGAACAGAAGCAGTGCGTGCCACCCGGCACGCATCAGGGATAGAACACCTCGACGGTGTAGCCGGCCACTTGCAGCTCGCCGACGGCCAGCCGCGCGTCGATGCGCCATTGAGCATCCGCTTCGATGGCATCGCCCCGCAGGCCCAGGTCCGACGGCTGGAAGACCTTGCGCGAAACGACGCGGCCGACCGCATCCGTGAAGCTCACTTCGAGCGCTGGAGCACGCACCGCGAAGTCAGCGCTGTTGTGCAGATCGGCGGTGAAGCGCAGGACCTGGTCCATCTCGGTGCGGGTGAGGTCACTGGCGTCGAGGCGCAGCCGCTCGATGGCACGTGGCGCGGTGATGCGGCAGCCCAGTTGCGCACAGCCGGCGTGCAACGCAGGAGCCAGCGCAGGCACATGCGCCGACAGCGGGTCGCGGTATTCGTAGGCGACCTGGAGCACCAACAACAGGCCGAGCACACCGGCCGTGCTGACCAGCACCGCTCGGACAGCGGGCCTTCGCCACATGGCAGCGCGTTCGGCCTGGCGCACGAACTCCGGCTTGCGCCGGCGGCGATGGGCGCGGGCGCTGCTGCGGGCCTGGACATGCGGCGCTTCATCGGCGGCCGGTCGCGCCTTGGCTTTCTGGCTGTTCTTGCCCCGCCGGCCTCGAGCCGGCTGGCGGGCCCAGTCCGGCACCGGGCCGATGAAGCGCGAAGGCGTGGGTTCCGAATCGGTCTCGTCGTCAGCAACGGCCGCCGCGGCCTTGGTGGCCTCGGCCACTGGCGAGGGCTTCGTGCTTGGAGGCGGGAGCGGCGCCGTCAAACGCGGCTCATTGACGGGCAATGGATGGCCGGGTTCCGCGGGCACGGCGTCCCCCTGCATCGGCTGCGCATCGGGTGGGGGAGCCGTGGCAGGCGGCGGCGTTTCTTCCCACGGCCGAAGATGGATGGCCGGCGCATCGGCCGGCGGCGGTCGCGGGCTGGGCGGCGGAGGCGGTGTCGGATCCCAGTGGTCCTCCGGCAGAGGTCCCTCGGCGATCACCTCGGCGGCATTCAGGGTCTCATCGTCGACCACCGCGACCGGTTCATCCGCCGGCCCTGCGGTGGCTTCTTCCACCGTGGCCTCGCCAAGGTCGAACAGGGTCTCCAGCGCGTTGAAGACCTCCTGGCACTGGCCGCATCGGACCCAGCCCTCGGACACCCGCAACTGGTCCTGCACGACACGGAAGACCGTATGGCAGGCGGGGCAGCGCGTCGCGAGGCTCATGCTGGCGGCGATGATGCCATGCAGGCTTGGCGGTCTTCGCCCGGCCTCAGGCCGTGCCCATGAGGATCCAGCCGTCCTCCTGATCGAGGACCTCGATGGCGCACCAGGGCGCATAGGCGGCCCGCAGCTCGTCGGCCTGGCGTTCCAGGATGCCGGCCAGCACGAGCCGGCCGCCCGGAGCGACGTGGCCGCACAGCAGCGGCGCGAGCAGCTTCAGCGGCGTGGCCAGGATGTTGGCGAGCACCAGGCCGTACGATCCGTTGGCGACATCCGCCAAGCCGGACCTCAGCGCGACGTGGTTGGCCGCCGCGTTGTGACGTGTCGCTTCCACGGCCGCAGGGTCGATGTCCACCGCGTCGATCTCGCGGGCCCCATGCAGGGCGGCCCCGATCGCGAGGATGCCCGAGCCGCAGCCGTAGTCCAGGACCCGTGCGGAGCGGACCTGCACCTCATGCCGCGCCATCCAGCGCAGGCACATGCGGGTCGTCGGATGCGTGCCGGTGCCGAAGGCCAGGCCGGGGTCGAGCCGGATCACGCGCTCGGCGCTGGCCGGCGGCTCGTGCCAGCTCGGCACGATCCAGAAGGTGGGCGTGATCTCGACCGGTGCGAACTGCGATTGGGTGACGCGCACCCAGTCCTGGTCCTCGACCGCCTGCAGGCTGCGAACCGCCAGCCCTGGCGTCCAGTCCTGCGCGAGCAGCAGCGTCATCGCCTCGGTGGCCGCGGCTTCGGTCTCGAACAGCGCCTTGAGCGTCGAACGATCCCATCCCGGCGCGGGGGCCGGCATGCCGGGCTCGCCGAACAGGGCGTGCTCGGCTTCGGTGTCCGCATCGGCATCCTCGACCGAGACGGACAGCGCACCGAGTTCGTCCATCAACGCATCCGACACCGGCTCGACCAGCGCCTGCGGGGCATTCAGCACCAGTTCGAACATGGCCATGGCGAGCTCAGCGGCGATGTTCCGCGAGCCAGCCTTCGAGATAGTGGATGCTCGTGCCGCCATCGACGAACTTGGCGTCCACCATCAGCTCGCGGTGCAGCGGGATGTTGGTCTGTATGCCCTCGACCACCGTCTCGAGCAGCGCGGTGCGCATGCGGGCGAGCGCCTGGTCGCGCGTGTCGCCGTGGACGATGATCTTGCCGATCATCGAGTCGTAGTTCGGCGGCACGAAGTAGTTGGTGTAGGCGTGCGAATCGACCCGGACCCCGGGGCCGCCGGGCGCGTGCCAGAGCGTGATGCGGCCCGGCGAAGGGAAGAACTTGTACGGATCCTCGGCGTTGATCCGGCACTCGATCGCATGGCCGCGCATCTCGATCTGGCGCTGGGTGAAGGGCAGCTTCTCGCCGGCAGCCACGCGGATCTGCATCTGCACGATGTCGATGCCCGTCACCATCTCGGTCACCGGATGCTCGACCTGCACCCGGGTGTTCATCTCGATGAAGTAGAACTCGCCGTTCTCGTAGAGGAACTCGAAGGTGCCGGCGCCGCGGTAGCCGATCTTCTTGCAGGCGGCGGCGCAGCGCTCGCCCACCTTCTCGATGACGCGACGGGGGATGCCCGGGGCAGGCGCCTCCTCGATGATCTTCTGGTGGCGCCGCTGCATCGAGCAGTCGCGCTCGCCCAGCCAGACGGCGTTCTTGTGCTCGTCGGCCAGGATCTGGATCTCCACGTGGCGCGGGTTCTCGAGGAACTTCTCCATGTAGACAGCGGGATTGCCGAAGGCGGCACCCGCTTCCGCCCGGGTGGTCTGCACCGCGTGGATCAGCGCCGCCTCGGTGTGCACGACGCGCATGCCGCGCCCGCCACCGCCACCGGCCGCCTTGATGATCACCGGGTAGCCGACGGCCCGGGCGATCTTGATGATCTCCTTCGGGTCTTCGGGCAGCGCCCCCTCGGAGCCCGGCACGCACGGCACGCCGGACTTGATCATGGCCTGCTTGGCCGAGACCTTGTCGCCCATCATGCGGATCGACTCGGACGTGGGCCCGATGAAGGTGAAGCCGCTTTGCTCGACGCGCTCGGCGAAGTCCGCGTTCTCCGACAGGAAGCCGTAGCCGGGATGGATGGCCTCGGCGTCCGTCACCTCGGCCGTCGCGATGATGGCCGGCATGTTGAGGTAGCTCTGGGCCGACGGCGCCGGGCCGATGCACACCGCCTCCTCGGCCAGCCGGACGTACTTGGCATCGCGATCGGCCTCGGAATAGACGACGACCGACTTGATGCCCATCTCGCGGCAGGCTCGCTGGATGCGCAGGGCGATCTCGCCTCGGTTCGCGATGAGAATTTTCTTGAACATGGTGCCTCGGCTCAATCGCCCTGCCGGGCTGCGCCCGCAGGCGCGCGAACGCCTCGGTTGGCAATGAGAATCTTCTTGAACATGACGGGCCGCCGCCTTACTCGATCACGAACAGCGGCTGGCCGAACTCCACCGCCTGGCCGTTCTGGGCCAGGACCTGGGTGATCGTGCCGGCCTTGTCGGCCTCGATCTCGTTCATGATCTTCATGGCCTCGATGATGCAGACCGGGTCGCCCTCCTTGACCACCGAGCCGATCTCGACCAGCGGCTTGCCGCCGGGCGTCGAAGACATGTAGAAGGTGCCCACCATCGGTGACTTGACGACATGGCCCGCCGGTTCCGCCGGCGCGGCGGCAATCGCTGGGGTTGCGACGACGACAGGCGCCGCTGCCGGCGCCGCTCCAGCCGTCGGAGCAGCCGCTGCCACCGGCATCGCTGCCGGCGCGTAGGTGACCGGGTTGGCCTTGACGATGCGTACCTTGCCGTCGTCCTCGGTGATCTCCAGCTCGGTGATGTTGGAGTCCGAGACCAGGTCGATCAGGGTCTTCAGCTTGCGCAGGTCCATGGGGAATGAATCTCCGACGAAAGAGGTGGTCGCGTGCCGCAGGACGATCGGGGCAGCGGATGGGTGCCCCGAATGGCGGCGCAAGCGGCGATCGGCACGCAAGAAGTGCTGATCGTCGGCGAACTGGCCGAACCATGCCCGCTACACCGGCGAGCGCCCAACGGACGATGATTCGGCGCACAAAGATCAAGAACTGGCATTCCTGGCTTGTGTGGTCGTCCCGCGAAGGCGACCGGCCGTTTTTACAAGAGCGCGAACTTTACGCCTTTTGAAAGCAGTTCCAGCGGAGTTGGCGCCCCATAGGCCGAAAATTAAGTGCGGTCAACCTATTGACAGCGAGCCGGGCATGAGGCCGGCGCCGGTGGTCAGGCCGATTGAGTCCACCCGCTCAGTTCGTCGAAGGTGGTCGCGCCCAGCTTTCTGCGCACGATGCGCCCATCTGAGCCCATTTGCACGCTGAAAGGCAAGCCTCCGGCCGGATTGCCCAATCTTCGCACCCAGCTCAGCCCTTCATTGCCGGCCAATACGATCGGGAAGCTCACCGGAGTCTGCTGAAGAAAGCGCTGCACCGGGTCAGGCTGGTCGATCGCGATGCCCAGCACCTGCCATCCGCGACCCGAGAATTCCCGCGCGAAGCGGTCCAGGTCCGGCATTTCCTTCACGCAGGGCGGGCACCAGCTGGCCCAGAAGTTGACTACGAGCGGGCGTCCATGAAAGGCGCGCAGGGCCAGGGTGGCGCCGGTCGGGCTGGGCAACTCGAGCGACCAGAAGTCGTCGACCGTATCGTCCCCTGAGGGGCCGGGTGCTTCTTCACCACGGCTGCGCCACAAGCGCCAACCGGCGCCAGCGGCCAGCGCTGCAGCGCCGGCCGCCAGCAGGATCCCGCGCCGGGCGACGGGCGTCATGCCTGGCCCTCCGCCTGTGCCAAGCGCTGACGCACCGAGCTCGAGTCGCCGCGCCATGTCTGGCCGCGGGCATCCGGCTTGAGAGCACCGCGCAGCTCGTCGTGGTCGTGAACGATGAAGTGGATGCTCACCATCTCCGACAGGTCTTCGCAGCGGGCCAGCACGGTCAGCACCGTCTCATCGCCTGCACCCGGCTCGCTGTGGCTGTCGAACGCGATGCCTTCGTTGAGGAAGCCGATCTCGGCCGCCTTGGGATCGTCGCAGTACAGATCGATGAGGACCGGGGACAGCCGCGTGGCCGTCCCGCGCCAGACGGCACCGCCCAGGTAGGGGCGGAAGTCGGCGAGGCGATCCATCCAGTTCAGGGCAAGCCGGCGCAATGCGGCCAGCTCCCGCGGTTGCGTTTCGGCGTGGAACAGGGCCAGGTGCTCCCGCACGGCATCCTCGACCTGTTCGTTGGGCGGCAGCACGGCGCCACGACCCGCCTGCGGGCCCACCTCGCGCAGCGCCCTGCGTTTGGCGGAGGCGTAGTCCAGGCCTTCGTCGACGATGAGGCGTGCGGCTCGGGCGCAAAGCTCGGCGCTGAGGTGATCGCTGGTGGGCATCTGGAAGGACAGGGGAGGACTCAGGGCAATTCCACGGCGCCCATGCGGGCCACGATGGTGCCAGCACGCCCGCTGACATAGGCCGAGCCGGGGTTTTTCTCGAAGCGCTTGGGCGCGGGCAGCATCACCGCCAGCCGCGCAGCGGGGTAGGCGCCGAGCTGCGCCGCGTCGACATGGAAGTAGTGGCGGGCGGCGGCCTGGGCACCGAACAGGCCTTCGCCCCACTCGACGCTGTTCAGGTAGATCTCGAGGATGCGTCTCTTGTCGAGCAGGGCTTCGAGCATGTAGGCCAGCACGATCTCCTGTGCCTTGCGCAGGGCGGTGCGTTCGCTGGACAGGAACAGGTTCTTGGCCAGCTGCTGGGTGATGGTCGACCCGCCCACGACCTTGGCAGAGGCGCGCGGCAGCGGCTTGGCGACTGGCCTGCCGGCCTTCTCTCGCTGGGCTTCGCGCTTGTCGAGCTGTTCGTTGATGCGCTCGGCGCGTGCCTCGGCCTTCTGGTTCTTTTCCCAGGCCGCCTCGATGGCGTCCCATTCGACGCCGCTGTGGTCGGCGAAGCCGGCGTCTTCGCTGGCGATCACGGCGCGCTTGAGCTGGGGCGAGATGCGTGCGTCGGCCACCCACTCCTGGCTCCAGGTCACCTGGTGCTTCTCGGTGGCCAGGCGCGCGATCTCGCTGCGCTGGAAGGTCGTCGATTCAGGCGCGATCACCGCCATCAGGCCAATGCGGGCCGCGAAGTACAGCTGCAACGACAGCACGCACAGCGCGATCAGGCCGACGAGCCGGCCCAGGATTCGCAGGTCACCGATCACGAGCGGGCAGCCGCCTCGGCGGCCTCGTTGGCCAGCTGGCCGCGCAGGGCTGCCAGCACCGGCGCCGTGTCCGGCCGCACCCCGCGCCACAGCTCGAAGGCCTCGGCCGCCTGCTCGACCAGCATGCCGAGTCCGTCCCGGCCCCGTGCGCCGTGCGCCCGGGCCCAGCGCAAGAAGCCCTCGGCCGCGGGGCCGTACATCAGGTCGACCGCCAAGGCGTCTGTTCCCAACGCGGACGCGGGCACCGGCGGCGCCGCGCCGGCCAGGCTGCTGGCGCTGGCGTTGATCACGAGGTCGAAGGCAACGCCGGGATCCTCCAGCGCCGTGGCGCGCACCGCGACGCCATTCGTGGCGGCATGGTCGCCATGGCGGCCGCACAGGATGGCTGCCTTGTCGCGCGTGCGGTTGGCCACCACCACTTCGGCGGGTCTGGCCGCGATCAGCGGGCCCATCACGCCGGCGGCCGCGCCACCGGCCCCGACCAGCAGCACCCGCCGGCCTTGCACAGTGAAGGCGGCATTGCGTTCGATGTCGGTCAGGAGGCCCACGCCGTCGGTGTTGTCGCCGAACCAGCCCTGCTCGTCGAACCGCACGGTGTTGACGGCCTCGGCCAGGGCCGCCCTGGCGCTGTGCCGTGAGCACATCGCGAAGGCCGCGAACTTGAAGGGCACCGTGACGTTGCATCCCTGGCCGCCGCCCGCGGCAAATTGGCGGACGGTGGACTCGAAACCGTCGAGCGGCGCCAGCACCCGGCCGTAGCTCATGTGTTGACCGGTCTGCTCTGCGAATGCCTGGTGGATGAACGGCGAACGGCTGTGCGCGACCGGGTTGCCGATCACGGCATAGCTTTCGGGGGCAGGGCTGGGAATGGTCACGGCGGTGTGGCGGTGCTGAGCGTGGTCTCCAGCCCTTCGGTGCGGGTGAAGCGGAAGCGCGAGGTGACCACGATCTGGTCGGCCCTTCGGCGCATGGCATCGGTGAAGGGGCCGAAGGGGCCGGAGGCATAGGCAATGGCCACGGCGCGGCGGTCCAGCTGCGGCGAGCGCGAGGGCTGGATCACCTCGGCCTCCACCACGCGGCCGCGCGCGTCGATGGTGAGGTTCATCGTCAGCTCGCCGTACAGCTTCTGGCCCTTGTATTCCGGGAAGTCGCGTGTGCCGCGTTCCTCTATCCGGTGCCGCAGCTTGTCGTAGTAGACGGCGTAGACCTCTTCCCGGGTGGCCGGGCTGATGTAGCGCTTCTTCGGGCGCGCGTTCTCGGTGTTGATGCGCTTTTCGATCTCGGCCAGCATGCGCAGCAACTGCCGCCGGCGCTCTTCACGCTCGACGTCTTCCTTGGTGATCAACGGCCGGTTGGGGTCGGGTGGCGGTAGCAGCGCGAGCTCGCGGCGGCCCTGCGTGAGCAACTGCTCCTGCGCCTCCTTCATCTGCTGGATCTGCTTGTCCAGGTCGTTGTCTGCCTCTCCCGCCACGGTGATGGCAGAAGGCGGCAGCGGCGTCGTGGCGCGTCCCTTCTCGGCCTCTCCTCCGCCGGCCAGGTTGGCCTGGGCGATGGCCTGGGCCTTGGTCGGCCGCTCATCGGAGCGGGCATTGACCAGCACCACCTCCAGCGGCGTGTCCTCGAACACCCGGTTGTAGGTCTCCGGAGCGGCCAGGCGCAGGGTGAGCAGGCCACCATGCACGGCGGCGGACGCGATGAGCGCCCAGTGCAGTGCCGTCAGCGGCAGCGCCTTCAGCGTGGCGATGAAGCGCATGGGTTCGTCAGGCAGCAGGAGGCGGGGCGGGCGCCGCTTCAGCCTCGCCGGCATCGTCCGCCAGGTCGATGGCCAGGGTGAGGGTGCCCGCCGGCGCTTCCTCGGCCTCGGCCTCGTCCTCGGCAGCCGCCTCGTCCGCGACCTGGTCGTCGAGCCGCGCCGCCAGGCTGGCGTGCAGGTCGAGCGTCAGGAGATCGATGCCGGTCACGCGCACGCGAACGTGGGTGCCGCGTGGCAGGCTCTCGGTGCCGAGTGCCCTGAACACCAGCGGCAGGTGATCGCAGCGCACCAGGCCGTCCTTCATCACTGCGGCGTCGAGCTCGGTGAGCCCCTGTTGCTCGACAAAGCGCAGTGCCCAGTAGCGCTCGATTGCCGACTGGAATCCGTTGTAGGCCGAATAGGCCGTGTCGAAGCCCGAGATGATGGAGAACAGCATCGCGTCCTTCGGCTTGAAGGGCGCGGCCAGAGCGGCGGTGCGACCGTGGCGTGCGCACGCAATGATCTGCCACTGGTTGGCCAGGTCGACGTAGCGGCGCAAAGGCGAGGTGGCCCAGGTGTACTGCGCCACGCCCATGCCGGCATGCGGCGCCGGCTTCACGCCCATGCGCACCTTCACGCCCGGCGCGAGGCTGGCCTGGCTGCGGTAGATGCCCGGCACGCCGAGCTCGGCCAGCCACCCGCCCCAGCGGCTGTTGGCCAGGATCATGGCCTCGGAGACGATCAGGTCCAGGGGCGCCCCGCGGCGGCGCTCGGTGATGCGCACCGTCTCGCTGCCTTCAGGTTCACCCACGTTGCCTTCGAGGCGATAGTTGTAGTCGGGGCGGTTGAAGTTCTCTGGCTTGCCCCGCACGACCTCGCGCGCGGCCTTGAGCGACTGGGCGAGGCGGAAGAAGAAGGCCAGCTCGGCGGCGAACGGGTAGTCGGCTGGTGCCTTGCCCAGCAGCGTGTCCTCGGTGATGCGATCGTCCAGCTGGTCGTGGCGCAAATTGGCGGCGATGGGCACTCGCTCCAGCTTCGTCTCGCTGGACTGCACCGCCAACGTGGCTTCGTCGATCGTCACGTAGAGGCTGACGGCCGGGCAATCGCGGCCCTCGATCAGCGTGTAGGCCTGCACCACCGCGTCGGGCAGCATGGTGATCTTGTAGCCCGGCATGTAGACCGTGGAAAGGCGCTCGCGGGCCACCTTGTCCAGCGCCGAATCGGGCGTGATCGCCAGGCCGGGCGCCGCGATGTGGATGCCGAGCATCACCGTGCCGGAGCCCAGGCCGCGCACCGACAGCGCGTCGTCGATCTCGGTGGTCTGGGAGTCGTCGATCGAGAAGGCGGCAACGTCGGCGCGTGGCAGTTCGTCGCGCACCGCAGGTGCATCGAGCGGCGGGAAGCCGTAGCCCTTGGGGAACTGCTCGAAGAGGAAGCGTTGCCAGTGGAACTGGTAGGCCGAGGCGATGGCGCCGGCGGACTTCAGCAGGTCCAGCGGTGCGCGCTGGCTGCGCTTGGCCGCCTCGACCACCGCCTTGTACTCGGGCGCGTTCTTGTCCGGCTTGAACAGGATCTTGTAGAGCTGCTCCCGCACCGGTGCCGGGCACTGGCCGGCCACCAGCTCGCCGGCCCAGGCCTCGATCTGCTCGGCCTGCTGCTTCTTGCGCTCTATGGCCAGCAGGGCCGCCTTGACGATCTCTTCGGGGGCCTTCTTGAACAGGCCCTTGCCCGCGCGGCGGAAGTAGTGCGGCGCCTCGAACAGGCGCAGCAGGGCCGCCGCCTGCAGCTCGGGGCCCGCCTTCGCATCGAAGTACTCGCGGGCGAATTCGACGAAGCCGAACTCGCCCTCGGGAGCGAACTCCCAGGCCAGGTCGAGGTCGATCTCGGCCGCGCGCGCCTGCGCCGCGGCGAGCAGTTCTGCCGGCTGCGGCTTCTCGAAGCGCAGCAGGACGTTGGCGGACTTGACCTTGACGCGCTTGCCCGAATCGAGCTCGACCTGGATCGAGCTGTCGGCCTCGGACATCACGCGGCCGGCGTGGAACTTGCCGGCATCATCGAACAGGGCGTACATACGCCGGGGATTGTCCCATCCCGCGACGCCCCGGCCGTCGACAACCGCTCACAAGCCAATGTGGCTCTGCCACGTGGCTTGAACCCGCGCGGGGGGGCGGGATGGCGCAGCCCGGCCCTGGGCGGCGCGCGCTCAAGGCAGCGGGATGACCGATGCGGTGAGCCGCCCCTTGCCGCGATCGAAGTGCGAACCGTCTGCGCGCAGCGACTCGACGAGAAGCGTGACCGCGCCGACACAGGCCGGACCTTCGTGGCGCAACTCCAGGCGGCCCGCGACGTCGGTGCGGCCGCTCACCGTTTCGTTGAGGTCGTACTCGTCGAGCAGGCGTGCGCGCACTTTCACGCCTGCGCGTGGCTGGCCGAGCGCATCAACCACATCGACGCTGGCGCGCACCTTGTTGCGGGCCTTGGGAGTGCACTGGCCCGGGTCGTCCGGGTCGTCGACGAACTTGCCGTGCATCGACAGCTCACTCACCCGCAAGCAGTCGCCGCTGCAGGCTTCGATCGGCTCCAGCCGGACCAGGCGCTTCGCGCTGCCAATCACTGCGAGCGCGGCGACGGCGCCACGCTCGTTTGCCGGTCCGGCATTCGCCACGGAGACGCCGGGATAGGCCGGTGACAGGCGTGCCTGCAGAGGCTGCGCCAGGCCGTCCGGGCCCTCGGCGATGACGCCGTTGCCCGTGACGGTGGCGAGCACGGTCGCATCGCGCGAGATGCTGGCGATCCGCCACGAAGAAAGGTGGCCGGTGGGGCTGTTCGACAGCAACTGCCACTGGCCGTTCGCCGGCCGCCAGCGATGCAGATACACCAGCTGCTGGCCGCTGGTGGTCATCAGGAACCCAGCCAGCTCGCGACGGTCATTGATGCGCATCGCGGCGCCGGCCGGCGGGTAGAAGCCGGCCGGCGGCGCGGGCAGCGGCTGGACGCTTGCGGCGCCGTCGAGCGACCAGGTGTGGTCGTCCGAGACCACCCAGCCGGCCGGACTGATGGCGGCCGGGCGCTCCAGCGGGAAGCCGGCCGCCCCCAGGTCGACCATGCCGGTCGCATCCGTCCAGACGAAGGGGCGCCAGCCTGACCCGCCTCCGGACGCATGGCCGACCACCCGGCCGGAAGCGTCGGCCCCGGCGGCGGCGGCATTCGTGAACCCGGGCAGGGTGCCCAGATCGTGCAACTGGTAGCCCGCCCCGACGCGATCCCAGACCACTGCATGCGACGAGTTCGCGAAGTCGGTGACGGTCCCGGTCACCCGGCCATCAGCGTCAAGAGTCGCCGGCACGATGGTCAGCGAGCCGAGGGTCGGCAGGATCAACCGGCTGCGCTCGCGCGCCGACCAGACGGCCGTGTGCATGAGGGGCACGCACTGGTGGTCATCGCAGGGCCATTCGGCAAAGCTGCCGGCGATGTCGCCCCGGGCGTTGATGGCATGCGCCGCGATTCCCGGCGAATCGACGAGATCGATCGCCAGCACGGTGCCGGTCGCCAATGCGGGACACACGGCGGCCGACAGCAGCGCGAGACATGCCGCACGTTGCAACGCGGGAACTTCATGGACCTCGGCGGGCATGGTCCCTCCTTCGGCCCGAAGGGCCACGGGGTGTCGTGGCCAGTCTAGGCGCCGGCCCTGTGCCGGAGCTGATCCGCGTCAATGCGTGATCACACGGTCATCCCGCCCGAGACCTCCAGCACCGCACCGTTGACGTAGCTCGCCTCGTCGCTGGCCAGGAAGGCGTAGACATTGGCGATCTCCTCCGGCTGGCCCAGGCGCTTGAGCGGCACCTGGTCGCGCATGTGGTCCAGCACCTTGTCGGGGATCGTCAGGAGGATGGGCGTCTCGACGAAGCCCGGGGCCACCGCGTTGACCCGCACGCCCTTGGGGCCGAGCTCGCGGCTCCAGGTCTTGGTGAAGCCGATCACGCCGAACTTGCTGGCCGCATAGTTCGTCTGGCCGAAGTTGCCGTAGATGCCCACCACTGAAGAGGCGTTCAGGATCACCCCCTGGCCCTGCGCGACCATGGTGTCGGCCACCGCCTGCGCACAGTGGAAGACGCCGCGCAGGTTCACGTCGATCACCGCGTCGAACTGCGCCTCGGTCATCTTCTGCAGCCGCGCGTCCTTGGTGATGCCGGCATTGTTGACCAGCACGTCGATGCGGCCGTGCCTGTCCTTGACGGCCTGCACCATCGCGTCGACCTGCTCGCGCTTCGTCACGTCCACCACATGGCCCTCGGCCTTGGCGCCTGCCGCCTCGCACTGGGCGACGGCCGTGTCGACCGCCTCGGCGTGGATGTCGCAGACGACGACCGTCGCCCCCTCGCGCGCGAACTTCAGCGCGGTGGCCAGGCCGATGCCCTGGGCGGCGCCGGTGACGATGCAGATCTTGTCGGTGAGTCTCATGGGGTCAGTTGCAGGAAGCGGAGGACGAAGGGCAGGTGCTGCGGGAAATCCGAGATCGCGTGGTCGCTGCCTTCGAGCAGCAGCGTGGTCGCGCCGGCATGACGGGCCGTCATCTCGCGCCAGTCGAGCAGCTCGTCGCCCTTGGCGATGACGGCGGCGTAGCGCTCGGGCCGGGTGAGGACGGGCGGCGTCATGGCGCGCAGCTCGTCGACGTATTCGGCGCGGAAGAAGAAACGCTCCTCGGGGTTCTGCCACGTCGTCTGCTCGCCGATGTAGCGAGCCAGATCACGTGCCGGGTCCACGCCCGGGTTCAGCACCACGGCGCGGCAGCCGAGTTTCTCGGCCACCACGCCGGCGTAGAAGCCGCCCAGGGAGCTGCCCACGACTGCCATGGTTTCACGCGGCCAGTCGGCGATGCCGTTGAAGACCAGATCCATCGCCTCGCGCGGCGAGGGCGGCAGTTGCGGGCACCAGAAGTGCACCTCGGGCCGCTGCGCGGCCAGCCAGCGGCCGACGAGCTGCGCCTTGGTCGACAGGGGCGACGACCGGAATCCATGCAGATAGAGCAGGTGGGTGACCGGGGCACCCGGCCCGACGGGTTCGCCAGGCGATCCCCCCAGGGGGCTCGGGCCGGCTGGGGAGCGGCCCTGCGCTTGGCCCGCTGGCGCCTGGTCTGCCATCAGCGCGCCAGGGCGGCAAGGAGCTTGTCGTGCACCCCGCCGAAGCCGCCGTTGCTCATGCAAAGCACGTGATCTCCCGGGCGGGCGGCCTTGATCACCAGGGCGACCAGCGCATCGATGGTGTCCGCGACCTGGGCTTGCGCGCCCATCGGTGCCAGTGCCTCGCGCGCGTCCCAGCCGAGGTTACCCTGGTGGCAGAAGGCGAGGTCGGCCTCTTCCAGCGCCCAGGGCAACTGGGCCTTCATGGTGCCGAGCTTCATGGTGTTGGAGCGGGGCTCGAAGACCGCGAGGATGCGTTCGTGGCCGACCTTGCGGCGCAGCCCGTTCACCGTGGTGTGCATGGCCGTGGGGTGATGGGCGAAGTCGTCGTAGACCTTCACGCCCGCGGCCTGGCCGCGCAGCTCCAGCCGGCGCTTGACGTTCTCGAAGCTGGCCAGTGCCACCGCCGCCTGCTCCGGCGCGACACCCAGGTGGTCGGCCGCGGCCAGGGCGGCCAGGGCGTTCAGCTGGTTGTGTTCGCCCAGCAGCTTCCATTCGACGCGGGCGACCTTCAGCGCGCCGCGCAGGACGTCGAAGGCCTGCGGCTCGCCGCGCGAGCGCCAGGCGCCGGGCTCTTCCTTGCGTGCGCCGAAGCGGTGCACTTCGCTCCAGCAGCCGCGGGAGAGCACGCGTTGAAGCGCCTCGTCGCGGCCGTTGACGACCAGGCGGCCCCGGGACGGCACGGTGCGCACCAGATGGTGGAACTGCGTCTCGATGGCGGCCAGGTCGGGAAAGATGTCCGCGTGGTCGTACTCGAGGTTGTTGAGGATGGCGGTGCGGGGCCGGTAGTGAACGAACTTGCTGCGCTTGTCGAAGAAGGCCGTGTCGTATTCGTCGGCCTCGATGACGAACGGCGTGCCGCCTTCGGTCTCGCCCAGCCGTGCCGACAGCCCGAAGTTGCAAGGCACGCCGCCGACGAGAAAGCCTGGATTGAGGCCGGCCTGCTCGAGGATCCACGCCAGCATGGCGGTGGTGGTGGTCTTGCCGTGGGTGCCGGCCACCGCCAGCACGTGGCGGCCCTGCAGGACATGCTCGGCCAGCCATTGCGGGCCGCTCGTGTAGGCCATGCCGGCGTCGAGGATGGCCTCCATCAGCGGATTGCCGCGCGTCACCACGTTGCCGATCACGAAGACATCCGGATGCAGCTCCAGCTGGTCGGCATGCCAGCCCTCTATCAGCTCGATGTCCAGCGCACGCAGCTGGTCGCTCATCGGCGGGTACACGTTTGCGTCGCAACCGGTGACACGGTGGCCGGCCTCGCGGGCCAGCGCTGCCAGGCCACCCATGAAGGTGCCGCAGATGCCTAGGATGTGGATGTGCATGGCCAGGGGAAAGCAAATTCTAGGCACGGCCCGCGCTCGCGGGGCCGCACGGCGTTCGCGCGGTGTCAGCCGGCGCGAAGGGCGTCACGCGCGGATTGCACGGTGGCGGCGATGTCGGCAGCGGTGTGCGAGGCACTGACGAAGCCGGCCTCGTACAGCGCCGGAGCGAAGTAGACGCCGCGGTCCAGCATGGCGTGGAAGAAGCGGTTGAAGCGCTCCTTGTCGGTGGCCATGACCTCGTCGTAGTTCTGCGGCAGTTGCGGGCCGAAGAAGAAGCCGAACATGCCGCCTTCGCAATCCGAGGAAAAGGGCACGCCGGCCTGGTCGGCGGCGGCCTGCAGGCCCTGCACCAGGCTGCGGGTGGAAGCGGCCAGCGAGTCGTAGAAGCCGGGCTTCGCGATCTCGCGCAGCGTGGCCAGCCCGCAGGCCGTGGCCACCGGGTTGCCCGACAGCGTACCGGCCTGGTAGACCGGCCCCAGCGGCGCCAGCTGCTGCATGATGGCCCTGGTGGTGCCGAAAGCTGCCAGCGGCATGCCGCCGCCGATGACCTTGCCGAAGACACTGATGTCGGGCCGGAAGCCCGGCAGCGCCCTCGCGTACACGCTTTGCGCGCTGCCGAGGGCGACCCGGAAGCCGGTCATCACCTCGTCGAAGACGAGCAGTGCGCCGTGCTGGTCGCACAGCTCGCGCAGGCGTTTGACGAAGGGCACGCTGGCCCTCACGAAGTTCATGTTGCCCGCGATGGGCTCGATCATGACGCAGGCCAGCTCCGGGCCGTGCGAGGCGAAGGCAGCCTCGAGCTGCTCTAGATCGTTGTAGCGAAGCACGAGGGTGTGTTGCACCACCTCCGGCGGCACGCCGGCGGAGGTCGGGAAGCCGAAGGTCGCGAGGCCCGAACCCGCCTTGACCAGCAGTGCATCGGCGTGGCCGTGGTAGCAGCCTTCGAACTTGATCAGCTTCGAGCGGCCGGTCGCGCCGCGGGCCAGGCGGATGGCGCTCATCGCGGCCTCGGTGCCGGAGCTGACGAGTCGCACCTGCTCGATGCTCGGCACGTGGCGGATGATCTCCTCGGCCAGCTCCACTTCACGCTCGGTCGGCGCGCCGAAACTGAAGCCGTCGCGCGCGGCCTTCAGCACGGCCTCCAGCACCGCGGGGTGGCCGTGGCCCAGGATCATCGGACCCCAGGAGCCGATGTAGTCGATGTACTTCGTGCCTTCGGCGTCCCACAGGTAGGCGCCTTCGCCGCGAGCCATGAATCGCGGCGTGCCGCCGACGGCGCGGAAAGCCCGGACCGGCGAATTGACGCCGCCCGGAATGCTGGCCTGGGCTCGTTCGAAAAGGGCCGCGTTGCGGCCGGAGCGGGTATCAGTGGACACGGCGCGACCCTCCAGGGGGAGGGGACGGCTCGTTCGGCGGTGGCTCGTCGGGCTCGACCCCCGCCTCGCCGGCCGGCAGCTCCTCGCCGTCCTCGGGCGGCAGGGCCCAGAAGAACCGGTCCGGGATGATGTTGCCCATGCCCGGCCGGAAGCCGGCGTCCAGGCTCTGGTCGAGGAACTGCAGGGCCTCGCCGACGGCCGCCTGCAACTCGCTGCCGAGGGCCAGCAGCGAGGCCAGGGCCGCCGCCAGGGTGTCTCCGGCGCCGACGAAGGAGACCTCGAACAGCTCGAACTTCTCGCCCGTCAGCGCGCCTTGGGCCGAGGCCAGCACGTTGTCTATGAACTGGCTGGAGTTGCCCTTGGGCGGCAGCATGACGCCGGTCACCAGCACATAGCGTGTGCCGTGCTCGGCGGCGGCCACGGCCAGCTCCCGCGGCGAGGCCGGGCGGTCGGAATCCCAGTCGGGCAACAGGAAATCGGTCAGCGTCTTGTGGTTGCCCACCAGCACTTCGGTGGCCGGCAGGATCAGTTCGCGGAAGGCGTCGAGGTAGCTCTGTGCCTCGTCATCCTCCAGCCAGGCGAGTGCCGGCAGGTAGGACACCAGCGGCACCTCGGCGTAGTCGGACAGGATCTCCGCGACCGCCGAGACGTTCTCGGCCGAGCCGAGAAAGCCCACCTTGAAGCCGGACAGCGTGACATCTTCCAGCACATACCGGGCTTGCTCGACGATCGCGTCGCCTTCGATGGCATGCTGGTCGAAGATCTCGGCGGTATCGCGCATGACGATGCTGGTGACCACCGGCAGGGCGTGCGCGCCCATCGCCGCGATGGTCGCCACATCGCCGGCCAGGCCGCTGGCACCGCTCGGGTCGCTGGCATTGAAGCTCATCACGCACGCGGGTGCGGACGCTTCCTGTTCGGGGTCGGCGGGGCCGCTGCCCGCATCGCTGGGTGGGGTGGTCGTCATGGGGTTTGGACTGCCCGCCAGTGCAATGTGTCACGGTTGGCGGCCGTGCGTGGCGAGATGTTCAGAAAAGGGTGAGCTTTGTGGCGTATGTGCCGATAAACCCTTGGCTTTTGCCGAGAGCCCGTGGCTACAATCAATCGCGATTGTAGTGATCTGGCATCGACAAAAGTGAGTGAATACAGAACCTGGATGTGCCTGATCTGCGGATGGATTTACGACGAGGCCGCCGGGGATGCCGAGCACGGAATTGCGCCCGGCACGCGATGGGAAGACGTCCCGATGAACTGGACGTGTCCCGAATGCGGCGCGCGCAAGGAAGATTTCGAGATGGTTCAGATCTGAACCCGTCCGTCATCACAGCCTGGCTACCTCGTGGCGCCGACATTTCCTCGGAATTCAGGCCCGCACAAAATGATTCGTTTGGGGGCGCATGGTGACCGGCAATTTGACTGAACACCCCGCGTCGAAGACCAAGGTCCTGGTCATCGACGACAGCAACACGATCCGGCGCAGCGCGGAGATCTTTCTTCGCCAGGGCGGCTACGAGGTCGTGCTGGCAGAAGACGGCTTCGATGCCCTCGCGAAGGTCAACGACTATGAGCCGACGCTCATCTTCTGCGACATCCTGATGCCGCGGCTCGATGGCTACCAGACCTGCGCCATCATCAAGCGCAACCCTCGCTTCGCGCACGTGCCGGTCGTCATGCTGTCCTCCAAGGACGGCGTGTTCGACAAGGCGCGCGGCCGCATGGTCGGCTCGGACGACTACCTGACCAAACCCTTCACCAAGGACCAATTGCTGCGCGTCGTCGCACATTTCCGCTCGGTCGCCGCCTGACAGCCGCGACGGGTGGCACCGCCGGAGCCATGAGCTTCGCGGCGAAGCCGGAGTACCCCACATGCCGATCCAGAACATCCTCCTCGTCGACGATTCCAAGACCGAGTTGCACCTGCTGTCCGACATCCTGACGCAGAAGGGCTACACGGTGCGCACCGCCGAAAACGGCGAGGAGGCCATGCGCCGCCTCGCCGAAGTCAAGCCCGACCTGATCCTCATGGACGTGGTCATGCCCGGCACCAACGGCTTCCAGCTCACCCGCGCCATCACGCGCGATCCCCGCTTCGCCGGGGTGCCGGTGATCATGTGCACCAGCAAGAACCAGGAGACCGATCGCGTCTGGGGCCTGCGCCAGGGCGCGCGCGACTACGTCGTGAAGCCGGTCGACCCGAGCGACCTGCTGGCCAAGATCCAGGCCCTGGGCTGACGCCCGTTCTTCATCCACGAACCAGCAGTCCCGACCACTCACGATGCCCAGCAAGGACGCCCTCAGGGAACTTCAGTTGCGGCTGGCCAACCGGCTCCAGGCCGCGCGCGAACGTCCCCGCGAATCCGGCTGGCTCGCCGTCGAGTGCGGGCAAGTCGGTCTGCTGCTGCCCCTGGCGCAGGCCGGCGAGATCCATGCCGCCCGCCAGGTGGCGCCCGTTCCCCATGCCAAGCCCTGGATGGTCGGCGTGGCCAACCTGCGCGGCCAGCTCAACACCGTCATCGACCTGGGCAGCTTCCTGCACCTGCGCAGGTCGGGGGTGGCGGGCGGTCCGCGCAACGGCGCGCAACTGGTGATGCTCAATCCCTCGCTGCGCGTGAACGCGGCGATCCTGGTCGACCGCCTCGCCGGCCTGCGCGACCCCGAGCAGCTCGAGCGGCTGCCCGCGTCCGATGAGCCGCGCCCGGGCTTTGCAGGCGCCTCGTGGCGCGATCCGCAAGGCCGCGTCTGGCAGGAGCTCGACCTCGCCGCGCTGGCGCAAGACCCCCAGTTTCTGGACGTGGCCGCGTGAGCGCCACGCTGCCGTTCCCGAAAGCCGACGCCGCGTTGTCGTTCGCGGCATGTGAGAGGAAAAGATGAGTCAGCACGACACCCTGAAGAGCTCCGCCGGCATGTCCGCCCATGGCCATGGCGCCGACCTCGCCGTCGCCCGCTCGGGCGATCACGAGGTGGACCTGCTGCTCAGCGAGATCGATGAGCGCATCGCCAGCAAGGGCGGCGCGGCGGCGGTCGACCACATCGACAGCATGTCGATCCCGCTCGACGCCATGCCGATGAACGGCGGGCCGTTGACGCAGGCGCTCGACGACGCCCCATCCGACTATTCGCAGGCCGACGAAGAGGCCGACCGTGCGCAGGCGCAAGAGGGTCACCAGACGGCCCTCGGCGAGGCCCTGGCCGCCGTGGCGCCAGCGGGCGCCGCGGCAGCAGCTGCCGCCGGCGCCGCCACCGCGGCGTCGGAAGAGCCTTCGGCCCTTCCGCTCATCGGCAGGCAGTCCCCCGCCCAGCAGCAACGCGTGCTGTTCGGCATGATCGCCGGCGGCGCGGTGGCCCTGGTGCTGACCGGCGCGCTGGCGCTGAACGCGGCCGGCAAGCAGGCCGGCCAGCTGGCTGCCACCGGCCAGGCGCTGATGCAGTCGCAGCGGCTGGCGAAGTCCGTTTCGCAGGCGCTGATCGGCAGCCCCGCGGCCTTCCCGGAAATGAAGGAATCGGGCGAAGTCCTGGCGCGCAGCCTGCGCGGCCTGAACGCCGGCAACGAGCAGGTGGCCAAGGCCCCGCCCGCGGTGCAGGAGTCGCTGGCGCCGCTGATGCCGCTGCTCGAGCGCGCCGAGAAGAACGGCAGCGTGGTGCTGGCCCAGCAGAAGACGCTGACTCAGGTCGGCCAGGCGCTGCGCCTGATCAACCGCCAGTCGTCGGACCTGCTCGAGATCGCCGAGACGGTGAACTCGCTCAAGCTGCAGAGCAACGCGTCGGCCTCCGAGCTGTCCGCCGTGGGCCAGTTGGTGATGCTGACCCAGCGCATCGGCAAGAGCGCGAACGAATTCCTCACGCTCGAAGGCGTGAGCCCCGAGGCGGTGTTCCTGCTCGGCAAGGACCTGAACTCCTTCCGCGAGATCGCCGACGGCCTGCTCAAGGGCAACGCCGAGCTGCGCTTGCCGGGCACCAAGGATCCGCAGACCAAGGAGCGCCTGGAGCAGCTGATCACCCAGTACGAGCAGACCCGCACGCAGGCCAGCGCCATCCTGGGCAACCTGCAGGGCCTGGTCTCTGCGCGCGAGGCGCAGGCGGCGATCGTGGGCGATTCCGAGCCGCTGCGAAAAGGCCTCGAAGCCGTGCAGGCCGGCCTGGAGAGCCAGGGCGGCCTGTCGGGCGTGCACATCGCGGTGCTGCTGCTTTCCGGCGTGGCGATCGCGCTGGGCGGCCTCGGGCTGCTGCGTCTGTTCGTGCGCAACCAGGCGATGCGCGCCCAGCAGGCCGAGGAGCACGAGCGCGAGGCCAAGCGGGTCAACGATGCCAACCAGGCGGCCATTCTGCGACTCATGAACGAGCTGCAGTCGGTGGCCGAAGGCGACCTGACGCAACAGGCCACGGTGACCGAGGACATCACGGGCGCCATCGCCGACTCGGTGAACTACACCGTGGAAGAGCTGCGCAACCTGGTGGCCCAGGTGCAGGGCACGGCCACCCGGGTGACGCAGACCACGCAGCAGGTGGAGTCCACCTCGACCGAGCTGCTGGCCGCCTCGACCGAGCAGCTGCGCGAGATCCGCGAGACCGGCGAGTCGGTGCTGGAGATGGCGTCACGCATCAACCAGGTGTCGGCCCAGGCCCAGCAGTCGGCCGACGTCGCGAAGCAGTCGCTGCAGGTGACGGCCAACGGCCGGCAGGCGGTGCAGGACTCCATCGGCGGCATGAACTCCATCCGCGAGCAGATCCAGGAGACGTCCAAGCGCATCAAGCGGCTGGGCGAGTCCTCGCAGGAGATCGGCGAAATCACCGAGCTGATTTCCGACATTACCGAGCAGACCAACGTGCTGGCCCTGAACGCCGCCATCCAGGCCGCGTCCGCCGGTGAAGCGGGTCGCGGCTTCTCGGTGGTGGCCGAAGAAGTGCAGCGTCTGGCCGAACGTTCGGCCGATGCGACGCGGCAGATCGCGGCGCTGGTGAAGACCATTCAGACCGACACCCAGGATGCCGTGGCGGCCATGGAACAGTCGACCCAGGGCGTGGTGCAGGGTGCAAGGCTGTCCGATGCGGCCGGCTCGGCGCTGATCGACATCGACCGCGTGACCCGCGAGCTGTCAGCTCTTATTGAAGCGATCTCGAGCGAGTCCAAGCGCGAGGCCGACTCCGCCAACGTGGTGGCTGCCAACATCCAGCACATCTTCGCGGTGACCGAGCAGACCGGCGACGGCACGCGCTCCACGGCGCACATGGTTCACGAGCTGTCCCGCACCGCCGACGAGCTGCGGCAGTCGGTGGAACGATTCAAGATCGCCTGACCTCGGCGACGACTGCGAAGCCCGTGAGGCCTTTCGACATGCCAGCGACCGCCATGGATGCAGACCGCCAACAAACCGTGCCCGGCGACCTGAGCGCCCTGGCCTGGGTGCAGGAGGAGCTGCGCCGCACCCTGGACCAGGCCCACAAGTCGCTGCGCCGGCACCTGCGCGAGCTGGAGCAGCGCGCGGGCGCCGAGCCGGACGCCGATGCGGCCCCCCCGACTGCCCTGCTGCAGGCCCGCACGCTGATGCACCAGGGCGCCGGGGCCCTGGAGATGATCGGCCTGTCGGCGCCGGCGCGCTTCCTCGGTGCCAGCGAACAGGCGGTGAGCCGGCTGGCCGACCGCAGCGTGCCGCTGGACAACGCCGCCATCGAGACGATAGAGCACGGCTCCTTCGCGCTGCTGGACTTCCTGCGTCGAGAGCTGGCGGGCAAGCCGGTCTCCTCGCTGACGCTTTTCCCTCAGTACAAGGCCGTGCTCGCGCTGGCCAAGGCCGATCGCATCCACCCGGCCGACCTGTGGGAGGCCGAGGACGCGAGCGAGCCCGTGCCCAGCTGGGATTCGGGCTTCGCGCCGCTGGAGCCGGACCCGGAGGTCCACGCCGCGATAGAGCGCGCCATGCTCAAGGCCTTGCGCAGTGGCGACAACGCCTCTCTGCACCGCATGAGCGACCTGTTCGCCGGCCTGTCGGCGAACGCACAGGGGCGCACCGGCACCTTGTGGCAGCTGGCCTCCGCCTTCTTCGAGGCGCAGGCGGTTGGGTTGCTGAAGTCCGACCTGTACACCAAGCGCCTGGTCTCGCGCCTGCTGGCGCAGTTGCGCGCCGTCGAGCGCGGGGCCACCGAGGGGCCGGGCCGGCTGCTGCGCGATCTGCGCTTCTTCTGTTCGCAGGCCAGGCCGGTCAACCATGAGGTCGCGCCGCGGCTGGAACAGGTCCGCCGGGCGATGGGTTTCACGGATGTCGAGCCCGCTGACTACGAGCACAGCCCGCTCGGGCGATTCGACCCGGCCCTGATCCCGCTGGCCCGCAAGCGCGTGTCGGCCCTCAAGGAATCCTGGAATTCGCTCGTCGCGGGGGATGCCACGCTGGGCGCCGCCGTGCCCGAGCAGGCCGCACTGGTGGCCGATTCGGTGCGCCAGATCTATCCCGAGGGCGACAGCCTGGCAGATGCCCTGCTGGGGGCCACCCAACGCGGCCACCTCCCGTCGCCCGCACTGGCGATGGAAGTCGCCACTGCCTTGCTCTGCGTCGATGCGTCGCTGGACGACATCGATCTGGAGCGGGCGGAGATGCAGCAGCGCGTGCAGCGCCTGGCCCAGCGCCTGACCACGGTGCAAGCCGGCGGCGAACAGTCGCCTGTCGAGCCGTGGATGGAGACGCTGTACCGCGAGGTCTCCGACCGCCAGACCATGGGCAGCGTCGTGCAGGAGTTGCGGGCCTCGCTGGCCGAGATCGAGCAGCAGCTGGACCGCTTCAGCCGTGCACCCGAGGAGCGTGAGCTGCTGGCGCCGGTGCCGGGCGAGCTGGCTTCCATGCGCGGCGTGCTGTCGGTCCTGGGGCTGGACCAGGCTTCGGCCGCGGTGCAGCGCATGCGCGAAGACGTCGACGCCGTCGCCGTTTCGGGCGAGGGCGCCGACGAGATGGCCACCCGCCTGGCCGACAACGTCGGCGCACTGTCGTTCATGATCGACATGCTCGGCGTGCAGGCCCCCTTGGCGAAGACGCTGTTCCGCTTCGATCCGGCCACCGGCCGCTTCGCCGCGGTCATGGGCCATGCGCGCGTCGCCCCGCCGGCCGGTGCGCCGGAGGAGGCCGGCCTGATCGAGCAGGTCCAGTCGCTGGCCGAATCGGCCGCGACCGAGCAGCTCTCGGATGACGACCTGTCCCGCACGCTCGATACGCTGACCCACCATGCCGTCGCGGCCGATGCGCCGCAACTGGCGGAGCGCGCCGCGCAGGCGCGCGATGCGCTGACAAGCGCTGCAAGCGGCGCCGAGCGCGAGGCGGCCCGCGCCGACATCGCCGAATCGCTGGGCCACTTCGTCGCCAAGCAAGAGGCGCTGCCGCCGCCGGAATCGCCGCGCAGCCGGCCCATGCCGCTGGACGACGAGCCCGACGACATGCGCGAGATCTTCTTCGAGGAAGCACGCGAAGTCGTCGAAGGTGCATTGCAGTCCCTCGCCGAGCTGGCCCGCCAGCCGCAGGATCTGGAGGCGCTGACCACCGTCCGGCGCGCCTTCCACACGCTCAAGGGCAGCTCGCGCATGGTCGGCCTGCGCGATTACGGCGAAGCCGCATGGGCCTGCGAGCAGCTCTACAACGCCCGCCTGGCCGAAGCCAGCGTCGAGGCCGATGCCGCGCTGCGCGATTTCAGCGTGCGGGCCTTCGAGCAGCTGTCCGACTGGGTGGAGGCACTGGCCTCCGGCCGCGGCTCGCTGCCGGATGGCCGCAAGCTGGCGGATGAGGCCCAGGCGCTGCGCCTGCGCACGGCAGCGCCCGCTCCCGTGGTGGCTCCTGCCCCGCTGCCCGAGTTGCCGCCGATGCCCGCGCTGCCCGAGGAGCCGGTCGGCGGCCCGGTCACTTCGCCGGCCACCCTGCCGCTCGAACTGCTGGACCTCCCCCCGCTGCCGGAGATGGCCCCGGTCGCCGACGCGACGCCGACCACGCTGCGCCTTTACCGGGCCGATGTCGCGGCACCGGCACCGGCGCCAGGATCCGAGTGGGCCCTGACGGCCGAGGCGCCGCTGTTCGATGCGCTGGACGGCGTCGATCTGGAACTCGATCTCGACTTGCCGGCGTCCGGGGCACCGGCCGCGGAGCCCAGGATGCCGTCGGATCTGGAGCTGGCACCGGAGGTCGCTGCGACTGCCGTGCCGGAGCAGGCTGCGCCGGAGTCGGAACCCGCCGAGGAGCTTGTCGAACCCATCGAGGCCATCCTGGCGGAAGAGGCCGCGATCGAGGCTGCCGAGGTGCTCGAAGTCCCGGAGGTGATCGAAACGCCGGAGGTGATCGAGGTACCGGAGGTCAGCGAACTGCCCGGCGATGCGGTCGAGGCGACGGAGCTGAAGGAGCCGGCCGATGCGGCGCCGGACGTGGCGGGCGAAGCAACGGCCGAAGCGGCGCCGGTTGCAGAAGACGACGCCGACCGCTACAAGGTCGTCGGCCCGCTGCGCATCCAGATCGCCCTGTTCAACATCTTCCTGAACGAGGCGGACGAGCAGTCCCGCCGGTTGGGCGTCGAGCTGGCCGAGTGGCAGCACGAGCTGCAGCGGCCGGTGAGCGAGACGGCGGTCGCGCTGGCCCATTCGCTGGCGGGCAACTCGGCCGCCGTCGGCTACAGCGACCTGTCCAACTTGTCACGCCGCCTGGAGCATGGCTTGGAGCGTTCGGCCTCCCGAGGCTCGGGCCTGCCTGAAGAGGCGCAATTGTTCGCCGAGGTGGCCGACGAGATCCGCCGCCTGCTGCACCAGTTCGCTGCCGGCTTCCTGAAGCCGGTCGCCCCCGAGGTGCTGGCGAAGATGGATGCCCACGAGGCGCGTGAAGCACAGGACGCGCTCGCCGCAGGCCGGTCCGAGCTGTCGCCGCTGGACGGCCCGATGTCGGCCGTCATGAACTTCGGCCCGGTGCCTTCCGAGCCGATGCCGCTCGACCAGCCCGCCGTGGCGCCGCTGCCGGTCCAGGCCCTGGAGCCGGGCGAGGCGCCGCAGGCCGAACCTTCGCAGGGGATTCCCGCGCCGGCGCAGGTCGCATCCGCCGCGCCCGCCGAAGAGGAAGAAGACGCCGGACCGGTGACCCAGCAGGCGCCCCTGGGCGCGGTGTTCTTCACCGAGCTCAGCGAAAACCTGGCTCCGACCGAGGTCGAAGAGCCGGTGCAGGCTTCGGCCGCGCGGGAGGGCCTGTGGGCCGACTTCCGCGAGGATCTGGACACCGAGGATGCGATCGACGACGAGCTGATCGCGATCTTCATGGACGAAGGGCGTGAGCTGCTTCCCGCGTTGGCCGAGGCCGTGCGCGATTGGGAGGCCACGCCCGACGACACGGCGCCTGCCACCGCTGCGATGCGCGTGCTGCACACGCTCAAGGGCAGTTCCCGCCTCGCCGGCGCCATGCGGCTGGGCGAGGTGGCGCACCGGCTGGAAACCGCGATTGCGCTGGTCAATGCCCAAGGCACGCCGGACCTCGGCGTCCTGGCTCACCTGCACAGCGGCGTCGATGCGCTGGCGGAGGAGTTCCAGCGGCTGGAGGCCGGCCCGACGGCCGAAGCCGCCATGCCCGCGCCCGCCGCTGCACCGATGCTTCCGGTCGCGACCGCGCCTGTCGAAGTGCCTCTGCCGAGGGTCGCGGTCAGCGCTCCGCCGCTGGTCGTTCCGTCCGTCGTCGACGAACCGGTCGCCGAGGCCACCACCGACGCATCGTCCGACTCGGCGCCCGGTGCCGCCGGGATCGACTGGAGCCGCTTTGCCGTCCACGCCCCGGCCGCTGCCGGCGCCGCCTCCAGCGAGGTCGGCGGTGGTGTGGTGCGTGTGCGTGCGCCGTTGCTCGAGCGCCTGGTGACGCATGCCGGCGAGGTGGGTGTCGCTCGCTCGCGCATCGAATCCGACATGCAGCAGCTGCAGGGTTCGCTGAAGGAACTGACGGACAACCTGGACCGCTTGCGCCGTCAACTGCGCGACCTGGAACTCCAGGCCGAGACGCAGATGACCTCGCGCATGGAGGCGGCCCGCCACTCCCAGCAGGGCTTCGACCCGCTGGAGATGGACCGCTTCACCCGAGTGCAGGAGCTGACCCGGATGCTGGCCGAATCGGTCGGCGACGTCGGGACGGTCCAGCGCGGCATCCAGCAGACGCTGCAAAGCACGGAAGACCAGCTGGCGGTGCAGGCGCGGCTGACGCGCGACCTGCAGGACGACCTGCTGCGAGCCCGGATGGTGGAGTTCGACACCCTGTCCGATCGTCTCTACCGCGTGGTTCGCCAGGCGGCCAAGGAGTCCGGCAAGCAGGTCCGGCTGAACCTGGTCGGCGGCGCGATCGAACTCGACCGCAGCGTGCTGGACCGCATGGCGCCGGCCTTCGAGCATCTGCTGCGCAACGCCGTGGCGCATGGCATCGAGCCGCCTGCCGTTCGCGTTGCAGCGGGCAAGGATCCGCACGGCAACATCGAGGTCAGCCTTCACCAGGCGGGCAACGAGGTGCGCATAGAAGTGCGCGACGACGGCGCGGGCCTGAACCTGGCCCGTATCGCCGAGCGCGCCCGCCACCTTGGCCTGCTGGCCGAGGATGCCAAGCCCACCGAGGGCGAGCTGGCCGGGATGATCTTCACCCCGGGCTTCTCCACGGCGGAGCAGGTCACCGAACTGGCGGGCCGCGGCGTCGGCATGGACGTCGTGCGCTCCGAAGTGACGTCACTGGGCGGCCGCATCGAGACCGCCAGCGCCACCGGTCGTGGCACGGCCTTCCAGTTGGTGCTGCCCTTGACCACCGCGGTCACGCAGGTGGTTGCCCTGGCCTGCGGCGACCTGCACGTGGCCGTGCCGGCGACCCTGGTCGAGATCGTGCGCCGGGTGCCCGTGGTCGAGGCCGAAGCTGCCTACCGCACCGGGCTGCTCCGCCATGGCGACCAGGAGGTCCCCTTCTTCTGGCTGGGCAGCCTGCTGCAGCACGGCCTGCGCGGCGCAGTCGAAGGGCGAACCACCCATGTGGTGATCGCCCGCAGCGCATCGCAGCGCGTGGCGCTGCACGTGAGCCAGGTGCTGGGCAACCAGGAAGTCGTGGTCAAGAACCTCGGACCGCAGCTGGGGCGTCTGCCTGGCCTGGCTGGCATGTCCTTGCTGTCCAGCGGCGAGACGGTGCTGATCTACAACCCGGTCGCGCTCGCCACCTACTACGGCGACGATGCGCGCCAGCGCCTGCAGCACTGGATGCAGAGCCAGCCGGCGGCAACGCCGGCCGCCGAGGCGAGCGTTGCCGTCGAGGCAGAGCCGGCGACGGGCTCCGGCCAGGACGTGGCCATCCCGCGCAACGAGAACCACGCGCCGCTGGTGCTCGTCGTCGACGATTCCCTGACCGTGCGCCGCGTCACGCAGCGCTTGCTGCAGCGCGAAGGCTACAGGGTCACGTTGGCCCGGGATGGTCTGGACGCGCTGGAAAAGCTGGCCGACGAACGGCCGGTGGTCATGCTCAGCGACATCGAGATGCCGCGCATGGACGGCTTCGACCTGGTTCGCAACGTGCGCAGCGACACCCGGCTGCATGACCTGCCGGTCATCATGATCACCTCGCGCATCGCGCAGAAGCACCGTGAACACGCCCAGGAGCTGGGGGTAGACCACTACCTGGGCAAGCCGTACGACGAAGAAGCCCTGCTGGCCCTGGTACGCTCCTATGTACAGGCGGTGGTGCCGGCATGAGGCCGGCGCGCGCCCGGAAGGGACGCCCGAGCAGCAGGATGCATGTCGCAGATCGTTGACCAACTCGCCGAACTCACTGGCTTGCGCGACCGGGACACGCTGGATGTCAGCCTGGTCTCCTCCATCCGCGACCTGCTTCATCCACGCAGCGTGGCCGTGCACCGGGTGGTCGGCGACAGCGGCGACGAGCGCTGGCTGACCCGCGCGCACCTCGGCATCGACGATGTCGCGGCCCGGGCGGATTCGTCCTGGGCCGATCCGCGGTCGCTGCCGTTGCTGGCCGAGCGCCCTCAACGCCTGCATTGCCTGCAGGTGGCCGGCGAGGTCCAGCTCGATGGCGAAGAAACCACGCTCCTGCTGCCGCTGGTGTCGGACACCGGCGTGGCTGGTGTGGTGGAAATCGTCACCGCCCGGCCGCTGTCCGAGGACGTCAAGCGCCTGCTCACCGGCGTGCTTCGCATCTACCGCAACGTGCAGGGCCTGCTCGACTACAGCGAGCGCGACACCCTGACCGGCTTGCTCAACCGCAAGAGCTTCGACGAGACCTTCTACAAGGTCTCTGCCGTGCCGGCTCCGCTGAAGACCGAGCAACGCAATGACAGGCGCCAGGGCGCCCCGGCGACTTACTGGCTGGGCGTCGTCGACATCGATCACTTCAAGCTGGTGAATGACCGCTTCGGCCACCTGATAGGCGACGAAGTGCTGCTTCTGCTGTCGCGCGTGATGCGCAGCTGCTTCCGCTTCTACGACCAGCTCTACCGTTTCGGCGGCGAGGAGTTCGTCGTGCTGCTTCGTTGCTCGGGCGAGGACGACGCGATGGCCGCGTTGGAGCGCTTCCGCGAGGCCGTCGGCGGCTATGTCTTCCCGCAGGTCGAGCGGATCACCGTCAGCGTGGGCTTCACCGACGTGCGCCATGGCGATTCGCCCAATGCCGCGGTCGAGCGCGCCGACCGCGCGGTGTACTTCGCCAAGAACCACGGTCGCGACCAGGTGCGCTGCCATGCCGCGCTGGTACGCGATGGCCTGCTCGAGGACGACAAGAAGGCCGGCGACATCGACCTGTTCTAGGCAGGCCAGTCCTCGTTGACGTTTCTTTACGTCGCCGCCGCCACCAGCGCGGCACGGACGCTGGGGAAAATACCGACATGAACGCACCTCCCGCCGATTCGCCGCGGCGCCGCAGTGGCTGGAAGGGCTGGCTGGCCGCCATCGTGGGCGGCGCCGGTGCCGCCCACGCCGCGGCGCCGGAAACGGCTCCCTCCGGCCCGGCCGTGCCGCCCGCCAGCGCTCCCGCCCAGCCCTCGGTTGCTCCGCGGTCTGCCAGCAGTGCCACGGCGGGTGACGCGACCGACTCGCCGCTCAGCCGCGTCGACATGCTGGTCTACAAGACCGCGGGCACCCAGCGGCTGAAGCTGCATTTCGCCAGGCCCTCGCCGGAGCGCTTCCCGGGTCCGCGGCCTTGCATCGTGTTCTTCCACGGCGGTGCCTGGCGCACCGGCGATCCCAAGCAGTTCATGCCCTATGCGAAGCGGCTGGCCGAGGTGGGGGTGATTGGCATCAGCGCCCAGTACCGGCTGATGGGCGAGGACGACAGCCTGCCCATCAAGGCGGTCCAGGATGCCCGCTCCGCGCTGCGCTTCGTGCGTGCCAAGGCCTCGCGGCTGGGCTGCGACGTCCAGCGCATCGGGGCGGGCGGGGGCTCCAGTGGCGCCCACCTGGCGTTGATGGCGGCGGTGGCCGCCAAGCCCGGGCCGGCGGGCTCGATCGACGACACCACCGACGACCTGGCGATCAGCCCCAGGCCGCAGGCGCTTTTCCTGATGAATCCGCCGCTCAACCTCGAGCGCTACGACCGGCCCGTCCCGGTGGACCAGCGGCGCCAGCTCTCGCCCACGCTGCAGATCGACGCCAGCCTGCCGCCGACCTGGATCTTCCACGGCACGGCGGACAAGGTCGTCCCGTTCTCGCAGGTGACCGAGTTCCGCGACCGTGCCCGCGAGTTGCATGCGGGCGAGGTCACGGTGCAGGCCTTCTCGGGCCGCGGCCATGGCTTCTTCAACGCCAAGCGGGGCGATGGCGAGGACTTCGACGCCACGATCCAGGGCATCGTCGCCGGCCTCAGGAAGCTCGGCTGGATCGACGCCGGGCACTGACGCCCCGGCGGCTGGAGCGAGCCTCGGCGGCCGCGGCAAATCGCTCCAGGGTGCGCTCGCGCGCGATGGCGTGGTCGACCACCGGCATGGGGTAGTCGCCCCCCAGCACGACGCCGGCCGCTGCCAGCTCGAGCGGCGTGGCCTTCCACGGCGAGTGGATGGCCGGCGGCTCCAGGGCGGCCAGCTCGGGGACATAGCGCTTGATGAAGCGTCCCTCGGGGTCGAAGCGCTCGCTCTGCGTCACGGGATTGAAGATGCGGAACCACGGCTGTGCGTCGCAGCCGGTCGACGCGGCCCACTGCCAGCCGCCGTTGTTGCTCGCCAGGTCGAAGTCGTTGAGCCAGCGGGCGAACCAGGCTTCGCCGCGCCGCCAGTCCAGCCCGAGATCCTTGACCAGGAAGCTGGCACTGACCATGCGCAGCCGGTTATGCATGTAGCCGGTGGTGGTGAGCTGGCGCATCGCGGAGTCGACCAGGGGATAGCCGGTGCGGCCCTCGCTCCAGGCGGCGAACAGCGCCTCCGCGTGCTTGCCGTGCTCCCACTTGATCGTGTCGTACTCCGGCCGGAACGCGTGGCCCACGACGTGCGGGTAGTGATGCAGGAGCTGGTGGAAGAAGTCGCGCCAGATCAGCTCGCCCAGCCAGACCTCGGCGCCGCGCGAGCCGCCCTGCGCGCGCTGCCATGCCTCGCGCGCCATCCGGCGGATCGAGAGGGTGCCGAAGCGCAGGTGCACCCCGAGGTAGCTGGGGCCCTTGACGGCGGGGTGGTCGCGCGTTCGGTGGTAGTCGTCGATGCGGGCCAGGAAGTCGTCCAGCAGCTCGTGCGCCCCCGAGCTGCCCGTCGGCAGGCGCAGCTGGTGGAGCGAGGTGACTTCGAAGCCGAGCTCGGCCAGAGGCGGGATGCCCGGCGCCCCCGCCGCTTCCGGCCAGGGCGCGAGGCTGGCGGCATGCCGGGCGACGTTCCAGCTGCGAAGGTAGAACGGCTCGATCTTCTTCAGCCAGGCGTTCTTGTAGGGCGTGAAGACGGTGTAGGGCGTGCCGTTAGCCGTCATCACCTCGTCGCGCTCGAAGACGACGTGGTCTTTCATCGTCTGCAGCAGGCAGCCCTGGTCGGCCAGGCGGCCCCGCACGACGGCGTCACGTGCGAGCGCGTCCGGATCGTCGTCATGCGCCGCGCAGACGAGCTGCACGCCGAGCGCGGCGGCAAGCCGGGGCAGCTCATCGATCGCCAGGCCATGCCTGACGATCAGCCCCACGCCTTGCACGCCGTGCGACTGGCCCAGGGCCCGCAACTGCAGGTCGAGATCCACCAGGCTGTCTCGTATGAACTCCACCCGGCGATCGGCCCGCGGCAGTGCATCGAGGATCGCGGTGTCGAACACGAAGGCCGCGTAGACCCGGCGGGCCGCACGGCAGGCGGCGTACAGGGCGGCATGGTCGTCGGCCCGCAGGTCCCTGCGGAACCAGACCAGCGCCCGGTCGATCGAAGCGGCCGTCATGGCGTCCAGTGTCGCTTCTTTTCCCCGCAGGGGCCGGGCACGGCGTCTGCCAAACAGCCCCTGAAATAGAATCACGCCATGGCGTCGGACGGCATCAACCTCACCAACCAGTTCCTGATCGCCATGCCCGGCATGGCCGACGACACCTTCTCGGGAACGGTGGTCTACCTGTGCGAGCACAGCGAGAAGGGTGCCCTCGGCCTGGTCATCAACAAGCCGATCGACATCACCCTGGCCAACCTGTTCGAGAAGGTCGATCTCAGCCTCGAGGGCAGCGACCTGGCCGAGCAACCGGTCTACTTCGGCGGCCCGGTGCAGACCGAGCGCGGCTTCGTGCTGCACGAGCCGCAGGGCGGCGACGGCCAGTCCTTCAGCTCGACCCTGCAGGTGCCGGGGGGCCTGGAGATGACCACCAGCAAGGATGTCCTCGAGGCGATGTCGCACGGCCAGGGGCCGCGGCGGGTGCTGGTCACGCTGGGCTACAGCGGCTGGTCCGCCGGCCAGCTGGAAGACGAGATCGGCCGCAACGGCTGGCTCACGGTGGCCGCGCAACCGGACGTCATCTTCGACACGCCAGTCGACCAGCGCTACGAGCGCGCGCTGGGCCTGCTGGGGATCGACCCGCGCATGCTCTCGCAAGAGGCGGGTCACGCGTGAGCGCGGCGGGCGCCGCTCCAGCCCAATCCTTCCTGGCTTTCGATTTCGGCATCAAGCGGGTGGGCGTGGCCACGGGTTCCATCGTGCTGCGTCTGGCCCAGCCACTGAAGACCATTGCGGCGCAGGGCGATGCCCGTTTCGCCGCCATCCGCGCGCTGATCGAAGAATGGCGGCCTGATGCGCTGGTGGTGGGCGTGCCCTTCCATCCGGATGGGGCCGAACACGACAATACGCACCGCGCGCGGCGCTTCGCACGCCAGCTGCAGGGCCGCTTCAACCTGCCGGTGCACGAGGTCGACGAACGCTACACCACCACCGAGGCGCTGGCTGCGGGGGCCGCCGATGCGGATGCGGCCGCCGCCGCGCTCATCCTCGACCAGTACTTCCGGGAGAACCCATGACCACCTTGCTGCTCGACGCCGAGGCGCTGTACTCCGAGCTGCGCGAAGGCGTCCGGCCCTTGCTGAAGGCCGATACCTCGCTCGTCGGCGTCTGGTCCGGCGGTGCGTGGCTCGCCGAGCGCCTGCAAGCCGACCTGAGCCTGCCCGGCGCGCACGGAGTGATCTCCAGCACCCTGCACCGCGACGATTTCGGCGAGCGCGGCCTCGCCACCGGCACCGATGCCACGCACCTGCCGTTCGCCATCGACGGGCGCCACCTCCTGCTCATCGACGACGTGCTCTACACGGGCCGAACGATCCGCGCGGTGATCAACGAGCTGTTCGACTTCGGTCGGCCGGCGAGCGTGCAGCTGGCGGTGCTGGTCGACCGGGGCGGACGCCAGCTGCCGATCGCCGCAGCCTACGCCGCCGCTCGTGTCGCGCTGCCCGCCACGCAACGCCTGTCGCTCGCCCGCGAGGCCAGCGGCCGCTTCACCTTCTCAGTCAAGGACGATCGCTGATGCTTTCGCGCCGCAATCCGCAGCTCAACCGCCATGGCGAGCTGATCCACCTGCTGTCGATCGAGGGCCTGCCCCAGGCCGTGCTGACCCACATCCTCGACACCGCCGAGACCTTTCTCTCCGTCAACGAGCGCGAGGTCAAGAAGGTGCCGTTGCTGCGCGGCAAGAGCGTGTTCAACCTGTTCTTCGAGAACTCCACGCGCACCCGCACCACCTTCGAGATTGCGGCCAAGCGCCTGTCGGCCGACGTCATCAACCTGGACATCGCCCGCTCGTCCACGGCCAAGGGCGAAAGCCTGCTCGACACCATCGCCAATCTTTCGGCGATGCACGCCGACATGTTCGTCGTGCGGCACAGCGAGTCCGGCGCGCCCTACCTGATCGCCCAGCACTGCGCGCCGCACGTGCACGTGGTCAATGCCGGCGACGGGCGCCACGCGCACCCGACGCAAGGCCTGCTGGACATGTACACCATCCGGCACTTCAAGAAGGACTTCAGCCAGCTCACGGTCGCGATCGTCGGCGACATCGTGCACTCGCGGGTGGCCCGCTCCGACATCCACGCGCTCACCACGCTGGGGGTGCCAGAGATCCGCGCGGTCGGGCCGAAGACGCTGGTGCCGGGCGACCTGTCGGCGATGGGCGTGCGCGTCTGCCACGACATGGCCGAGGGCATCCGCGGGGCGGACGTGATCATCATGCTGCGCCTGCAGAACGAGCGCATGAGCGGCGCGATGCTGCCTTCGGCCGGCGAGTTCTTCAAGAACTACGGCCTCACCGACGAAAAGCTGGCGCTCGCCAAGCCCGATGCCATCGTGATGCACCCGGGCCCGATCAACCGCGGCGTCGAGATCGACTCTTCGGTGGCCGACGGCACCCACAGCGTGATCCTGCCGCAGGTCACCTTCGGCATAGCGGTGCGCATGGCGGTCATGTCGATCATTGCCGGCAACGAGGCATGAGGAATGGTGCCCCCACGCCCCCTTCCGGGGGCTGCCCCCGAGGGGGCTCGCGCAGCGGACCGGCGAAGCCGGATCCGCGCACGCCACTTGGAGAGAGCGGCGCTGCGCGCGCTCGTCGGGGGGGCGGAGTGTGGCGGACAGAGGCCCGCGCAGGCGGTTTGGGGAAGGCGGCGCTGCGCGCGCCTGATTTGGTTGAGTGGGTGAAATGAAGATTCTCATTTCGAACGGTCGGGTGATCGACCCGGCCTCGGGACGCGACGAGCAGGCCGACGTCGCGGTGGCTGCGGGGCGCATCGTGGCCATCGGCAAGGTGCCGGCCACGTTCGATTCGGTGCGCACCATAGATGCCAGTGGCTGCATCGTGGCGCCAGGGCTGGTGGATCTGGCCGCGCGCCTGCGCGAGCCGGGGCATGAGCACGAGGGGATGCTCGAGTCGGAGCTGAACGCGGCGGCCGCCGGTGGCGTGACCAGTCTCGTTTGCCCGCCGGACACCGATCCTGCGCTGGACGAACCGGGCCTGGTGGACATGCTCAAGTTCCGCGCCCGCAAGCTGAGCCTGTGCCGGCTGTTCCCGCTCGGGGCGCTCACCCGCGGCCTGGCCGGCGAGGTCCTGACCGAGATGGCCGAGCTGACCGAGAGCGGCTGCGTCGGCTTCTCGCAGGCGGAGGTGCCGATCCGGGACACGATGGTGCTGTGGCGGGCGATGCAGTACGCGTCGACCTACGGCTACACCGTCTGGCTGCGGCCGCAGGACGGCTGCCTGGGCAAGGGCGTCGCCGCCAGCGGGGCCGTGGCCACGCGGCTGGGCCTGTCCGGCGTGCCCGTCGCCGCAGAGACCATCGCCTTGCACACCATCTTCGAGTTGATGCGCACCACCGGCGCGCGGGTGCACCTGTGCCGCTTGTCCAGCGCCGCCGGCGTCGAGCTCGTGCGCCAGGCCAAGGCCGAGGGCCTGAGGGTGACGGCTGACGTGAGCATCAATTCGCTGCACCTGACGGACGTCGACATCGGCTTCTTCAACTCGGCCATGCGACTGTCGCCGCCGCTGCGCCAGGGCAAGGACCGGGACGCGCTGCGTGCGGGCCTGGCCGACGGCACGATCGACGCGCTGGTGTCCGATCACACGCCGGTCGATGCCGACGACAAGACCTTGCCCTTTGGCGAGGCCGAGCCGGGCGCGACCGGGCTGGAGCTGTTGCTCAGCCTGGCGCTCAAGTGGGGCAGTGAAGCTGGCCTGGATGTGTCCGCGTCGCTGGCCCGGGTGACCAGTGCGCCGGTGGCGGTGCTGGGCGATGCGCTCGGTTCGCTGGCGGGCAGTGCGGGTCGCCTGGTCGAAGGCGGGGTGGCCGATGTCTGCGTGTTCGACCCGCGGGCGACCTGGAGCGTCAAGCCGGCCGAGCTGAAGAGCCAGGGCAAGCACACGCCCTTCGATTTCGCCGCGACCGGCACGGCGCTTCCGGGCCGGGTCAAGGCCACGCTGGTGGCCGGCACGGTGGCCTACCAGCTCAACGGCGAGCGGTGATCCGGACGGTGGGACGCACAGGCGTCGGCCTTTGGCGCCTGTCGCGTGGCGTCTTGCACCTGCTGCACGGCATGGCCATCGTCGCGCTCAGTTTTCCATCGCTCGATGCCGCCGAGCGGGCGCGCCATGTGCAGTGGTGGAGCGAGAAGGCCCTGCGCCTGTTCGGCATCAGGTTCGAGGTCGAAGGCAAGCCTCGGCTCGGCGCCGCCTTGCTCGTGTCCAACCATGTGTCATGGCTCGACATCGTGGTGATCCATGCGGCCTGTCCGCATGCGCGCTTCGTCTCGAAGGCCGACGTGCTGCGCTGGCCTTTGCTGGGCTGGCTGATCCGATCGGTGGGTACGCTGTTCATCGAGCGTGAGCGCAAGCGCGACGCGTTGCGCGTGGTGCACGAGGTGGGCGCGGCGCTGGGCCGCGGCGAGACTGTCGCCGTCTTTCCCGAGGGCACGACGGGCGCCGGCGCGACCGTGCTGCCCTTTCATGCAAACCTGCTTCAGGCGGCGATCGCAGGCCACGTGCCGGTGCAAGCGGTGGCCCTGCGCTACCACGAGCCGGGCCGGCGCTTTTCGAGCTCCGCGCCCTACATCAACCAGATGACGCTGGTGTCCAGCATCTGGCGCGTGGTGACGGCGCGGAGGCTGGGCGTCAAGGTCCGCTTCATTCTTTCTGAGGGGAGCACCCACGCCGACCGGCGCCTGCTGGCCGCGCACCTGCGGGAAGAGATCCAGCAGGCGCTCGGCGAAGGGCCCTAGGCGCCCTTGCCCTGGCTGGCCACTGCGGCGGCCGCCTTGGCAGCGGCTTCGGCGTCGCCGAGGTAGTAGCTCTTGATCGGCTTCAGGTCCGCATCCAGTTCGTAGACCAGCGGGATGCCGTTGGGGATGTTCAGGCCGACGATGTCGGCATCGCTGATGCCGTCGAGGTACTTCACCAGCGCCCGGATGGAGTTGCCGTGCGCTGCGATGAGCAGACGCTGGCCGCTGCGGATGGCGGGGGCGAGCACCTCGTTCCAGCACGGCATGACGCGGGCCACCGTGTCCTTCAGGCACTCGGTCAGCGGAATCTGCTCCGGCGCGAGCGCCGCATAGCGGACGTCCTGGCGCTGGCCACGCGGGTCGTCGGCGCCCAGCGGCGGCGGCGGGGTGTCGTAGCTGCGACGCCAGATCAGCACCTGCTCGTCACCGTACTGCCTGGCCATGTCGCCCTTGTTCAGGCCCTGCAGGCCGCCGTAGTGGCGTTCGTTCAGGCGCCAGTCCTTGACCACCGGCAGCCAGGTGCGGTCCAGCGTGTCCAGGCAGTGCCAGAGTGTCCAGATGGCGCGCTTGAGAACCGAGGTGTAGGCCACGTCGAACTCGTAGCCTTCGGCCTTGAGCAGGGCGCCCGCGGAGCGGGCCTGCGACACGCCGGTGTCGGTCAGTTCGACGTCCGTCCAGCCGGTGAATCGGTTTTCGAGGTTCCAGGTCGATTCGCCGTGGCGGATGAGCACGAGCTTGTACATGGGTGTGGGCGAGGACTGCGCGAAGTGGTGCAAAGCCGCAAATTCTATAATCCGCCCCCTTTGTCCAAACCTTGCGTGCAGGTGTCGTGCTGAGCTTCCTGATCGAGAACTGGGTTCCCGCCTTGATGGCCCTCGTGTCCGGCGCGATGCTGTTGTGGCCCGCGCTGCAGCGGGGCGCGCAGGGCGCGGCGATTTCGCCCACCGAGGCGGTACGCCTCATCAACCGCGAGAAGGCCGTCGTGATCGACGTCTGCGAGCCGGGGGAATACGCCGCGGGGCATGTGTCGGGCGCTCGCAGTGTTCCGCTGGCCACCCTGCAGGAGGCGAAGGGCCTGCCGAGCAACAAGGCCTTGCCGCTGATCGTGGTTTGCGCTTCGGGCGCGCGCGCAACGCGCGCCGTGGGGGTGCTGCGCAAGGCGGGCTATGCCAATGCCCAGGCCCTCGCGGGTGGTCTCAAGGCCTGGCGCGAAGCCAACCTGCCGGTCGAGTCAGGCGGCAAGGGCGCCTGAGGCCCAAGGCCTCGGCCCTAGCAAATTCGGCTCGCCGACGGCTGGCGCCTGTGACTTATGACCCGCTGACCCCGGGGGCATCGGGACGCTGGCGGCGCCGGTGCAGGCGGATTGCGACAATCCGGCCCGTCTTCTTCGAGCCGTGGTTGTCGCGATGAGCAAGGTGGTGATGTACACGACGCAGGTCTGTCCGTACTGCGTGCGGGCCAAGGCCCTTCTGAAGCAGCGCGGCGTGGGCAGCATCGACGAGATCCGCGTCGACATGGATCCTTCGGCCCGCAGCCGGATGGTCGAGCTCACCGGCCGCCGCACCGTGCCGCAGATCTTCATCGGCGAGACCCACGTGGGCGGTTGCGATGACCTCTTCGCCCTCGACCAGCGTGGGGGGCTCGTGCCCTTGCTCCATCCCGCCTGACGCATAATCGCTGGCTGCAGCCCGCACCATCCTCGGTTGCGGGCTTTGTCGTTTCCGACTCCCCATCTTCCGAAAGCTCCACCATGGCCGAGCAAGACCAGACCCCCGTGTTCCAGCTGCAGCGCATGTACCTGAAGGACCTGTCGCTGGAGCAGCCCAACTCGCCGCAGATCCTGCTGGAGCAGCAGCAGCCGCAGGTCGACATCCAGCTGCAGATGTCGGCCGAGGGCGTCACCGAAGGGCTGTTCGAGGTGTCGGTGATGGCCACCGTGACCACCAAGGTCGCTGACAAGACGCTGTTCCTGGTCGAGGCCAAGCAGGCCGGCATCTTCGAGATCCGCAACCTGCCTGCCGATCAGCTGCAAGGCGTGCTGGGTGTCGTCTGCCCGCAGATGATCTACCCGTATCTGCGCGCCATCGTGTCGGATGTCTGCACGCGTGCAGGCTTCCCGCCGATCCTGCTGGCCGAGGTCAACTTCCAGGCCATGTACGAAGCGCAGCAGCAGGCCCAGGCCGGCAACGGCGCGGGCGAAGTGTCGATCAACTGATTCGTCACCCCTGACCATGCTCGCGCGCAGATGAAGCTGGCTTTCCTCGGCGCCGGCGCCTGGGGCACGGCGCTGGCGATGGCCGCCGCGCGCCGGCACGAGGTGCTGCTCTGGGCGCGTGATGCGCAGCAGGCCGCCACCATGGCGGCCGAGCGATGCAACCGCCGTTATCTGCCCGAGCAGCGCTGGCCGGATGGCCTGGCCGTCACGGCGGACTTCGACCTGGCCATGGCCCACGGCCTCGGCGGGCTGATCGTCGTCGCCACGCCCATGGCGGCGCTGCGCGAAACCCTCGCGAGATTGCCCCGTCAGGCGCGCGTGGTGTGGCTGTGCAAGGGCTTCGAGGCCGGCACGGGATTGCTGGGCCATGAAGTGGCCGCGGCGGTCCTGCCCGGCGCGGCCGCCGGCGTGCTGTCCGGGCCCAGTTTCGCCCAGGAGGTGGCGGCCGGCTTGCCCACGGCGCTGGTGGCGGCGAGCAATGAGCCGGCCCTGTCCATGCAGCTTGTGGAGGCCTTTCACCACGGCACGTTGCGCATCTACACCTCCACCGATCCGGTCGGCGTCGAGGTCGGCGGCGCAGTGAAGAACGTGCTCGCCATCGCCACGGGCATTTCCGATGGCCTGGGGCTGGGCATGAATGCCCGCGCTGCACTCGTCACGCGCGGGCTGGCCGAGATGACACGCTTCGGCGTCCGGCTCGGCGCGCAGGTCGAGACGTTCATGGGCCTGGCGGGCCTGGGCGACCTGGTGCTCACTGCCACCGGCGATCTCTCGCGCAATCGCCGCCTCGGGCTGCTGCTCGCGCAAGGCGAGACGACCGAAGGCGGCCTGTCGCAACTGGGCCACGTGGCCGAGGGCGCCTACAGCCTCGCCACGGTGATCGAGCGCTCCCGCGCGTTGAAGGTCGACATGCCGGTGGCCGAGGCCGTGCATGCGGTGGTCAGCGGGGCCGCCACTCCACGCGCGGCCGTCGAGCAGCTGCTGCAGCGCGATCCCCGCGCCGAGGCCTGATCCGTCAGCCGGCGCCGGCGAAATCGCAGCGGCGCCAGGCCTCGAACACCGCCACCGCCACCGCATTGCTCAGGTTCAGGCTGCGCTGGCCAGGCCGCATCGGCAGGCGCACGCGCTGCGGATCGGGGAAGCGCTCGCGCAACTCGGGCGGGAGCCCGGCGGTCTCGCAGCCGAAGACCAGCGTGTCGCCAGGGCGCCAGTCGATGTCGGTGTGGCGCCGTTGCGCGTGCGTCGTGAAGGCGAAGAAGCGCTCGTGCATCGGGGGTGCCGGGCTCGCGGCCTGCATGAACGCTTGCCAGTCGGCGTGGCGGCGCACCGGGGCGTACTCGTGATAATCCAGGCCCGCGCGACGCAGCAGCTTGTCGTCCATCGAGAAGCCCAACGGCTCGATGAGATGCAGTTCGCAGCCCGTGTTGGCAGCCAGCCGGATCACATTGCCGGTGTTGGGTGGAATCTCGGGATGCACGAGGACGATGCGGAACATGGCGGCATTGTCCCCGTGGTGGTCGGCCTTTCGGCGCCGCCTTCAGTCGCTGCTTCGTTCCGTGCGGGCGAGCACCCACAACTGCACCGACCTCGCGCCGGCCTCGAGCAGGGCGCGTGTTGCCTCGTGGGCCGTCGTGCCGGTGGTCATCACGTCGTCCACCAGGGCTACGCAGCGGCCTCGCACTGCGGCCCGTGCGTCTGCGCCGCCCGGCATGAAGGCGCCACGCAGGTTGGCATCCCGATGCGCTCGGTCGAGATGGACCTGGTGCGGCGTCTCGCGCAGGCGATGCAGCAAGTCATGCCGAGCCGTTCGCCCGCGTGCCCGCGCCACGCGCCGGGCAATTTCCCAGGCCTGGTTGTAGCCCCGCTCGCGCAGGCGGGCGGCGGCCAGCGGCACGGCCGTGACCAGTTCGACCTCGTCCGCCTCGGCCGGCAGTGCCGTGGCCAGTTGACGGGCCAACGGTGCGGCCCACTCCAGTGCCTGGCGAAACTTGAAGGCCGCGATGGCGTCGTCCCAGGGGAACGCGTAGTCGAAGGCGACGAAGGCCCGTTCGAAAAGCGGTGGTCTTCGAATGCACGTCCCGCACAGCGTGACGCCTACAGGAACGCGCAGCGCGCACCTCATGCAACGTGTCGCCACCGACGCGAAGCGGCCCGCGCAATCCGCGCAGACGCCGGCGGGACGGGTCCAGCCGCCGCAGATGCCACAGGGTGCCGGCAAGTTCCACGAGCGATCGGTCCGCATGCCGCCTCAATATACTGCCCATCGATGATGGCCGATGCTCCGACGCCCGCCGCGGCCTCCCCTGCCCCCAGTGCCGTGCGGTTCGATGCCCATGCCGCTCGTCGCGCACTGGAACGCCTGGCGCGGCAGCCCCAGCCGCCTTGGCTGCACCTGGAGGCCGCTCGTCGCATGGGCGAGAGGCTGGAGTGGATCCGGCATCAGCCGGAGGTCGTGCTGGACTGGTCAGGTGCCGCCGGCGTGAACACGGCATTGCTGTCTGCCGCCTATCCGAGGGCTGAGCAGCTGGTGTGGCGCGAAGGTGCCATGACGTCGGCCGCCGCGGCGCCATGGTGGCGGCGATGGACCCTCGGCGGCGGCGCGCCACGGTCAGTCGAATCCGGCGGCATCCAGCCCGGCGAGGCGGGGCTGGTGTGGTCGAACATGCGCCTGCACTTCGAGCGCGACCCGCTGCCGATGATGCAGGCCTGGCACCGTGCGCTGGCGCCTGGCGCCTTCCTGATGTTCTCCACGCTCGGGCCGGGCAGCCTGTCCCTGCTGCGCGAGCTCTACGCCGCCAGCGGCTGGGGCGAGGCTCACGCGCCTTTCGTCGACATGCACGACCTGGGCGACATGCTCGTCGCGAGCGGCTTTGCCGAGCCGGTGATGGACCAGGAGACCTTGAGCCTGAACTATGCCTCCCCCGATGCGCTGCTGGCCGAACTTCGCGGGCTGGGCGTGAATGCTGCACCGGGCCGCTACCCGGGTCTTCGCACGCCGCGGTGGAAGGCAGGCTTGCTGGAGCAGTTGCAGGCCCGGGCGGACCGCGAAGGGCGCCTCGTGCTGCAGCTGGAACTCGTCTATGGCCACGCCTTCCGCGGTGCCGATACCGGCCCGAAGGTCGAGGCGCAGACGCAGATCGCGCTGGACGACATGAAATCGATGCTGCGCAAGCCGGGGCGTCGCCAATAGCGTCGGATAGAATTCTCAGGTTAACGTGAATCAGTTAGCGCGCATGTTGATCTCCGTCACGGCAGTGTCGTGTGAACCCCGACCCCGCCGCGTCCTGGTCTGCAACCTGCGCGTCGTGCGCAATCTGGCAAGGCGCCTGGGCCCGCAGCGGCTTCGGGCGCCTCGGTTTGTGGAGCCCGCTCAGGCTGTCTGAGCGATCGCACCCGGCCCGCCTGGCCTGCGGCAACGTGAACGGGCACCGTGCGCCTCGGCTTGGCCCCGCCTCGTTGGCAGGGCCCGGATCGATGGTGGTTTGGGTTTGGAACTGAAGTGACGACGACGATGAAGACGACAACAAAGCTTTGCAAGGGCTTCGCGCAAGGCGCACTCGCGCTGGCGGCAGGCCTGGCATCGACGGCGGCGCTGGCGGTCAAGGACCTGCCCGGGGGCCCGGCGGTCAACCAGATCGACCTGCACCCGCCGGTCACTCGCATCGCCAGCGACGTGCAGACGCTTCACAACTGGATCCTGATCATCTGCGTCGTGATCTTCGTCGCCGTCTTCGGCGTGATGTTCTGGTCGATCCTGCGGCACCGGAAGTCCCGCGGCAGCAAGTCCGCGAACTTCCACGAAAGCGTCGCGGTCGAAATCGCGTGGACCATCGTGCCGTTCATCATCGTCACCGGCATGGGCTTCGCCGCCACCCGGACGGTGGTTGCGCAGAAGGACACCACCAACGCCGACATCACCATCAAGGCCACCGGCTACCAGTGGAAGTGGGGCTACGAGTACCTGAAGGGCGAGGGCGCCGGCATCTCCTTCCTGTCCACGCTCGACGTGAGCCAGCGAGAGCAGTCGGATGCCGGCCAGCCGCAAGGCGACGATTACCTGCTGCGCGTCGACAACCCGCTCGTGGTGCCGGTCAACCAGAAGGTGCGCGTCATCACCACCGCTGCCGACGTCATCCACGCCTGGATGGTGCCGGCCTTCGCGGTCAAGCAAGATGCCATCCCGGGTTTCGTGCGCGACACCTGGTTCCGTGCCGAGAAGCCGGGCGACTACTACGGGCAATGCGCCGAGCTTTGCGGCAAGGAGCACGCCTACATGCCGATCCACGTGAAGGTGCTGTCCCAGCAGGACTACGCCGCCTGGGTCGCTGGCGAGCAGAAGAAGATCGCGGCCAAGGCCGACGATCCGAACAAGGTGTGGACCCAGCCCGACCTGGTCGCCCGCGGCGAGAAGGTCTATGCCGCCAACTGCGCCGTCTGCCACAAGCCCGACGGCAAGGGCGCCGGCCCGATCAAGGCGCTGGACGGCTCGCCGAAGGTGCTCGATGCGGACAAGACGGTCCAGGTCAAGGTCGTGCTGAACGGCCAGAACAACGGCGCCATGCCGCCGTGGAAGGGCGTGCTGTCCGACACCGACATCGCCGCCGTCGTGACCTACACCAAGAACACCTGGAGCAACCACACCGGCCAGACGGTGCAGCCTTCGGAAGTGGTGGCGGCCCGCCAGTGAGACCGTCGGTGAGCTCGTCAGCGAGCCATCGCGCAGCGTAGAGACAAGGAAGACCTCATGAGCGCAGTTCTCGACCATCCCGCCGGCGGCCACGCGCACGACGACCACGACCACGGCCATCCGCACGGCTGGCGGCGCTGGCTGTTCGCGACGAACCACAAGGACATCGGCACGATGTACCTGTTGTTCTCGTTCACGATGCTGATGATCGGCGGCATCCTGGCGCTGTGCATCCGCCTGGAGCTGTTCAAGCCGGGCCTGCAGTTCTTCAACCCGGAGCTGTTCAACTCGTTCACCACGATGCACGGGCTGATCATGGTGTTCGGGGCGATCATGCCGGCCTTCGTCGGCTTCGCGAACTGGATGATCCCGCTGCAGATCGGCGCGTCGGACATGGCCTTCGCGCGGATGAACAACCTGAGCTTCTGGCTGCTGATCCCGGCGGCCATCATGCTGGCCGGTTCGTTCTTCATGCCCGGAGGCGCCCCCGCCGCGGGCTGGACGCTCTACGCGCCGCTGACGCTGCAGATGGGCCCGTCGATGGACGCCGGCATCTTCGCGATGCACATCATGGGCGCGTCGTCGATCATGGGCTCGATCAACATCATCGTCACGATCCTGAACATGCGTGCGCCGGGCATGACGCTGATGAAGATGCCGCTGTTCGCCTGGACCTGGCTGATCACCGCCTACCTGCTGATCGCGGTGATGCCCGTGCTGGCCGGCGCGATCACGATGACGCTGACCGACCGCCACTTCGGCACCAGCTTCTTCAACCCCGCCGGCGGCGGCGACCCGGTGATGTACCAGCACATCTTCTGGTTCTTCGGGCACCCCGAGGTCTACATCATGATCCTGCCGGCGTTCGGCATCGTGAGCGCGATCATCCCGGCCTTCGCTCGCAAGAAGCTGTTCGGCTACACCTCCATGGTGTACGCGACCGCGTCGATCGCGATCCTGTCGTTCATCGTGTGGGCGCACCACATGTACACCACCGGCATGCCGGTGACCGGCCAGCTGTTCTTCATGTACGCGACCATGCTGATCGCGGTGCCCACGGGCGTGAAGATCTTCAACTGGGTGGCGACGATGTGGCGCGGCTCGATGACCTTCGAGACACCGATGCTGTGGGCCGTGGGCTTCATCTTCGTGTTCTCGATGGGCGGCTTCACCGGCCTGATCCTGTCGATGGCTCCGGTCGACCAGCAGTTGCAGGACACCTACTACGTCGTGGCCCACTTCCACTACGTGCTGGTGGCCGGTTCGCTGTACGCGCTGTTCGCCGGCGTGTACTACTGGGGGCCGAAGTGGACGGGCGTCATGTATTCCGAGACGCGCGGCAAGATCCATTTCTGGGGTTCGTTGATCTTCTTCAACGTGACCTTCTTCCCGATGCACTTCCTGGGCCTGGCCGGCATGCCTCGTCGCTATGCCGACTACCCGATGCAGTTCGCCGACTTCAACATGATCGCGTCGCTCGGCGCCTTCGGTTTCGGCCTGATGCAGGTGTACTTCTTCGTCTTCGTGGTCGTGCCGATGATGCGCGGGCAGGGCGCGCCGGCACCGCAGAAGCCCTGGGAAGGCGCCGAGGGCCTGGAGTGGGAAGTGCCGTCTCCGGCGCCCTTCCACACCTTCGAGAACCCGCCCAAGCTGGACGCCTCGGCAACCCGGGTGATCGGCTGACGACCATGGCCCGCCAGACGCCCGAACAGCAAAGCGCCAACCGCCGCCTGGCCTGGATCCTGGCGTCGGTTGCGCTGGTGCTCGGCATCGGTTTCGTGGCCAAGGTGGTGCTGTTCGGTCGCTGAGCGGCAGCCGACAAGCACCAGGGGCATGACGGATGAAGTTCAACTGGCCCTCGGCACTGGCACGGCGGGACCATCGTCAGATGGTCGCCAAGCTGCTGGTCGTCGTGGTGGCCATGTCGGCCTTCGGTTATGCCCTGGTGCCGATGTACAAGCACATCTGCGAGGCGCTGGGCATCAACGTGCTGAGCCTGGGCGAGAACGGCGGCAAGCGAGAGCGGCCGGCGAACACGCAGATCGACACTTCGCGAAGCATCACGGTGGAGTTCGACGCCAACGCCCGGGGCCCATGGGATTTCCGGCCCGCAGTGGCCTCCGTGCAGGTCCACCCGGGGGAACTCGCGACGGTGATGTACGAGTTCCGCAACCGCCAGGACCGGACCATGGCCGCGCAGGCCATCGCCAGCTATGCGCCGCACCAGGCGGCGGCCCACTTCAACAAGCTGGAGTGTTTCTGCTTCAACGAGTACACGCTGAAGCCCGGTGAGGCCCGCGAGTGGCCGGTCGTCTTCTACGTCGACCCGAAGCTGCCGAAGGACGTCACCACCATCACGCTGTCCTATACCTTCTTCGAGGTGGGCGGCAAGGTGCCTCCGGCGCCTTCCACCAACGCCGCGGCGCCCGCGCCGGCGGGGGGGGCGAAGTCATGAGCGAACAGCGTCCGCCGGAAGAGCAGGGCGATGGCCTGCGTGCCGCGGCCGCACGCAAGGGCTCGTTGCTCGGCACCCTGCGCGCCGTCGCCTGGTCATTCCTGGGCATCCGCAAGGGCAGGGGCTACGAGCAGGACGTCAGCCAGCTGAACCCGGTACACGTCATCGTCGCCGGTGTCATAGGCGCGGTGATCTTCGTGCTGGTGCTGGTCGTCCTGGTCAAATGGATAGTCGGCAGCGGCGTCGCCACCTGAAACACAACACGCGCAACATTCGGTTCGAGGAGCACACCACATGTCCGCAGCGAGCAACCACGGGGCGACGCCCTACTACTTCGTGCCCGCCCCGTCGCGCCACCCGGCCACGGCCGCGCTCGGCCTTTTCTTCGTCATCCTCGGCGCGGGACAGTGGGTCAACGGCCACACCTGGGGCGCCTATTCGCTGCTGGCCGGCCTGGTGATCTGGCTGGGAACGCTGTTCTTCTGGTTCAAGGAGGCGATCGGCGAGAGCGAAGGCGGCCAGTACTCGCAGCGCATAGACATCTCGTTCCGCTGGAGCATGAGCTGGTTCATCTTCTCGGAGGTGATGTTCTTCGCCGCCTTCTTCGGCGCGCTGTTCTGGGCCCGCATCTACTCGGTGCCTTCGCTGGGCAGCCTGGAGAACCAGCTGCTGTGGCCTGACTTCAAGGCCGTCTGGCCCAGCGTGGCCGCGGGTGCCACCGCGTCGCCGGCCGGCACGGTCGCGCCCTTCAACACCATGGGTCCGTGGCCCATCCCGACGCTGAACACGGCCATCCTGCTCACCTCCGGCGCGACGCTGACCATCGCCCACCACGCCTTGATCGCGGCCCAGCGCTCCAAGGCCGTGTTCTGGATGTGGATCACGGTGCTGCTGGGCATCACTTTCCTCGGCTTCCAGGCCTACGAGTACATCCATGCCTATCACGAGCTGGGCCTCAAGCTCACCTCGGGCATCTACGGTTCGACCTTCTTCATGCTGACCGGCTTCCACGGCTTCCACGTGTTCGTCGGCATGCTGATGCTGCTGTTCATCACGCTGCGCCTGGCCAAGGGCCACTTCACGCCGACTCGGCACTTCGGCTTCGAAGGGGCAGCCTGGTACTGGCACTTCGTCGACGTGGTCTGGCTGGGCCTGTACATCGTGGTGTACTGGCTTTGAGCCAAGCAGGCGCGTTGCGCCGGCCGTGAAGTGCGAAGCGCCGCTGACCGCGGCGCTTTGTGTTTGGGCAGGCGGCGCGCGCTACTTCAAGGGCACGCCGGAAGGCTGGATCCAGCCCAGTGAATAGGCCAGCAGGATGAGCAGGAACAGGCCGATGGACAAGCCCACGCGCAGGGCGAGTGCGCGGGCCATGCGCCTGTCGCGGCGGGCCGGGTCGTCGTCTGCCGATTCGATGCGCCCACGGCGCAGCATGAAAAGTCCGGCGCTTGCGAGCGCCCCGACGATGGCCAGCAGCGCGATCACGATGAGCACCTTCATGGCCACCGATTATTCCATCCGGCTTTCGGCACTCCCGCGATGACGGCCCCAGCGGCTGACCTGTCTTCGAGCCGGCCGCGTCGGCCCGCGCTCATCCTGCTCGCCGCGCTGCTGGTGATGGCCGTCACCGCGCGGCTGGGGTGGTGGCAACTCGACCGCGCGGCCCAGAAGATCGCCCTGCAAACGGCCATCGAGTCGCAAGCTGCCGCTCCCGAGCTCGCCTCCGATGCCCAGCCCGCCAGCGAGTCTGAAGCGCAACGGCAGCGACACCGCCGAATCCGCCTGCACGGCACCTGGCTGCCTGAACACACCATCTACCTGGACAACCGGCAGATGCAGGGCCGGCCGGGCTTCTTCGTGCTGACGCCGCTGAGGCTGGCCGGCGGCGATGCGGTGCTCGTGGAGCGGGGATGGCTGCCGCGTCACATCGCCGAGCGCACACGCATCGCGCCGTACACGACCCCGACAGGAGAGGTCGAGGTGCTGGGGCGCATTGCCCCATGGCCGTCGCGGCTGGCGTCCCTCGGCTCCGAAGCCACGGGGCCGATCCGGCAGAATCTCGATTTCGCCGACTACGCGGCCGCGACGCACCTGGCGCTGCGGCCATGGGCCGTGGCCGAACTGCCCCAGCCGGGCAACGCCGGCGATGGCCTGCTGCGCGACTGGCCCATGCCGGCTGTCGATGTGGCCAAGCACTACGGCTACGCGGCGCAATGGTTTGCCTTCTGCGCCCTCACTGCAGGACTCTATGTCTGGTTCCAACTCGTCCGACCCCGTCGCCGCGGCCGCGCCTGACCCGCTGGCGATGAAGGTGCACGGCGGGCCCGCCCCGCACCTGCCCGCCGATGTGCGCCAGCGTCGCACAGGGGGCCGCTTCACGGCGTTGCTGGTGCTGCTGGCCTGCGCCGCGCCGGTGATCGTTTCCTATTTCACGTACTACGTGTGGCGGCCGAGCGCGCGCAACAACTACGCCGACCTCGTCCAGCCCACCCGCGGCATCCCGGAGGGGCTGGGGCTTCGCGACCTCGAAGGCAGGCCGGTCGCGAGCGCGTCGCTCAGAGGCCAGTGGCTGCTGGTGGTCGTCGCCGGGGGGCAATGCGATCGCCGTTGCGAGGACCATCTGTACGCCCAACGACAGCTGCGCGAGATGGCCGGCCGCGAGCGTGACCGCATCGACCGTGTCTGGCTCGTCGTCGACGAAGCGCCGTTGCGCGCCCCGATAGAGCAGGCCGTCGCTGCCGGGGATGCGCCGGCGATGGTGTTGCGCGTGCAGCGCGAAGCCCTGGAGCGCTGGCTCCTGCCGGCGCCGGGGCAGACGCTGGAAGACCACCTGTACCTCGTCGATCCGATGGGGGAGTGGATGATGCGCGCGCCGGCGGCGTTGGATCCCAAGCTCTTCCACAAGGACCTGGACCGGCTGCTGCGGGCGTCCGCCTTCTGGGATCGCCCGGGCCGCGAGCACTGACGCATGAACGCCGTCGCTGTGGTCGACTATTCACCGGCCCTGGGCCTGCTGGCGCTCGCGTCCGGCCTGGCCCTGCTGCCGCTGGGTTGGTGGGCCTGGCGGCAGCGTGCGTCAGGGCCGTCCGCCCGCCGCGCCGCGCTGACCGTCCTGACCCTGTTCCTGACCTTCGACCTCGTGGTCTTCGGCGCCTTCACGCGGCTCACCGACTCCGGGCTCGGCTGCCCTGACTGGCCCGGCTGCTACGGCGAAGCCCACCCGTTCGCCGCCAACGAGCAGATCGCGGCGGCCGAAGCGGCGCAGCCCACCGGGCCGGTCACCCGGCACAAGGCCTGGATCGAGATGGTCCACCGCTACCTGGCGATGGCCGTCGGGGCGCTCATCCTGGTAGCCGCGGCGATGAGCCTTCGAGCGCGACGCGAATTGCCTTTCTCCATCGGCTGGCCCCTGGCCACGCTGGCCTGGGTGATCGTGCAGGGGATGTTCGGGCGATTCACGGTCACCTTGAAGCTTTACCCCGCCATCGTCACTCTGCACCTCCTGGGCGGACTGATCCTGCTGGCCCTGCTGGCCTTCCAGGCCGAGCGCTACCGCGGGCGATCGCTGGCCCTGGGCCCGGCCTCGCGTGCGCTGCTGGCCATCGCACTGCCCTTGCTGCTCGTGCAGGTGCTGCTCGGGGCCTGGGTCAGCACCAACTATGCGGTGCTGGCCTGTCGTGGGTTCCCGCAGTGCAACGGGCAGTGGTGGCCGGAAGGCATGGACGCGGAGCAGGGCTTCACGATCCTGCGCCATCTCGGCAGGGCCGGCGAAGGCGGATTCCTGCCGGCACAGGCCCTGGTGGCCATCCACTGGGCTCACCGAGTCTTCGCGCTCGTTCTCGTGGCGGTGCTGCTGGCTCTGGCCACCGCGTTGCGGCGGCAGTCGGCTGGCGTCGCTCGGGCGGTGGCTCAGGCGTTGTTTGGGCTCACTGTGCTGCAGGTCGCCACGGGCGCAGCCAACGTCGTGCTGCACTGGCCGCTGGTGGCCGCCCTCATGCACACCGCCGGTGCCGCGGCGCTGACCTGGCTGCTCGTGGCGTTGCAGGTCCGTGCCCTTGCCGTTCCTGCTGCCGCATCGGCCGGCGCCCCATCGGCCACGCCACACGGCCTGACCTCACCATGAATCCGACTGTGTCCTCGCCCGCCTTGTCTTCGTCGCCTCCGTCCCGCTGGTCCCAGTACCTGGCCCTGACCAAGCCGCGGGTGGTCCAGCTCATCGTCTTCTGTGCCGTGATCGGCATGCTGCTGGCGAGTCCGGGCTGGCCGGATTGGCGCATCGTGATCGCCGCGACGGCAGGCATCTGGCTCGTGGCCAGCGCCGCGGCAGCCTTCAATTGCCTGGTCGAGCGGGAGATCGACCGGCGCATGAAGCGCACGGCCTGGCGTCCGACGGCCAAGGGCGAGCTGGCCGATCGCCACACGCTGGCCTTCTCGCTGCTGCTGTGCGCGATCGGCTGCGCCATCCTCTGGCTGTGGGTGAATCCGCTGACCATGATGCTGACGCTGGCGACCTTCGTCGGCTACGCCATCATCTACACGGTGGTGCTCAAGCCGCTGACGCCGCAGAACATCGTGATCGGCGGCGCCTCCGGGGCCATGCCTCCGGTCCTGGGCTGGACAGCCGTGCGCGGCGATGCGGGCCCCGAGGCCTGGCTGCTGTGCCTCATCATCTTCCTCTGGACGCCGCCGCACTTCTGGGCGCTGGCCCTGTACCGCGCCGAGGACTACGCCCGCGCGGGCCTGCCGATGCTGCCGGTGACGCACGGCGCGGAGTTCACGCGACTGCACGTCTTTCTCTACACCATCGTGCTGTTCGCCGGCACGATGCTGCCCTTCGTGTACGGCATGAGCGGGTGGATCTACCTGGCCGCGGCGATCATGCTGGGCGCGGCGTTCATCCTGTATGGATTCCGCCTCTGGCGCGACTATTCGGACACCCTGGCCCGCCAGGCCTTCCGTTTCTCGATCCTTCACCTGTCGCTGCTGTTCGCGGCGCTGCTGGTCGACCACTACCTGAGCCCGCTGCTGGCCTGACCCCGAAAGCGCACCCACCCATGACGACTCCCTTCCTTCGCCGCCTCGCTGCCATGAGTTTCGCCGGCCTGGCGCTGGCCGGATTGGCCGGCTGCCAGAAGACGCCCGTCGCCTTCCAGGGCATAGACATCACCGGCGCCGACTATGCGCGCCAGCTCAACCTCACCGATGCCGACGGCCAGCCGCGCACATTGGCGGACTTCAAGGGCAAGGTGGCCGTCGTCTTTTTCGGCTACACCCAGTGCCCCGACGTCTGCCCGACGACGCTGGCCGAAATCGCCGCGGTGAAGAAGAAGCTGGGAGAGCAAGGCGACAAGGTCGTCGGCGTCTTCGTCACCGTCGACCCGGAGCGCGACACGGCGCCCGTGCTCAAGGCTTATGTGAACAGCTTCGGGCCCGGATTCGTGGCGCTGCGTGGCAGCGTGGACCAGACGAAGGACGTGGCGCGCGAGTTCAAGGTGTTCTTCGCCAAGGTGCCCGGCAAGGCCGACGGCAGCTACACCATGGACCACACCGCCAACTCCTATGTCTTCGATCCCCAGGGGCGCGTGCGGCTGGCGGAGCGCTACGGCGCCGGTGCCGAGGCCCTCGCCCAGGACGTGAAGGCGCTGCTGGAAGGCGCCTGAGGCGGCAACGGAAAACGGCCCCGAAGGGCCGTTGCAGTGTCGTTGCGTGCGGACCCGGTCAGGCCGTCGCTTCCAGCGCCTTGCGCATCTTCTTCAGCGCGGCGACCTCGATCTGGCGGATGCGCTCGGCACTGACGCCGTATTCGGCCGCCAGCTGGTGCAGCGTCATGCCACCCGTGGAATCGTCGTTCACCTTGAGCCAGCGTTCTTCGACGATGCGGCGGCTGCGGGCATCGAGCTGGTCCAGCGCGCTGGCGATCCCGTCGCTGGACATCTGGTCGCGGCCACGGGCCTCGAGCACCCGGGTGGGCTCGTGGTTCTCGTCGGCGAGGTAGGTGATGGGCGCGAAGGTCTCCTCGCCGCTGTCGTCCGTCTGCGGCTCCAGGGCGACGTCGCCGCCGGCCATCCGCGTTTCCATCTCGACGACCTCGGACGGCTTGACGTTGAGCTCGCGAGCCACCACGTCGATCTCCGCCGGCGTCAGGGCGCTGCGGAAGGTCTCGCCCTCGACGGCCTGGTTCTTCAGGCCCTGCTTCATCGACCGCAGGTTGAAGAACAGCTTGCGCTGGGCCTTGGTGGTGGCCACCTTGACCATGCGCCAGTTGCGCAGGATGTACTCGTGGATCTCGGCCTTGATCCAGTGAAGCGCGTAGCTCACCAGGCGCACGCCTTGCGCTGGGTCGAATCGCTTGACGGCCTTCATCAGGCCGACGTTGCCCTCCTGGATCAGGTCGCCGTGCGGCAAGCCGTAGCCCAGGTATTGGCGAGAGACCGAGACGACCAGGCGCAGGTGCGAGAGCACCAGGCGGCCGGCGGCCTCGAGGTCGCCCGTCTCGCGCAGGCGCGTGGCGAAGCTCGACTCCTCTTCCGGCGTGAGCAGCGGAATGCGGTTGACGGCCGAGATGTACGCGTCGAGGTTGCCGACCGGCGGGACCAGCGCCCACGGGTCGCGCAGGGCCAGGGAGGTGGAGGCGGTGGTGTGGTTCATCGAAGGATGTGACTCACCAGGCGGCTGCCCGGTTCCGCAAATATTAGCACTCCTTGTCCGCGAGTGCTAAGTGGTGGTTCCGGGCCCGGTTCTCAAGTCCAGGTCTGCATCTGGAAAAAGGCGACCTGCCCCGGCAGGCGATACGGTCGATTCTGCAGAAGAATCTTTGCGGCGTTGTTCTTGCCTCCAAGCGTGAAAAATGTCACGACTATGAGCTGCGCACGATTTGTGCTCTGCGGGAAAGAAAAGATGCCTCTCGTGCCGGGTCAAGCCCCTTCGAGGCGACGTCCTGCATCGCCGATACTCCGCGCAGCCTCCCATTGCCGTCGCCTGCAACCGTGCCTTCCGTCACCGAACTGCTGACTGACCTCACCCTCCCAGCTCCCGAAACGGCCGGCGAGCCGCCCGAGGCGTCGGTGGCGGTGGCACTGCGGGAGTCGCTCATCCCCCTGCTGGACACGCTGGCCGGCCAACCGCCGCGGCCGGTTCGTCTGATGCGCCGCATCGGGCTGGACAAGAGCCTGGCGAGCCGCCTGGTGCAGGCGGTCAAGGCCGAGTCGGATTCCCAGTTCCTCCACCTCCTGCCTTCCCCCACCGGCCTGCGCATCCTGCTGGAGCGCAGTCGCCAGGTGCCCGAGGCGGCCGAGCGCCTGCCGGTTTTCGAGCGCGCAGTCGAGGCCTTCGCAGCCCTGCTGGACGCCTTGCCTGGCGGCCGCCAGGCCCTCGATGCCCGTCTGGGCGAAGAGCTCTCGTCCATCCGCGAGCGAAGGGAACAGATGGCCCGGCAGGCGTCCTTCAAGGCCGTCTCCTTTCTCTTCGGTCACTACTGCGAGACCTTGTCGACGGCCATCTTCCTGTTCCCGTCGCCCGATGGCGAGCGGGTGGATGCCGTGGAGGTGCACCGGCGGATCGGCCTGCGGCGCATCACCCCCGGCACGCCGCTGCCCCTGCTCAGCCTGCACGCCAAGCCCGAAGCGTCCGGCGCGCCTCCCGACCCCCTGGCCGTTCGGCCGGTCGACGGCGGCACGCCCGGAGCGAGCGATGCCGAGGACGCCCGCCGCTACTTCATCGCCGAAGGCTCCAGCCTGCCGCTGCCCGCACTGGAGGTGGAGCGCGAAGGCAGCAGCTGCACTTTCCTGCTCGGCCCGCAGGGGTCGGATCCGCTGCCGGCCCGGCTGACGACCGCCATGCGCTACAGCGCCATCGAGCCCCTGCATCCCGCCCAGCCGAGCACCGTGGTGCGCAACTACATGCTGAACACGCCCTGCCAGCGTCTGGTGCGCGAGATCTACCTCGCCGACGGGGTGTGGCCGGATGCTTTGCCTCAGGTCGGCTTCTACCTGCCGGGGCCGACGGGCGCGCTGCTGACGCCGCCGGTGCCTGGCGTGCCGCACTACCGCCGCCTGAACCTCAGCGCACCGATAGAGCAGCTGGCGGCCGGGGCAGCGCTCCCGCCTCTGGCCGGCATCGGCGACCACGCCAGCGTCCTGACGGCGGTGCTGCGGCGCGCCGGCCTGTCAGGGCTGGCCTGGCGAGGCTGGCGCTGCCAGACGACCTACCCGGTGCCGCTGGTCGAGATGCAGCTGGGATTCCGCTTCGCAGGCCATGCCGGCGCGCCGCTCGCCTAGACCATCTTTTCCGGACGCACCCAGGCGTCGAACTCCTCGCCCGTCAGGCCGCCCACGGCCAGCGCGGCCTCGCGCAGCGACAGGCCATTCGCATGCGCATGCTTGGCGATGGCGGCGGCGCGGTCGTAGCCGATGTGCGGGTTCAACGCGGTCACCAGCATCAGCGAGCGCTCCAGCAGCTCCCCGATGCGCGCCTCGTCCGGCTCCATGCCTCGCGCGCAGTGGGCGTCGAAGCTGGCCATGCCGTCGGCCAGCAGCCGCACGCTCTGCAGGAAGGCGTGGGCGATCAGCGGCTTGTAGACATTCAGCTCGAAGTTGCCGCTGGCGGCGCCTATTCCCAGGGCCACGTCGTTGCCCATCACCTGGCAGCAGGCCATGGTCAGCGCCTCGCACTGCGTCGGGTTGACCTTGCCGGGCATGATGGAGCTGCCCGGCTCGTTCTCCGGGATGCGCAGCTCGCCCAGGCCGCTGCGCGGTCCCGAGGCCAGCCAGCGGACGTCGTTGGCGATCTTGGTGAGGGCCGTCGCCAGGGCCTTGAGCGCGCCGTGCGCTGCAACCATCGGCTCATGACCGGCCAGGGCCGCGAACCGGTTGGGGGCGACACGGAAGGGCAGCCCGGTGTCGGCCGCCAGCCGCTGCGCCACGCGATCGCCGAAGCGCGGATCGGTGTTCAGCCCGGTGCCGACGGCGGTGCCGCCGATCGCTAGCTCGTGCAGGCCCGCGAGGTTCAGCTCGATCGCCCGCTGCGCGAGATCCAGCTGGGCCACCCAGCCCGACATCTCCTGGCCCAGGGTCAGCGGGGTCGCGTCCTGCAGATGGGTCCGGCCGATCTTGACGATAGAGGCGAAGGCCTCGGACTTGGCGGCCAGAGTGTCGCGCAGCGCCTTCAGCGGCGGCAGCAGGTCGTGCGCGATCGCCACGGCGGCGGCCACGTGCATGGCGGTGGGGAAGACGTCGTTGGACGACTGGCCGCGGTTGACGTGGTCGTTGGGATGCACGCGCCGGCCCTCGCCGCGCTCGCCGCCCAGCAGCTCCGAGGCGCGGTTGGCCAGCACCTCGTTCATGTTCATGTTGGTCTGGGTGCCGGAGCCGGTCTGCCAGACGGACAGCGGGAAGGCCCCGGGGTGACGCCCGGCGAGGACTTCGTCGGCCGCCAGGACAATCCCGCGGGCCAGTCCACTGTCCAGCAGGCCCAGCTCGGCGTTGACCTCTGCCGCGGCTCGCTTGATGCGGGCCAGCGCGGTCAGCAGCGCCTCGGGCATCCGCTCCGACGAGATGCGGAAGTGTTCCAGCGAGCGCTGGGTCTGCGCGCCCCAGAGCGCTTCGGCGGGGACTTCGATGTCGCCGAACGAATCTCGCTCGGTTCGGGTGGCAGGTCGGGTCATGTCGGCAGCTCCCGGCGGCGCCCGCCGGGCAAGCTGCCGGACACCGCTCAGACGTTGAACAGGAAGTGCAGCACGTCGCCATCCTTGACGACGTACTCCTTGCCTTCCGCCCGCATCTTGCCGGCATCCTTGGCGCCCTGCTCGCCGCCGTACTGGATGAAATCGTCGTAGGCGATGGTTTGGGCGCGGATGAAGCCGCGCTCGAAGTCGGTGTGGATCACGGCGGCAGCCTGGGGCGCTGTGTCTCCGACGTGGATCGTCCAGGCGCGCACTTCCTTCACGCCCGCCGTGAAGTAGGTCTGCAGGCCCAGCAGCTTGAAGGCGGCGCGGATCAGGCGGTTCAGGCCCGGTTCGTCCTGGCCCATCTCGGCCAGGAACATCGACTTGTCCTCGTCGCTCATGTCCGCCAGCTCGCTCTCGGTCTTGGCGCAGATGGCCACGACGGGAGCGTTCTGCCTGGCCGCGTAGTCGCGCAGGCGGTCGAGGTAGGGGTTGTTCTCGAAGCCGGACTCGGACACGTTCCCCACGAACATCGCCGGCTTGGCGGTGATCAGGCACAGCGGCTTGAGAACCACCTGCTCTTCCTTGCTGAAGGCGATGGATCGCACCGGCCTGGCCTCGTTCAGCGCGGCCTCGCACTTCTTCAGCACGTCCACCAGTCGCTGGGCCTCCTTGTCGCCGCCCGCCTTGGCCACCTTGCTGTAGCGCTGCAGGCTCTTCTCGACCGTGGCCAGGTCGGCCAGGCACAGCTCCGTCTGGATGACCTCGATGTCGGCGATCGGGTCCACCTTGCCGGCCACGTGGATCACGTTCTCGTCGTCGAAGCAGCGCACGACGTTGACGATGGCGTCGGTCTCGCGGATGTGCGAGAGGAACTGGTTGCCCAGGCCCTCGCCCTTGCTGGCGCCGGCCACCAGGCCCGCTATGTCGACGAACTCGACGATCGCCGGCACGACGCGCTCGGGCTCCACGATCCCGGCCAGCGCCTGCAGGCGGGCATCGGGCAGCTCCACCACGCCGACGTTCGGCTCGATGGTGCAGAACGGGTAGTTCTCGGCGGCGATGCCGGCCTTGGTCAGGGCATTGAACAGGGTGGACTTGCCGACGTTGGGCAGGCCGACGATGCCGCACTTGAGGCTCATGGGGGCTTCCGGGGGTGGTGAGAGGGCGCACCCCTGTCGACCCCGAACTCGACCCCGAACAGGGGATAGGGGTGGGCTTGCAGTGCGCCGAACCCGCTATTTTAGGCGGGCTGCCTACAATCCGCCGCTACATGACCGCCTACGACGTGCGCATCCTCGGCTCGGGCATCGTGAGCCGTGCCCTGGCCCTGACGCTGGCCCGCCAGGGCCTGCGCGTGGCGCTGCAGACCCGGCCGCAGCGTGCGGCCACCGCGGTGCCCGATGTCCGGGCCTACGCGCTGAACCCGAGCTCCGTCGCCCTCCTGACCGGGCTGAAAGCCTGGGAAACGCTGCCAGCCGATGCCCGCACGGCGGTGCACGACATGCAGGTTGCGGGCGACTCCCCTGGCGCGCGGCTCGACTTCTCCGCCTGGAAGGAGAAGCTGCCGGCCCTGGCCTGGATCGTGGACGCAGCCGCCCTGGAGGCTGTGCTCGACACCGCGGCCGATTACAACCCCCGGATCACCCTGGTGCCCGAGCCGCCCGCCGCGCCCCTGACGGTGGTGGCCGAGGGCCGCGCTTCCTCCCTGCGTGATCAGCTCGGCGTGCGCTTCGAACACCACAGCTACGGCCAGCGGGCCATCGCCGCGCGGCTGGTGGCCGACCGCCAGCACGCCGGAGTCGCCCGGCAGTGGTTCCGCTCGCCCGACATCCTCGCCCTGCTGCCCTTCGACAGGCCGCAGGCCGGTTCCAGCTACGGCCTGGTCTGGTCGCTGCCCGACGCCGAAGCCGAGCGCCTGCTGGCCATGGAGGCGCCGGCCTTCGAAGCCGCCTTGAACGAGGCCACCGGTGGCAGCGCCGGGCGGCTGGGCCTGGCCAGTGAGCGCGCCGCGTGGCCGCTGGCGATAGGGCACGCCTCGGAGGTCAGCGGCCCGGGCTGGGCGCTGGTCGGCGATGCCGCCCATGTCGTGCATCCGCTGGCCGGGCAGGGCCTGAACCTGGGCCTGGCCGACGTGGCCGCCCTGGCCGAGGTGCTGGCCGGGCGCGAGGCCTGGCGCCCGCTGGGCGACGCCGACCTGCTGCGCCGCTACGCCCGCCGCCGCGCCCCCGGCACCTGGGCCATGAGCCAGGCCACAGACGGCTTGTGGCAACTTTTCGCCGGCCAGCAACCCGTGCTGCGGGAACTTCGCAACCGCGGCCTGGGTCTGGTCAACCGTATCGGACCGGTCAAGCGCTGGCTGGTGGCCCAGGCGCTCGACGCCTGAGCCCCGTCCGAAAGACAACGCCTCCAGAAGGATTCCCATGTCATTCCCGATCCGCCGCCCCGGCGTTGCCTCCCGTGTACTGACCAGCCTGGCGCTGGCCGGCCTGTTCGCCTCAGCCGCCCTGCCGGCGCGTGCCGACGAGGCGGCGATCCGCAAGACCCTCGCCGACCGCATGCCGGAGCTGCCCAAGATCGACGAGATCAGCAAGACGCCCATCCCCGGCCTGTACGAGCTGCGCATAGGCACCGACATCCTCTATTCCGACGAGACCGGTGCCTACCTCTTCGAAGGCGCGATGCTGGAAACGAAGACCAAGACCGACATGACGCGGGCGCGCATCGACAAGCTGACGATGATCGACGTCGCCTCGCTGCCGCTGAAGGACGCGATGGTCTTCAAGCAGGGCACCGGGCTGCGCAAGCTGGTGGTCTTCGCCGATCCCAACTGCGGCTATTGCAAGCGAATCGAGCGAGACCTGGTCGCCCTCAAGGACGTGACCATCTACACCTTCCTGCTGCCCATCCTCGGCCCGGACTCGACCGTGAAGTCGAAGGACATCTGGTGTGCCAAGGAGAACTCCAAGGTCTGGCGCTCCTGGATGATCGATGGCGTGGCGCCGCCGAAGGGCGACAAGTGCGACACCGCCGCGCTCGACCGCAACCTGGAGCTCGGCCGCCGCTACAAGATCAACGGCACGCCGGCCGTGGTCTTCGAGGACGGCACCCGTTCGCCGGGCGCCCTGCCGGCCGAGCGGCTCGAGGCGCGCATGAAGGAAGCGCGCGAGGCCAAGAAGTCCTGAACGCACGCGAGGCCGGTGCCGGCGGGCGACGTGATCGCCGGGCCTGGGCGCCGGCTCCGGCGCCGATCGGCTGAAAGAGCAGTCGTCCAGGGGATGGCCGGCGCCAGCCGAGGGCGCTGCAGCGACAATGCGCGCCATGAGTCTCGCGACCACCCGCCTTTCCGCCCCGCCGGCGCCGCTGGCCGAACCTCCTCGCCTGGCCCGGCAACTGGGCGCCGCAGGCCTCGTCCCCTTCATCCTGGGCGCCGCGCTGATCTGGCTGGTTTATCCCGAGGCGCAGGCCCTGGTCACCCTGGCGCTGGCCGGCTACGCGGCCTGCGTGGTGGCTTTCCTGGGCGGCATCCACTGGGGCCTGGCGATGCGCGCCGGGCAGGGCGAGCCGGCGAGCTTCGCCTGGTCCGTGGTGCCTCCGTTGGCCGCGGCCGTCGGCGTGCTGATGCCGGCCTACGCCGGCCTGGTGCTGCTGGGGGCCATGCTGCTCGTCTGCTATGCCGTCGATCGGCGCCTGTACGTGGCGCACGGCCTCGCCGCGTGGCTCACGCTGCGATTCCGGCTGAGCGCGGTGGCGGCCCTGAGCTGCTTCATCGGCGCGGCCGGCAGCTGAAGGACGGCCGCCGCGATGACGACCTCGATCCGCTACCGAATCGACCTGGCCGACGCCGCCGCCCACCGCTACCACGTCACCTTGACCGTGCCCGCGCCGGCGAGTGACCAAGTGCTCAGCCTGCCGGTGTGGATCCCGGGCAGCTACATGGTGCGCGAGTTCGGCCGTCACCTGAGCGGGCTGGTCGCGCGCCAGGGCAGCCGCGAAGTGCCCTTGACCCAGCTGGACAAGACCAGCTGGCGCGCCGAGACCGGTGGCCGGGGCGCTCTGACCCTGGAGTACGACGCCTACGCCTTCGACACCTCCGTGCGCACGGCCTACCTGGACGACAGCCGCGGCTTCTTCAACTCGACCAGCCTGTGCCTGCGCGTGCATGGCCAGGAGAGCCACCCTCACGAGCTGCGGCTGGCCGGCTTGCCTTCGGGCTGGGAGGTCGCCACCGCGATGCCGCCGCTGCCTGGCGTGCGCAACGGTTTTGCCAGCGCCGATTACGACGAGCTGGTCGACCACCCTTTCGAGCTCGGGACCTTCTGGCGCGGCCGCTTCGAGGCCGCCGGCGTGCCGCACGAATTCGTCGTCGCCGGTGCCTGGGCGAACTTCGACGGTGAACGCCTGCTGGCGGACGTCAAGCGCCTGTGCGCGGCGCACATCGCCTTCTGGCACGGCCGCGGCAAGCCGCCCTTCGAGCGCTACGTGTTCTTGCTCAACACGGTGGAGGACGGCTATGGGGGCCTGGAGCACCGGGCCAGCACGGCACTGCTGGCCAACCGGCGCGACCTGCCGCGCCAGGGCCAGGCGGCGGTGGGCGACGGCTACCTGAACCTGCTGGGCCTCATCAGCCACGAGTACTTCCACGCCTGGAACGTCAAGCGCCTGAAGCCGGCGGAGTTCATGCAGCTGGACTACAGCCGCGAGAACTACACCCGGCTGCTCTGGCTCTTCGAGGGCTTCACGTCCTACTACGACGACCTGATGCTGCGCCGCGCCGGCCTGATAGACAGCGCGCGCTACCTCAAGCTGATCGCCCGCACGATCAACGGCGTCCGCGCCACCCCCGGGCAGCGGGTGCAAAGCGTGGCCGAGGCCAGCTTCGATGCCTGGGTCAAGTACTACCGCAGCGACGAGAACACGCCCAACGCGACGGTGAGCTACTACACCAAGGGCTCGCTGCTCGCGTTGCTGCTCGACCTGCACCTGCGCCAGGCCGGCGAATCGCTGGACGCGCTGATGCGCCGCCTGTGGAAGGCCGCTCCGCGCGGTGCGGTCACCGAGGAGCTCGTGCTGGCCGAGGTCGAGGCCCTGGGCGGACGCAAGCTGGCGGATGCGCTGGCCGGCTGGGTGCACGGTCGAGCCGAGCTGCCGCTGATGCCCGCGTTGGCCGCTGCGGGCATCGGCCACAGCGAAGAGAAGGCCGGCTGGAGCGCGTCGCTCGGCCTGAAGCTGTCGGAAGGGCCGGTGACCGGCGTGCAGGTCAAGGCGGTGCTGGCGGGCAGTGCCGCCGCGGCGGCCGGGGTCTCTGCCGGGGACGAACTGCTGGCCATCGATGGCTGGCGCATCCGCCGCTTCGACGATGCGCAGCAATGGGGCGCCGAAAGCCGCCCGTTCGAGCTGATGCTGGTTCGCGGCCAGCGCGTGCGCACGCTCACCCTGCGGCCGCTGCCCGTGCCGGCGCTCGAGCGCACCCTGGTACTGGCGCCCGACGCGCAGGCCTCGCCTGCCGCCCTGGCCCTGCGCCGCGGCTGGCTGGGCGACTGAGTCGTCCCGATGAACCTGAAGGCGAAGCGATGACCGCTCGCCGGCTGACCCCTTGGCACCTGCGCCGCCGCTTGGGTGCGCTGCTGCTGGTGCTGGCGGTGAGCGCGGCGCACTGGTGGGTGGCCAGCCAGTTGCCGGACAGCCGCCTGGGCGAGGGCGCCGCCGACGACATGCCGGAGGCCATCGAGGTGGCTTTCGTGCGCGAACTGGCGCCCGCGGCGCCGCCCGTCTTCGTGGCCGCTGCGCAGCCTCGGCCGGCGCCGGCTCCCGTGGCCCGCCCGCCGCGGCCGGCGGCTTCGGCGGCGTCGCAGCCCCCTCCCGCCGCCAGCGAGCCCGTGGAGACGGCTGCCAGCGCCGTCGAGACCGTCGTCGCCGCGGCGAGTGCTGTGCCGCCCTTGCCGACGGCCTCCGCGGCCGCGTCGGCGCCGGTTCCCGCATTGGCCGACGCCGCCTCCGAGCCTGCAGCGAGCGCGCCGGTGGCCGCCGCCGCGGCTTCGGCGGCGGCCAGCGGCGTGGCCTTCGACTGGCCGCCGTCCACGCGGCTCAGCTACACCTTCGAGGGCTACAGCATGGGCCCGGTGTACGGCAACGCCAAGGTCGAGTGGCTGCGCGAAGGTTCGCGCTACCAGGTGCGGCTCGAGGTGCGCGTGCCGCCGCTGGGCGGCCGGCGCATGGTCAGCGACGGCCAGCTCGGCCCGCTGGGCCTGGCGCCGCGGCGTTACGACGAGGAGACGGATCGCCTCTTCCACGACACCGCGCGCGTCTCGGTGCTCTTCGAGCCCGATCGCATCCAGCTGGCCAACGGCAAGGTCAACGATCCCATCCCCGGCGTGCAGGACACCGCCAGCCAGTTCGTGCAGATGACCTGGCTGTTCCTCACCCGGCCCGAGTTGCTGCAGCCCGGCCGGGTGGTGGAGTTCCCGCTCGCGCTGCCGCGCCGCATAGGCCGCTGGACCTACGACGTGCGCGAGCCGGTCGACCTGCAGCTGCCCTTCGGCGCCATCAAGGCCTACCACCTCGAGCCGCGGCCCACCAGCCGGCGCGGCAAGGAGTGGCTGGTGGACATCTGGATCGCGCCCTCGCTGCAGTACCTGCCGGCCAGGATCACGCTGCGGCAGGATGCCGAGAACTACGGTGAACTGACCCTCAAGAGCCTGCCGCTGCAGGCCGGTGCCGCGCCTGCGGCGGCCTCGGGAGCCAGCCGTATAGTCCGTTGAGCACTGTCCACGAACGAGGAGGGCCCATGGCCTACGAATGCATCCTGACCGAGCGCCACGGCGAGGGCGAACTGCGCACCGGCCTCATCCGGCTGAACCGCCCCAAGCAGATGAACGCCCTGAACGACCAGCTGATGGACGAGCTGGGCCAGGCGCTGCTGGCGTTCGACGCCGACCCGGGCATCGGCTGTGTGGTCCTCACCGGCAACGAGAAGGCCTTCGCCGCCGGCGCCGACATCGCGGCGATGAAGGACTACGACTTCAGCCACACCTACCGCACCGAGTACATCAGCCGCAACTGGGAGACCATGCGCCGCGTGCGCAAGCCGGTGATCGCGGCGGTCGGCGGAGTGGCCCTGGGCGGCGGCTGCGAGGTGGCGATGATGTGCGACATCGTCATCGCGGCTGACAACGCGAAGTTCGGCCAGCCGGAGATCACCATCGGCGTGGTGCCGGGCGCGGGCGGCACGCAGCGCCTGCCGCGTGCCATCGGCAAGGCCAAGGCGATGGACATGGTGCTCACCAATCGCTGGATCAACGCACAGGAGGCCGACGCCTGGGGCCTCGTCTCGCGCGTGGTCCCCGCCGACCGCCTGATGGAAGAGGCCCTGGGCGTGGCCGAGAAGATCAACGGCCTCGGGCAGGTCTCGTTGATGGCCGCCAAGGAGGCGGTCAACCGCGCCTTCGAGTCGTCCCTGTCCGACGGCCTCTGGTACGAGCGGCGCCTTTTCCACGCGATGTTCGGCACCGCCGACCAGCGCGAGGGCATGGCGGCGTTTCTCGACAAGCGGCCGCCAAAGTTCGAGCGCCCGCAGTCCTGACCTTCAGGGCTGGATCCAGCGCGCGCCGGCGGCGTCGAAGAGGGCGCGCCGTTGCCCGGCCACCGCCAGGTCGAGCCAGTCGATGCGCTCGACGCGGGCGGTGACGACGGCGAAGTGCTCTCGCGATCCACGCTCGGGCATTGGATGCGCGAGCGGGCTGCCGGGGGGCAGCGGCGAAAGGTAGTCCTGCGCGGCCGGCGTCATCTTCAGCCGCGCCCATCGCGACGAGACGGCCAGGCCGCTGGTCGAGATCTCCAGCCTCGCCGCCATCCGCAGCTGCCAGCCGAGCTCGGGCGACCAGGCCACCATGAGGGCCTGGGGGTGGTGGCCGATCTGCCCCACCTTGGGCGAGCGGGCATCGGTGAAGAAGACCAGCTCACGGACCTCGGGGTAGATCTCGCGCAGGACGATGATGCGGGCGTCGCAGCCCGCCTTGCCTGCGGCGGTGGCGAGCACCGGCGTGCGCCAGGGGTGACCCCGCTCGGCCGCCGCGCGCTGCAGCTCGGCCCAGATCCGCTCGTGGATCGACGCGAGCTCCGAGGGCATGGGCGGCGAGTTCATCGAACCATGATCGCGCCGTCGCGGCGCCAGGGCTTGATGTCGCTCAAGCCTCCCGGCGCAGGGCCGGGAACAGGATCACGTCGCGGATGCTGGGGCTGTCGGTCAGCAGCATGATCAGCCGGTCGATGCCGATGCCGCAGCCGCCGGTCGGGGGCATGCCGTACTCCAGCGCGCGGATGAAATCGGCGTCGTAGTACATCGCCTCTTCGTCGCCGGCCGCCTTGTTGTTGGCCTGGGCCTGGAAACGGGCGGCCTGATCCTCGGCGTCGTTGAGCTCCGAGAAGCCGTTGGCGTACTCGCGGCCGGTGATGAAGAGCTCGAAGCGCTCGGTGATCGACGGGTCGGCGTCCGAAGCGCGAGCGAGGGGGCTGACCTCGACCGGGTAGTCGATGATGAAGGTCGGCTCCCAGAGCTTTTCTTCCACCGCCGCCTCGAACAGCCCGAACTGCAGCTCGGCCAGCGTCCAGTGCGCCGGCGGCTCCTCGCCCAGCGACTTGAGCCTGGCGTGAAGAGCCGCGGCGTCGGTCGACTCGACCTCGCTCACGCCGGCGTGCGTCACCAGCGCCTGGCGCACCGTCAGGCGGGCGAAGGGCTTGTCCAGGGCGACCGGCTTGCCGGCATAGGTGATGGCCGCCGACCCGGTGGCCGCGCGCGCGGCATGACGCAACACGGCCTCGGTGAAGTCCATCAGGTCGTGGTGGTTCCAGTAGGCCGCATAGAACTCCATCATCGTGAATTCCGGGTTGTGCCGGACCGAGATGCCTTCGTTGCGGAAGTTGCGGTTGATCTCGAACACACGCTCGAAGCCGCCGACCACCAGGCGCTTGAGGTAGAGCTCGGGCGCGATGCGCAGGAACATCTCCTGGTCCAGCGCGTTGTGGTGGGTGGCGAAGGGCTTGGCGTTCGCGCCGCCCGGGATCGGGTGCAGCATCGGCGTCTCGACCTCGAGGAAGCCGTGCTCGACCATGAAGCTGCGGATCGAGCTGACCGCCTTGCTGCGGGCGACGAAGCGCGAGCGCGCGGCGTCGTCGGTGATCAGGTCGACGTAGCGCTGGCGGTACTTCTGCTCCTGGTCGGTCATGCCGTGGAACTTGTCCGGCAGCGGGCGCAGGCTCTTGGTGAGCAGGCGCACGCTGGCGGCCTTGACCGACAGCTCGCCGGCCTTGGTGCGGAACAGGGTGCCCTCGCAGGCCAGGATGTCGCCCAGGTCCCAGTGCTTGAAGGCGGCCAGCGCCTCGGCGCCGACGGCGTCCAGCGTCACGTAGAGCTGGATGCGGCCCGAGCCGTCCTGCAGCGTGGCGAAGCAGGCCTTGCCCATCACGCGCTTGAGCATCATGCGGCCGGCCACGGCCACCTTGACGCCCTGCGGCTCGAGCTCCTCGTTGGGCACGTGGCCGTGGCGGTGGTGCAGGTCGGCCGCGTGGTGCGTGGGCTTGAAATCGTTCGGGAAGACCGCCTGGCCCGAGGCCTGGGCCTGCGCCCGCAGGGCGGCCAGTTTCTCGCGCCGTTCGGCGATCAGCTGGTTGTCGTCGGGCGGCGGGGAGGCTTGAAGATCGGTCATGGCTGTGTTCCGGGGAATCCGGCATTGTAGGTAAGGACCCTTGCGGGACCTGTCACGCGGCAGCCCGATGCGACAATCCCGCGCCACCTATGACCCGCTGGATCGCGCACCTCAAGGCCCAGGCCTACTTCCTCGGACTCGGCCTGGTCAACGGGCTGCACGGGTGCCTGCCTTTCGTGCTGCGGCCGCTGCTGTACCGCGCCTGCCGCTTCGACATCGACCGCACGGCCACGCTGCAGGGCGGGATCCGCTTCTTCCACGTCCGTCGCCTGCGCATCGGGGCCCACACGCTGGTCAACCGCGGCGTCTATCTCGACAACCGGGCCGGGCTGGAGATCGGCCGCAATGTCTCGATCGCCCACGACGTGCGCATCTACACCCTGGGCCACGATCCGCATGACCCCGATTTCGCGGTCAAGGGGGCCGCTGTGCACATCGACGACCACGTGGTCCTTTTCGCCGGTGCCATGGTGATGCCCGGCGTGCACCTGGGCCGGGGCTGCGTCGTGATGGCCGGCGCGGTCGTCACCAAGGACGTGCCGCCTATGCGCGTGGTGGGCGGCAACCCCGCGCAGGACCTGGGCGAGCGTCGCGCCGAGCCCACCTACACCCTGCGCCGCCGCTACTGGCTGGCGCACTGACCGTGGCGCACTCGGCCGGGCAGGGCGCGCCGCGACGCATCGCGGTGCTGGACGGGGGCTCCTTCGTGCTGCCGTACGACGAACAACTCGTGGCTGCGCTGGCCCGGCGCGGCGCCCAGGTCAGCTTCTTCGGATCGATGACGCGCTACAACGGCCCGTGCCTGGACGAAATGCGCCGCCTGCCGGGCGTCCGCGTGGTGACGGCCGCAGTGTCCGGCTCGGTGGCGCCGCGGTGGCGTGGCGTGCTGGCCTATGCAGGCCTGCTGTGGCGGCTCTGGCGTGAACGCCGCCGGTTCGACGTCGTCAACCTGCAGTTCAGCGTGTTGTGGCCGCTCGAGTGGCCGCTGCTGTACGCGTTGCGAGACCAGCTCGTGTTCACGGTTCACAACGCCGTGCCGCATGGATTCACCGGCCAGCGCCACCGCCCGACTCAACGCATCGCTGAACTGGCTCGCACGCTGGTCTTTGCGAGCAGCGCGACCCAGGACGACTTCATCCGCCGCTACGGTGCGGCCTTCGCGCCCAAGTCGGTCGTGCTGCCGCACGGCCTGCTGCCCACCCTGCCGGGCGAAGGTCCCAGGCCCTACCGGCCGATGGCGCGCCCCTCGGCGCTGGTCTGCTGGGGCACCGTCAAGCCGTACAAGGGCGTAGAGGTGTTCGAGGCGCTGGCCCGCTCGCCTGCAGTGAAGGCGCGTGGACTGGGGCTGGAGGTCATCGGCCGATGGGACCATGTCTTGCAGCCGCTGCGCCGCACGCTGGAAGCCCTCGGCGTCCGTATCGACGACCGCTACCTCGATGCCACGGCGCTGCAGCAGCTGTTCTCGCGGGACGTGGTGTTCGTCCTGCCCCACGCCGCCGCCACCCAGTCGGGCGTTCTCTACACCCTGCTGCATGCCGGCTGCCATTTCATCTGCAGCGACAGTGGCGACCTGGGCGACTTCATGCGCCGCCACGGCCTCGCCGACCTCGTGATGAAGGAGCGCACCCCCGAAGCCGTGCTCGCCTGCCTGGACCGCCTCGCCGCCGAGCCCGAGCGCTTCGCGCGGGCCTTCGCCGCGGCCCAGGCCGCCTGCGGCTGGGACACGGTGCTGGACCAAGGGCGGGGCGCGTATTTCGGCTGATGTCGCGGTGCGACAATCCCCGCCCTCTATGCTGCGATTGATCAAGAGCGCGCTCGCCCGCGCCGGCTACCACCTCACCAGCCCGGCCGACCGCGAGTCGGCGGCCCTGGCCGACTTGTCCGACGCCGACCGCGAGCTCATCCGCCGGGTCGACCCTTTCACCATGACGAGCCTCGAGCGCCGCGCCAGCCTGCTCGGCGCGGTCGACCACCTCGTGCGCCACGGGGTGCACGGTGACATCGTCGAATGCGGCGTCTGGCGCGGCGGCAGCATGATGCTCGTGGCGCTGGCGCTGATGGCCCGCGGCGACACCTCGCGCGACCTGTACCTCTACGACACCTTCGAGGGCATGAACGAGCCCACGGCGAACGACCGCAGCCACACCGGAGAATCGGCGGCAGCGCAGCTGGCCCGCACCACGAAGGGCGATGGCGTGTGGTGCGAAGCGGGCCTGGACGACGTGCAGGCCAACCTGTGGTCCACCGGCTATCCGCGCGAGCGCATCCACTTCGTCAAGGGGCCGGTCGAACAGACCATCCCCGGCACCTTGCCTCGCAGCGTCGCCCTGCTGCGCCTGGACACCGACTGGTACGAGTCGACCCGCCACGAGCTGACCCACCTGTACCCGCTGCTGGCGCGCCAGGGCGTGATGATCATCGACGACTACGGCCACTGGCAGGGGGCGCGCCAGGCGGTGGACGAATACTTCGCCGCCGCGCCGGTCTTCCTTCACCGGGTGGACTACACCGCGCGGCTGATGGTCAAGCACGAGGGCGCGTGAGCGTCCGCCAGGCCGTCGCGATGACGAGCGCCGCGTCATCCCCGTCGCTGCGTCGCGCGCTCCCGCCGGTGTACGCGGCGGCGGCCCTGCGCCTGATCGGGCCGCTGCTGCTGCTGCCGCTGATGGCCTCGCGCACTGGTGCGGCAGAGTTCGGCCGGCTCGGCTTCATCCTGGTCTGGGCCGCGCTGCTGTCCACGCTGGTCGAAGGCGGGTTCCTCGCCGCGGCCACGCGGCTCGCAGTGGTGGCCGATGACGCGGGCCGTGCGGCGATCGCCCGCCAGGTCTTCACGGCGCGGGTGGTGCTGAGCCTGCCGGTGCCGCTGCTCGCCATCCTGGCCGCTGCCTGGGCGGGCAGCCCGCAGACGCGCTGGGCCGACACGCTGTGGATCGCCGCGCTGGCCGTCGCCATGGGCTGGCCGGCCGCGTGGTACCTGCAGGCCAGCCAGCAGCTCGCGGCCTGGTCGCGAGTGGAGGTGGCGCTGCAGGCGACGTTCATCGCCGCGGTCTGGGCCGTCGCCGACAGCGTTGGCCACTACCTGGCGCTGCAATTGCTGCTGTCCGGCGCGTTGGCGGTGCTTGGTTGGTGGTGGCTGCGGCGGGATCTGTCCCGCACCAGCGGCCATGCCCAGGCGCTGTGGGCGCGCGACGAGCTGCTGCCGGGTCTTCGCCTCGGCTGGACCATGCTGCCCGTCTCGCTGGCCGGCGCCGCCTACTCCTTCGCACTGCCCGCCGCGGCATCGAGCCGAATGAGCAAGGCGGACCTGGGCACCTACTACATGGCCGATCGCATCGTGCGCTCGCTGCTGGCGGGCGCCGAGCCGGTGTTCGCGCTGGTCTATCCGCGCATCGTGGGCCTGTTTGCCGGCGAGGGCGGTGAGCGGCGCGCCTTGCGCTACGCCCTGCGCTGGTCGGTGGGCGGCTTGGTGGTCGGGGCGGCGCTCTACGTTCTGCTGCTGGCCGCGTGGCCCTGGGCGCAGACTTGGCTGGCGCGGGATGGCCACGGCTTCGCGCCGGGCGCGGTGCAGGCCGTGGCGACGGTGCTCGGACTGTTGCTGCCGCTGCTGCTGGGCTGGAAGTTCATCGGCTACTGGATGCTGGGCAGCGGCCGCTACGACCGGGCCTACCGCGCCTGCGTCGTCGTCGGCGGCATCGCCGGCGTGGCGAGCGCGCTCACGGTGGGCGGCCAGGCAGGCGCCCTCGGCCTGGCCTGGACGGCCCTGGCCGTGGAACTGACCGTGATCGCCGTCGCACTGGCCGGTGTCGGCCTCACCGCGCGCCTGCGGCAGCGAGGCTGAAGGCAACGAGAACCATGGGCATAGACATCCACAACCTGAACTTCCTCGCGCATGCGCAGGACCGGGGCGTGCGCTTCGAGCGCACGCTGGCGATCGGACGCCAGGCGGTCTTCGTCGAGCCGGGTGACCTGCAGGCGCATCGACTGCGCCGTGGCCTGCCGCCGCTGAGCGAGGTGCCGGCGTACTTCGAGCCCGTGCTGACGCAGTGGTTCGGCGCTCGCGAGGCCGACGCGGTGGATGCCTCGCCGTACGAAGGCGCTCGCCTGATCCACGACATGAATGCGCCCTGGCCAGCACAGAGCCCGGAGCGCGGCCGCTTCGACGCGGTGCTGGACTTCGGCTGCCTGGAGCACGTCTTCAACTTCCCCGTCGCCTGGCGCAACTGCGTCGACCTGTGCCGCGTGGGAGGCCACGTGCTGCATGCCTTGCCCGCCAACAACCTCAGCGGCCACGGCTTCTACCAGTTCTCCCCCGAGCTGTTCTTCAACCTCTACCAGCCCGAGCGCGGCTTCGAGCTGCTGGATGTCTTCTTCGCCCTGAAGGCCGATCACCGCCATTGGTGGCGCGTGGCGAGTCCGCTGGCCGTGCGGCGGCGGGTGAACCTGTGCAACAGCCACGAGGTCTACATGCTGGTGCTGGCGCGCAAGCTGCGAGAGCCGGGTGAGTTGCCGCCGCCCCAGCAGTCCGACTATGCGAAGGACGAATGGCTCAAGTCGCCGGTCGCGCCGGTCGCCGCGACTGTTTCGCGGCCGCGCGCCGCACTGCGTGTGCTGGAGGCGCTCGGCTTGCGTGACACGCTGCGCGGCGCGCGCGAGCGGTGGCGGGCGATGCGGCGCAGCGGCCTGGCCTTGCCCGCGCCCGACTACACCCGCGTGGACGTGGCCCGCCTGATCGGCCGCGCGGGCTGACCATGGCCACCACGCCGCACGTCATGCTCGCCTGCGAATCGCTCGCGCTGGCCGGCGGCGTGGAACGGTTCGTGTGCGGCCTGGCGAACGCTTTCTCGCGGCAGGGCATGCAGGTGAGCGTCGCCACCGCGGCACCGCTGCCGGCCGACTGGCCCTATCCGCTGGACGAGGCCGTGACCCGCCTCGGTGGACTGCCAGGCAAGTCGGGCCGGCTTGACGGTGTCGCGGGGCACGAGTCGCATGGGCAGATCCTGGTGACCCAATGGCGCATCGGCCGCACGATCGCCCGCCTCGCATGCGAGGCCCGACCCGACGTGCTGATCCTCAACGGCCTGACCACTGCGGCCTCCGTCCTGCTGGCCGACCGCTCGCTAGCGCCGCGAACCATCTGCTGCGACCACAACCATTTCGACGCGCGGTCCAGGCCGTGGCGCTGGCTGCGCGCGCGGCTGTATCCGCGGGTCGCCGCGGTGGTGAGCCTGACCGAGGCCGATGCCGCTCGCTTCCGGGCGCTGAACCCTCGCACCGAGGTGATCCCCAATGCCTCGGCGCTCAGTGCCGAAGGGCCGTCACTGCCGCGCGATCCACGGGTGCTGGCGGTGGGCCGCCTGGTGGCGCAGAAGGGCATGGATCTGTTGCTGGCGGCCTGGCCGCAGGTGCTCGCCTCGGTCCCGGGTGCGCGGCTGCGCATCGTTGGCGACGGGCCGCTGCGTGCCGGCTTGCACGCCCAGGCTGCTGCGCTGGGCATCACGGGCAGCGTCGAGTGGGTCGCCCACAGCGAGCGCATGGCGGACCAGTACCGCGCCGCGGCCGTGTTCGTGCTGCCTTCGCGCTACGAAGGCATGCCGCTGGCGCTGCTCGAAGCCCAGGCGATGGGCGTGCCCTCGGTCGCCTTCGACTGCCCCACCGGGCCGGCCGAAGTCCTGTCGGCCGACACCGGCCTGCTCGTACCGCCGGGCGACACGGCGGCCCTGGCCCGATCGGTGGTCGAGCTGCTCGTCGATCCTGCGCGGCGGCAGACGATGGCCGAGGCGGCATTGGCGCGCCACCGTGCGATGTTCAGCGCCGAGCGGCAGGTGGCGCGCTGGACGGCCCTGGTGCGCAGCGTGGCCTCGCGCACGCACGGGCGGGGCCTGGAGGTCGCGGCATGAGCTGTGCACGGCCGCTCCGAAGCAGCTCGCTCCCCCTCGGGGGGGCGGCCCGCAGGGCCTTGGGGGCGACATGAGACTGGTGTCGATCATCGTCCCGTGCCGCAACGAGGCGCGCTACATCGAGGCCTTCTGCCGCAGCGCGCTCGCCCAGGAGCTGCCGCAGGGCGCTCGCCTGCAGCTCGTCATCGCCGACGGCCTGAGCGACGATGGCACGCGAGATCGCCTGGCGCAGCTCTGCGCCGCGGACCCTCGCATCGTGTGGATCGACAACCCCGGGCGCATCGTTTCCACCGGCCTGAATCAGGCGCTGGCGCGGTCGGAAGGCGAGGTCATCGTGCGCATGGACGTGCACACCGAGTACGCGCCGGACTACGTCGCTCAGTGCCTGGCGGCGCTGGAGCAGACCGGTGCAGACAACGTCGGCGGCCCCTGGCACGCGGTGCCGGATGCGGATGCCGAACCGATGGCCCATGCCGTGGCCGCGGCGTTTCAGTCGCGCTGGGTCGCAGGCGGGGCAGCCTCGCGCGCGCTCGATCACAGCGGCTGGGTCGACACGGTCTATCTCGGCTGCTGGCCGCGCGCGAGCTTCGAGCGCTTCGGCCTCTTCGACGAGTCGCTGGTGCGCAACCAGGACGACGAGCACAACCTGCGCATCACGCGCGGTGGCGGGCGGGTGTGGCAATCGGCGGCCATCCGCAGCGTGTACCGGCCCCGCGCCTCGCTGGCGGCGCTGGCGAGGCAGTACCTGCAGTACGGCTACTGGAAGCCTTTCGTGATGAAGAAGCACCGGCAGGCGGCCTCGTGGAGGCAACTGGTGCCAGGCGCGTTCGTGGCCGCGCTGGTCGTCGCCGGCGTGCTCGCGCTTGTGGGGCTCGCCACGCCGCTGCGATCGCTGGTGGCGTTGTACGGCCTCGGCGTCGCGGCCATGTCGGCGCTGGTGATCCGGGAAGCGCATGCGTCTATCGGCTTCGACTGGCACGCCGCCGTGCGCGTGCCGGTCGCGATCGCCGCCTACCACCTGAGCTACGGCGCCGGCTCGCTGCTGGGCGCCTGGGATGCGTGGCGCCATGGCCGCGGGCGCGAACGCTTCGCGGTGCTCACCCGATGAAGGCGGATACGCGCCCGGACGAGACCGATCGCGTGCGCGAGCGCTACTCGCGCCGGGCGTCGCATGACGTGCGCTACTCGCTGCTGAACCCGGCCGCGCTCGCCGCGCTGCAGGAGCGCCAGCGAGCGCTGCTGAGGCTGTTCGCCGGCCTCGGGTGGAGCGAGCTTTCCGGCCTGGATCTCATCGAGGTCGGCTCCGGCAGCGGCGGCAACCTGCTCGATTTCCTGCGCTTCGGCTTCGCGCCCGAGCGCCTGGCCGGCATCGAGCTGCTGGCCGATCGCCACGCCGTCGCGCGCCATGCATTGCCGGAGTCGCTGCGACTGATGAACGGCAACGCGCTGGAGCTGCTGCCGGCGCTGGCACCGGCGGACGTCGTGTTCCAGGCCACGGTGTTCTCCTCGCTGCTCGACGATGCCTTCCAGGAGCAGCTGGCCGAGGCCATGTGGTCCGCCGTCAAGCCCGGCGGCGGCATCCTCTGGTACGACTTCACCGTCGACAATCCGCGCAACCCGGACGTGCGCGGCGTGCCCCTGTCCCGCGTGCGCGCGCTGTTCCCTCAGGGCCGGCTGCAGGCCCGCCGCCTGACGCTGGCGCCACCGCTGGCGCGCGCGGCCGTGCGCCTGCACCCCGGCCTCTACACTGTCTTCAACACATTGCCGTTCCTGCGCACCCACCTGCTGTGCTGGATCGCCAAGGACTGACATGCCCGAGTCGCTGCCCTTCCTGCCGTTTGCGCTGCCCGAGATCGGCGAGGAGGAGATCGCCGAGGTGGTCGACACCCTGCGCTCCGGCTGGGTCACCACCGGCCCCAAGGCCAGACGCTTCGAGCAGGCCTTCACCGAGTTCCTCGGCGACCCCGCCATCGAATCGCTCGCGGTGAACTCGGCGACTGCCGGCCTGCACCTCGCACTCGAAGCCCTGGGCGTCGGCCCGGGAGACGAGGTCATCACCACCACCCACACCTTCACCGCGACCGCCGAGGTGGCGCGCTACCTCGGCGCCGACGTGAAGCTGGTCGACATCGACCCGGGCACGCTGTGCATCGATATCGATGCGGTCGAGGCCGCCATCACGCCCCGCACCAAGGCCGTCATCCCCGTGCATTTCGCCGGCCTCGCGGCCGACATGCCGCGCCTGCTGGCGCTGGCCCGGCGGCACGGCTTGAAGGTGGTCGAGGATGCCGCCCACGCCCTGCCCACCACCAGCGCCGGCCGGCTGGTGGGCACGCTGGAGTCGGACGCCTGCGTCTTCAGCTTCTACGCCAACAAGACCATCACGACGGGTGAGGGCGGCATGGTCGTCACGCGCGACCCGGCGCTGGCCAGGCGCATGAAGGTGATGCGCCTGCACGGCATGAGCCGCGACGCCTTCGACCGCTTCACCGCCACGGTGCCGAGCTGGTACTACGAGATCGTCGCCCCCGGCTTCAAGTACAACCTGACCGACATCGCTGCCGCGCTCGGCCTGCACCAGCTCAAGCGCCTGCCGGCCTTCCAGAAGCGGCGCGAGGAGATCGCGGCGCAGTTCCATGCCGGGCTGGCCGACCTGCCGGTGATCCTGCCGCCCGGGCCGGCGGCCGGCGACGCGCACGCGTGGCACCTTTACGTGCTGCGTTTGGCAGAGGGCGCGCCCATCGGCCGGGATGCGCTGGTCGAGCAGCTGTTCGCCGCGGGCATAGGCTGCAGCGTGCATTACATCCCGCTGCACCTGCAGCCGTACTGGCGCGACCGCTACGGCCTGCGGGCCGAGGACTTTCCGTGCTCGCAGCGCGCATACGAGGCGATGCTGAGCCTGCCGTTGTACACGCGCATGACCGATGCCGATGTGCGGCGTGTCGTTGCCGCGGTGCGCGCTGCGCTGGGTGCCTGACGCTGCATGGCCAAGCGAGTGTTCGACCTCGTCTGCGCCGCGCTCGGGCTGTTGCTGCTGGCGCCCTTGCTGCTCGTGGTCGCGCTTTGGGTGAGGCTGGACTCGCCGGGCCCGGTGTTCTTCCGACAGGAGCGGGTGGGGCGCTTCGGGGTGCCGTTTCGGATCCACAAGTTCCGCACCATGAGCCATGAAGCGCCGCACGGGCCGCAGATCACCGTGGGCGCCGATGCCCGCATCACGCGGGCCGGGGCCTTCCTGCGGCGGCACAAGCTCGACGAGCTGCCGCAATTGATCGACGTCCTCAAGGGCGACATGAGCCTCGTCGGGCCGCGGCCCGAGGTGCCGCGCTACGTGGCGATGTACCCGCCCGGGCTGCGCGAGAAGGTGCTCTCGGTGCGGCCGGGCATCACCGATCCCGCGTCGCTGCAGTTCCGCGACGAGAGCGGACTGCTGGCGCGGGCCGCGGACCCGGAGCGCGAGTACGTCGAGGTGGTGATGCCGGCCAAGCTGAAGCTGGCCGCGCAGTACGTCGAAAGCGCCAACCTGGCGACCGACCTGAAGTTGATCGGGCGCACCGTGCGCTTGTTGTTTTCCCATGGCTGAACCGCAAGCTTCGTCCCCCAGCGTGTGGCTGCGTCTCGAGCGCGCGATGGCGCGCATCCGTCCCTACCGGCGGCCTTTGTCGCTCGTCATCGACGCCGTGGTGATCGTCCTGTGCTGGAACCTCACCTACCTGTTCCGCCTCGGCTTCGAGCGCTGGCTGTCGGCCCGGCCGGCGTACGACCTTGCGGTGATGGCGGGCGTCACGGCGCTGTACCTGATCGTGTTCATCGCGGTCGGCGTACCGCGCGGCATGTGGCGGTTCTCGGGCTTCGACGAGGTCGGCCGGCTCACCATCGCCTGCGGCCTGGCCGGCCTCGCCAGCGCGGTGGTGGTGCTGATGTTGCAGCTGCGCGAAGTGCCGCGGGCGGTGCTGGCGCTGCACCCGGTGCTGTCGCTGATGGGGCTGTGCATGGTGCGCATCGCCTATCGCATGCTCTACGAGCACGCCCGGGCCCGAATCGCGGGGGGCACGGCCGACATGCGCCGGGCCATCGTCTTCGGTGCCGGCGATGCGGCGCGGCGCCTGCTGGCCGGCATCCACCGCCAGGGCTGGATCGTGCTGGGCCTGCTCGACGACGACCCGGCCAAGCAGGGCGCGCGCGTGGCCGGCGTGCCCGTGATCGGCCCGCTGGACGCGGTGCTCGACAAGGGCGTGCGCGGAAGTGCGACCCATGTCATCGTGGCCATGCCGTCGGCCAGCGCGGCCCAGCGCCGGCGAGCGGTGGCGCTCGCCAGCGAGGCCAGGCTGCCGGTGCTGACGGTGCCCTCGGCCGAGGAGCTGAGCAGCGGCGGTGGCTCGGTCGACCGCCTGCGCGACATCGAGCCGGAGGACCTGCTGGGCCGCGAGCCGGTCAGGCTGGACGAAGCCGGCATCGCGGAATCCCTGGCCGGCAAGACCGTGCTGGTGACCGGCGCCGGCGGCTCGATCGGCAGCGAGCTGTGCCGCCAGGTGGCGCGCCTCGGCCCGGCACGCCTGGTGCTGTACGAACTGTCCGAGTACAACCTGTATGCGATCGAGCAGGACCTGGGTGAGCGATTCCCGGCGCTGGAGCTGGTGCGGCTGATCGGCGACGTGAAGGACCTGGATCACCTGCGGGTCGCCTTCGCGCGGTGGCGGCCGCAGGTCGTCTTCCACGCCGCGGCCTTCAAGCACGTGCCGCTGATGGAGGAGGACCACAACGCCTGGGCGGCGCTGCGCAACAACACCCTCGGCACCTACCACGCCGCGCTGGCCGCGGCCGAGCACCGGGCCGAGCGCTTCGTGTTGATCAGCACCGACAAGGCCGTCAACCCGACCAACGTGATGGGGGCCACCAAGCGCGCGGCGGAACTCGTGGTCTCCGCGATGGCCGCCGAGCATCCGCGGACCCGCTTCATGGCGGTCCGCTTCGGCAACGTGCTCGGCTCGTCGGGCAGCGTGATCCCGAAGTTCAAGGAGCAGATCGCCAAGGGCGGCCCGGTGACGGTGACGCATCCGGACATCACGCGCTACTTCATGACCATCCCCGAGGCCACCCGTCTGGTGCTGCAGGCCGCAGCCATTGGGGAGAGCGGCCAGGTGCTGGTGCTGGACATGGGCGAGCCGGTGAAGATCCTGGACCTGGCGCGCACGATGATCCGGCTGGCGGGACGCAGCGAACGGGAAGTGCCGATCGTCTTCACCGGCCTGCGCGCGGGCGAGAAGCTGTACGAGGAACTGCTGGCGGACGGCGATGCAACAATACCGACCGCCATACGGCGATTGCGAGTGGCCAGGCTGGGGGGCGGGCCCAGCCTCGTGAACCTGCGACAATCCCTGGTTGCGCTTGAGTCAGCCGGCTCGCCTTCATCCGAATCCGTCGTGCGCGACGTGCTGGTCCGCTGGGTGCCCGAATACCGGGCGGCCGGCTGAGGTCGAGACGTCGCCGTTGCGGCCTTTCGCCCCCACGAACATGCAACCGATAGAGATCCGCTCTCCGTACCAAGTCCAGAAGGACGTGCTTTACGCGCTGATGCTGAGGGAGTTCTCCGCCCGCTTTGCCCGCAGCCGGGTGGGCTTCTTCTGGGCGCTGATCGAGCCGATCGCGCACGTGGCGTTCCCGGTGATCATGTTCGGTTTCATCATCGATCGCCACGTGACGGGATACGACTACCCCGTCTTCCTGCTGTACGGGCTGCTGCCTTACTTCCTCTTCCGTAGCATCTGCATACAGACGATGGAAGGCGTGAACACCAGTCGCGGATTGCTGTCCTACCGCCCGGTGCACCTGATCGATGTCATCTTTACCAAGGCCCTTTTCACGCTGGCCCTGGAGTCGGTGCTGTTCCTGATCATCGCCTTGGCGCTGACGATCTTCTATGGCTACGACCTGGTGCCTGCGCGCCCCATCGAATGGATGACGCTGATGGGAGGAGTCGTGGCGTTCAGCCTCGGACTCGGCATGGTCTTCGCGGCGATCTCGAGCTTCATCCCGGACACGCGCGCCGTCATACGGGTCTTGTTCATGCCGCTGTACCTGGCGTCCGGCGTGGTCCTTCCGGTGGCGCGATTTCCCTCGCAGGTCGTGGACGTGCTGGCTTGGAATCCCTTGCTGCATTGGGTCGAGGCCAGTCGCGATCTGGGCCTGCCCGACTACGTGTCCATGGACCAACTGTCCTACCGAGTGGTCTTCTTCACCGGAGCTGTCGCGCTCTTCGTCGGCCTGGCTCTCTACCGGCTTCGCCGCCTCAGTCGGGTGACCACCTGATGATCCGGGTCGAAGGGCTCACGAAGAGCTATCTCACCTTGCGAGGGCGCAAGACCATCTTCCGCGACTTGTCCTTCGAGGTGCCCGAAGGCGTCAGCGTGGGACTGATCGGCCGCAATGGTGCCGGCAAGTCGACGATGATGAACCTGCTGGCCGGGGTCGATCTCCCGGACAGCGGGCGCATCGTGACGCCTCAGCGACTGTCCTGGCCGGTCGGCCTGTCCGGCGGCATGGTCACCTCGGCCACCGGACGCGAGAACGTGCGCTTCGTGTGTCGGCTTTACGGGGTGCGGGGGGAGGCCATGAAGCGCGTGGAGAACTTCGTCGCCGACTTCGCGGAAATCGGCGAGTGGTTCGACATGCCGGTCGCCACCTACTCGTCCGGCATGCGGGCACGCGTGGCCTTTGCAAGCAGCATGGCCTTCCAGTTTGATTACTACCTGATCGACGAGGTCATGGGCGTCGGAGACGCACGTTTCAAGGCCAAGAGCCGCGTGCTGTTCGATGAGCGCATGAGGTCGTCCAAACTGATTTTGGTGTCTCACAGCATGAAGCTGATACGTGCGATGTGCGAGGTGGTCGTTCACCTCGATGCCGGCCGGGCAACGGTCTATCACGACGTCGAGGCGGGCATAGCCGCTTACGAACGCATGGGAGGCAAGGGTTGAAGCACATGCTCAAGCGGCTGACCGCCCGCAACCTTTCGTTGGTCCTCATCGCGCTTCCGACGCTCTTCGCAGCGGCCTACCTCTACCTGTTCGCAGCGGATCGCTACGTCAGCGAGTCGGTGATCACGATCAAGCAAAGCGGCGACCAACCCATTGGCCTGGCTGGCCTGGCCTCGATCTTTCAGGTCAGCGGCGCCAATTCGCACTCCGACCTGCTGCTCTTGCAGTCCCACGTCCAATCCATGGACATGCTCCAGCTGCTCGACAAGCAGCTGGACCTGCGCAAGGCCTACGGCGCCCCCCGGCTGGATGTCCTGCTTCGGCTGTCGCCGCGCGCCACCAGCGATGACTTCCTGGCCTATTACCGCGATCGCGTCGACGCCCACTTCGACGACGCCACCGGGCTGCTGACTTTGCGCACCCAGGGCTTCACGGCAGAGGAATCGCAGAAGATCAACCGAGCCATCGTGGCGGCCAGCGAGAACTTCATCAACGAGATCTCGCAGCGCCTCGCGAGAGAACAGATGAGCTTCGCTGCTTCCGAACTGGCCAAGTCTTTCGACAAGTATCGCCAGGCCAAGCTGAAGATGCTGGCGTTCCAGGAGCAGAACCGGATGCTGGACCCGGCCGCGCAGGCCCAGGCCAGTTCGGCCCTGACGCTGGAGCTGCAGTCGCGCCTGACGAAGCTCGAGGCCGATCTGAAAGCCGCCGAAGCCTTCATGGATCCGAGCTCGTACCAGGTCAAGGCGATGCGGCAGCAGGTCGATGCGCTGCGCGAGCAGATGGCCAGCGAAGGTGCGCGCGGGACTTCCGGGCGGGCCGGTGCGCCCCGCCTGAACACGCTCGCGGGTGAGTTTCGCGAGCTGCAGATCGAGTTCAATTTCGCTGAGGAGTCCTTCAAGGCAGCGACGATCTCGATGGAGACCGCGCGGCTGGAATCGACTCGCAAGATCAAGAGCCTGGTGCTGGTGGCTTCGCCCACGCGGCCGGAGAAGGCCGAGTATCCGCGCCGGCTCTACGACCTGACAGCGTTGGCGCTCGCCTTCTTCCTGGGGTTCGGCATCGTGAGGCTGCTCGTGGCCACGATCGAAGATCACATCGATTGACATGCCGAACAGAGAGCAGGGCGTCCCATGAGTTGGCGTGACGACCGCTATTGGGCGGCGGCGTTCAAAGCGGCCCTGGAGGCCGCGGACGATGCGGAGCTCGTGCTCGTTCCCTCCGAGTTTCTGGGAGAGCACCCCCGCTTCGTGCCGCTGGAGTATTCGTGGGGCTTGCGACACGAGGGCCGCCGCATCGCATGGTGCTGCAGCAAGGATGATGCGCACCGGCTCGCCCCCTGGGTCCATGAGGAGCATGCCGAGCGGAGGCATTGCCGCTGGGCGAACGAGGTGTTCGTCCTGTGCGGCCGGTTCGGCTGGTCGCAAAAGGCCTCGTGGCTCAGCGTGCGGCATTGGCAGGTTTGGCGCGAACGCGTTGGCGACTACCTGGCCGGCCGCGGCGACCCTGAACACGAGTTCCGCGCGGCGCCTGGCGCGCGCCACGGCAAGGGTCCCCGGGTGCTCGTCGTCGGCGCCTCGGGCATGGGCAACATCGGAGACGACCTGCTGGCCTATGTGCTGGCCGATCTTCTGCGACGGCATGCCAATGCGCGCGTGTGGTGGAGCGATTCGGATGTCGCGCCGGGCCACCTGAAGCGCTTCGACGCCGTCGTGGTCGGCGGCGGCGGGCTGATCTATGCCAGCCGGGACGGGCGCAACGAAACGCAGAATCTCGCGAACTACCTGAAGTTCGGTCCGATGTGCAGGCTGGCGGGCGTGCCGGTCGCCATGATCGGTGTGTCCGACCAGGACCACGCCGGCGGCCTCGATCGCGACGATGCGACGCGAGAGTTCGCCCGCGCCTGCGTCCCCTTGTTCCATCGATCGACGACGCGCGATGCGTCCAGTACCGAACTGCTGCAAGGACTGGGATTGGCCGAGGTTCACACCGGTCCCGACCTGCTGTTTGCATGGGCGTTGCGCGCGCGCCGGGCCACACGGCCCAGCCTGCATCAACCCGCGCGTCTGGCCATGGCTGGCGAACTGCTGGACAACGTTCACGTGGTGGCCGGCCTGAATGATCCGGGCTCTGCGCTCGTCCGGGTGCTGGCCGGCCAGCAGGTTGACCTGCTGCTGATGTCGAACGATGACGTGTCCCATGCCAAGCGGCTGTCGCCGCTGCTGCTCAAGCTCGGCTGCACGGCGTCCATCCAGGACTTCCGCGGCGCGCCGTTCGAGAACCTGGTGCACGGCTTCTCTCAGTACCGCGGCTTGATCACGACTCGGTTCCACGGTCTGGTGCTCGCCATTCTTTGCGACGTGCCCGTGTTGGCGCTGGACGGCCCCGAGGGCAAGAAGACGCGCCTGCTCAGAACGGTGTCGGACGGAGATTGCAAGCTCCTGACCACCGACGTGGATGTGACCCAAGGAGTGACGCGCCTGGCGCAGGCCGTCGCCGGAGACCTGCATGTCGTGGGGCGTCCGCGCGCCGATACATTTTCGGCCCGCGTCAGCGTGCACGTGGCCGCGCTACGCGAGCTTCTGGCGCCGTGGGGCGGTGGGGATTCCGACCAGCAGGAACAGGACCAGGGGCTGGACGTGGAGCCCTTGCCGCCGATGCCTGATGCCGGTGAGCGCTATCGCGTGGGCGGGCTGGTCCGCAACGCCAGCGACAAGGGCGGTAGCGTCGCGCTCTGTTGGGCTGCGTCCACGAAGGACACGCAGGGCTATGGAAACCTCGGCGATTCGCTCAGTGCCGTGATGGTCTCGGCGCTGTCGGGCAGGCGTGTCCATCACGTCGGTTTCGACAGGCCCGAGACGAAGCTGGTGGCCGTGGGCAGCATTGCGCACGCGATTCGCAACGGCGAAGCCGTGATCTGGGGCAGCGGCGTGTCCATCCGCGGCGGTGTGCTTGCCGGCAGCGTTCCTCGCACGCACTACGACGTTCGAGCCATCCGGGGGCCGATAAGCGCCAGGCATCTGCGCGATTTCGGCATCGCGGTGCCCGAGGTCTATGGCGATCCGGTCTGGCTTCTGCCTTCGATATTCGACGAGCCGGTCGAGAAGCGCTACGAGCTGGGTGTGATCCCGCACATCCAGGACGTGCAGGGGTTCGGGCCTGATGCCCGGCCGCCGGCTGATTCGCTGCGTTTCCATATCGACCCATCCGATGCCGGCTCGGTGCTGCTGATCAACACCTGGCACGAGCCGACCTGGGACGGCATCCGCAAGACGCTTCGGGCGATCCTGTCGTGCAAGCGGATCGTGTCGCAGAGCTTCCATGGCGTGGTGATCGCCGAGGCATATGGAATTCCGGTGCTGAACTACCGGCAGATGGTCAACGTGCCAAACGGCCCGCTGACCATTTCGCTGGAGGAGGACTGCACCACCGATCCCCGCATCTGGGAGTTCTACCGGGGAGGGCCGCGCAACGCTTTCGAGATGTATTCGCAGCGGCGGGAGGAGCGCTCGGACTGGGAGGCGGTGATCCGGGCGATCGATCAGCGCTGGGAGCCGTTCCGGTATGACGCCTCCGCGCTGGTGGAAAGCTTTCCCCTGCCTCTGGCTTACGACCCCCTCGTCTCGCGCATCCCGGATGCCGGGCGACTGAAGGGGATGCGATTCTGATGACAGGGCGGAACAAGATGCCGGAACAACGCCACACGGATTCAACTGCGGCTTTCGCGCCGTCGCAGCCACCGACGCTGCCTCGCCGCGCGGGGCGACCGCTGCAGGTGCTCATCGACGGCTTCAACCTGTCCCTGGACAAAGGCACGGGCGTGGCGACCTACGGGCGCAACCTCAGCCACACGTTGAAGGACATGGGGGCCAACGTCGACGTTCTCTACGGTGCCCCGATCAAGGCCAAGCACGACGACCTCCTCAAGGAGGTGATGTTCTTCGACGCGACGCCGCCGCCGCTGCACAGGATCATCAAGACGTTGCGCATGGTGCGGGCGATCGGCTTTCGCAACGGCCACCGCGCCTTCCGGATTCCGGTCACGGGCGCGGTGGTGACTCAGGGGGTCATGTCACGGCTGCCGCGCTTTGACCGTCTGTGGAATGCCTATCGGGTGTTCGATCGCGGCGCGATCAAGTTCGACATGTTCCGCTCGCTGCAGCGCATCCGCCTGCCCGAGGCGCCGGATATCGTGCATTGGACCTATCCATTGCCGATGCGCGTGGCGGGCGCCCCGAACATCTATACGCTGCACGACCTGGTGCCCTTGCGCCTGCCCTACACGACGCTGGACCGCAAGGCCGGCTACCTCGCGTTGATGCAGTGGATCGCGCGCACGGCAGACCACATCGTGACGGTGTCCGAAGCTTCGCGCCGGGACATCATCCAGTTGCTCGGCGTGCCGGAGGACCGGGTGACCAACACCTACCAGGCCGTCCACGTGCCGAGGGAACTCGCGGAAGTCGACGACGACACGGTCGCTGATACGGTGGGGCGGAATTTCGGCCTGGAGCCGCGGGGCTACTTCCTCTTCTACGGCTCGATCGAGCCCAAGAAGAACGTGGCGAGGATCATCGAGGCGTTCATGTCGGCCAACGTGGGCTCGCAGCTGGTGATCGTCGGGGCGCGCGCCTGGCGTTCCGCGCTCGAGACCCGGCTGCTGGAAAGTGTGCCGACCGCGGATCGCCGGGTGCGGCGGATCGAGTACTTGCCGTTCCCGGCGCTGATCCACCTGATCCGCGGAGCGCGTGCAGTCGTCTTTCCCTCGTTATACGAGGGCTTCGGCCTGCCCGTGCTCGAAGCGATGCAACTGGGCACGCCGGTCATCGCATCCACCGCGAGTTCGATTCCCGAGGTCGCGGGCGATGCCGCACTCCTGGTCGATCCCTACAGGACCGAAGCCATCGCCGAAGCGATGAAGCGGCTGGATGCCGACGATGACCTGTGCTTCGAACTCGGGGTCCGGGGCCGCCGGCAGGCGGAGAAGTTCTCCGAGGCCGCCTACGCCCAGCGCCTGGCGGCCCTCTATGCCCGGCTGGTTTGAAGGCGGGCTGAATCGGTTGCTGCGCCGCCTGCGTACCGCCTTGCGGATCGGCCCGAAGGATGCCGGCGCGGCGATGGCGCGCTGGTGGCCGCAGGCGGTCCTGCCGGGCAGCCCGTCGATCGGCCCGTCCGTTGCCTGGAAGGCCATCACCGCGCAAATCGTGAGCCAGGGATGGCTGCATCCTGCGGGAGCGTGGGCGCTGGCCCGCGGTCATGTCGACTTGGCCATGGAACTCGCCACACGCGCACTGGCGGCGCGCCATGACGCTGCCACGCTGAGGCAGGCGTGTCGCATTGCCTACGAGGCGGCCCGGCTCAAGGAGGCCGCGGAATGGGCCAATGCGCTGGAGGCGGCGTCGCCGCCGGGTGAAGGCGACCGGCGCCTGATCAGCGCCATCCGCGAAAGATGCGCCGTGATGGCGCGCCTGGGGAATCCGCCGGGTGTGGCGGCTTGCGAGCCGATCCCCGGGCGCGTGCTGGCGCTGCTGGCCTATCGGCTGCCCTATACCTCCAACGGCTACGCCACCCGCTCGCACGGGCTGCTCACGGCGCTGCGTGAACGCGGATGGGAAGTCATGCCCTACAGCCGACCCGGTTATCCCGAGGATGCGGGGCACTCGGTGGGGGGCGAACTCCCCTTGCGCGATCGGGTGGGGGGACTCGACTACGGGCGCATGCCGCGTTCGACCCGTCGCACGCTGGGCCACATGCCCTATCTGCTCGCCGCGGCGGACGAGGTGGGGCAGTTCGTCGCCGAGCTGAGGCCGGCGGTGGTTCATGCCGCGTCCAACTACATGACGGCCCTTCCGGCTTGCATCGCAGCGCACGAGGCCGGCTTGCCCTTCGTCTACGAGGTTCGCGGCTTCTGGGACGTCACGCGCGTCAGTTCCAACCCGGATTTCGCCTTCACCACGGAGTACCGGTACCTGCGCCATTTCGAGAGCGAACTGCTGCGACAGGCCGATGCGGTGGTCACCTTGACGCAAGCCATGCGCAACGAACTCATCCGGCGGGGCGCGCCGGCGGACCGCATTGAAGTGGCCCCGAATGGAGTCGATGTGCAGACGCTGCAGCCCCGGCCGCGCAGCGCCGAACTGGCCCGGCGCATCGGCCTGCCGGCGGATCGTCCGGTCATCGGGTACGCAGGGTCCTTCGTCGACTACGAGGGACTCGACGACCTTGTCCTGGCGTGCGCGCAATTGCGCCGCACCGGCAGGACGTTCCATTTGCTGCTGGTCGGCGACGGCTTGCACGAGGAGGCCATCCGGCGGGCCATCGATGAGAACGGGATCGCTGACCAGGTGAGCCTGCCCGGGCGGGTCGCGCACGAGGATGTCCCGGACTACTACGCGCTGATGGACGTCTGCGCCTTTCCCCGCAAGGCGTGGCCCGTGTGCGAACTGGTGTCTCCGTTGAAGCCCTTCGAGGCGATGGCGCTGGGCAAGCCGATCGTGGTGTCCAGCGTGGCGGCCATGGCCGAAGTCATCGACGAAGGCGTGAACGGGCGCGTCTTCGCCAAGGGCAGCGTCCAGGAGCTTGCAAAGGCGCTGGAGCGCCTGCTTGACGATCTTCCAGAGGCCCGCGCCATGGGGCATCGGGCTCGGCAATGGGTCGAAGCCCGACGCGGCTGGCATGCCTCTGCCGAGGCCGTGGAGCGTGCCTACGCAGCGGCGGCGGCCCATCGGGCGGCCGGGTGATGTCGGCGATAATTACCGGTTTTGCAGGGAGCAACTTTCAAGATGAAGGTCCTCACGGTCTTCGGCACCCGGCCGGAAGCCATCAAGATGGCGCCCTTGGTCAAGCGGCTGGAGCAATCAGCCGGGTTCGTGAGCAAGGTGTGTGTCACCGCCCAGCATCGCCAGATGCTGGACCAGGTCCTGGAGTTGTTCCAGATCCGTCCCGATCACGATCTGGACCTGATGCGGCCGGGGCAGGATCTCTACTCGATCACCAGTGACATCCTGCAGTCGATCCGTTCGGTGTACGAGTCCGAGAAGCCAGACATCGTGCTGGTTCATGGCGACACGACGACCACGTTCGCAGCCTCGCTGGCCGCTTTCTATCAGCGCATTCCGGTAGGGCACGTCGAGGCGGGCCTGCGCACGGGCAACCTGTATGCGCCCTGGCCGGAAGAGGCCAACCGAAAGCTGACCGGCGCACTGGCGCGCGTGCACTTCGCTCCGACCGTGGCCTCGCGCGACAACCTCTTGCGGGAGAACGTTCGACCGCAGTCCATCGTCGTGACGGGCAACACGGTCATCGACGCACTGCTCGCGGTCAAGGCCAAGCTCGAGCAAACCGATTCGCTGCGCGCCGACATGGCGCGTCGCTTCGACTACCTTCGCAAGGACGCGCGCATGCTGCTCATCACCGGGCACCGGCGCGAAAACTTCGGTGGCGGCTTCGAGAGGATCTGCCAGTCGATCGCTGACCTGGCACGCCGCTATCCGGACATGGACCTCGTCTACCCGGTCCACCTGAATCCGAACGTGCAGGAGCCGGTGAACCGGCTGCTTTCGTCGATCCCCAACGTGCACCTGATCGAACCGCAGGACTACCTGCCGTTCGTCTACCTGATGGCGCGCTCCACCTTGATCCTCACTGACTCGGGCGGGGTGCAGGAAGAGGCGCCGGCGCTGGGCAAGCCGGTGCTTGTGATGCGCGACACGACTGAGCGCCCCGAGGCCGTCGACGCCGGCACGGTCCGGCTCGTGGGAACCGACGTCGAGCGGATCGTCTCGAGCATCAGCGGCCTGCTGGACGACCCCGAAGAGTACCGGCGCATGAGCTTCGCGCACAACCCGTACGGCGACGGCCGTGCTTGCGAAAGAATCGTCGGCGAGCTGCCGACTTGCCTCAATTGAATTGCAGGGCCCTCCATGACGACTCCCCAAGAAAAGTTCCGTACGGTTTCCATGATCGGTCTGGGCTACATCGGCCTGCCGACGGCCGCCATGTTCGCGGCCCGCAAGACCAAGGTCATCGGCATTGACATCAACCAGCATGCGGTGGACACGATCAACAAAGGACGCATCCACATCGTCGAGCCGGAACTCGACATGATCGTCCGCAGCGCGGTCACGGAGGGCTATCTGCGAGCCACGACACGCCCGGAGCCTGCCGACGCGTTCCTCATCGCCGTGCCGACGCCGTTCAAGGGCGAACACGAACCCGACGTGAGCTATGTCAAGGCTGCCTCCGAATCGATAGCGCCTGTCCTGAAGAAGGGCGACCTGGTGGTGCTGGAGTCGACGTCCCCGGTGGGCACGACCGAACAGATGGTGGGTTGGCTGTCACAGGCTCGTCCAGACCTGCGCTTTGCGGGGGCGCACCAGGGGCAGGTGGACGTCAATGTCGCCTACTGCCCCGAGCGGGTGCTGCCCGGCCACGTCGTGCGTGAGCTGGTGGCCAACGACCGGATCATCGGCGGCCTCACGCCGGAGTGTTCGGCCCGCGCCGTCGAGCTCTACCGGACCTTCGTCGAAGGAGAGCTCCTGGTCACCAACGCACGCACGGCGGAGATGTGCAAGCTGACGGAGAACTCGTTCCGCGATGTCAATATCGCCTTTGCCAACGAGCTCTCGTTGATATGCGACACGCTCGACATCGATGTCTGGGAGCTGATCCGGCTGGCCAACCATCATCCGCGCGTCAAGATCCTGCAACCTGGGGCTGGTGTGGGCGGCCACTGCATCGCGGTCGACCCCTGGTTCATCGTCGACAAGACGCCGGATCAGGCGCGGCTCATCCGTACGGCCCGCGAAGTGAACGACGGCAAGCCGGGGTGGGTGCTCGACAAGGTGAAGGAAGCCATCGCTCGCACGGGCAAGGCCGAATCCGAAGTGACTTTGGCGGTGCTGGGCCTGGCGTTCAAGCCGAACATCGACGACCTGCGTGAAAGCCCGGCGCTGCACATCGCCGAGCAGCTTGCGCGCGAGACCCGCGCCCGGATGAAGGTGGTCGAACCCAACGTCGAGAAGCTGCCGCGCACGCTGGAAGTGGCAGAACTCGTCGACCTCGCGACCGCACTGGCCAAGAGCGACATCATTGTCGTCCTGGTGGCGCACCGGGAGTTCGCCGATCTGCAGGCCGTGCTGTCTGCCAATCACGTTTGCGTTGACGCCGTCGGCGTGCTGGCCTGACGAGCCCACCCCAGCTCAAGCCATGAATGCCCCGCTGCTGCGGATGCTGAGGAAAGCGTTCGGGACGAATCACGATCTTTCGAACACGCAAGCTGCTTCGAAGGACGGGTCCGGCGACGCCGCCACGGTGACTGCGACGTCCACCGGTCATATCGTCGACCTGCGCGGCGGAGTGCCGGCGGAGGCGGCATGGCAGCCCGTGAAGCTGGCTGAAGGTCGAGCGATGTTGTTGCGATCGCTCGTCGATGGGTCATTGCCGATCGACATCGCCATCGACTGGCGGCTGGAGTCTGCGAAGGCGCCTGCCGGATTCACCGGCTCCGTGCGCTTCTTCGACGCCACCGGCAATCCCCTTCCCCCGCCGTACGCCGGTTGCCAATCGTCGCGGCAGGATCCGGCGTTCCTGGTCTTCCGGGTGAGCTCAGGGTCGGCGCCGGGCTTGACCCCTCGTGAGGTCCAGCCTCCTCGCGGTGCGCGGCGGCTCGAGATCCGATGGCGCGCCGACGACACCACGGACGGTATCAGCCTGGCATCGACACCACGGATCACCCAGAGCGTGCCGGCTGCCCCGAAGACAGCGGAATCCACGCCTAAACCGGCGACCCAGGGGACGAAGCCTGCACGGCTCGCCACGGCTCGGACACCCAGGCGCACTCTCGCCGGCTGGGTGGCGACGGCTCCGCTGACAGTCCAGGCGGGGGACGTGCTGGTCTGGCGCGGACGACTCGAGGATCCTGATCGCGCCGGCGTCAAGGCGGCCGTGATTTCGATTTCGATGTCCGATGAGTCCGGATCTCCGGTCGATCTGGCCGCCGTGGGTGTTTCGCATTCGGCGCGCTATCCGAACTTCTTCTATGCCCGCTCTTTCCGGCCCGAAAGTGCAGGCTGGACCGTCAAGGCGTTCCAGGTGCCGGCAGGCGTGGCTTCCTTGAAGCTCGATGCGTTCGTCGAGGCCGGCGGACCGGCGCTGCGGCTGACCGAGGTCGAGTTCATTGTCCTGAATGTGGCCACCGTGACCAGGGCGGTGCAGACTTGGGTGCCTCATCGTGCGTGGATCGACCCTGCCATCCAGGTGGCGCGGGCGGCAGGCCAGTCCGGCCTGCAACAGGAACTGCTGCGCCTGCTCGGACAGACGCAATCGACATCCTCCGAGCGCGCCGTACCGGGCTGGCCGACCGCCCTGCGCATCCCGGTCGCCGCGGGGACGACACTGATCTGGCGCGCCAGGCTCGAGGCGGAGGAGGGCCGTGGGTCGCCCCATGCAGCTGTGCTTGCGGTGAGCCTGATCGACGCCACCGGGTTGGCCGTCGTGGCGAGAGTCGAAGGCCTGGCGCATTCGGATCGCGTCTCCAACTTTTCGAACGTGGCCTCGCATCCCAAGGATGAACCAGGCTGGTCCTTCGCTTCATTCATCGTTCCGCAAGGGGTTGTCGAGGTCGAGCTGGACCTTCGTCGTCTGGCCGAGGGGCCTGCTGTCCAGGTGGTGGACTCGAGCGCATTCGTCCTGACGGTCGAGTCCATCGCCACCATACTGGCCAGCTGGGAGCCTGACGCCATCTGGCTCGAGCCCGCGATCAGGGTCGCCCATGCGCAAGGCGATCACGACCTGGTTCGGCGCCTTGTCAGGCGGCTGGAAAGCGAGCGCTACAAGGGGCTGGCCCAGCCGCACCGCTGGAGGCGTGCCGAGAATATCCGCGTGGCGCCGGGCGATGTCGTCGTGTGGCGTGCGCGTCTCGAAGACGAGGCAGGCGCGCAACCGAAGGCGGCGATCCTGTCCGTTCTTGCGTATGACGAGGGCGGGCTGCCGGTCAAAGGCAAGTGGCAGGAGCTGGCGCATTCGGCTCGGTTTGGCGCCTACCTGTACGTACCTTCCCATGCGCTCCAGGAGGAGGGCTGGCAGTTCAAGAGTTTCGTTGTCAAACCTGGTGTCAGCGAACTCGGCGTGGACCTCCACGCGTACGCGGCCAGTCCGTCGCTCAGTGCAACGGCCGCCGACTTGACGGTCCTCACGCTGGAGTCAATGGCGCAGATGATCGACTCCTGGGTTCCCCACGAAGCTTGGCTGGAGCCTGCGCTGCGCCTGGCACAGGCGGAGGGAGCGCTGTCACTGCAAATGCGACTGGCCGACCTGCAGGTCCGGCACCAGGCCGCCAAGCCCGAGGCTTCGAGGCTCTGGCGTGCCGTGCGCGCAGAGCTGGAAGAACTCGACACGGACTGGTATCCGCGCATCGCAGCCAGGCGGAGCCCGCCAGCCGGCCAAGGACTGACTGTGTGCCACTTGCACAAGACGGCCTACCCGTTCGAGAACACCGGGGGCGCGATCCGCTGCCTGAACACGCTGAAATCGCAGCTCGAAGAGGGGCTGGATCCTTTCGTGATCACGCCGCCGGGCTATCCGGCCTACGACGGCGTGGTCGACGGCAACGTGCTTCCCAGGGAGCAAGTGGCGGGATGCGACCATTTCCGCATCGGTCCGAACACGAACGGCATCCGGACACTTTCGCCTCCCGCGCGGGTCAGGATGGGGGCCGTGCAGGCCGCCGGAATCGTGGCGCAGCGTGGCGCCAGCCTGGTGCATGCAGCGTCCGGGATCCGCGGCTATGAGCTGGCGTTGCAGGCCTTTGCGTTGCGAGATGTCTTCGACATCCCGGTGATCTATGAAGTGCGCTCCTTCCACGAACACACCTGGGCGCCGGCAGGACCGCGGGTCTTCGCCATGGAGCGCACCCAATTGCGCATCCGCAAGGAGAATCGCTGCATGGCGATGGCCGACCACGTGGTGACGATTTCCGAGAGCATGCGCCGCATCCTGATCGAGCGCGGCGTCCCCGAGCAGAAGATCGACGTGATCCCCAACGGGATCGACGCCGAGGAGTTCCGCGAGGCTCCGCCGCCCGCGCGGATAGAGGCGCTGGCGGGCGCGCAACTCGTGGTGGGGTACGTGTCGAACATGTCCAGGCGCGAAGGCCATTGCCACCTCGTCGAGGCCGTGGCCAGGATCCGTGAACGCGGCCTGGACTGCCGATGCCTGTTCGTCGGCGACGGTCCTGAGCGAAAGAACCTGGAGCAACTCGTCCAGCAACTGGGACTGGCCGAGGCCGTCCATTTCGCGGGCGAAGTCGATCATCACGAGATCAAGGCCTACTACATGGCTATCGATGTGTTCGTGATTCCGCGCATTCCAGACTACGCCGCGGACTGGGTGACTCCGTTGAAGCCCTACGAGGCGATGGCCCTGAGCCGCCCCTTGATCGTGACCGACCTGCCGGCCCTGCGTGAAGTCGTGGGCGATGGAGAGCGCGGCCTGATCGCCGAGGCGAGCAACGCGGACAGTCTCGCCGCGACGATCCTGCGATACGCTGGCGATCCGGCACTGCGCGATGAGATGGCCTCGCGAGCACGCGATTGGGTCTTCGAGCATCGGACCTGGAAGGCCAATGCCCGGCGGTACCGGGAGATGTACCTGCAGGTGATTTCGCGCTACCGCGCATCTCGCCCGGCCCAGAGGAGCCAGGATGCACATACTGGTTGATCGAGAGGAGGGACTCTGGGCCGAATGCGAACGCCTGTCCAGTGATCCCGGCATCCGCGAGTCCCTGCTTGGCGGCGAGGCGCAGGCGGCACAGGTGCTTCTGGCGTACGCGCCGGTCGCCCGGCGCAACCAGTATCAGGCCATGTTGTACGGGCAGGCCCGCAGGCATGGCTGCCATCTGCTTCCCTTGCTCCATACCGAACTGTTGGGGCGCATCCCTTGGGTCGGCCCCGTCATCTGCCACTTCCACTGGCTTCATGGCGGTACGGCCAAGGCCGCCGACGAGGCGGCCGCTGACAAGGCGGTCGATGAATTTGCTGCCGTACTGCGGCGCATCCGCATGGCGGGGCACCGTGTCGTGTGGACTGTCCACAACGTGATGCCCCATGAGACCCGTTGGCCCGAGCACGACCGGCGGATTCACCAGATGGTCGCCGACGCCGCAGATGTAGTGCACGTCATGACCTCGCAAAGCCGGGCGCTGTGCAGTCCCCACTACCGCTGGGATGCGGACAAGGAACTGTGTGTGCCGCATCCGTCTTACCTCGGTGCGCATGCCGACTGGCTAAGCCCGATGCAGGCGCGCGCCGAATGGCGCATCGCGCAGGAAGAGGTCGTCTTCCTGTCGTTCGGCGCTGTCCTCGGCTACAAGGGCTATGCCGGCTTGATGACCGCATTCGATGCCGCTCGGGCGGCGTCCGTCCGGCCCTTGCGCCTGATCATCGCTGGCGCGCCTGCCGACGAAGCGGTTGCCCGTGCCCTGCGCCTGTGGGCCCACGGCCGCAGCGACGTCACTCTCGAGTTGCGAACCATCGGCAGCGACGAGATCCAGTACTTCTTCCGTGCCGCCGATGCCGCGGTGTGCCCGTACGAGAGGACCCTCAACTCCGGAGCGGCCCTGATGGCCACGTCGTTCGGGGTGCCGGTGATCGGGCCGCGGATCGGTGGCTTTATCGACAACATTGGCGAGTCCGCCGGCCTTCTCTATGATCCTGCGGACGAGGCGGGACTGACAGTCGCACTGATCGACGCGGCCGGCACCGATCTCGCGCGGCGGCGTGACGCGGCGCTCGGCCTGGCGCGGGAACTGCGACCGGAGCGGATTTCGGATGCCTTCTTCGCAGGGCTGCGGATGCGCCTGGCATTCACATAGCCTGCACTTGCGCATGGCCCTGCCGAGTGCCGAGGCGGGCCGCCCGGCGACACCGGCTTCCATCACGATCAAATGCAGTGAAAGGTGATATGGACAACCAAGGCAGGAAGACCATCGGACTGGTTGGCTTCTTCGGCTGGGGCAATTTTGGAGACGAACTGTTCATCGAGACGTTCAAGCATTGGCTGGGCAAGGAGTTTGAGCTCAAGGTCCTGAACGACCTGACCTCCAAACCCTACTTCAGCCGGCCACTGGAAGAGGTGATGCGCGGCATCGATGCGATCGTCATCGGCGGCGGCGATCTCGTGATGCCCTGGACGGTTTCCGAGCTCTACTGGAAGTCGGCCTACCTTTCGGTTCCCGTATTCGTCGTGGGCGTAGGGGTGCCGACGTGGAAGGGTGCCAGCGCGGCGGCCATCGCCACCCAGGCAAAGTTCTTCCAGCATCCGAACGTCCGGATGGTGGAGGCCCGCGACAAGGAGAGCGCGGAATGGATCGCCCGCAACCTCAAGCCCACTGTAGAGACGATGAACTCCGCGGACATCGTCTTCGGGCTGCCCATGCCGAAGGTCGCGCCGCCGGCCAAAGCCGCGAAGGTTCTCGGCGTGGTGACCCGCGATCGCAAGGGTGAGCCTGATCGCCTGGATCACGTGCAAAGGCTGTGCGAGAAGGCGATTGGCAGCGGGTATGCGGTGCGCCACATCGTGCTGGGCATCGGCGAAGTGGGCCGACGCGACCTCGAGCGGGCGGCTGACCTGCAGGTCGATGGCAAGGAGGTGGCTCACAGCGAGTCGCTGACGGATCTGTGCGTCGCGATCGGCGAGTGCACCGTGCTGGCGAGCATGAAGTTCCATGGCACCGTCGTTGCCCTGCACTATGGCGTCCCGAGCCTGGTCCTTTCCGCCACGGACAAGAGCCGCAACTTGATGCGCATGGCGGAACGGCCCGAGCTGTTGTCGTCTCTGGCGGACGAGCATCTGCCAGACCGGTTCTCGCCCTACATGCCCAGGATCCCGACCACGACGCGCCGCATGCTGAGACAAAGGGCCGAAGGCACCATGTCGAGGCTGGCGCAAGCGCTGCGAGCCCTTTGAACCGAACACGGGAGGACCATTGACCCGCAATGCTGAATCCGGCGATCTGGTGCTGTTGTTCGGAAACAGCCACGCCAACTGCATGGCGAATGCCTTGCGGAGCAAGCTGGCCCCCGTCATGGAGGACGAGGTCGGGATCCGGGTTGTCTCCACGGGGTCCGAGGCGTTCCCGGGCGGCTTGACCGTGACAGACTCGATGGGCCGGAAGATGGCCAATCCAGTGGTGACCCGCGCGATCCAGCAGGCCCTGGCCGAACAGCGGGGACGGCGCGTGTGGCTGGCCTCCGTGGTCGGCGGAAACCAGGCCAATCGGCTCAGCTTGTTCGAGGGGGGTGAGAGGGTGGCCTTCCTGGACCCCGACGACCCGGACGCGCAGGCGCCCCACGGCAACTGCATCTTCGTCCCCTACGACCTCATCGAGTACCAACTGGCGCGCTCGATGGAGTCGTGCGCCGAGATGTATCGACTGCTGCCGTTGGACAAGGTGGCCGGGCTGGTGCACCTCGAAGGCCCGCCCCCGGTGCCGGATTCGCGGTTCATCGTGGAGCACCTGCCCGATCGCACGCGCGAGCTCTTCCGGGCCCGAGGGATCACCCGGATCGGGCCCGAGGACGTTGCGCCGATCGAGTTTCGGCACGCTGTGTGGCGAGCCCAATGCCGGATCTCCCGGCGGGTGTCCGAAGCCTGCGGCGGCCGCTACCTGCCTCCTCCGGATGAGGTGTTCGGGTCAGATGGGTATCGTCGCGCAGAACTGTGCGCAGACGCCACTCATGCCACCGCTGAATACGGCGCAGCCTACCTGGGTGCGCTGCGACGCTTTGTTATGGAAGGGCGAGCCCGACACCATGTCTGACGATAGATCGGCCACCTGTCCCTATCGCAAGTTGGAGGCGTCTGCCTATTGGCGGCATGCGGTCGCAGGAACGCCCCCGCCAAGCATCGACCCCGTGACGTCGGTTCCTTTCACGCTGACGGCGCAGAGTCGCGTGGCTACCGCGGGGAGTTGTTTCGCCCAGCACATCGCGCGCTATCTGCAAAAGCACGGCTGCAACTATTTCGTGGCCGAGCCGGCGCCGAGCTTCATCGAACCGGAAGTTGCCGTGCAGTTCCAGTACGGGACGTTCTCGGCAAGGTACGGCAACATCTACACCGCGAGACAGCTCCTTCAGTTGTTCGACCGGGCCTACGGCCGGTTCGAGCCCCTCGACAGCGCCTGGGCGGCCGGCCATCGGTGGGTCGACCCCTTCAGGCCGTCTGTTCATCCGGAGGGATACCGCTCACTGGCTGAACTTCTCGCCGATCGCACTCAGCACCTTGCGCGAGTCCGGCACATGTTCGAGTCCTGCGAGTGCTTCGTCTTCACGCTCGGGCTGACGGAGGCCTGGATGGATCAGAGAGACGGCGCTGTCTACCCTGTGTGCCCAGGTTGCGGCTACGGTGAGTTCGACGCGAGCCGGCATGCCTTCGTCAACTTCGATGCGGCGGCCGTCCAGGATGACCTCGTGCAATTCGTCGAGCGCCTGCGCTCGGTGAACCCGGCGGTGTCGATCATCTTGACGGTGTCGCCTGTGCCGCTGCTCGCGACCTATTCCGGCCATCACGTGCTCAGCGCCACCACCTATTCGAAATCCGTCCTTCGTGTCGCTGCCCAGTTCATCACGGACCGATTCGAGCGCGTTTGCTACTTCCCCTCGTACGAGATCGTCACCGGCACGGCGGCCAGAGGCGCTTACTTCGCCCCCGACTTGCGCTCCGTGACCGAGGACGGCGTGCGCCACGTCATGGGTCGCTTCTTCCATCATCTCTTGCCCGGCGTGCAGATGAAGGTCGAAGCGGGCGATGCCTCGCCCCAAGCCACCAAGCCCAGCCTGAGCTCTGCCGTCGCGGACCTGATCTGCGACGAAGAGCGTCTGGTGGGCTAGCCCGGAGGAACGCGGTGGCGAATTCGCGGCTCGGCTGGCATGTGGCGGCATGGCTCGTGTCATGCGTGTTCGGGCCCTCATGCGTGATGGCCGCCACGGTGTTCGTTTCGCCTTCGGGGGCCGATCTCAACGATGGAGCTTCGCCCGAGCGGCCGGTCAAGACGGTCGCCAGGGCGATGCAGCTCGCCAACCGCGGCCTTGATTCAGAAACGGTGACCGTCCATTTCTTGCCTGGGCAGTATGGCGCTCAGATCGTCGAGGTCACGAAGTTCCCGAAGGCCGGTTCGCGCCTGGTCCTTGATGGCGGCGCGGACCCGACCGGTCACGCCGAGTTCGATGGCGGGGGAGGCGGCACCACGTGGCTGCTGGTCCGCGGCCAGGCGGGGACCACCAGCAACGTGACGGTGCGAGGCTTCATCGTGCGCAATTTTCGCGGCGCGATCCAGTTCTTCGGCGATCGCTTTGATGCGCGCCAGTGGTCCGGCGGCAACGTCATCGAACTCAACCGCTTCGAGGACATTGGCCAGCACACCAAGGGCATCGAGCCCTCTTTTGCTGCCATCGGCCTGACCAATTCTCGCGACAACCGCATCGCCGGCAACACGTTCGTCAACATCGCGAACATCGACAAATGCGATGGCTTGCATGCCATCTACATGGCGGGCGGCGCATCCAACAACGAGATCGTCGACAACGTGTTCAGGGGTGGTTGCGGTGACACCATCAAGGTCCGCGACCGCTCGAACTTCAACAAGGTCGAGCGCAACAGCTTTGAACACCAGTCCGGTCATTCGCTGTTCGTCGACTCTTTCTGCGACAGCCGCAAGCAGGCTGATTGCCGCAGGGACAAGCAGGAGTGCCCTTCCTGGGGCAACGTGTTCCGCGGCAATCGAGTCGACCAAGCCTCCCGGTCCGCGGTGAAATACATCCAGCGCCATGTCGGCGCCTCGGACATCCCGGCTTGCCCCCTGCCTCCGGGCGGCGCCTCCGCGCCTCGCATCGTTGCTGACAACTGAAGAGCGCACAAGATCAGACGGACTTGTGCAGCATGGGCGTTTCCTTGCGATCTTGATGGCGCGTCCATGCCCGCGGCCCGGTCGGGCCATCGTCCCGCCATTCTCTGTGTCCAAGGGTGTTCGCCGAGAACCGCCGGGACCGCCATGCTGACCAGATCGGCTTGTTCTACCCGTCATCGGCGACTGTTTGCGTAGCCTGCCTGCCGCTGCGGCCGGGGGGCTGGGCCTGCCGCCGTGGGCAGGTCAGCGCTCCGGCCTTTCCTGGATAATGCGCAACACCCGGGCGATGCGCGAAGAGTGACAGGTCCCTGGAAAGTGGCCGACCACGAAGCCACGGCGTGAACAACCGACGCAAACACCCCCGTCCAAGAGGTGATTCGTGTGCCGGTGGCGCCCGAGGCCCTCGAGCACTCGCCGGCCCCTGCGAAATTTCCATGGCGTCTGCAGCAGCTGATGCCGCTTCAACACTACCAATCCAAGTTCGCGATGAGCGAGAACATGTCGTCGAGCGCCACTGGTGCTGAGTCGCCCGATTCGCCAGTCGAGACCGTCAGCGACCAGTTGCGGATCCTCCAGGTCCGGTATGACGGGCTGGTGGCGCGCGAGAAGCGGTACAAGAAGTCCATCGAAGAACTGCAGAAGCAGCAGGTCAGGGACCGTCGGTCCCTGGAACAGCTTCGGGCCAGTCTGGCGGCGACCTCCGGCGAGCTCGAAGCAGTCCGCCGGTCATGGCGCTTTCGCGTCGGGTCCGTGCTGATAGCGCCCGCGAGTGTCTTGCGCGGCCTGCTTCGGCGCGCCACCGGGTCGACCGTGGCCGCGCCGGCTTCCCTGCCTGCCGGTAAGGGCGCCGGCGTCCGAGCGTCCAGTACGGTGCCGCGAAAGTCGTACGAAGAGCTCGAGCGGCTGGCTGCTACCGCGCCGACGATCGAGAACGCCTACGCGTTCGCTCGGGCCGCCTACTTCGAACGGGGGCACGTGCAGATGGCTCGCCAGGCGATGGCGGGGTTGGCCGCGGATCGCCTTTCTGCGCCTCAGCGCAGGCTGGTGACCATGCTGGATGGCCTGCACCGGCTGATGACCGTGGGGCCGGCGATCCCGCCCCGGCAACCGAACTCCAACCTGGTGGTCAATCCGGATCGTGTTCTGTACTGCGTGCACAGTGCGATGCCCTATCTGACCAACGGCTACTCCACGCGCACGCATGGCGTGGCGGCCGGCAGCCGCCGGGCCGGCGTGGACATGGTGGTCGCCACGCGCCCCGGTTTCCCCTGGGATGCCAAGGGGGCTGCGGGCGCGGCCAGGGCGCAGGGCCGTCTCTGCGTCTCGCAGTCCGGCGTTCCCTACGTGTTCACGCCGGGACCAGATCTCGAAACGCTGCCCCTGGATCACTACATCGCGGCCGCCGCCGATGCGTTCGCCCGGGAGGCCCTGCGCCAGCGGGCTTCGGTGATCCACGCCGCATCCAACCACGTCACTGGCCTGGCCGCGCTGATCGCGGCGCGCCGCCTGGGCCTGCCCTTTGTGTACGAAGTGCGCGGCTTGTGGGAGGTGACCCAAGCGTCCGACCGCCAGGGTTGGGAGTCGACGGACCGATATCAGCTGGCCGTGCGTCTCGAAGGCGTCGTCGTGCGAGAGGCCGACAGGGTACTGGCCATCACATCCGAACTGAAAGACGAGCTCGTCGCGCGGGGCGTGGAGGGGGACCGGATCGACCTGCTTCCGAACTGCGTCGACATCGACGAGTTCGCGCCCGTCGAACGCGACCTGGCGCTGGTGGCTGATCTCGGGCTTGACGCCGGCGTACCAACCATCGGGTTCGCAGGCAGCGTGGTGGCCTACGAGGGGCTGGACCTGCTGGTCGAGGCGCTGGGCGTTGTCCATGCGCAAGGCATCGGCTTCAACCTGCTGATAGTGGGCGACGGCGCGGCCCTGCCCGCGCTGAAGAAGGCTGTCCAGGCCGCGGGCATCGAGTCGCGGACGCGCTTCACGGGGCGTGTGCCGAGGGCACGCGTGCGGGGCTTGATGAGCTGCATGGACATCATGCCCTGCCCGCGACGCGGCTCGGTGGTCACCGAGATGGTCTCGCCATTGAAGCCGCTGGAGGCCATGGCGATGGCCAAGGCGGTGCTGCTGTCGGACGTCTCGCCCCACCTGGAATTCGCAGGGGCCGAACAGGACCGAGCCATGCTCTTCCGAAAGGACGACGTGCAGGATCTCGTCCGCGCATTGGGCGAGCTGATTGAGCACCCCGGGTTGCGTGAGCGGCTGGGCCGCGCCGGCCGCCGCTGGGTGGTCAAGCACAGGACCTGGGACGTCGCCGGACGGACCCTGCTCCAGGCATATGCAGAGGCAGCACGTCAGTCCGCCGCCCTGGTCGCTGCAGAGGAGGCAGACCATCCAGCGGCGCAGCTCGCGGCGCTGCGTCTGGGCCTGATCGCCGACCGGTTCACCACCGACTCCTTGGGGCCCGACATCGCAGTCGTTCGCCCCACGCCGGACGGATGGCGCGAGTTGCTCGAACACCAGCCCATCGACGCGCTGCTGGTGGAGTCGGCCTGGGAAGGCAATGACGGCAGCTGGACCAGACGGGTCGGCTACTACTCCGACGAGGAAATCGCGCCCCTGCGGGACCTGGTCGAACACTGCCGGTCGCAAGGCATCCCCACGATGTTCTGGAACAAGGAGGACCCGGTCCACTTCAGCCGGTTCGAGCGCACGGCTGCCCTGTTCGACCACGTCTTCACCACGGACAGCGATTGCATCGTCCGCTACCTCGCCACGCCGGGCACCCATGCGCGCACGGCTTCGGCGCTGCCGTTCTTCGCGCAGCCCCGCATCCACAACCCGCTGCCCTCGAGCCGTCCCTGGTCGCACGACGTGTGCTACGCAGGTTCTTACTACGGCGAGCGTTACGCCGAGCGCAGCAGGCAACTGGACGAGCTGCTGCTGCCTGCCGCTCAACTCGGGCTGACCATCTACGACCGCCAGCATTTCCGCGCCGACAGCCCGTACCACTTTCCCGATCGCCTGAGTCCGTTCGTCAAGGGCGGCCTCGACTACGCGGACGTAGTGCAGGCGTACAAGTCGCACGCCGTGCACCTGAACGTCAATTCGGTGGAGAAGTCGCCGACGATGTTTTCGCGCCGGGTGATGGAGATCGCGGCATCGGGCACGGCCTTGCTCAGCAGCGCCGGCCGCGGGGTCGAAGAGACCATGGCCGGCACGGTGAGGACAGTCTCGAACGCAGAAGAAGCCGCGCGCTGGCTGAGCGAGTGGCTCCAGGACGAGGCCGCTCGCCACGACGCCATCCTGCCGCCCTTGCGTGAGGTCTTGCGTGCCCACACGGCTGCCCACCGCCTGGTCCAGGCGCTTCGCACTGCCGGACTGCGCGTCCGCGCCCCGGAGCTGGCTCGCTATGCGCTCGTCTGCGACCGGCTCGATGACGAGACCTGGGCGGCGGTGCGTCGCCAGACTTTCCCCCCGGCATTGGTCGTCGCGCGAAGCATCGACACGGGACGTCCGGCCCGTGAGGACGCCGTGTTGCTCGACGGCGCCGACCTGAAGGCGCTGCTGGCCGAGCGAAACTGCCAATGGCTCGGCCTGCTGACGCCCGAGCATGCCGTTGAGGACGACGAGCATTTCTACGAGGACCTGCTCCTGAGCACCTGCTGGAACCAGCGTGACGGCATGGGCATGTGCTGGCTACCGCGAGCTGTGGAGCGTGGCGCGCATGTGCCGCTGGTCGAGGTGGGCAAGGAGATATCGCCGGCCGACGGCCTGGTGCGGGTCGAAGTCGTCACGGCACCCGGCCTGAAGGGCGAGGCGGCGATCCAGGTGTTGTCCCGCCTCAGGCTCCAGGCCGTGGTGATGAACCGGTTCAGGCCGGCCGAGCTGACCGGCGTGACCGCGAAGCCTGCGCCGGCGACCATCCTCGTGGCCGGCCATGACCTGAAGTTCCTGCGCGCCGTGATGGAGCACTGGGAGCGCCAGGGCCACCGGGTGCTGATCGACTCCTGGTCCGGGCACAACCAGCACGATCCGGTACGTAGCGCCGAGCTGCTGGAGCAGGCGGACCTGGTCTTCTGCGAGTGGTGCCTCGGCAATGCGGTCTGGTACGCCAGCCACAAGAGGCCAGGCCAGCGCCTCGTCGTGCGCTTTCACGCACAGGAGCTGCGATCTCCGCTGGCCGCCGGCGTGAGCCACGCGGCGGTCGACCAGTTCATCTTCGTGGGCCGGCACATTCTGGAAGCGGCGGTTCAGCGCTACCAATGGCCGGCCGAGCGCTGTACCGTCGTGCCGAACTACGTGTCCGACGACCTCCGGGGGCCCTTGCCTTCCGGGATGCCCCTGCCGGTCGTGGGCCTGGTGGGCATCACGCCGCGGATGAAGCGGCTGGACCTGGCCCTGGATCTCGTCGCGCAGCTACGGCAGTGCGACCCGCGCTTCCGCCTGCTGATCAAGGGGCGCCGCCCTGAGGAGTACGGCTGGATGCGCAACCGGCCAGAAGAGATGGCTTTCTTCGAGGCACAGTACCGGCGCGCTGCCGAGGACCCCCAGCTCGCGGGCGCGGTCGACTTCGAGCCCTTCGGAGACGACATGGCGGCGTTCTATCGCCGTATCGGCTACGTCATTTCCGTGAGTGACCACGAGTCATTCCACCTTTCCCTGCCTGACGGAGCCGCATCGGGCGCCATCCCGACCACGCTGGACTGGCTGGGGGCCGACAGGATCTACCCTGCAGACTGGATCGTCGGCAGCATCCAGGCCATGGCGCAGCGTATCCTCGCCCAGTCGACAGCGAGCGAGGAAGAGGTCGCGGCCTATCGCGCGTGCAACGCGGCCTATGTCGAGTCCCGCTTTGCCGAGTGCGTCGTCCTGTCGCAGATCGACGCATGCTGCGCCCTGGACGCGCGGCAGGAACAGGCCTCGTCGATGCTGCCCGGACACGCCGCGAACATCGCCGGCCCGCTGGCACAGCCGGACAGGGTCGTTTCATGAGCGGTGGCGAAAAGGCACCGATCGACCGCCCGGCCCCGGCCCCGGCGCCGGACCAGCCGCTGGCGGACGACCATCCGGGCAATCTGCCATGGAGCGTCCAACTGGTCCGCACGGGCACCGGGCTGCGGGCGTCGGTCCAGGGGCCGGAAGCCCCGGGCCCCTGGGAATACGCCTTCTACCTGATGCGCGGGCGAGAGCGCGAGACCGTGCGGTGGTACAGCCGCGAATCCGGCGCCGACTTCGGGAACCTGATACCCGGCGAGCGTTACCACGCCCTGGGATTCGTCCGGCGCGCGGGCACGTCCGACCTGGCCTTCCGCCCGAGCGAAGCCATCGTCGGGGCGGAGCGGGGCTACGACTTGAGTCCGTGGAATGTCGCGGTGCGTGACCACGACGAGGGCGCTTCCGGGCAAGCGCTGCTTCAGGCGGCAGGAATCAATCGCTACCCGCTCGATGGCCATCACACGCTCGATTTCCTCACGCAAGTGGCGCGCACGCCCCGCAAGGGTCAGGTCCTGCTGGTGTGCTTCAGCGCAGCGATCCAGCGCTCCGTGCGAGCCGTCCCCCTGTTCTCCGGCGTGCGCCTTGCATCGGACCTGGATCTGGACCTGATCGCCGTGTCCGACCCGATGCTGGCCCTCCATCCGGCCTTGACATTGGCCTGGTACGCGGGATCCAAGCAATGGCCCGACCTGCCGCAACGGATAGCGGCGCTGCTGGATGATGCCGCGCAGTCGCAGGAAAGGCCGTTGATCCTCGTCGGGGGCTCCGGAGCAGGATTTGCCAGCCTCGCGGTCCTCGAGCACCTGCGTTCCCCGGCGGCCGCGCTGGTATGGAACCCGCAGACCTCGATCAGCCGCTACTACCTCAACTCGGCGTCGGCCTATGCCCGCTGCGCCTCGGGCGTGCGCGATGCCGTCGGCAAGCCTTCGCGCCCTGCGGAGGTCGCACGCATGCTCGAGGCGGCCGGGGTCACCCACGACCTGACGCGCGTTCCCAAGGGCAGCCCGCATCCCGTGATCTACCTGCAGAACCGTGGGGATGCCTTCCACCTCAGCAATCACCTCCAGCCCTATGCCATGGCCAACGGCTTTTCGGCCCAGGACCTGGCCGGCGGATCGCTCCGGAACGAACAGCTCTGTATCGAGATCGGAGACTGGGGCGCCGGGCACGTCTCGCCGCCCCGTCGGGTGCTCGACGCTCTGCTGCGGGCCCTGGCGGATGGACAATCTTCCCAGGCGGCATGCGAACTGATGCGCCGCCTTTGACCTTAGTGAATGGAGCTTTCCAGATGACTGCATTGAGGCTTGGAGCGCGGGCTTGGGCTCGCATGGGCTGGCTGGCCTGCATGGGCGCAGTCCTGGCATGCGGGAGCGCCGTCGCGGCCGACATCCACATGGCGACCAATGGCGATGACGCGCGCGACGGCCGCACCCCCGCTTCCGCAGTGGCCAGCCTGGGCCGCGCTTTCGACCTGGCACTGTCGGATCCCCGAGGCAAGAGCGAGGCCATGCGCATCGTGGTGGGCACGGGCACCTACAAGGGACAGGCCGTCGTACTCGATGGCGCCCGCCTGGGGCGCGAGGTGACCGTGATCGGCGCGGCCAGCGAGCCGAAGGACTTTCCTACCTTCGTAGGCGACGATGACCATCGAACATGGCTGCTGCTCAAGAGCGACAAGGGCCAGCGCACCGGCCTGACCATCCAGGCACTCGAGATTCGCGGCTACGCCACTGCCATCAGCCTGGAAGGCAACCGCGACGCCGTCGACAAATTCAATTCGGGCACGACGATCCGGCGCAACGTCTTCTCCCACATCGGGAGCGTCGACCTGAAGAGTAGCGAACTCTCCACGGCGGCAATCCGCTTCGTGAATTCGCAGGACAACGTCGTCGAGGACAACTTCTTCGCGACGATACGCAACAAGGAGGCAAAGCAGTGCGGGGGCCTCCATGCGATCTACCTGGCGCACTTCTCGTCGCGCAACCGGATCAAGGGCAACACATTCCAGGACGCCTGCGGTTCGGTGATCAAGCTGCGCGACCGCTCGAACGACAACGTCATCGAGAACAACCGATTCAAGAAAGTCGAAGACGCTCCGGTGATCGAGGAGTGGTTCTGCGACAAGGATGCGCGCAAGGATTGCACCAAGAAGCTGGGTGAGTGTCCTTCCACGGGCAACCGCCAGCAGGGGAACACCCAGTCGGACTCGCGCAACAGCAAGCTGATCGACATCAGCGCCGCGGCGACCCCCCGCGGCTGGTGTGCCAAGGACGACTTCGCGAAACCGCGCGTCGTGTCTAACTGAAGGACAGGTTCGGGCGGACCGGGGTCCGCCAGGTGGCGGCAGGAACATGGTCCCCCGGCCTGGGCCTCATGGACAGACAGACTCATGCGTGGTTCACACCCCGCCTGGCTTGAAACCCAGGCCTTGCTCGCTGAAGGGAAGAAGCAGGCCGCGCGTGGTGTGGCACATGCCGCCATGGATGGCGAGTGCGTACCGGGATGGGGAGCCGCCTCCGCTGCGGCGGTCGCCTGCGCCGAAGGATTCCACGAACTGGCTCGCGTGCTGCTGGACCGGGCCGATCCGGATGCGGCCTGTGAACGACTCTGGCCCCTGCGCCTGGAGGTCGCGCTGGCGCAGGGCGGAGACGCTGCTGGGGCACTGGCACAGTCCCGCCGGGCCGATGTTCCTGTCGCGTGGGCGACGTTGGAGCCGTTGTGGCGCCACGCGGTCGACTATGCCCGGGTGGATGTGCTGGAAGCTCTCCAGCCCCTCGCCGAGTCGCATGCTCCGCAGTCGACCCCGGCCCTGAAGGCGGCCGAAAGCCTGCGCCAGGACCTGGGTCGGCTCGAGTTCACTCGGGCTGCGGGGGACAGGGCCCATGCAGTTGCCGTGACGGCCCTGCCTCCCTTTGGGTTGCAGGGGGCGGGGCGTGCGAGCGGCCCCGCAGTCCGGCTGGCCCGGGAGCTGGCGGACGGCGCTGCCGGCGGGCGCTGGTTCCGCTGGCGGAGTCCGCAGGGCCCGACCTTCGCCACCCTGGTGGCTGCCAAGGGGCACACGGACAGCGTCGCCGACGAGCTTGTCGTCCTGGCGGACGGCCTGCTCGACGGACTCTCGCGTCCCCATTGGGGCGAGGCGCTTAAGGCGTGGGATCGCGTGCTGGTCGTCGGCCTGCATGTGCGCGATCCCGCCGCGCTGGACGAGGAAACGGTCGCTGCGCTGCGGCGGCACCAGCCGCTGGGGGCCCGGGATGTGGTCTCCTGGTGGCTGCTTCGGGAGCGCGGCGTCGACGCTTACCTCAGCGGGCCGGCATCGTCCACGGCCATCTCCGCCGAGCCCAGGCAACGCCTGTGGACGGACTCGGGTGGATGTGCGCCGGGCATGGTGGTGTCCGCATTGGCCGCCGCCCTGCGCGAAGGCCAGAGCGATGTGCAAGGCATGCGCGAGGAGCTGCGGCGCCGCTGCGCCCCCCATGAGCCACCTTCGCCGGCAACGCTCACCCCCTGGCCGGCAGGGCTGCGGGCCGACGAGACAGCCGCCGCGATCAGGGCTCGGGCGAACCTGGGCGCGCCCGGTCCGGGCACGGACGAGGAAATCCAGGTGGCGCTGGCGGTCGACGATCGCCTGTTTCATGCATTGCCAGTCGTCATCGACTCGTGCCTCGACTCCGGCAGCCTTCCGTTCCGCTTCCATGTGCTTTCGCGCGGCCTGTCGCAGGAGGACTGGGCATCCTGCAGAGCCTCGTTCAAAGGCCGCGCACGCATCGACTTTTATCCCTTCGATGACGCCGACTACGGCGAACGATTGCATCTCATCAGCCATACCACGGTCTCGACCCTCGATCGCCTGCTGCTGCCCGAACTGCTCCCGAACCTGGACAGGGTGCTGTATCTCGACGTCGATCTGGTCGTAGTGGGTGACATCGCGCCGCTGTGGAGGATGGACTTGCGCGGGCATCCGCTGGCGGCGAAGCCGAGTTCCTCTCCCGGGACGAGGTTCGGAGTGCAGATGCTCTACCACGCGTTGGGCCACCAGCCGTGGGAAGAGGCGCAACGCGTCCGCCACTGGCTGCACGGCCAGGGGCCGATGACCTTCCGTGCCTTCAACGCCGGAGTGCTGGTCATGGATCTCGATCGCATGCGAGCCGAGGGGGCGACCGCGTTCATGCTAGCCCTGGTGGCTCACGCCGCGATGAACGACCAGGATGCCCTAAACGCCTACGCCCGGGACCGCTACGTCGCCCTGGAGAGCCGGTGGAACGCGGCACCGCGCCAGGACGACACTGCCGATGCCCGGATCATCCACTTCGTGGGGCCGGTGAAGCCTTGGCATGCGGTCTACATCAGCCGCAAGCCCGAATTCGAACGTGCGAGAGCGCGCATCTCCGGACTGCAGAGGCTCGACGATGCCGCTTGAGAACCCCGGGCCCGCCCGCCCGATGCTCGTCAGCTTCGCCTATGGCGAAGAGTATTACCACCGCGCGGCCGCGCTGCTTCGCGAGGACTGCGAGCGCCTGGGTGTCGACAGCCATGTGGTGCGTGTCGAACTGCCGCCTGGCACGAGCTGGATAGATGCCTGTCGCCACAAGGTGCGATTCATCGCCGACTGCCATGCGCGCTTCGAGCGTCCCGTGTGGTGGGTCGACGTCGACTGCCGCCTCCTGGCACCGCTGCCGGATGTCGGCGCCGCGACCGATCTCGGGTTCTTCCTTCGCGGCTTTCGGGACATGCGCCACTTCGACCCGGTGGCCCTGCCTCGAGTGATCCAGCCCTCCATCCTCTACTTCGGTCGAACGGCCACTGCACGGCGGTTCCTGCAGCTGATGGCAGAGGCTGAGAGCACCTTCGCCGGAACGGCCACCGACGACTGGTTCATCCAGGAAGCCTGGGTCCGGCTGGAGCAGGCTCCGGCGATCGCGGTCATGCCGCCATCCTGGGTCCAGCTTGACGACGCGACCGCTGCTGGAGTCCTGTTCCGTTTCGGCCGCAGCGGCCAAGCGGGGCGCTTCAAGGACGAGGCGGCCCAGCATGAAGTCGACTTGTTCTCGCCGGCGCGGCGCAAGGCCCTGTTCCTGCGTGAGACCTCCCAGGCCCTGAAGAACGGCAACGGAGTCGAGGCCAGCTTCTTCCTTCGCAAGGCGCAGCAGGCGGATCCGCAGGACGAGGCATTGGCCTACCGCGTGGCCCGCGGCCTGCAGAAGGAAGGCCGCTTGGAAGAGGCCGAGCGGATCCTGTCACGCCTTCCGCCGTCGGACCAGGCGGCGGATCACTTGTCGAGATTCCGCCTGGACGTCGCATTGCAAGCCGGCGACGCGTTCTCGGCCCAGGCTATCGCGGCAAGGCTGCAGCGGGGCGATTCCGAGGGCGACCGGCGCTGGGCGGCATCGAGGCAACTGCGGATCGGCCTCGAGCTTCGCGCGAAGAAGGCCCGGGTCCGCCTGGCCCGGCGTCCTCGGCTTTGGTGGATGGAGAGTCCGTACCCCGGCAATTTCGGCGACATCCTCAATCCCTACCTGGTCGAGAAGTTCACCGGCCTGCCGCCGGTTCACTGCCCGAAGGGAGAGGGCGCGCTGGCCATCGGCTCGACGATCCGCTTCGCGCTCGATGGCACCACGGTGTGGGGCACTGGCACGCCGCGCATGTCGGACCGGCTCAATCCGCGTGCGCACTACCTTGCCGTGCGAGGGCCGCTGACGGCACGGCTGGTCGCGGAGTGCGGCGGCGCAGCCCCCGAAATTCTCGGCGACCCGGCGGTGTTGCTGCCGCGGTTCTACCAGCCTCGCCAGGCCGCTCGGCGTCATGCTCTCGGGGTCGTGCTCCACCATGCCCACGAGGGCCAACTGCAGTTCGAAGGCGACGTGCGGGTGATCGGCGTGCTGCGCGAAGGCTACGAGGGCATCGAGGCCTTCATCGACGAGATCTGCTCGTGCGAACGCGTCCTCAGTTCCTCCCTGCATGGACTCATCGTCAGCCACGCCTATGGCGTACCCGCGCAGTGGTTCACTGTCACGGATGGAACGTCCGACGTCCCGGGCGACGGAACCAAGTACCACGATTACCTGCTTTCTGTCGGACTGGAAGCAGGCGAGCCTCTTCGCCTGCAGCCCGGGGACAAGGTTCATCCCAGGCTGCCCACCAGCGAGTCGCTGCCTCGGAAACCCATCGAGCAGGACAGGCTGCTGTCCGTCGCGCCCTGGCGGCCACGTCAGGAAAGGCGATGGTGGTGAGCTGGTTTGCCCGCTCGGGGGACGCCACACGGGTGCTCGTCTTCAATTTCTTTGCCGGAATCAAGCCCCGCGGAATCCCGGTCTACGCGCGCGAGCTCGAAGCCTGCTTTCAGCGAGTCGGCGTCGCCCACCGCGAACTGCGCGCGCCGCGTTGGGTCGGTTTGCTGCCTTCGGCGTTGCAGAACGCGTTGTTCGTCTTCTTCGAGCAACTGGTGGCGCCGATCGCCGCCCGCTGCATGGGTTGCCGGCTCACGGTGTACGCCTACAACTCGGGCAGCCTGCTGGATGCGCTGACAGGCCGCTCCATACTGGTGATCCATGATTTCATCCCGAACCGTCGGGATGCCAGCGGGCTGGCCGCGCGATACATCAAGGTGTGCCAGGCCTGGCACGCCTGGATGGGGGGGCCGGTGGCCGTCGTCTCGCGGCACACGATGCGTCAGATCGAGCGCGTGCGGCGCTACCGGCGGTGCGAAAAGTTCCTGTGGGCCAATCCGTTCTATGCCTTCGAGGCGGCGCTCGCCAGGCCGCGTCAGCGGGCAAGGCGCCAACGACAAGGGCTGTCGATACTGCTGTGCAGCGGGGCGGGAAGCAACAAGGACTTTCGCGGCGCATTGAGGTTGCTGAGAGACGTGCCCCTCGAGGAGAGCATCGAAGTCCGCGTGCTGGGCTTCGGCGACGAGGCGCATCTGGCCAGGCGCCGCCTGGCTCTGCTTCCACCGGCATGGCGCGACCGCGTCAGCGTGCTGCCGCGCCTGAATCTGGAGGCTACGGTCCAGGAGTTCAGCGATGCGGACCTGGTATGGGTCCACTCGCGTGCCGAGGGCTTTGGACGTCCGGTCATGGAGGCGCGCATGTGCGGCCGGCCGGTGCTGGCCACCGACATAGGCGCGTTCCGGCAGATGCGCCGCTTCCGGCACTTGCATCTTTATCGCGACGAGACCTTCCCCGAAGCATTTCGGCAGGCGCTCGGCGAAGCGCGGATGCAGGGCTGTCCTGCTGCCTCGGCAGAATCGTTCAACCGTCAGCTCGAGCAGGAGGTGACTCGCCTGCTCAAGAGCCTCGAACTCAAGACGTGAAAAAGAGCCGGTCCACTGCGTGCAGGGCCGGCGACAGTGATTCCGGCCAGCGGCGGGTGAGTTGCACGAGCGCCTGCCCCTCTCGGGCGATCGAATCAGCCACCCGGTCGTCCTGAAGAAGCACGGTGATGGCGGCCACCCAGTCGCCGGTCTTTTCCGCCACCAGAAGGTGTCTCCCGGGCACGGCATCCAGGCCCTCGAGTCCGATGGGAGACGTCACCGCGGCCAGCCCGTGCGCCATGTAGTCGAGCAGCTTGTTCTGAACACCGGCGCCGATGCGGACGGGGCAGACGCCCACCCGGCATTGCGCCAGTACCGGTCCAAGGTCGGGGACGATGCCGTGGAGCAACACACCGTCCTGGCGACCCAGGCGTGCGGCCTCGCGCGCCGGAACATGACCGATCACGTGCAGGCGTGCCTGGGGCTCGATCGCGAGGACTGCCGGCCAGACTTCACGCGTGAAATAGCGCAATGCGTCGCGGTTGGCCACCGAATCCATGCGCCCAAGGAAGGCGACACCGAGCGCACGGCCGCCAACACGGGATGTCGGCAAAGAGGGGGCATCGACGCCGTTGGGCGCGACGACCAGCTTCGAAGAGGCCGGCGCAGCCACGTCGATGGCGTTTCGGTCTACTGTCGAGACCACGGTCACGAGATCGAAGCGGCGCGCGGCTTCGATCTCCAGGCGGCGCAGGCGCACCGCCTCCATCGCGAACGCCAGCCGGACGGGGTTCCACCACGACAGGGCCTGCGCAGCCCTGCTCATCGTCAACGAGATGGCGTCCGTCATTTCAAGCCATCGCGGACGGTTGCCAACGGCGGCGTACGGCGCCATCCGGACCAGGTGGCACCACAAGAGGTCGTGCGTCGGTTCCAGCCTTTGAACCTCCTGGCCGAAGGCGGCGCTGCGGTAGTAGGCGACCTGCAGCGGGCTTCTCGTCGGCAGCGCCATCAGCATCTGAGCCCACGAGCGCCACCTGGGCAGGAGAACCCGGTGGACCGAGGAAAAGACGCCATCCGCTGGAAGCGGCGAATTCATCTCGGCTTCGGTCTGACAAAAGCTCAGCAGGGTGAGTTCGTGCAGGCGCGACACCTCGCGCGCGAGATGCCAGATGCGAAGCCGGTCCCCGCCCGTGATCGGGTACGGCCAGCGCGGTGTCAGCAGCAGGATGCGGCGGCGACGATGGCCCGCATGCGGCTCGATCAAAGCCACTTGGGGGCCCTGAACCGGACGATGCTGCGATACAAGACCAGATAGACCATCACGAACGCGCAGATGGTCACGAGCAGCGCCCAGAAGTTGTCGTACATGAACACGGCGGGTACGACAGAGCCCAGGCACAGGGCCCAGAGGTAGGGGGTGGTGACGGAATTGCGCCGGCGCTCGGTATTGCCGAGCTTGCGCCCCAGTCGCGAGTCGAGCCGCCGAAACAGCAGGCTGTGCAAGTGTCCCCGGTCGGGGCGGCTGACAGGTTTGCTCTTCAGCCCGCGCCGGTACACCGAAAAGCAGGTCTCCGCGATGGGATAGATGCACAACAGCAGGGGGAACATCGGGGAGACCTCGTCCGGGTTGCGCGACAGAAGCAGCAAGCCGAGGACGCAGACGACGAAGCCGCAAAGGTAGGCTCCGCCGTCGCCCAGGAATATGAAGCCGCCGGGATAGTTCCAGATGAAGAAGCCCGCCACGGCGCCCAGGGAAACGGCCGCAAAGGCGGCCACCCACATGTCGCCGACCAGGAACGCGACATAGCCGATGGCCGCCAGGATGATCATCGCGCAGGCCGACGCCAGTCCATTCAGCCCATCGATGATGTTGAAGGCATTCGTCAGGCCGGTGATGATGAATGCCGTCAGCAGCACCGACGCGAGCCCGGAATTGGCAAGAACCCAGTCCAGCCATGAAAGATCCGTGTGCTGCACCCGCACGCCATCGATGAAGCTCGCCAGCACCGCAGCGGCAGTGACCCAGACAAGGCGCAGCCGGACGGTCACGGAGCCGGTGAGATCCTCGGTCAGACCTATCGACGCCGCGGCCAGCGCCGCCCCGAAAAGCTGCAGCTGGGGACCCGTGAGGTACGGTGCGGTCCAGATGATCTGAAGCACGCCGAAACCCAATGCGAGCGCAATGCCGATGCTGCCGAGGCGCGGCACGGGATGCACATGCAACGCCTGGGGGTCGTTCAGCGAACTGTGGTTGCTCCACAGCACGTGACCGCCGAAAAGGCGCAGCACCACGAAGGTGAACAGCACCGACAGGACGAATGGCAAGACGAGGAATCTCATCGGATTTCAGCCAGCATGCGCTCGACGCCCGTTTGCCACGGCGGCAAGTGCAGGTCAAAGCACTGCCTGAGCTTGTCGCACCGCAATCTGGAGTTCAGCGGGCGGCGAGCGGCCGTCGGATAGGCACTGCTAGGGACGGGCACGATGGACTGCGGCTGCACGCGTAGCGGCAAGCCGGCCGCCCGGCCCCTTTCGATGACGTGGCGAGCGTAGTCGAACCAGGTGGTATGGCCCGCTGCACACAGGTGATAGAGGCCGGCCACGGCCGGATTTCCAAGGGCGCGGCGCAGTGCATGGGCGGTCACGTCGGCTACCAGCTCAGCTGAAGTCGGCGCTCCGACCTGGTCGCAGACGACCTTGAGTTCGTCGCGCTCGCTCGCCAGCCTCAGCATGGTCTTGGCGAAGTTGCCGCCGCGCGTGGCGTAGATCCAGCTGGTGCGAAAGATGAGGTGCTTGCAGCCGCTTGCCGCCATGGCCTGCTCGCCTTCGAGCTTCGTCTGGCCATACACGCTCAAAGGACCTGTGGAAGCCTGCTCGTCCCGGGGTTCGTCGCCGCTGCCGTCAAAGACATAGTCGGTGCTGTAGTGCACCAGCCACGCGCCCAGTGCCGCCGCCTCGCGCGCAAGTACCGCGGGACCCGCCGCGTTCACGGCGCGGGCCATTTCGACCTCGCCCTCAGCGCGATCGACGGCGGTGTAGGCCGCCGCATTGACGATGACATCGGGCGCCAGCGCGCGCACAGTGGCGGCAAGCGCTGCTGGTTGCGACAGGTCGGCGCCTTCATGCCGGTCGAGGGCAAGCACCTCCCCCAGAGGTTGCAGGGAGCGTTGCAGCTCCCAGCCCACCTGGCCGTTCGGTCCGAGCAGCAGGATCTTCATCGTCCCGTCAGGCGCGGCGCTCGGCGTAGTTCCTTTGCATCCACTCGCGGTAGCTGCCGCTCAGGACGTCAGCCACCCAATCGGGGTGGTCCAGGTACCACCTGACGGTCTTGCGGATGCCTGATGCGAAGGTCTCGCGAGGCCTCCAGCCCAGTTCGCGCTCGATCTTGCGGGCATCGATGGCATACCGTCGGTCGTGGCCCGGGCGGTCGGCCACGTGCGTGATGAGTCGCTCATGCGGCCCGTCAGGATCGGGACGCAGCTCGTCCAGCAAGGTGCAGACCGTCCTGACGATTTCTATGTTTGCCAGCTCGTTCCAGCCGCCGATGTTGTACGTCTCGCCGACTCGGCCACCCTCGAGCACCGCTCGGATCCCGCTGCAGTGGTCGCCGACATACAGCCAGTCGCGAACCTGCTGCCCGTCCCCGTACACCGGCAGCGGCTTGCCGGCGAGCGCGTTGACGATCATCAGCGGGATGAGCTTCTCAGGAAAGTGATAAGGCCCATAGTTGTTGGAACAGTTCGACGTCAGCACCGGCAGGCCATAGGTGTGGTGCCAGGCCCGCACGAGGTGGTCGCTGGCCGCCTTGCTCGCCGAGTAGGGGCTGTTGGGCTCGTAGGGATGCGTTTCGGTGAAGGCCGGCTCGCCCGGAGCCAGGCTGCCGTAGACCTCGTCGGTGCTGACGTGGTGGAAGCGGAAGCGCGAACGCTCCGGCTCGCTCAGCGCGCTCCAATAGCCGCGCGTGGCTTCCAGCAAGGCAAAGGTGCCCTGCACGTTGGTCCGGATGAACTCGGCCGGGCCGTGGATGCTGCGGTCGACGTGGCTCTCAGCCGCGAAGTGGACAATGGCGCGGGGCTGGTGCTCCGCCAGCAGGCGATCGACCAGCATGCGGTCGGCAATGTCGCCCTGCACGAAGACGTGCCGCTTGTCGCCGGCCAGCGCCTCCAGGTTGCGCAGATTGCCTGCGTAGGTGAGCGCGTCGAGGTTGACGACCCCTTCATCGCTTTCGGCCAGCCAATCCAGCACGAAATTGCTGCCTATGAAGCCGGCGCCGCCAGTGACGAAAATCATGGCCAGGTCCCTTGTTGAAAGCCTTGGTGACGGCTTTTCTCGAAATAGCCCGACCTTTGGCCGGAAATTGTCAAGTGTAGCTGCCCACCGCCGCGGCGATAATGGTGGTCGATGAGTTCCGACCCCCAGCTTGCCGCGGCTGATGCCGCCGTCAGCCCGCCTCCTGCCCGATTCGACACTTTGCCGCTGGACGCCAAGCTCCTGCGTGCCGTGGACGACCAGGGATACGCCACCATGACGCCCATCCAGGCCAAGGCGATTCCGATCGTCCTGGCCGGGCGCGATGTCATGGGAGCAGCACAGACGGGGACAGGCAAGACCGCGGCCTTCGCCATCCCGCTGCTGCAGAAGATGCTGCGGCACGAGAATTCGAGCGCCTCCCCCGCGCGCCACCCGGTGCGGGCTCTCGTTCTGGCCCCCACTCGCGAGCTGGCGGATCAGGTGGCGAACAGCGTCAAGGGCTACGCCAAGCATTCCAACCTGCGCGCCGCCGTGGTCTTCGGCGGCGTGGACATGAAGCCGCAGACGCTGGAGCTCAAGGCCGGCGTGGAGGTCCTGATCGCCACCCCGGGCCGTCTGCTCGACCACATCGAGGCGAAGAACGCGGTGCTGAACCAGGTCGAGTACGTGGTGCTCGACGAGGCCGACCGCATGCTGGACATCGGCTTCCTGCCCGACCTGCAACGCATCCTGAGCTACCTGCCGAAGCAGCGCCAGACCTTGCTGTTCTCCGCCACCTTCTCGCCCGAGATCAAGAAGCTCGCGTCCAGCTACCTGCAGGATCCCGTGCTGGTCGAGGTCGCTCGGCCCAATGCCACCGCCTCCACCGTCGAGCAGCGCTTCTACAGCGTGGCCGACGAGGACAAGCGGCACGCCGTCCTGCACCTGCTGCGCGAGCGCTCGATCTCGCAGTCCATCGTCTTCGTCAACTCGAAGCTGGGAGCGGCACGCCTGGCCCGCTCCTTCGAGCGTGACGGCATGCGCACCTCCGCTCTGCATGGCGACAAGTCGCAGGACGAGCGCCTGAAGTCACTGGCCGCCTTCAAGGCCGGCGAGGTCGATCTGCTGGTCGCCACCGACGTCGCGGCGCGGGGCCTGGACATCGCGGATCTGCCTGCGGTGTTCAACTTCGACGTGCCGTTCAATGCCGAGGACTACGTTCACCGCATCGGCCGCACTGGCCGGGCCGGCGCGTCGGGACTGGCGATCACGCTGGTCACGCGCAACGACACACGCCTGATAGGCGACATCGAGAAGCTGATCAAGAAGAAGATCGAACTCGATCCGCTCGAAATGGACGACGACCGGCCGCGGCGACGCCCGTCGGGCGAAGGCGAACGCGGCAGCCGGGGCGAAGTCCGCAGCGCCGGCCCGGCCGCTGCGTCGTTTGCCGCCCCTTCACGGCGCCCCGAGGCACGCCCGGCGTCGCGCGATCCCTTCTTCGACAAGCCGTACGAACCGGCGCCCACCGACGGCCCGGCCACCTGGGAGCGCAGCGCGCCCGCCGCCCCCGCGCCCAGCCGCTTGACGCCGAACATCCGTGCCAAGCGCAAGGTCGCAGCCCTGCTGGGCGGCGCCGTCAAGGCTTGATCGGGCCGCTGGCCACGCGCATCGCCCGCGCGACTGGTGTTTGGCGCCTGGCCTTCGCGGCCGCGCTGATCGGCATCCTCGTGATCGCCCTTTGGCCCAGCGGCCAGGGGGCCGACTGGTTTCCGCAGGCCGACAAGCTTCGACATGCCCTGGCCTTCATGGCCTTGTGGGCGATCGGCAGGCGGGCCGGGCTTCGTCCGTCCTGGGCGCTGGCTTTGGGTCTGGTCGCCTTCGGCATCGGCATCGAGGTGGCGCAATCCTTCACGCCGGACCGTGAACCATCGGCCGCAGACGTCCTGGCCGATACCCTGGGCATCGCTGCCGGACGCTGGCTCCTGGGCAGTCCCTGAGGCCTGGGACTGTCAGCCCGCCAGCCAGAGAAAGACAGCCGGCAGGTCCGCAGGCATGGGTGTGCGTGCCGACGCCTGAAGCTCGCGCTGCCAGGCCCCTACGGCCTGTGTCCGGCACCAGCCCCCCACGGACGTCAAGCCGCACGCCACTGACAGGCGGGTGCTCGGTTGCAGCACCTGGCACAGCGCCTGGAGCAGCGATTCATTGCGGTAGGGGGTCTCGATGACCAGCTGCGTCTGCCCCTCTCGCCGCGAGCGTTGCTCGAGCTCACGCACCCTGTGCGTCCGTTCGGCGGCCTGCTGGGGCAGGTAGCCTTCGAAGGCGAAGCGCTGCCCGTTCAGGCCGCTCGCGGCCAGCGCCAGGGTCAGCGAACTGGTCCCTGCCAGGGGCTCGACGACCACGCCCAGGCGGTGCGCCGCCGCCACCAGGGCCGCGCCGGGGTCGGCCACCGCGGGGAGCCCGGCGTCCGAAAGCAGCCCGATCGCCTCGCTGCCCAGGGCGGGCGCCAACAAGGCTTTCCATTCGGCTTCCTCGACGCTGTCGCCGCTGCCCTTGCGCAGGCGGGGGAGCTCGCGGATGTCGAGCGACTGCAGCGGCGTGACCAGGGGTTGCACCACGTCGACCCGCTTGAGGAAGGCGCGTGCCGTCTTGGCGTTCTCCACCACCCAGTGGCGGAGTTCCGCCGCTCTGCGCACGGCTTGGGCAGTGAGCACCGTGTCCAGCGGCTCCGGCGTGGCGCCCAGGTCGAGGGTGTTGGGAACGAGGACCAGGCGACCCGGACGCGACTTTTCCGGCGTCATGCCTGGCTGCCCGCCCCGCGCAACGGATCCAGGCCGGCTTGGCGCAAGAGCTCGGACGTGCGGATCAGCGGCAGGCCCACGAGTGCGGTCGGGTCGTCCGATTCGATGGCGCGAAGCAAGGCGATGCCCAGCGTCTCGCATTTCGCGCTGCCCGCGCAGTCGTAGGGCTGCTCGAGTCGCAGGTAGTGCTGGATCTCGTCGTCGTCGAGCTGACGGAAGCGAACGCGCACGGGCACCAGGGCGGATTGCTCGAAGCCGGTGGACGGGCGAACGACCGCCACGGCCGTCTGGAAGACGATCTCGCGGCCGCTCATGCGCCGCAACTGCTGAACCGCCCGATCGTGGCCGCCCGGTTTTCCGATCGGCTCGCCGTCGACATCCGCCACCTGGTCGGAGCCTATGACTATGACGTCGCCAGGGCAGCGAGCCGCCACGTCCCGCGCCTTGGCCAGGGCCAGGCGTTGAGCCAGGGCGGACGGAGCTTCCTGGGCCGCGGGCGTTTCGTCCACCTGCGGTGCCATCACCTCAAAGGCCATCCTCAGGCGATCGAGCAGCTCACGCCGATAGCGCGAAGTCGAGCCGAGGATGAGGCGCGGCGCTGCTGCTGCAGGCAGGGAGTCGATCATCGACCCATTGTCCCATCGCGTCCGGAGCCTCGCCGTACACTGGCCCGATGAACGCTCGCCCCATCGACCCGCGCCGCCTCGAGCTCGGTGCCTTTGCCACAGCCGCAGGCGACCTCACCGGCGAAATCCCCCTCGGTGCGCTGGGGCGCCTGGCCGATCTCGTGCTGGATGTCGAGCCGGCTGGCTCAACAGTCCACTGGCAGGCCGAAGGAAGGTTGCGCCCGGTCACCGGCGGCGAGCCGGAGATCTGGCTGCATCTCACCTCCCAGGCCTGCGTCAGCCTGCGCTGCCAGCGCTGCCTGCAACCGATGGTCGAGCCGCTCGATATCGACCGCTGGATCCGCTTCGTGCGCGATGGCGCTGAAGCCGAGGCGCTGGACGCGGAGCTCGAAGACGACGTGCTGGAGCTCCCGCGCCACCTCGATCTGCACGAGCTGATCGAGGATGAACTGCTGCTGGCCCTTCCGCTGGTGCCGCGGCACGAAGTCTGTCCCCAGCCCCTGCCGCAGAGTTCGCAGCCGGATGCGGCCGCGCCAGAACGGCCGAATCCGTTCGCAGCCCTGGAGCGGCTGAAGAAGAAGCCCGGCGCGTAGCGGCGAGCCTCGCCCCGCGCTTGGAGGGGTGTCCTCGCAGTGCTATACTCGCCGGCTTTTCCCAATTCCTTACCCTGTGCGCGCCATGTGTGCGTCGTGCAGGCTTTCGCTGCACCGGCCGAACCGGTGCCCCCAGCATCGGAGTTCTCCATGGCCGTCCAGCAAAACAAGAAGTCGCCTTCCAAGCGCGGCATGCACCGTTCGCACAATGCGCTGACCCAGCCGGGCACGGCGGTCGAGTCCACCACCGGCGAAGTGCACCTGCGCCATCACATCAGCCCGACGGGCTTCTATCGTGGCCGCAAGGTGCTGAAGACCAAGGCTGACGCCTGACCAAGGCCGTCGCCCGACATCTGCCGCTGTGGACGGGTCGGCGCGAGCCTGCCCCCTCGCGAATCCGGGCGAATCGAACACAATGCCGCAGCCTTGACTGCGGCATTTGCCATTCCAGAACGTGTCGCACGCACTTCCTCTAACGCCCCTGGAGCGGGTCCGCGTCGCCGTCGACTGCATGGGCGGCGACCATGGGCCGTCGGTCACGCTGCCTGCCTGCAAGGATTTCCTGGCCAGTCATCCGCATGCCGAACTCCTGCTGGTCGGCACGGCCGATGCCCTGAAGCCCGCGGCCAACTGGCCTAGGTGCACGCTGGTGCCCGCCACCGAGATCGTCGCCATGGACGATCCGCTCGAGGTGGCGCTGCGGCGCAAGAAGGACTCGTCGATGCGGGTCGCGGTGAATCAGCTCAAGGCCGACGCCGAGGGCCGCACGCGCGCCGACGTGGCGATCTCGGCAGGGAACACCGGCGCCTTGATGGCCATCTCGCGCTACGTGCTGAAGACGGTGGAAGGCATCGACCGGCCTGCCATCGCGTCCGTGATCCCCAACGAGCGGCCCGGCTTCACGACCATGCTCGACCTGGGGGCCAATGTCGACTGCACGGCTGAACATCTCCTGCAGTTCGCGGTGATGGGCAGCGCGCTGGTCTCTGCCGTCGAAGGCAACCCGGAGCCCACCGTGGGCCTGCTGAACATAGGCGCAGAGGCCATCAAGGGCAGCGACACCATCAAGCGGGCCGGCGAACTGCTGCGCGCGGCCGCCGCCGCGGGTCAGCTGAACTACCACGGCAACGTGGAAGGCAACGACATCTTCAACGGCACCGTCGACATCGTCGTGTGCGATGGCTTCGTCGGCAATGTCGCGCTCAAGACGAGCGAGGGCCTCGCCCACATGCTGACCGGCTTCCTGCGAGCCGAATTCAAGCGCCACTGGATGGCCAAGCTCGCCGCCGTGGTCGCCTTGCCCGTGCTGAAGCACTTCCGCGCCCGCTTCGACCCCCGTGGCTACAACGGCGCGGCGCTGCTGGGCCTGCAAGGACTGGTCTTCAAGAGCCATGGTTCGGCCGATGCCTTCTCGTTCGGCCGTGCCCTGGTGCGGGCTTATGATGCGGCCCGCTATCGCCTGCCCGAACAGGTGCACGAGCGCATCGTCGAGACCTTGCAGGCCGCCTCCGCGCCGCCCGCCGACGAGCCAGTGCGCCCCGCCGCATGAACTCCCAGCCCGACCGAACCCCATCCCAACGCCATTCACGCATCACCGGTACCGGCAGCATGCTGCCCCACCGGCGGGTGAGCAACCATGAGCTGGCGGCCCAGCTGGCGGAGCGCGGACTGGAGACCTCGGACGAATGGATCGTCGAGCGCACGGGCATTCGCGCTCGCCGCTTCGCCGATCCGGGTGTGAACGCGAGCGACCTGGGTGTCGGCGCGGCCCGACACGCGCTGGAGGCCGCCGGCCGGTCGCCGGAGGACGTCGACCTGATCATCGTCGCGACCTCCACGCCCGACATGGTGTTCCCGTCGACCGCGACCATCATCCAGCGCAAGCTGGGCATCCAGGGCTGTCCGGCCTTCGACTTGCAGGCGGTCTGCTCCGGCTTCGTCTATGGCCTGTCGGTGGCTGACGCGATGATTCGCTCGGGCTCCGTCAGCTGCGCGCTGGTGATCGGCTCCGAAGTCTTCTCGCGCATCCTGGATTTCAACGATCGCACGACTTGCGTGCTGTTCGGCGACGGCGCCGGCGCCGTGGTGCTGGAAGCGTCCGCCACTGCGGGCATCCTCTCCACCCGCCTGCATGCCGATGGCCAGCACACGGAGATCCTGTGCACCCCCGGCACCGTCTCGGGCGGGCAGGTGCTGGGCGACCCGCTGCTGAAGATGGATGGGCAGGCGGTCTTCAAGCTGGCCGTCAGGGTGCTGGACGAGGTGGCGCGCGAAGTGCTCGAGGATGCCGGCCGCACGCCCGCCGACATCGACTGGCTGATCCCGCACCAGGCCAACATCCGCATCATGCAAGGCACGGCGAAGAAGCTGAAGCTGCCGCCGGACCGCGTGGTCGTGACCGTCGACGAGCACGGCAATACCTCGGCCGCCTCGATCCCTCTGGCGCTGGATCACGCCGTGCGCAGCGGGCAGGTCCGCCACGGTGAAACGCTGTTGCTCGAAGGGGTCGGCGGCGGCTTCACCTGGGGTGCGGTGCTGCTCGACTTCTGACGCGGCCCGCATCGCGGCTGCGCCGATTCGCTTCTCGATGAAGGTGATGTCCTCATGACTTCGTTTGCATTCGTCTTTCCCGGCCAGGGCTCGCAGGCCGTGGCCATGCTGGACGCCTGGGGCGATCACCCGGCCGTGAGCCAGACCCTGGCCGAAGCCAGCGCAGCCTTGGGCGAAGACCTGGGCGCGCTGATTCACGCGGGGCCGAAGGAAGAGCTGGACCTCACCACCAACACCCAGCCCGTCATGCTGACGGCCGGCATCGCCTGCTACCGCGCCTGGCTCGCCGAGGGCGGGGCCGCGCCCGCTGCCGTGGCGGGCCACTCCCTGGGCGAGTACACCGCGCTGGTGGCGGCCGGGTCGCTCACGCTGGCCGACGCGCTGCCGCTGGTGCGCCTGCGCGCGCGGGCCATGCAGGAGGCGGTGCCGGTCGGGCAGGGCGCGATGGCGGCCATCCTCGGGTTGGACGCCGATGCGGTGCGCGCCGGCTGTGCCGAAGCCGCTGCTGCCAGCGGCGAGGTGGTCGAAGCGGTCAACTTCAACGATCCGAAGCAGACCGTGATCGCCGGGAGCAAGGCCGGCGTGGAGAAGGGTTGCGAGGTGCTGAAGGCCAAGGGCGCCAAGCGTGCGCTGCCGCTGCCGGTCTCGGCGCCGTTCCATTCGAGCTTGATGAAGCCGGCCGCCGAGCGCCTGAAGGCGCGGCTGGCCGAAGTGACGGTTTTGCCGCCGCAGATCGCGGTGGTGAACAACGTCGACGTCGCGGCGGTCGCCGATCCGGCGTCGATCCGCGATGCGCTGTACCGCCAGGCCTTCGGCCCGGTGCGCTGGGTCGAGGTCGTGCAGGCACTTCGCGCGCGTGGGCTGACGCACGTGATCGAGTGCGGGCCCGGCAAGGTGCTGGCCGGCACGGTGAAGCGCATCGATGCAGAGGCCGTCACCGCGACATTGTTCGACCCGGCCTCGCTGGCCGAAGTGAAGGGATTGCTGGCATGAGCGCCACCGCCATTCAAGGGCAGGTTGCCCTGGTCACCGGAGCCTCCCGCGGCATCGGCCGTGCGATCGCACTGGAACTCGCCTCGCGAGGCATGAAGGTCGTCGGCACCGCCACGAGCGAGGCAGGCGCCGCCGCGATCGGCGAGTCGCTCGCCGCTCACGCGGGTTGCAAGGGCGTGAGCCTGAACGTCAACGACGCAGCCGGCATCGATGCGCTGGTCGACGCGATCATCAAGGAGCACGGTGCGCTGCACGTGCTCGTCAACAACGCCGGCATCACCCGCGACACGCTGGCGATGAGGATGAAGGACGAAGACTGGGATGCGGTCCTGGACACCAACCTGAAGGCGGTGTTCCGGATGTCCCGCGCCGTCATGCGCCCCATGATGAAGCAGCGCTACGGGCGCATCGTGAACATCACCTCGGTGGTGGGCGCCTCGGGCAACCCCGGACAAGCCAACTATGCAGCGGCCAAGGCTGGCGTGGCAGGCATGACCCGTGCTTTGGCTCGTGAGCTGGGCAGCCGATCGATCACGGTGAACTGTGTCGCGCCCGGCTTCATCGCCACCGACATGACCGACGCCCTGCCAGAAGCCCAGAAGACCGCGCTGCTGCAGCAGATCCCGCTGCAGCGCCTGGGCCAGCCGGCCGAGATTGCCCATGCGGTCGCCTTCCTCGCCTCGCCTGAGGCAGGCTATGTCACCGGCACCGAACTGCACGTCAACGGCGGCATGTTCATGGCCTGATTTCCCCCGCCGGCGCTGGAAACCTGCCAGCGTAGAATCCGGCCCGTTTTACGCAACCTCCTGGAGGAGTCATGAGCGATATCGAAGCACGCGTCAAGAAGATCATTGCCGAGCAACTGGGTGTCCCGGAAGCCGATGTCAGCAACGAGAAGGCCTTCGTGGCCGACCTCGGCGCCGATTCACTGGACACCGTCGAGCTGGTGATGGCCCTCGAAGACGAGTTCAGCATCGAGATCCCCGACGAAGAGGCCGAGAAGATCACCACCGTCCAGCTGGCGATCGACTACGCCAAGGCCCACGCCAAGGCCTGAGAGCCTTCCACAGCGCCCCCATCGCATGACCCGTCGACGCGTCGTCATCACCGGCCTGGGGCTCATCAGCCCGGTCGGCAACACCGTTTCAGAAGGCTGGGCCAACCTGCTGGCCGGCAAGTCAGGCATTGCGCCGATCACGCGCTTCGATGCCTCTGGCATCAGTTGCCAGTTCGCCGGCGAGGTCAAGGACTTCCAGCTCGAGGAGTACATCCCGGGCAAGGAAGCCAAGCACATGGACAGCTTCATCCATTTCGGGATGGCGGCGGGCATCCAGGCAGTGCGTGACGCGGGCTTGCCGACCAACGATCAACTGACCGAGGAGACGGCCGAGCGCATCGGCTGCATGATCGGCTCCGGGATCGGCGGTCTTCCGGAAATCGAATCCACTGCGAAGCTGACCTTCGAAAGGGGTCCGCGGCGCATCTCGCCGTTCTTCGTGCCCGCCTCGATCATCAACATGATCTCGGGCCACCTCGCCATCCGATACGGCTTCACCGGCCCCAACCTCGCCGTGGTGACCGCCTGCACGACGGGCCTGCACTGCATCGGCCAGTCAGCGCGGATGATCCAGTGCGGTGATGCGGATGTGATGGTGGCCGGTGGCGCCGAGGCCACGGTGTCACTGCTGGGCGTGGGCGGCTTTGCCGCGGCGCGCGCCCTGTCGACGCGTAACGACGACCCCGCCACGGCCTCCCGCCCCTGGGACAAGGACCGCGACGGTTTCGTGCTCGGTGAAGGGGCCGGCGTCATGGTGCTCGAGGAGTACGAGCACGCGAAGAAGCGCGGCGCGAAGATCTACGCTGAGCTCCTGGGCTTCGGCATGGGGGGCGATGCCTTCCACATGACGGCACCGAACGTGGATGGTCCGAAGCGGTCGATGAAGGCGGCATTGCGCGACGCCGGCATCAACGCGGACCAGGTGCAGTACCTCAATGCCCACGGCACTTCGACGCCGTTGGGCGACCTGAACGAGACCAACGCCATCAAGCTGGCTTTCGGCGACCATGCGAAGAAGCTGGTCGTGAACTCGACCAAGTCGATGACCGGCCACCTGCTGGGTGGTGCCGGCGGCATCGAATCGGTGTTCACCGTGCTCGCGATTCGCGACCAGGTCTCGCCTCCCACGATCAACATCTTCAACCAGGATCCCGAGTGCGACCTGGACTACTGCGCCAACAGCGCGCGCCAGATGAAGATCGACATCGCGGCCAAGAACAACTTCGGTTTCGGCGGCACCAACGGGACGCTGGTGTTCGGCCGCATCTGAAGCCACGCACGGCACGGTCCCGCGTCGCATGCGCGCCGCGCCCCCGGTCGACTATCCCGTCTCACGGCACGGCCTGTGGGATCTGGCCGCGAGCATCCTGGCTGGCGTTGCCATGGCCGTGCCGATGGCGTGGCTGCACTGGCGGCTCGAGGCCGCGCGGATGATCGGCGTTTCGGGACACTGGACCCTGCTGGCGAGTGCACTCGCGCTGGCTGCCCTGGCCTGCGTTGTCGTCTGGCGCCGTCAGGGTCGTGCCGGCAACCGAAGCCTGCGCTGGGACGGTACTACGTGGTATGAGGTGGACTTCTCCGGCCGTGCCATCGAGCTGGACAGCCCGTCGGTTCCCATTGACCTGGGTGGATCTGCGCTGTTGCGAGTTCGCCCGCGCGGCAGTCGGGGTTTCAGCTGGCTGCCGCTCGAGCGCCGATCTGCGCCGTTGCGCTGGCATGCCTTGCGGGTTGTCCTGAAGCGCGCAAGTGCCCCAGCGGCGCCCGCGGCCGCCCTGGCGGCGGATGAGGGGCCGCGATGACGCCCGGTCCGGATGTCGATGCCGCCCTGGTCGAACGGGTGAAGCAAGGCGACGTTCGCGCCTTCGAGATGCTGGTGGTCAAGTACCAGCGGCGGATCGAGCGCCTGATCGGCCGCATGGTGAGGGATGTGGACCTGGTGGCGGACATCGCCCAGGAGTCCTTCATCCGGGCGTATCGCGCGCTGCCCCAGTTTCGGGGCGACAGCGCGTTCTACACCTGGCTGTATCGAATCGCCGTGAATACCGCGAAGAAGGCGCTAGTCGATCTCAAGCGGGATCCGTTGGTCACGGAAGCGGCCATGGCAAGCACCGACGACGACGACGAAACTTCGCGCCGGGGTTTGGAACCAAGCGACATGGCGACGCCCGAAGCCTTGCTGGCCAGCAAGGAGATCGCGTCGACCGTCAACGCGGCGATCGAGGCCCTGTCGGAGGATCTGCGGCAGGCGATCACGCTGCGCGAGATCGAAGGCCTCAGCTATGAAGAGATTGCGGACGTGATGAATTGCCCGATCGGTACCGTCCGCTCGCGGATCTTTCGAGCACGCGAGGCGATCGCACAACGCCTTCGGCCCCTGCTGGACACGCGCGACGGCGAGCGCTGGTGAATCGACGCCACAATCCGCCGACCTGGAGCTGCATCCATGACTCAACCTGTTGACGATCCGAACGACCGCCGCTGGCTGCAGCTGTCGGCCTTGTGCGACGGCGAGGCTGATGATGCCGAAGCGCAGGCGAGCTTCGACGCCTGGCGTGACGAGCCAGCGGTGCGCGAACGCTGGCATGCCTATCAATGGATCGGCGACGCGATGCGCTCGGATGACCTGGCAAGTGATGCCGGGCACGACCAGACCTTTCTGCTGGCCCTGCGAGCCCGGCTGGCCCAGGAGCCCGTGGTGCTGGCGCCGGTGCGCCAGCAGCCGGCTGCACCGGCCGCAGGCGTGGCCCTCGCCACGGCGGCTGTCGGCGGCACCAGGCGCCTGCGATGGGGCATGCCCGCGGCCATGGCGGCGGGTGTGATGGTGAGCGGCGTCCTGGTGATGAGCAGCCTGACGAATCCGCGCGAGGCCGAAGTGGTGACCCTTCCGCTGGCCGCTGCCGGCCCGCAACCGATCGCGGCGTCCGCCGTCGGCGGCGGTCCCGCCGGTACGGTGGAAATGGGCACCATGGTGCGCGACCCTGAACTGGACCGCTACCTGAATGCGCACCGCCAGTTCGTCGGCAGCACCAGTCTGGCAGTGCCCGGCGGCGTGCGGCAGGTGGCCGTCATCCAGGACGGCCGTTGATCCAGCGCGAGTCCCGGAGCATGCATTTGCCGGCCGTCGTCCGCCGGCCCGCGAGGGCGTACCGGGTCAGCTGGGCCCGCAGGGCCTCCCTGGCCGGATTCGCGGCGGTGTGCTTGTGGCCGCAATGGGGTTGGGCCCAATCCGCCTCCGCACCCGATGGCAACGGCACGCGCCCGCTTGATGGCCGCGCGTGGCTGTTGCGCGTCCATGAGGCCGCCAAGCAGCGCAACTACGAAGGCACGCTGGTGTCCAGCGATGCCGGCAGCGTGACCGTGTGGCGCGTGGCGCACTACTTCGACGCCGACCAGCAGTACGAGCGGGTCGACATGCTGAGCGGCGAAGCGATGACCGTGCTTCGGCACAACGACGTGGTGCACAAGATCTGGCCGCAGGCCCGGCAGGCGGAGGTCGAACAACGCGACGTGCGTACCGGTTTCCTGGCGCTGCCGTCCGCGGTCGAGCAGCGCATCACCGAGTCGTACGAGTTGCAGACCCTTGGCGTGGGCCGCGTGGCCGGCTTTGAGGCCGAGGTGGTGCTGCTGAAGGCGCGCGATGCCTTGCGCTTCAGCCAGCGCCTGTGGGCAGAGCGCCAGACGGGCCTGCTGCTGCGGGCGGACATCCTCGCACCCAACGGGCAGGTGCTGGACTGGTCCACGTTCTCGGAAGTCGCGATCGGAGTCAAGGCGCGCCCGGCCCTCGTGACTGAACGCGTGCGCCACCTCGAGGGCTATCGGGTGCGCCGACCTGCGTACCTTCCCACCAGCCTCGACAACGAGGGCTGGCAACTCGGTGCCCTGCCATCGGGGTTCAAGCCGGTGCAGTGCGCCAAGCGTTCGCTGGACCCGGGCGGCGGGGCGTCGGAACCGGTGGTCCTGCAGGCCATCTATTCGGACGGCCTGACGCATGTATCGCTGTTCGTCGAACCTTTTGACGCGAAGCGGCACCAAGCCGAGTTCGTGGGTGCGATCGGTGCCACGCACACCCTGCGGACCCGCCGCGACGATCAGTGGGTCACCGTGATGGGTGACGTGCCTACAGAGACCCTGCGGAAGTTCGTCAGTGCCCTGGAACGCAAGCGCTAGGGCCTGTTGAAGTCAACCCGGCGGTGAGGGCCGCCGTCCAGGTCAATCCTGTTCCTCAAGGAGAACTCATGCATTCCCAAGCCATCACGATGGCCAGCCGCCGCAAGACGCGTGGCCTGATGGCCGCCGCGGCGCTGTCGCTGGCGGCGGCTTTCGCAGCTGTGCAGCCCGTCCCCGCTGCAGCCCAGGCGCGAGCGCTTCCGGACTTCAGTGACCTCGCCGAGCAGGCGGGCCCGTCGGTGGTCAACATCCGCACGACCGAGAAGGCCAAGAACATGGGCCGCGGCGGCGCGCAGGTCGACCCGGGCCTGGAGGAGTTCTTCCGTCGCTTCGGGATCCCGATGCCCAACAACCGCAGTCCGCGCGGCGGCGGCAACGACGATGACGATGATGTGCCGACGAGGCGGGGCGTCGGCTCGGGCTTCATCCTGAGCACGGATGGCTACGTGATGACCAATGCCCACGTGGTCGACGGCGCCGACGAGTTGATCGTCACGCTGACCGACAAGCGCGAGTTCAAGGCCAAGGTCATCGGGGCGGACGCTCGCACCGACGTGGCAGTGGTGAAGATCGAAGCGACCGGCCTGCCGGCCGTGAAGATCGGCGACGTCGGCAAGCTCAGGGTCGGCGAGTGGGTGATGGCCATCGGCTCTCCCTTCGGCCTGGAGAACACGGTGACGGCCGGCATCGTCAGCGCCAAGCAGCGGGACACCGGAGACTTCCTGCCGTTCATCCAGACCGATGTCGCGATCAATCCCGGCAACTCCGGGGGGCCGCTGATCAACCTGCGCGGCGAGGTCATTGGCATCAACTCACAGATCTACAGCCCTTCGGGCGGCTACGCCGGCATCTCCTTCGCCATTCCGATCGACGAGGCCATCCGCGTGTCCGATCAACTGCGCGCCAGCGGCCGGGTCATTCGTGGCCGCATCGGCGTGCGGATCGCACCGGTGACCAAGGAGGTGGCCGAGTCCATCGGCCTGGGCAAGCCGGTGGGCGCGCTCGTGCAAGGGATAGAAGCCGGCACGCCCGCCGAAAAGGCCGGCATCGAGGCCGGCGACATCATCGTCAAGGTCGACGGACACACGGTCGAGAAGTCGGGTGACCTGGCGCGCATGATCGGCGCCACCAAGCCCGGCAGCAAGGTCACGCTGCAGATCTTCCGGCCGACGATCAAGAGCTACAAGGACGTCACGGCGACCGTCGCCGAGCTCGATGCCGACAAGCAGGCTGCAGGGACTCCGGGCAGCCCGCCTTCGTCGTCCGCGGGCAAGGCCCAGCTGGGCCTGGTGGTGAGCGACCTGACCGATGCGCAGCGCAAGGAGCTGAAGGTGCGTGGCGGCGTGCGTGTCGACAGCGTCGAGGGGGCGGCGGCCCGCGCGGGGCTGCGCGAAGGCGACGTGGTCCTGTCGATAGACAACGTCGAGGTGGCCGACACGAAGCAGTTCGGTACCGTCGTCGGCAAGCTGGACAAGAGCAAGGCCGTCACCTTGCTGGTCCGCCGCGGCGAATGGGTCAACTACGTGGTGATCCGGCCGAACCGCTGACCCCGCCGTCCCACCGCTTCATGGACCCGCCTGCCCGACTGGGCTGGCGGGTCTTTTCACGAAGTGGGAGCGAGGCGATGGCCATCGCTGGGCATGCAATTTGCTGAAAATGCCCTTCGATCTGATGCAATGTTGGTGAGTGCCAGCAAACTTACCTGCCGACAGCCCGATTGCAGCGACGTACGCATACAATGGACGCCACTGCAGCACGGTTTAGTGAGCGCTTTGACGTGTTGCGGGCGCCTTCAGGATGTCCCCAAGGTATGCACACCGGCCTGTGGATAACTTGTGGACGGATTTTGCTGTTGGCACCCCGCAACGGGCGCGAACCCAGGAAATACGCGGCTTGCAGCGGGGTCCTTTTGGCTACAATGAAGGCCCAACAAGCAGTTGCCATACGTTTTGTTGGAAGGCGCGTCTCCAATTTGGACGTGCCTTTTTTTTGTTTCTGGCCCACCCCTTGTCGGGCCTTCACATCGCTTCGCGATATGAGCCTCCAACGCGACGGCCGTGCTGTCGCGGGTCTGGCCTGAAGCGTCGCAAGCAGTCTCCATGGACCACATCCGCAACTTCTCCATCATTGCCCACATCGACCACGGCAAGAGCACGCTGGCCGATCGGATCATCCAGCGCTGTGGAGGCCTGAGCGATCGAGAGATGGAGGCGCAGGTGCTGGACTCGATGGACATCGAGCGCGAGCGCGGCATCACGATCAAGGCGCAGACGGCGGCGCTGCAATACACGGCGAAGAACGGTCGTACCTACAACCTCAACCTCATCGACACGCCGGGGCACGTCGACTTCTCGTACGAGGTCAGCCGCTCGCTCTCGGCTTGCGAGGGCGCGCTGCTGGTGGTGGACGCGAGTCAGGGGGTCGAGGCGCAGACGGTCGCCAACTGCTACACCGCCATCGAGCTCGGGGTGGACGTCGTGCCTGTCCTGAACAAGATGGACCTGCCGCAGGCGGATCCCGACAACGCGAAGGCCGAGATCGAGGATGTGATCGGCATCGACGCGACGCATGCCATCCCGTGCTCGGCGAAGACCGGCATGGGCATAGACGACATCCTCGAGGCGGTGATCGAACGCATGCCGGCACCGCGAGGCAACCCGGACGGCCCGCCGCGGGCGATGATCATCGACAGCTGGTTCGACAACTACGTCGGCGTCGTGATGCTGGTGCGGGTGGTGGACGGCGAGCTGCGCAAGGCCGATCGAATCCGCATGATGGCCACCAACACGGTGTATCCCATCGAGCACCTGGGCGTGTTCACGCCCAAGAGCGAGAACCGCGAGCTGCTGCGGGCCGGCGAGGTCGGGTTCATCATCGCCGGCATCAAGGAGCTGCAGGCCGCCAAGGTGGGGGACACCTTGACGCTGGAAAAGAAGCTGCCGAACAACGCCGGCCCGGCGACCGAGGCCCTGCCCGGCTTCAAGGAAATCCAGCCCCAGGTCTTCGCCGGCCTGTACCCCACCGAGGCCAGCGAGTACGACCAGCTGCGCGACGCGCTGGAGAAGCTGAAGCTGAACGACAGCTCTCTGCGCTACGAACCCGAGGTCAGCCAGGCGCTGGGCTTCGGCTTCCGCTGCGGTTTTCTCGGCCTGCTGCACATGGAGATCGTGCAGGAGCGGCTGGAGCGCGAGTTCGACCAGGACCTCGTCACCACCGCCCCCAGCGTGGTCTACGAGGTCGAGCTCAACGACGGCACGGTGCTGGAGGTCGAGAATCCGAGCAAGATGCCGGACCTCGGCCGCATCCGCGAGATCCGCGAGCCCATCGTCACGGTGCACCTGTACATGCCGCAGGACTACGTCGGCGTCGTGATGACCCTGGCCAACCAGAAGCGCGGCGTGCAGCTGAACATGGCCTACCACGGCAAGCAGGTCATGCTGACCTACGAGCTGCCGCTCGCCGAGATCGTGCTGGACTTCTTCGACAAGCTGAAGTCGGCCTCGCGCGGCTACGCCTCCATGGACTACGAGTTCAAGGAGTACCGCGCCTCGGACGTGGTCAAGGTCGACATCCTGATCAATGGCGAGCGGGTCGACCCGCTGGCGATGATCGTGCACCGTGTGCAGAGCCAGTACCGCGGCCGCGCCGTGGCCGCCAAGATGCGCGAGCAGATACCGCGTCAGATGTACGACGTGGCGATCCAGGCGGCCATCGGCGCCAACATCATCGCCCGCGAGAACATCAAGGCGCTGCGCAAGAACGTGCTGGCAAAATGCTACGGCGGTGACATCACCCGCAAACGCAAGCTGCTCGAGAAGCAGAAGGCCGGCAAGAAGCGCATGAAGCAGATCGGCACCGTCGAGGTGCCGCAGGAAGCGTTCCTCGCCATCCTGCAGGTCGACGACTGAAGAAGATCAACTCCCGCACAGACAACCCATGCAATACCTCACCGCCGTCCTGTACGGCGCCTTGATCGTCTACCTCGGCGGCTGGTACATGGACAAGTGGGTGGGCAACTTCTCGTTGCTGCTGTTCATCCTGTCGGTGTTCACCTTCTTCTACTGGCTCGCCGAACGCCTGTACTTCCGCCCCCAGCGCGAGGCCGCGGTGCGCCATCTGGAGCAGCAGGACACCGCGCGCCGCGCGCAGCTGGCGTCGCAGGGCATCACGCAGGTCGACGGCAACGTCGACGATGCGCGCACGCGGCTGCTGATGCAGCCCTGGTGGCTCGACTGGACCGCCGGCCTGTTCCCGGTGATCATCGTCGTCTTCCTGCTGCGCTCGTTCCTGTTCGAGCCCTTCAAGATCCCCTCCGGCTCGATGATCCCGACGCTGGAGGTGGGCGACCTGATCCTGGTGAACAAATTCCACTACGGCATCCGGCTGCCGGTGCTGAACACCAAGCTCATCCCCAACAAGGATCCGCAGCGCGGCGACGTGATGGTCTTCCACTACCCGGTCGACCCGCGCATCGACTACATCAAGCGCGTCGTCGGCCTGCCCGGCGACACGGTCAGCTACGGCAACCACCAGCTGCGCATCAACGGCCAACTGGTCGTGACCACTCCGCAGGGCGACGGCTACGACGACGACCGGATGCGCTACATGGACCAGTTCACCGAGAAGCTCGGCGAGGTGGAACACCGCATCCAGCACGAGAAGGGACCTGGTCAGTCGTTCAGGCCGATCACGGTGTTCCCCTATCGCGAAGCCTGCAGCTACAGCGCCGAGGGTGTGACCTGCAAAGTGCCGGCGGGCCACTACTTCGTCATGGGCGACAACCGTGACAATTCTCAGGACTCTCGCTACTGGGGCTTCGTGCCTGATGAGAATCTGGTGGGCCGGGCCTTCTTGATCTGGATGAATTTCGGTAACCTCGGCCGGATCGGCTCGTTCCACTGAGCCGCTGTCCGCGTCAAGGAGTTCCTCGCCTCATGAGCCGTGCGTTGTCCAACGTGTCTTCCTCTCGCCAGCGCCAACGCGGCCTGAGCCTGATGGGCCTTCTGTTCTGGGCCATCGTCGTTTCCTTCGGCGCGCTGCTGCTGATCCGCGTGTATCCCTCGGTACAGGAGTTCCTCACGACCCGCCAGGCGGTCGACCGCGTGGCCCGCAGCGACCCGCGCCCGAGTTCGGTTCCCGAGATCCGCCGCGCCTTCGACAAGCAGCGCCAGATCGAATACACGAACTCCATGATCAGCGGCAACGATCTCGAGATCGAGGCCGTGGGGGATGGCTTCCGCGTCAGCTTCGCCTATGACAAGGAAGTGGAAATCGTGGACCCGGTGTTCCTGCTGATCAAGTACCGGCACACTGTCAGCACCAAATGACAGTTTCGCGGCCGCGCCGGCGCGGCCGCACCGCGAATCCATGGATCCCCGCCACGAAGCGCTTCAACAGCGACTGGACCACCGCTTCCGCCGGCCCGACCTGCTGCTGCGCGCCCTGACCCACCGCAGCTTCGGCGCCGAGCACAACGAGCGGCTCGAATTCCTGGGCGATGCGGTGTTGAACCTCGCTGTCTCCAGCCTGTTGTTCGACCGCTTCGGCGGCTCCGATGAGGGCGACCTCACCCGCGTGCGCGCACACCTGGTGCGCGAGGACAGCCTGCACCGCCTCGCCCTGGCCATGCGCCTGCCCGAGGTGCTTCGCCTGTCGGAAGGCGAGGCCCGGGGCGGCGGCGCGCAGCGTGCCTCCATCCTGGCCGACGCGATGGAGGCGGTGATAGGCGCGGTCTACCTGGACGGGGGCGCCGAGGCCGCCCACGCATTGGTCGCTCGCCTGTTCGGCGAGGTCATCGCCGGCGCCGGCGTGGACAGCTGGCGCAAGGACGCCAAGACCGAGTTGCAGGAGTGGCTGCAGGCCCGCAAGCACGCCGTGCCGGTCTACCGGATCGTCGCCACCCGCGGCCAGGCCCACGCCCAGACCTTCGAGGTCGAAGCCAGCGTGCCGGCCCTGGAGCGCAGCGCCCGTGGCGAGGGCAAGTCCCGCCGCGCCGCCGAGCAGGAGGCCGCGCAGGCCCTGCTCGACCAGCTCCAGCGCGCCGAGGGCGATCGCGCCTGAACGCAAAGGCGCCGGTCGTGGCGCCACTGCGGGACAATCGCCGCGTGGAACACACCGCCCCTGCCTCTACCGAACCGGCCTCCGCCGGCCCCCAGCGCTGCGGCCTGATCGCCATCGTGGGCCGGCCCAACGTCGGCAAGTCGACCTTGATGAACGCCCTGGTCGGCCAGAAGATCAGCATCACCTCGAACAAGGCCCAGACGACGCGCCATCGCGTCACCGGCGTGCGTACCGTCGGCGAGGCGCAGTTCATCTTCGTCGACACCCCCGGCTTCCAGACCCGCCACGCGGCCGCGCTGAACCGCTCGCTCAACCGGGCAGTGGTCGGCACGCTGTCCGATGTCGACCTGGTGCTGTTCCTCGTCGAGGCCGGCCGCTTCGGCATGGACGATGCCAAGGTGCTGTCGCTGCTGCAGGGCGAGGCGCTGAAGCACAAGCCGGTCGTGCTGGTGGCCAACAAGCTCGACAACGTGCAGCGCCGGTCCGACCTGCTGCCCTGGCTGAAGACCATGCAGGAGCGCCACCACTTCGCCGAGTACGTGCCGATGTCGGCCCACAAGGCGGCCGACGTCGATCGCCTGTTCGGCATCCTCGCGCCCTACCTGCCCGAGCAGCCCTGGTACTACGAGCCGGACATGCTCACCGACCGCAGCGAGAAGTTCCTCGCCAGCGAGATCATCCGGGAGAAGCTCTTCCGCCTCACCGGCGACGAGCTGCCCTACACCTCCACCGTCGTGATCGACAAGTGGGAGGAAGAAGAGGGGGGGCTGAGGCGCCGCATCAGCGCTTCCATCGTCGTCGAGCGCGACGCCCACAAGGGCATGATCATCGGCAACCAGGGCGAGCGCCTGAAGCGCATCGGCAGCGAGGCCCGGCAGGAGATGGAGCGCCTGATGGAGGCCAAGGTCTTCCTGGAGCTTTGGGTGAAGGTGCGCTCCGGCTGGGCCGACAGCGAGGAGCACCTGCGAAGCTACGGCTACGAATAAGGCCGTGGCCCGCAGCAACCCGGCCAGCGCAGCCTATGTGCTGCACCGCTACGACTGGAGCGAGACCAGCCTGATCCTGGACCTGTTCACCCGCGACCAGGGCCGCATCGCAGTGGTCGCCAAGGGGGCCAAACGGCCCTACTCCCAGCTGCGTGCCGCGCTGCTGCCTTTCCAGCGGATCAACGCCTCGGTCAGCCGGCCGTCACGCGACGAGCATGCCGAGATAGTGACCCTGCGAGGCGCCGAATGGGCCGGTGGCGCGCCGATGCTGACCGGGGCGGCGCTGTTCTCCGGCTTCTACCTCAACGAGCTGCTCATCAAGCTCGTCGCCCGCGGAGATCCGCATCCGCTGCTGTTCGATGCCTACGCCGCCACGCTGCCCGCCTTGGCCGCCGGTCAGGACCTGCTGACCCAGGCCGCGCTGCGCGCCTTCGAGCTGGTCCTGCTGCGCGAGATCGGCCTGCTGCCCCAACTCGACCGCTATACCAGCACGCTGCAAGCGGTGGGTGATTCCGATGCCTGCCTTCTCAGGCCCGAGCTCGGCGTGATCGAAGCCGCCCCTTCGGAAGCTGCCTTCAGCGGCGCTCAGCTGCAGCGCTTGCAAACGGCGCTGGATCAGAGCGCCATGGGAGCCTTGCAAGCCGCCTGCACTGAAGCCTTGGTACCACTCAAGGCGGCCCTGCGCGCCTTGCTTCACTATCATCTGGGCACGCCCCGGCTGCGCACCCGTGACGTGATGATCGACGCGCAGCGGCTAGTCGACTCGCTCCATCCGCCGGACGCCGGCGCCGACACGCCATGAACCCACTCGTCGCCACCGAAGCCGGCCAGCATGCCGGCGCAGGCCGCACCGCCCTGTCGGTCAACCTGAACAAGGTGGCCCTGCTGCGCAACACGCGCCACCTCGGGCTGCCCAGCGTCACGCGAGCGGCCACGATGGTGCTCGAAGCCGGCGCCGACGGCATCACCGTGCACCCGCGGCCGGACGAGCGGCACATCCGGGCCCATGACGTACACGACCTGGCCGCGCTCCTGAAGGCCTGGCCCGAGGCCGAGTACAACATCGAGGGCAACCCGCTGCACAACCTGATGGAGTTCGTCCGCTCCGTGCGGCCGCATCAGGTCACCTTCGTGCCCGACACCGTGGGCCAGTTCACCTCCGACCACGGCTGGGACCTGGCAAAGGAGGCCGAGACCATCCGCCCGCTCATCGCCGAATGCCAGGCGCTCGGCGTGCGCGTGAGCCTGTTCATGGATCCAGACCCGGCTGCCATGCCGCTGGCCCGCGCCGTCGGCGCGGAGCGCGTCGAGCTTTACACCGAGAGCTATGCGGCGGCCTTCGGCACTGCGCGAGAGGCCGAAGTCCGCGGGCGCTTCGCCGAGGCGGCCCGTGCGGCCCTGGCGGCCGGCCTGGGCGTGAATGCCGGCCACGACCTGAACCGCGACAACCTGCCTGCCTTCCTGCGCGAGGTGCCCGGCGTGAGCGAGGTGTCGATAGGCCACGCGCTGATCGCCGACGCGCTGGAGCTGGGCTATGCGGACACCATCCGTGGTTACCGTCGCGCCATCGAGATGGGGCAGCACCCGGCATGATCTTCGGCACCGGCACCGACGTGTGCGACCTGCGCCGCATCGCCGCCACGCTGGCGCGCCGGGGAGACAAGTTCCCCGAGCGTGTGCTCGGTCCTGGCGAGATGAAGGTGTTCCAGTACCGGCGGGCCAAGGTCGAGGCCCGCGGCCTGGCCTACCTCGGCACCCGCTTCTCCTGCAAGGAGGCCTTCTCCAAGGCCATCGGCCTGGGCCTGCACATGCCCATGAGCTGGCGTGCCTGCGAGATCCTCAACCACGCCAGCGGCCAGCCCTACATCCGCCTGCACGGCGAGCTGGCCGACTGGTTTGCCGCGCGCCGGCTGCGCGCCCACGTGACCCTGAGCGACGAGAGCGACTACGCGGTCAGCTTCGTCGTCGTGGAACAAGATGACTGACCACGCTCCTGTTGTTCTGGACACCGCCGGCCCGTCGCTCGATGCGAACGACCGCCGCCGCATCGCCCACCCTTTGACCGGCGGCCTGATCCTCTTCGCGCGCCACTTCGAAAGCCGCGCCCAGCTCACCGCCTACGTGGCCGAGGCCAAGTCGATCCGGCCCGACCTGCTCGTCTGCGTGGACCACGAAGGCGGCCGCGTGCAGCGTTTCAGGACGGATGGCTTCACGCATCTGCCGGCCATGCGCGCCTTCGGCGAGCTGTGGATGCGCGATGCGATGCGCGCCACCGATGCCGCATCGGCCGCCGGCTACGTGCTTGCCACCGAGCTTCGTGCCTGCGGCGTCGATTTCAGCTTCACGCCGGTTCTGGACCTGGACCACGGCCGCAGCGAGGTGATAGGCGATCGCGCCTTCCATCGCGACGCGCGCGTCGTCTCGCTGCTGGCCAAGAGCCTGATGCATGGCCTGCTGCAGGCCGGCATGGCGAACTGCGGCAAGCACTTCCCCGCGCACGGCCACGCCCGGGCCGACAGCCACGTGGCGGCGCCGGTGGACACGCGCTCGCGCCGCGCCCTCCTGGCCGACGACGTGCGGCCCTACGACTGGCTGGGCGGCACGCTGTCCAGCGTGATGCCGGCCCACATCACCTACCCGAAGGTCGATTCGCGGCCGGCAGGCTTCTCGCGCGTCTGGCTGCAGGACATCCTGCGCGGAGAGATCGGCTTCAACGGTGCGGTCTTCAGCGACGACCTCAGCATGGAAGGCGCCCGCGTCATCGACGGCCGCACGGCCAGCGCGAGCGAGGCGGCAGTCGAGGCTCTCAATGCCGGGTGCGACCTGGTGCTGCTGTGCAACCAGAGCAAGGTCGATGGCGGCGCGCCGGTCGACGCCCTGCTCGAAGGCCTGGCCGAGGCGCAGGCCGCTGGCCGCTGGCAGCCGGAGCCGGCCAGCGAGGCCCGGCGCATCGCGCTGCTGCCTCGCACCGATCCGTGGCCGTGGGACGAGCTGATGCACGACCCGGCCTATCAGCGCGCGCTGGAGCGCCTGGCGTTCTGAGCCCCGGGGCCGGCCTGCGCCCAGCCTCAGGCAGTGAAAGGTGATCGATGTTCGTGGTATGCGGCGAGGCCTTGTTCGACGTGTTTTCAGCCGGCGAAACGCCCACCGGCCTGGCGCTGGATGCGCGCATCGGCGGCTCGCCTTTCAACGTGGCCCTGGGCCTCGCGCGGCTGGGGCAGCCGGTGTCCTTCCTGGGCGGTGTCTCGCGCGGTTTTCTCGGCGAGCGGCTGATGAAGGCCCTGGCGAGCGAAGGCATAGCCACTGGCACCGTGCAACGCCTCGAGGCGCCCACGACGCTCAGTCTCGTCGGGGTCGATGCGCAGGGCGTGCCCTCGTACAGCTTCTACGGTGAAGGGGCTGCCGACCGTGTGCTGCCACCAGCGGCGCTCGATGCGGTGCCCGCAGGCACGCGCGCCATCCACGTCGGCTCGTACGCGATGGTCGTCGAGCCGGTGGCGGGCGTGCAGCGCTCGCTCATCGAGCGCTGGCAAGGCAGCGCGCTCATCGCCTACGACCCGAATGTGCGGCTGAACGTCGAGCCCTCGCTCGCGCGCTGGAGAGCGGCAATCGAGTGGATGGCATCGCGTACCGACGTGCTGAAGATCAGCGACGAGGACCTGGGCTTGCTCTACCCCGGCGTGCCGCCGGCAGAGCTCGCGGCGCAATGGCGAGGGCAGGGCGCCGGCGCGGTGGTCGTCACACGGGGCGGCGACGGGGCAATGGCCTTCCTCGCCGCGGGCACGCTGGAGGTCGCGCCGGTACCGGTCACGGTGGTCGATACCGTCGGTGCCGGCGACACCTTCCAGGCCGCGATGCTGGTCGCGCTGGCCGAGCGCGGCGCGCTCGATCCGGCGGCGGTGCGAGCCTTGCCCACCACCGCGTGGAGCGACGTGCTGCGCTTCGCGGCCCGAGCCGCGGCCATCACCTGCGGCCGGCGCGGCGCCGACCTGCCACGGCGCGCCGAACTGGGTTGATTCAGCCGTCGCACGTCGCGTCGAGCAGGTAGCCCACCCCGCGGGGGCCTATCGTTTGAACTTCCCGTCTTCGCCGATGATGGAGAGATCGGCGTAGTCCAGCCCGCTGTGGTCCGTCGAGCTGTAGCTCACCTCGAGCCCGCCGATGTCGACGCGCTTGAAGGCCTCGAGGGCGGTCTTGAGCTTCTCGCGGCTGATGTTGGGCGCGGCGCGCTTCAGGCCCTCGACCAGCACCTTGGCGGCGGCGTAGCCCTCCAGCATCGCGGGCGTGACTTCGCTCATCCCACGCTCGTGCGCCAGCTCCATGGCCTCCTTCACGATCGGGGTCGACAGCGAGCGCTCGTACGGGAACACCTGGCTCACCACCGTGCCGCGGGCGTAGTCGCCCAGCGATTTGACGAAGCCGGCCGAGGCGTTGTTCGACAAGGTCACCACCTGGGCCCGCGAGCCACCCTGGCGCAGCAGCTTCACGCCGTCGGCCACCATGTTGCCGGAGCCGATGAACACCACGGCCTGCGCGTCCGACTTGACGATCTTCGGGATGAGGGGCGCCATGTCGGGCTTGTTTCGATCGAATTTCTCGTGTGCCACCGGCTGCTTGCCGACCGCGGTGAAGCCGGCCAGCGCGCCTGTGGCCGCATCAGCACCGAAGGAATCGTCGACCTGGATCAGCGCGATGCGCTCCATGCCGATCAGGCTCAGGTGGCGCACGGCGCGCTCGGCTTCGCGCTGGTAGGTGGCCCGCACGTTGAACACCCACGGGTTGACCGGCTGGTGCAGCGCCATCGCGCCGGTCGAAGGGGCGACCAGGGGCACATGGTTCTGTGCGAGCAGCGGCACGACGGCTTGCGTGTGCGGCGTGCCACGGGTGAGGAACAGGGCGACCACGCCCTGGTCGATCAGCTTGTGGGCGTTCTCGGCCGCCAGCGGCGGCTCGAACTTGTCGTCCAGGGAGATGAGTTCGATCTGCTGGTTCGCCACGCCGCCGGCCTTGTTGACGGCGTCGAGGTAGAGCTTGGCGCCCTCCGTGGTCTCCTTGACGCCGGCGGCGGCTGCGCCGCTGAAGCCGGCCGTCTGGCCGATGCGGATCTGGGCCGAGGCGGCCCCGCAGGCGAGCGCGCACGAAGCGACGGCTACCCAATGACACCAGGTGGACTTCATGCCGTCTCCTACGGTTGGCAGGCCGCGATTTTGAAGAGAGCCGCCCCGATGCGGGCGAAGGTGTCGCGCCGTTCTTCACGCTTTCCCCTGCGGGGGCGAAAGGGCATGGCGCCATGCCAACATAGAGGGTTCCACCCTGCCCGTGACCCTTCCATGTCCTCCGGAACCATCCACATCCGCGGCGCGCGCCAGCACAACCTGAAGAACCTGGACCTGGACATCCGCACGGGGGAGATGACGGTGGTCACCGGCCCCTCCGGCTCGGGCAAGTCCAGCCTGGTGTTCGACACGCTCTACGCCGAGGGCCAGCGCCGCTACGTGGAGACGTTCTCGGCCTACGCGCGCCAGTTCCTCGACCGCATGGACCGCCCTGCGGTGGACAAGGTCGACGGTGTGCCGCCCGCCATCGCCATCGACCAGACGAACCCGGTGCGCACCAGCCGGTCGACGGTGGGCACGATGACCGAGCTCAACGACCACCTGAAGCTGCTCTTCGCACGGGCGGCCGAACTCTTCGACAAGCAGACCGGCTTGCGCGTGCGGCACGACACGCCGGAGACGATCTACGCGGACCTGCAGGAGCGTGCGGCTACGGCCGGCGATCCGCGGTTGGTGGTCACCTTCCCGGTCGAGCTGCCCGCCAACACCTCGGCAGAAGAGGTGGAGCAGTGGCTTGCCGCGAGCGGCTTCACCCGCGTGCAGGCCGAGCGCACGGTCGGCGAGCGCAAGCTGCTCGACGTGGTGGCCGACCGCTTCCGCCTCTCGAACACCGAGCGGGTTCGCGCCATGGAGGCCATCGAGCTCGGCTTGAAGCGCGGCAGCGGGCGCCTTTCGGTCTACGCCCTGAAGGACGAAGGCGAACCCGACCACTGGCGCTACTCCACCGGCCTGCATTGCCCCGAGAGCGACCTGCGCTACGGCGACCCGCAGCCCGCGCTGTTCTCGTTCAACTCGGCCTACGGCGCCTGCGACACCTGCCGCGGCTTCGGCCGCGTGATCGGTGTCGACTTCGGCCTGGTCATTCCCGACGAACGCAAGACGCTGCGCAGCGGGGCGATCAAGCCGCTGCAGACGCCGGCCTGGAAGGAGTGCCAGGACGACCTGATGAAGTACGCCGGCGATGCCGGCATCCCGCGCGACACCGCCTGGAGCCAGCTCACGCCCGCGCAGCGCGAGTGGGTCGTCGAGGGCTCCCCGCACTGGAACGGCAACTGGAACAAGCAGTGGTACGGCGTGCGCCGCTTCTTCGAGTACCTCGAGAGCAAGGCCTACAAGATGCACATCCGCGTGCTCTTGTCCAAGTACCGCAGCTACACGCCGTGCGGGGTGTGCGGCGGCGCCCGGCTGAAGCTGGAGTCGCTGCTGTGGCGCCTGGGCGGCAAGAAGGAGGCCGACGGCGTGCTCGCGCCGTCCAGGCGCTTCATGCCGGTCGGCGTCTCGTGGAGCCGTGAGCAACTCGAGGCATTGCCGGGCCTGCACCTGCAGGACCTGATGCTGCTGCCCATCACGCGGCTGCGCACCTTCTTCGATCAACTGACACTTCCTGACGCGCTGAGAGACGAGGCGCTGAAGCTTTTGCTCGACGAGGTGCGCACCCGCATCAGGTACCTCTGCGACGTCGGCCTCGGCTACCTCACGCTGGACCGCCAGAGCCGAACACTCAGTGGCGGCGAGGTGCAGCGCATCAACCTCACCACGGCGCTCGGCACTTCGCTGGTCAACACCATGTTCGTGCTGGACGAGCCCTCGATAGGCCTGCACCCGCGCGACATGAACCGCATCGTCGAGGCCATGCACCGCCTGCGCGACGCGGGCAACACGCTGGTGGTGGTCGAGCACGATCCGGCGGTGATGCTGGCCGCCGATCGCCTCATCGACATGGGCCCCGGCCCGGGCGAGCGGGGCGGCCAGATCGTCTTCGACGGCACGCCCGCCGAGGCCCGCTCGGCCGACACGCTGACCGGCGCCTACCTCGGCGCACGCAAGACGGTGGGCATGGGCTTCAAGCGCTTCGTCGACGAAGGCACGCCACGCCTGCTGCTCGAAGGGGCGCGAGAGCACAACCTGAAGGACATCTCGGTCGAGTTCCCGCTGCAGCGCCTGGTGGTGGTCACCGGCGTGTCGGGCTCGGGCAAGTCGACGCTGGTGCAGGACGTGCTGGTGCCGGCGCTGTCGCGCCACTTCGGCCAGGCCACCGAGGCCCCGGGCGAGTTCGACCGACTGCTCGGCATGGATCACCTGGCCGGTGCGGTCTTCGTCGACCAGAGCCCGATCGGCAAGACCGCGCGCTCCAACCCGGCCAGCTACGTCGGCGCCTTCGACGAGATCCGCAAGCTCTTCGCCGTCGCGCCGCTGGCCCAGGAGCGCAGCTACACGGCGGGCATGTTCAGCTTCAACGCCGGCGACGGCCGCTGCCCCACCTGTGGCGGCTCGGGCTTCGAGCACGTCGAGATGCAGTTCCTGTCGGACGTCTACCTGCGCTGCCCCGACTGCGATGGCCGCCGCTACCGCGCCGAGATGCTGGACGTGAAGATCGTCCGTGGCGACCGGCAGCTCAGCATTGCCGACACGCTGGAGCTCACGGTCAGCGAAGCCGTGCAGCTCTTCGCCAACGACCGCGAGGTCGTGCGCACCCTGCAGCCCATCGTCGACGTCGGCCTGGACTACGTGCGACTCGGCCAGCCCGTGCCCACGCTTTCGGGCGGCGAGGCCCAGCGCCTGAAGCTCGCCGGGCACCTGGCCGAGGCCGTTTCCAGCCCGAGGCAGCCGGTGGCGAAGAAGGGTCAGTTCTTCATCTTCGACGAGCCCACCACCGGCCTGCACTTCGATGACATCGCCAAGCTGATGCGCGCGTTGCGCAAGCTGCTGGACGTGGGCCACTCGCTGCTGGTGATAGAGCACAACCTCGACGTGATCCGCTCCGCTGATTGGCTGATCGACCTGGGCCCGGAGGGGGGCGACGCGGGCGGCGAAGTCGTCGCGGTCGGCACGCCCGAGGAGATCCGCGCCCACGCCAGCTCCCACACCGGCAAGGCGCTGCGCGAGTACGACGGAGCGCTCGGTGTGAGCGAAAAGCTCGAAGGCGCCTACCTCGGCCGCAAGGTCCGCGAGCGCCGCGCGGAGGACGACGCCATCCGCATCGTCAACGCCCGCGAGCACAACCTGAAGTCGATGTCGGTCGACATCCCGCGCGGCAAGTTCAGCGTGGTCACCGGCGTGTCGGGCTCGGGCAAGTCCACGCTGGCTTTCGACATCCTGTTCAACGAGGGCCAGCGCCGCTACCTCGAATCGCTCAACGCCTATGCCCGCAGCATCGTGCAGCCGGCCGGGCGGCCGGAGGTGGATGCGGTGTGGGGCATCCCGCCGACGGTGGCCATCGAGCAGCGCCTGTCGCGCGGCGGCCGCAAGAGCACGGTGGCCACCACCACCGAGGTCTGGCACTTCCTGCGCCTGCTGTGGGTCAAGCTGGGCCTGCAGCACTGCGTCAAGGACGGCGCGCCGGTGATGCCGCAAAGCGCCGAGAGCATCGCGGCGCAGCTGCTGCGAGACCACGCCGGGCAGCACGTGGGCCTGCTCGCGCCGCTGGTCGTCAACCGCAAGGGCGTCTACACCGACCTGGCCAAGTGGGCCAAGGCCCGGGGGCACAGCCACCTGCGGGTCGACGGCGAGTTCCTGCCGGTGGACCCGTGGCCGCGCCTGGACCGCTTCAAGGAGCACACGCTGGAGCTGCCGGTCGGCGACCTGTTCATCCGACCCGACAACGAAGCCGAGCTGCGCACGCTGCTGGCCCAGGCGCTGGACCTCGGCAAGGGCGTGCTGCACCTGCTGCATCCGCTGGACGGCCTGGCGGGCACCATGGCGGCCGGCGGCAGCACCGCACGCATCGGGCAGGTGACGGTGTTCTCCACCAAGCGTGCCTGCCCGGTCTGCGGCACGAGCTATCCGGAGCTGGACCCGCGCATGTTCAGCTACAACAGCAAGCACGGCTGGTGCACCGGCTGCGTGGGCACCGGGCTCACGCTCACGCGAGAGCAGCGCCAGGCCTTCGACGACAGCAAGCGCGACGACGACAACAAGGGCCGCGAGCAGAGCTTCCCCAGCGAGGAGCCCGAGGTTGAAGGCGTGGCCGGCGAGCCCTGCCAGGATTGCGGCGGCGCGCGGCTGAACCCCATCTCGCGGGCCGTGACCTTCGCGCACAAGGGCATCCACGAGGTCGCGCAGTGGTCGGTGAAGGACACGCGCGGCTGGGTCGAGTCGCTCCAGCTCGTCGGCCGCGAGGCCGGGATCGCGCGCGACGTGATCACCGAGATCCGCAACCGCCTCGAGTTCCTCGAAGAGGTCGGCCTCGGCTACCTCACGCTGGACCGCGCGGCGCCGACGCTCTCCGGCGGCGAGGCGCAGCGCATCCGCCTGGCGGCGCAACTGGGCAGCAACCTGCAAGGCGTCTGCTACGTGCTGGACGAGCCGACCATCGGCCTGCACCCGCGCGACAACGGCATCCTGCTGGACGCGCTGCACAAGCTGGGCGGCAAAGGCAACACGCTGGTCGTCGTCGAGCACGACGAGGACACCATCCGCCGCGCCGACCACATCATCGACATCGGCCCCGGCGCGGGCAAGCGCGGCGGTCGGCTGATTGCGCAAGGCACGGCGCAGGACCTGGCGGCGCATCCCGATTCCCTCACCGGCCGCTTCCTGGCCCATCCGCTGAAGCATCCGCTGCACGAGCGCCGCGCCATCAGCGCGACGACGCCGAGACTGGAGCTGCGCGGCGCCCACCTGCACAACCTGCAGGGCGTGGACGTCGACATCCCGCTGCAGCGCCTGGTCGCGGTGACGGGAGTCTCCGGCTCCGGCAAGTCCACGCTGGCGCGCGACGTGCTGCTGGAGAACGTCGCACAGCTGGTCGCGGGCAAGGGCCGTGGCACGCCGCGCAACGTCGTCCTCGCCGGCTGCACGGCGCTCGATGGCTGGGGCACGGTGGACCGCGTGCTCGAGGTCGACCAGACCCCCATCGGCAAGACCCCGCGCTCCTGCCCGGCCACCTACATCGGCTTCTGGGACCAGATCCGCAAGCTGTTCACCGAGACGCTGGAGGCCAAGGCCCGCGGCTACACGGCGGCGCGCTTCTCGTTCAACACCGGCCAGGGTCGCTGCCCGGCCTGCGAGGGGCAGGGCGTGCGAACGATAGAGATGAGCTTCCTGCCCGACGTGAAGGTGCCCTGCGACGTGTGCCACGGCCAGCGCTTCAATGCCGAGACGCTGGCGGTGAGCTGGCGCGGCAAGAGCATAGGCGACGTGCTGGCGATGGAGGTCGACGAAGCGGTCGAGTTCTTCGCCAGCATGCCGGGCATCGCGCACCCGCTGCAGCTGCTGAAGGACGTCGGCCTGGGCTACCTCACGCTCGGCCAGCCCTCACCGACGCTGTCGGGCGGCGAGGCGCAGCGCATCAAGCTGGTCACCGAGCTGAGCAAGGTGCGCGACGACGTGACGCGCCGCGGCCAGAAGCCGCCGCACACGCTGTACGTGCTGGACGAGCCGACGGTGGGCCTGCACATGGCGGACGTCGAGAAGCTGATCCACGTGCTGCACCGGCTCGTCGCCGGCGGCCACAGCGTGGTGGTGATCGAGCACGACCTCGACGTGATCGCCGAGGCCGACTGGATCGTCGATCTCGGGCCCGACGGCGGTGCGGCCGGCGGGCGCGTGGTGTGCGGCGGCACGCCGGAGCAGGTGGTGAAGGCCGGCACGCACACCGGCGAGGCGCTCAGGCCGGTGCTGGCCCGCTGAGATCAGGTCGCGCCGGCGAGCGGCGGTGACGCGGGTTCTTCCTGCGCGGGCCCTGTTGCAGGGGCCCGTGCATGGCGGCGCACGAAGGTCCGCCGCACCCGCTCGGATCGAGCGAAGTAGGCGCACCAGAGCAGGCTGTGGACCACCAGCGCTGCATAGGCGCCCCACTCGCGCGGCGTGGTGTCGGCGCCGCCGGCGAGCGGGCTCAGGATGTTGTCGGCCAGGATCACGACGGCCGTGCCGATGAGGAAGCACATGAACGCCCGCGGCAGGCTGGCGCGCTTGCGGAAGAACAGAAGCGTGGTCATGCCCGAGGCCACCAGCAGGCCGATGTTGAACACCACCTCGAACAGGATGAGGGCGGCGAGCAGGGGGCGGTAGGCGTCGCTGGCGGGGTCGGTGAGGCCGGCCCAGGCTTCCACCGAGCATCCAGGCAACAGCGCTCGCACGTCGTTGGCCATGCGGACGAAGCCGAGGGGCAGGCTCAGGGCCGGCAGCAACAGCCAGCCTCCTATGCCCCTGGGCCCGGGGGCGAAGAGGTCTTCGGCCGGCGCCACCCTTGCCGGCGGATCCCACCTGTACAGGCGGCGCGCCAGCGCGACCCAAGCGACCAGCGCCAGCGTGCCCAGCACGGCGGGCAGCCAATGGGGGCCGCTGCCCATGCTGCCGGGCGGAGCCTTGGAGGACGCGGCGCGGGGCGCGCTCTTGCCGTGTTCGTCCATCTGGTAGACCACGTAGCCGCTGACCTTGCGCGCCTCCTCCAGCTTGGCGGCATAGGCGGCCAGGCGCTGCGGCTCGACCCGGTCGGCCAGCGACTGGTAGTGGTCGGTCAGCGTCAGGGTGGAGGCCTTGGCGTCCCACTGTTCCCGCCTTTCGTAGCGGAAGGCGGCGTCCTCGATGCGCGTGGTCTGGGGCTCTATCGTCCAGCCCTCGGGCAGCTTGACCTCGGTGACCTGCACCAGGTCGACCGGATGGGTTCGGGCCAGGGGCGAGCTGCGCACCAGCTTGCTGGGCTGGCGCAGGAACTCGCTGATGTCGGGCACGTCGATGTTGCCCTCGTGCCGCTGGTTCGAATCGGAGTGCTGCCAGAACTCCTTGAGCAGGTAGCGCTCCTTGACCGAGACCTCGTTGGCCTGGGCGTCGTCGAAAACGGTGAACGGCGCGGTGACCTCCATCGCGCCGAAGCTGGAGGTGTAGAAATTCAGGTACTGCTTCTGCAGGTCATCGCGGCTGCGGTCGTCCAGCGACGCACGCATCGAATCCGCCGAGGCGCCACGCGTGGTGGTCGTCACGACGTAGCTCGCGGGCTGGCCGACACCGGCTCGCGCGTCCAGGGTGGCGTGGATCTCCCGCTGCACGGCACGGGCCTGCGGGCCGGCCATGGGCACGAGGCCGGTGCTGTCCGCGGCCACGACCAGGGCGAGGCCGTAGTCGGCCTGGACCACGCGGGCGATGTCGCCCTTCTGCGGCGCGCGCGTCGGATCCAGCCAGTACAGCCTGTCGCCCAGGCGGGCCCGTACCAGCACGTGGTTGAACGAGCCCGGCGAGGGCTGGTCCAGCTCGATGGCCTCGCGCGACGGGGTGCTCACGAGCGCCGGATCGGCCGCGATGCCCAGCCCGCGCAGCAGCGCGACGGTCAGCAGTGTCTTGTCCTTGCAATCGCCGTAGCGGCGTTCGAGCACCGTCTCCGGCGGATTCGGCGCGTGGGAGCCCGGCCCGACCTCGATGCCCAGGTAGCGGACCTGGCTCTGCACGTAGTTCAACGCGGCCAGCAGGCGAGCCTCGGGCGCGGCCTCGGCCGAGGCCAGCTGGGAGATCGCCGCCTGCACCTTGGGGCCCGGGCGGGCCGGCAGCTGGTACAGCGGCAAGGCCCAGGCGCTCACGGCGCGCCAGTCGCCGAACTCGCTCCACTGGACCGATGGGTACGGGTCGTAGCCGGGCGGCGCATCGGATTCGCTGGGTCGCGCCGGCACGTCATGCTCGTCCCAGGTGTACAGCGTGTGCTCACCCGAGGCCGTGGCCCGCGGCTCGGGCGCCTCGTTCTGGCGCTTCCAGTGGACCGGCCGCGACGTGGGCCACCAGAGCCTGGCGTGGATGCGCGCCACCGGAACGCTGTACTGCAGCTCGAAGCCGCCGAACTGACGGTTGCCGAACACCGGGTTGCTGCCGCGCACGCTGTAGGCGTACTCGACCACGTCGCCCACGCGCACGTCGTCCAGGAAGACGTGGGCGGTGCGCGAGCCGTCGAAGATGAGGGATTCGAGACCGGCCTCGCGCTGCAGCACCTTGACTTGCGCCGTGGGCAGCTTGGCGATGACCTGGGCCCCACGCCGCAGGTTGATCGAGTGCAACGTGAGCTTCTGGTACGACGGGTCGAAGCGGATCTCGATGTTGGCCACCGATTCCAGCCCGCGCTCGTTCAGCGCCCTGGACGCGAGGTGCCGGAAGCGCGTCTTGTCCTGCGCGTCGACCCGCAACTGCTCGTCGAGCAGCAGGTACTGCACGCCCTCGGAGACCTGCCCCGCCGGCGCCTTCGCCGTTACCTCGGGCCACACGGGCGCGACCCAGGCCGGCGCGGGCCCGACGGCGTGCATCGGGGCTTCGGCGGCCGCGCCCTGGGCCAGCGTGGCCAGCCCGGCCGCGAGCAGCACGCTGCGCCACCCACGGCGAACCAGCCCGACGGCCAGCGCACGCATTCTCTTTTCCATCACATCCCTCCCTCATGGACCGGCCTTTCGTCGAAGGCCGTCCGGTGGGCGATTGTCCCGCCCCAGGCGCACGTGCCAAGTCCACCAAACGTGCATTTGGAGCGCCGTCGCACCCAGGCCCGATGCCAACATGCGCATTCCTGCACAACGACATGAGGGACCCGCTTGCGACACGCGCGAATCACCTGGGCTGCCGCCCTCCTGCTCGCCCTGGTCGTCTCGGCCGGCGCTCACGCCCAGCTGGCCGGGAAGCCGTCCGCCTACATCGCCCAGCGGCGCGGGCAGGCCATGGCACCGGCGCCGCAAGGCGGGCCCGCCGATCTCGAGCGCGTGCCCGACCGGGCCGCGTTCGACAGCCTCGCGCGCATCCACGCCCCCGGCACGCTCCAGGCGGTCCCGCACGTGCTGTTCGTGGTCGACCGTTCGTCGCCCGGTCGGGTGTACTTCCTCAACACACGGCGCTACCCCCTGCACGAGGACTTCCTGCGGGCCCGGTTCCTGGTCGCCGGGCTGGACCACAAGACCCTCGCCGGCTTCTACCGCCGGCCCGACCGGCGCTTCGTGCTCGGCACGCTCGGCTACCGCACCGAGCTGGGCCGCTGGCTCATCGAGTTCTGGGAAGGCGACCTGCTGACGCCCGAGCTGCTGGCGCTGAGCCTGAAGCAGGTCGGCGAGCGCTTCTTCGCGCCGGTCGGGTTCAAGGCCAACGCGGCGCAGCAGGAGGCCGCGGCGAAGCAGGCCGGCATCGAGGCGGTGACCGAAGCGCAGATCCTCGGCGAGCGTGCCTTCATGGCGCTGAACCCCGGCGTGGCGACCGGCCGCCTGCGGCTGGTGGACGACATCGAGGCGGAGAACCTGGGCGAGGACATCGCGCCGACGGACATCGTCGTGCTGCGCGAGGTGCCGCTGACGCTGGCGCCGGTGGCCGGCGTGATCGTCGCGCAGCCCTCGACCGTGCTGTCGCATGTCAACCTGCTGGTCAAGGGCTGGGACGTGCCGAATGCCTACCTCAAGGGCGCCTTCGAAACGCTCCAGCCGCTGGACGGCCAGTGGGTGACCTTGAAGGTGGCCGATGAAGGGCACGGGATCACGCCGGCGGCGCCCGCCGAAATCGCCTCGGCGCTGGCCCGGGCCAGGAAGCCGAACGCCGCGGTGGCCGCGGTCCGGCCGCCCAACCTCACCCAGCGCGCGCTGCTGCCGCTGGGTCAGCTGAACGCGACGCGTGCCGATGCCTGCGGCGGCAAGGCCGCACGGCTGGGCCAGGTCGAGGCCGCGCGGCGTGCCGGCCGGCTGGGGGGCGTGGCACCGGTGCCCGATGGCTTCTGCATCCCGTTTGCCGCCCACCGCGAGTTCATGCAGCGCGAGGACGTGGCGCGCCGCATTGCGGCCGCCTTTGCCACCGAAGGCTTCGAGCGCAGCCGGGCCGTGCGGCGCCAGGCCCTGGAGGCGCTGCGGCGCGACCTGGTCGAGCTGCCGCTGGACGATGCCTTGAGCGCGCCGTGGCGTTCCGCCTGGAGTGCGCAACTGGGCGCGGCCGGCGTGTTCGTGCGCAGCTCGTCCAACTCCGAAGACCTGCCGAACTTCAGCGGCGCCGGCCTGTACACCACGGTGCCCAACGTCACCCGCGAGGCCGACCTGGCGCGAGCGGTGAAGACGGTGTGGGCGTCGGTCTTCAATGCCGAGGCGGTGGAAGCCCGCCGCCAGGCCGGCATCGCCGACGCCCAGGTCGCGATGGCGGTGTTCGTGCAACGGGCGGTGGATTCGGTGTCGGCCGGCGTGATGGTGACGCGCGACCCGTTCGACGCCACCCACCAGGGCGTGGTCTACGTGTCGGCCAAGCGCGGGATCGGCATCAAGGTGGTCGAAGGTCGGCGCGTGGCCGAGCAGTCCATGTTCGAGTCACGCAGCGGCGCGGTGCGGCGGCTCTCGCGCTCGCAGGAGAGCGCCGAGCTCAAGCTCGACGCGGCCGGCGGCGTGAGCGAAAGGCCGCTCGAAGCCGCGGTTGCGCGCGAGGTGCTCAGCGAGGCGCAGGTGCGAAGCCTGGCCCGCGTGGGCCGGCAGCTCGCCCAACTCCTGGGCGGCGCGCCGCAGGACATCGAATGGGCCATCGACCCGCAGGGCCGCATCGTGGTCCTGCAGGCGCGCCCCTTCGTCGAGCGCAAGGTGCTCTGACTACACGCGTCAATTCGCGGCGATGCCTACCGCCGTCGTGGGCAGCCCCGTCGTCACCGGCCGTTCCGCCAGGCTGCCGTCGGCCTTGATCGCGAAGCTCGACAGCGTGTAGGTACGGCCGTTGCGCACGTACAGGTTGCGCCCGTCGGCCGAGGTGGCGACGTCGGCCGGCGAGGAGCCTTCGCCCGTCATGCCTGCCGCCGCTTCGGCCAGCGTGATGCCGCCGTCGGGCGCGATGCGGTAGCGGCTCACGCTGCTGCTGCCCGCGTTGGTCACGTAGGCCCAGCGGCCGTTCGGCGTGATGGCGACCCAGCAGGCGGCGCTCTGCGTGTCAGGCACCGCGGCGCTGACGACCACCGGCATCTCGGGCGCATGGTTGTCGAAGCGGTAGGACGACACGGTGCTGGCGCCGACCCCGCCGCCTTGGGCCTCGCTCACCACCAGCCGGTTCCGGCTGTTGAAGGCGAAGCCGAAGGGCGTCAGGCCGGGCGAGGCGGTGATGACCGGCGTGGCGCGCAGGCTGCCGTCGAGGTTCACCCGGTAGCTGGTGAGCTTGGCCGTGGCCTTCTCGGTCACGACGATCGCATCGCCATCGGTGGTGAAGCCCACCTGTGCCGGGCCGACGCCTCCGGCCGCCGAAAGGCCGCGCACGCTGCCCGCCACCGGGCTCAGCATGCCGTGCCGGTTGCGAAAGCCCGCGACGTTGTCTTCGCCGCCGTCGTTCAGCACATAGACCAGGCCGCCGTGTTCCGAGACGCTGATGGGATGCAGGCCGCCGGAGTCGACGGTCGAGACGAGTCGCGGCTCGTCGCCATCGAGCGCGAAGGTCGAGACGGTGTTGCTCTGCGCGTTGACGACGAAGACATGGCGGCCGTCCCGGCTCAGCGTCACCGCACCCTGCGAGCCCAGGCCGGCGCCGCTGCCGAGCCCGGCGGTGGGGACGTGGGCCGTCATCATCAGCCCGCCCTCGGGGCTGCGGGCATAGACCAGCAGCTCGTTGCCGGCGGCATCGTTGCTGCTGGTGAAGACCATGCCCGAGCGCAGGCCGGCGTGGGCCAGCGAGGGCAGGGCGGCGGCGGACACGGCGAGCGCGAGGGCGGCGAGGATGGGGCGGCGGCGGATCGGGGTCATTCGAATCTCCTGGGGTGGGTGGCGTCGGGCGTTTCATGGCCCGCGCCAGTGGTCGGTCGCCGCCTCTCGCGGCTTACCGCCACCACCCCCCACGCTCCGAGCCGCCAGCCCTGTAAGGCAGGCACCCTCGGCGCCGACTCACGCGACGCTTCCGGCCTCGGCCCGCGTGGGCGCGAACAGGCTGGTGCCCAGCCAGCTCCACAGGCGCTCGGCCTCGCGCGGCGGGCCGTCGACCTTGAGATCGCCGGACCGCAGCGCCTGCGCCGGGGTGCTGTCGCCGACCCACACCTCGGTCAACGCACGCAGCGTGCTGTCGACCACCAGGGTCAGCTCGCGGCCCGGGTCCTGCAGGCACAGGTCGGCCCGGCCTGCTTCGAGCACCAGCCACCACAACTGGTCCGCCGGCCGCGTATCACGGAAGCGGAAGTGCACCACCACCGGGTAGCGAGGCAGCTGGTCGAGATGGACGAAGCGCCGCATGTCCCACATCAGCAAGCCGGCGTCCAGCTCTTCGTCGCGAAGCTGGCCGCGCACCCAGCGCGCGCCCCAGTGCCCCAGGCCCATCACCACCGGCCTCAGCGCTTCGCCGGCCTCGGTGAGCTGGTATTCCCAGACCTTGCCGGCGGCCACGCGTTTCACGATGCCGCAGTCCTCGAGGTGGCGCAGCCGCTGCGTCAGCAGGCTGGTGGACATGCGCGGCACGCCGCGGTGCAGGTCGTTGAAGCGCCGGCTGCCGCACAGCAGCTCGCGCACCACGAGCGGCGTCCACCGCTCGCACAGGACCTCGGCGCTGCGCGCGACGGCGCAGTACTGGCCATAGCTTTCGTCCATAGCGCCACCCCCAGGGCAGTCCCTAGGCTGAGGGACCAACGCTTCAGATTCTGGACTGGCCCGGGGGTGGCGTCACGCGCATGCTGCGACCATCGACATACCGATTGGAGTGACTGATGACGATTGAACTCAAGCGCCTGGATGGCAACACCGCGGCGCTGTCCGCCGAAGACCTGCAAGCCTTCAAGGCCGGCTTCAAGGGCGCCGTGCTCGCGCCGGACGACCCAGCTTACGAAGAGACCCGCAAGGTCTGGAACGCGATGATCGACCGCCGGCCCGGCCTCATCGTGCGCTGCACCGGCACGGTCGACGTGGTTCAGGCCGTGCGCCTGGCCCGCGCGCACGGCCTGCTGATGTCGGTTCGCAGTGGCGGGCACAACATCGCCGGCCTCGCGGTGTGCGAGGGCGGACTGATGATCGACCTGTCGCTGATGCGCGGCGTCTTCGTCGACCCGCGCGGCCGCAGCGCCCGCGCGCAGGCCGGCTGCACGCTGGCCGACCTCGACCGCGAGACCCAGGCGCACGGACTGGCGGCGGTGATGGGCTTCGTCTCGGCCACCGGCATTGCCGGGCTCACCGTGGGCGGCGGCTTCGGCTATCTCACCCGCAAGCACGGGTGGACCTGCGACACGCTGCTGGGCCTGGAGGTCGTCACCGCCGAGGGCCACATCGTCCGTGCCTCGGCCGACGAGAACGCCGAGCTCTTCTGGGCCCTGCGCGGGGGCAGCGGCAACTTCGGCATCGTGACCTCGTTCGACTACCGGCTCTTCCCCTGCGGGCCGGAGATCTACGGTGGCGCCCTGGCCTGGCGAGGCGAGGATGCGCGGCAGGTGCTCGACGCCTACCGCGAGTTCAGCGCCGCCGCGCCGCGCGAGCTGACCAGCGTGGCGGTGCTGCGCAGGGCACCCCCGGCGCCCTGGCTGCCGAAGGAGGTGCACGGCCAGTTCATCGCGGCCATCTTCATCTGCCATTCGGGCGACCTCGCCGAGGGCGAGCGGCTGGTGAACACCTTGCGCGGCGTCGGCAAGCCGGTCGCCGACATCGTCACCCGCCGGCCCTACACGCAGATGCAGAGCCTGCTCGACGCGACGCAGCCCAAGGGCCGCCGCTACTACTGGAAGTCGCACTACCTGCCGCGCGTCAGCGCCGAGTTGTCCGACCTGGCGGTGGAGCACCTGGGCAAGCTCGTCTCGCCGCACTCGGCCATCCTGATGTTCCAGATCGGCGGCGCGCTCAACGAGCTGCCGGCCGGCCACTCGCCGGTGGGCAACCGCGACGCGGCCTATGTGCTGAACATCGCCGGATCCTGGGAGAAGCCGGAGGACGACGCGGCCAACATCGCCTGGGCCCGCGCGGCCTTCGAGGCCACGCGAGGCTGCTCGACCGGAGGCACCTACGTCAACTTCCTGACCGAGGACGATGGTGCCGAACGCATCGCGGCCGCCTACGGCCCGGCGACCCTGCATCGGCTGGCGGCCCTCAAGGCCCGCTTCGACCCCGAGGGCCTGTTCAACCACACCAAGCGGGTCAGCGGCTGAGGGCCGCGGCCCGCAGGGGCCACGGCCGTCACGTCACTCGTTGCGCTGGCGCTTGCCGTCGCTGGCGCGTTCGCCGGCCTGCTCGGCTCGCTGTTCCCGCTCGGCCTTCCTCGCGGCGCGGGCGGCCTGGCGCTCCTCGGCCGTGGCGGGCGGCGCGGTCGGCGTTGCGCCTGGCGTGGCTGCGGGCGCCGGCTCGCGACGGGGCCGTTCGGCCGCGGCAGGGCGCGGCGGGCGGGATTCCTGCGCAGTGCTGTCGCGCGGCGGAGCCGACTCCTGCGGCGTGCCGGTGTCGCGTTGCGCTCGGCGCTCTGCAGCGGGGGGCCGGTTCGGGCGGGTTTCTTCCGCACTGGCGCCGCCTTCCGTGGCAGGCGGTCGGCGCTCCGCGCGCGGTGGGCGGGTGGCCGGCGCGGACGCGCCCTCCGGCCTTTCTCGGGCCGCGCCAGGGGCCTTCGGCGCCCGCGGTTCTGCGGCAGAGGCCGCGCCTTCGGCGGGGGCCGGGCGGCGATCCGCGCGCGGCGGCCGTGTGCCCGGTGCGCTGGCGGCAGCCGGGGTCTCGCCAGCGGCGTCCGATGCGCCGCGGCGTCCCGGCTTCGTGCCGCGGCCACGCGGGGCGGACGCGCCTTGCGCGCCTTCGCCCGCCGCAGCGGCGGCACCCGGTTCGCGCTCTTCCTGCGTGCGACGTCCCTGTCCGGGCTCCGAGGCGCGCCGGCGCGGTTCGGAGGCTGCACCGTCGTTGTCACGGGCGGTCGCGCCGGGCCGCGACTCGTTCGCTGCCTGACCGGTCCTCGGGCCCGACGCCGCCCGGGCGAGCGGCTTGGGCGCCGGCGCCTTGTCGGCGGTCACGACCTTCACCTGCGGTGCTTGGGTGCTGCCGGCGGCCGGCTCCGCGCCGGCGGCAGTCGTCGTGGCGGCGCCGCGCGCGGCCCGCACCTCCTTGCGCTGGTCGTCGTTCAGCGGCTTGCCGGGTTGCGCGTCGAGCCGGGCCTTCACGACGGCGAAGGCAGGCTTCGGCGGCGGTGGCGGCGTGCGCGCCACGACGGTCCTCGTGAACGCCTGTGCCGGCGGCTTGCCGCTGGCCTTCGCCAGGCCGCCGTGGATGCTCCGCTCGGTCGGCGCGACGGGGGCCACGGCCATGACCTCGCGGCCCTCGATCACCGTCTTCGGCACCTTGACGACCACCTTGGAGACCGACTGCGATTCGACGAAGGCGTTGCGCGGCACCGCCACCACCGCGCCGGGCACGCGCCGGTTCACGTAGGTAATGTTGGTGACCTTGTTGATGTAGACGTTGTTGATCACCGTCTTGTTGACCACCGTGTTGCTGATGTTGACCCGCTCGAAGTAGCGCGGGCTCACCTGGTAGGCGGGCCGGTAGACCTCGCGCGGGCCCAGCGGGAACCACGCCACGCCGGCGCCCACGCCGCCGGTGGAGATGCTGAGCGAGAAGTTCGGGCCGCCGACGAAGGCGACGAGGGCCGGCGCGTAGTAGGCGCGCTCTCGCACCGGGCCCGGGATCCAGCCCCAGCGCCCGCGGATGTGCGCCCAGCGGCCATAGTGCGAGACCGCGAAGCCCCAGCGGGCGTCGTCCACCCAGGTCCAGCCCCAGGGGTCGACCCATGTCCAGTGGCCATGGCGATAGGGCGCCCAGTCCGCCGCCACGCTGCGGGGGTACCAGACGTTGCCGTAACTCACGTCCACCGACCAGCTGCCGTCGTCGTCGAGGTCCTCGTAGCCGATGACGTCGGGCGACACGTAGCGGGCCGAGACGGACTGCACGACACGCTGCTCGCGCGTGCCCGCCCAGGCGTCGAAGTCGTCGGGCGGCGCCGCGTTCGAGAAAGTTTCGTCCGGCTGCGCGTCGCCGATGAAGCGCTGCACCTGCCCGGGTTGCACCCAGTAGGCGACGCCCTCGCCGCTCACCTCGCCTTGGCCTTCGCGCATCGCGATGGTGGTGGCGCGGCCGTCGGGATCCACGTCGATCCGGTAGGCGCCGGGTTCGCGCAGGAGGAAGGCCAGGTGCGGGGTGTCGACCTCCACGGTCTGGCCTTGCTCGACCCGGCGCACGCGCACCTGCAGGCGGCCCTCGGTGAGCTGGAGCTGGACGATGTCGTCGTCCAGGTTGAGCAGCGACACGGCGGTCGCATCGCCGGCGCGCACCGTGGTGCCACCCAGCTGGAGCTCGGCCCTCGAGCCGTTCTCGACCCAGAGGCGGTCACCGGTGGTCATGGGCCGGTTGATCGCGGCCTGGTCCCAATCATCCTCGCCCGCCGGGGCGAAGCTGACATTGCCGCTGAGGTAGGCCAGCCGCGCGGCCCGGCCCGGTGGATCGGCCTGCGCCTGCAGCGCAAACAAGGCCAGCACCAGGCCGGCCACGGTGGCCAGCCAGCGCCGGCTCCGCGAAAAGGCGTTGTTGTTCATGTGCCCTCCGGACACGCACCCGGCCCTGCGACGCAGCGCGGCGGGTCACGACCGGAACACCGGCAAACGCCGTTCCTGTGGGGTTCGCAAGAACCTCAGCCGGGCTTGCGGGCGAGGATGTTGAACGCCAGCACCTGGTGCAGGTCTTCACCGGACGTTACTCGCCGGCCCCGGGCGTCCTCGAAGACTTCGGGCCCGGGCGCGAAGCCCGCCTCGTCCAGGTCGGCCAGTTGCCGGGGCAGCGTGACGTAGTGCGTCAGCACCCGCCATTCGCCGCCGAAGAAGGGCGCCAGGGCCCAGCCATCGCCTTGCTGCGCCAGCGGCACCACGCGCCGGTAGTCGCGCCAGCGTCGGGGGACGGGCGCGAAGGACTGCGCCCGCTGCACGCCGTAGCGCAGCCAGCCCAGCGCTCGGCTGGGCCGGCGCGGAGCGAAGGGTCGCCAAGGCCGGTAGCGGTAGGCCGGGCCCTCCAGGTTCAGGGTCGAGAACCAGAACGTGCCCCCCGGCTCCAGCACGCGCCAGGCCTCGGCCAGCACCCGCGCGCGGTCTTCGCGGCTGACCAGGTCGATGCCGCTGTAGCTGAAGACGACGAGGTCGAAGCGGCCCGGCGGAAAGTCCTGCAGGTCGCGTGCGTCGCCCAGCCGCAGGTCGGCGAAGGGATGGCGCTCGCGCGCGGCCTGCACCATTTCCTGCAGGTAGTCGATGCCGACGTAGTCGTCGCTGAGCGAGCGCAAGAGGGTGACCGTGCGGCCCGGGCCGACGCCGATGTCGAGGATCGAGCGGCCGCGCATGTCGTCGGCCAGGCGCCAGTAGGCGGCGCGTTCGCCCTCGTCGGTGAAGCCTTGCTGGCGCGCCAGCCCGTCGATGGCCCAGGGATGGCCGAACCACTCACGGTTGAAGCGATCCTGTTCGCTCAGGCTCATTTTTCTTGACCCTCCAGTCGCGGCGCGACGTCCCTCCGCGAGGAGGGAGCAAGCACTGTACTCCTGCCCCGGTCAAACTGGTTGACACTTGAATGTTTCACAATTAAAGTAATTTCAGAGGTGAATCCATGAAGATCGTCTGCATCGGCGGCGGCCCGGCCGGCCTGTACTTCGCGCTTCTGATGAAGCAGCAGAACCCGGCCCACGACATCACCGTCGTCGAGCGCAACCGCCCCTACGACACCTTCGGCTGGGGCGTCGTGTTCTCCGACCAGACGATGGAGCACATGCGCCAGTGGGATCGCGCCACTGCCGACCAGATCGAGCAGGCGTTCAACCACTGGGACGACATCGAGCTGCACATCAAGGGCAGGGTGATCCGCTCGGGCGGCCACGGCTTCGTCGGCATCGGCCGCAAGAAGCTGCTCAACATCCTGCAGGCGCGCTGCGAGCAGCTGGGCGTGAAGCTGGTCTTCGAGACCGAGGCCGAGTCCGACGCCGACTACCCGGAGGCCGACCTGGTCATCGCCAGCGACGGCATCAACTCCAGGGTGCGTACCCAGCACGCGGCCGTCTTCAAGCCCGACATCGTCACGCGGCCCAATCGCTTCATCTGGCTCGGCACCAAGCGCCTGTACGACGCCTTCACCTTCCTGTTCGAGAAGACCGAACACGGCTGGTTCCAGGCGCACATCTACAAGTTCGACGAGACCACCTCGACCTTCATCGTCGAGTGTCCTGAGCACGTGTGGCTCGCGCACGGCCTGGACAAGGCCTCGGCCGACGATTCGGTGGCCTTCTGCGAGAAGCTCTTCGCCGCCAACCTGCAGGGCGAGAAGCTGATGACCAACGCCCGCCACCTGCGCGGCTCGGCGTGGCTGAACTTCCAGCGCATCACCTGCCAGCAGTGGTCGATGTTCAACGGCCGCAGCCACGTGGTGCTGATGGGCGATGCGGTGCACACCGCGCACTTCGCCATCGGCTCGGGCACCAAGCTCGCGCTGGAGGATGCGATCGAGCTGACCAGGCAGTTCCGCGACCACGGCAACCACACCGAGGTCGGCGCCGAAGAGATCGCCGACGTGCTGCGCAACTACCAGGCCGAGCGCCGGGTCGACGTGCTGAAGCTGCAGAACGCCGCCTGGAACGCGATGGAGTGGTTCGAGAACTGCGGCGAGCGCTATTGCGACCAGCTCGAGCCCGAGCAGTTCATGTACTCCATGCTCACGCGCAGCCAGCGCATCAGCCACGAGAACCTGCGCCTGCGTGACAAGCAGTGGCTCGAGGGCTACGAGCGCTGGATAGCCGCACGTGCCGGCTTGGCCGAGCCGCCCGATCGCCACGCCGTTCCGCCCATGTTCACACCGTACACGGTGCGCGGCCTGACGCTGAAGAACCGCGTCGTCGTCTCGCCGATGGCGCAGTACTCGGCCGTCGAAGGCATCCCGGGCGACTTCCATCTGGTGCACCTCGGCGCGCGGGCGCTCGGCGGCGCCGGCCTCGTGTTCGCCGAGATGACCTGCGTGAGCCCCGAGGCGCGCATCACGCCGGGCTGCCCGGGCTTGTGGAACGACGAGCAGCGCGACGCGTGGAAGCGCATCGTCGACTTCGTGCACGGCCATTCGGACGCGAAGATCGGCATGCAGCTCGGCCACTCGGGCCCCAAGGGTTCGACCAACGAGCCGTGGGTGGGCGAGGGCGCGGACCGGCCGCTGGCCCAGGGCAACTGGCCCGTCGTGTCGGCCTCGGCGCAGCCTTACGAACCGGGCGTGACGGCCGTGCCATACGCGCTGACTCCGGTCGAGATGGACGAGATCCGCGAGGAGTTCGTCGCTGCCGCGAAACGGGCCGAAGAGGCCGGCTTCGACTGGCTGGAGCTGCACTGCGCGCACGGCTACCTGCTGTCGGCCTTCATCTCGCCGCTGACGAACCATCGCGAGGACGAGTACGGCGGCACGCTGGAAAGGCGCCTGCGCTACCCGCTCGAGGTCTTCGCGGCGGTCCGCGCGGCGTGGCCGCAGCACAAGCCGATGTCGGTTCGCATCTCCGCCCATGACTGGGTCGAAGGCGGCATCACGCCGGACGACGCGGTCGAGATCGCCAGGGCCTTCAAGGCGGCGGGCGCGGACCTCATCGATTGCTCCTCCGGCCAGGTCAGTCCCGAGCAGAAGCCCGTCTACGGCCGGATGTACCAGACGCCCTTCGCCGACCGCGTGCGCAACGAGGCGGGCATCGCCACCATCGCGGTGGGCGCGATCAGCGAGGCCGATCACGTCAACTCCATCATCGCGGCGGGCCGCGCCGACCTGTGCGCCGTCGCGCGGCCCCACCTCGCCAATCCGGCATGGACGCTGCAGGAGGCGGCCAAGATCGGTTACACGGCCATCGACTGGCCCGTGCAGTACCGGTCCGGCAAGTCGCAGATGGAAACCCTGATCCAGCGCGAACGCGCGAGCTTGACGCAGGTGGCCACCAGCGGTTCTTCGGACCGGTCCCCCCCAGCGGGATCGGTCGTTTCCGGGCGGCCCAGCGCCGAGCGAAGCCAATGATCCGCCACGCCTTCATCACCGGTGCCAGCCGTGGCATAGGCGCCGCCGTCGCCCGCGCCCTGGCCGAGGACGGCTGGAGGCTCACGCTGACCGGGCGCGAGGCCCCGACCGCCCTGGCTGCCGAGCTGGATGCCTTCGCGGTCGCGATGGACCAGACGGATGCCGACTCGGTGGGCGCCGCCTTCGTCGCCGCACGCCTCGCCCAGGGCCCCGTGATGGCTCTGGTCAACAACGCGGGCGCCGTGCAGACAGCCCCCTTCGGCAAGACCACGCCCGAGCTCTGGCAACGCATGCTGGACGTGAACCTCAGCGGCCCCTTCCGCTGCTGCCACGCCGCACTGCCCGACATCGTCGCCGCCGGCGCGCACGGCCGCATCGTCAACATCGCCAGCACCGCGGCCCTCAAGGGCTACGCCTACGTCTCGGCCTATGTCGCCGCCAAGCATGGCGTGCTGGGCCTGACGCGCTCGCTTGCCTTGGAGCTGGCCAAGAGCGGCGCCACCGCCAACGCCGTCTGCCCCGGCTACACCGAGACCGACATCGTGCGCGAAGGCATCGCCAACGTGATGTCCAAGACCGGCCGCAGCGAGGCCGAGGCGCGCGCCGGCTTCACCCAGTCCAACCCCCAGGGCCGGCTGGTGCAGCCGGAGGAAGTGGCCTCGGCCGTGCGCTGGCTGTGCTCGGCCGGTGCGGCCTCGGTCAACGGCCAGGCCATCGCCGTCTGCGGAGGGGAGACCACGTGAAGAAAGCCATCGCCGCGGTGATCCCGCTGCTCGACGACGACCAGATCGGCATGGAGGCGCGCGTAGGGGATGCCGATCACCAGGCGCTCAAGGTCTGGCTGCGCCTGCTCGCCTGCACCACGCAGATCGAGAACGAGATCCGCCGCCGCCTGCGCACCCAGTTCGGCATGACGCTGGCGCGCTTCGACTACCTCGCGCAGCTCTACCGGCAGCCCGAGGGCCTGCGGATGAGCGCGCTGTCGCGCTACCTCATGGTCACCGGCGGCAACGTGACCGCGCTGACCGATGACCTCGAGGCCGAGGGCCTGGTGCTGCGCGAGACCGATGCCGGCGACCGCCGGTCCTTCAAGGTCGCGCTGACGCCGGCGGGCCGCAAGGCCTTCGAGAAGGTGGCCCAGATCCACGAGGGCTGGGTGATCGAGCTGCTGGGCGGCCTGGTCCCGGCGCAGAAGCACGAACTGCATGAACTGCTGGGGCGCCTGCGGGTGCACCTGTCACAGTCTCAGGAGAACAACGCATGAGCACGAAGAGCCGCCTCAAGGGCGAATGCCCCCTCGGGGGGACGGCCCGCAGGGCCAAGGGGGCCGCATGACCGATGACACCGACCGTGTCGACCCGTCGCTCGCCGCCGGCAACCGATGCGAGCTGGCCGGCTACCAGGCGCGCCACTTCCAGTGGCAGGCCAGCGAGGGCGTGGCCACGATCACGCTCAACCGCCCCGAGCGCAAGAACCCGCTGACCTTCGATTCGTATGCCGAGTTGCGCGACCTGTTCGCTAGCCTCCGCTTCGCCACGGACGTGCATGTGGTCGTGCTGCAGGGAGCGGGCGACAACTTCTGCTCCGGCGGCGACGTGCACGAGATCATCGGTCCGCTGATCCGCCTGAAGGCGCCCGAGCTGTTGATGTTCACGCGCATGACCGGCGAGTTGGTCAAGACCATGCGCGCCTGCCCGCAGCCCATCGTGGCGGCCATCGACGGCGTGTGCGCCGGCGCCGGCGCCATCCTGGCGATGGCTTCGGATCTTCGCCTCGGCACGGCGCGGTCGAAGACGGCATTCCTCTTCAACCGCGTGGGCCTCGCCGGCTGCGACATGGGCGCCTGCGCGATCCTGCCGCGCCTCATCGGCCAGGGCCGCGCGTCCGAGCTGCTCTACACCGGCCGCGCCCTCGGCGGTGAAGAGGCCGAGCGCTGGGGCTTCTTCAACCGCCTCGTCGCGCCTGAATCGCTGCAGGCCGAGGCCCACTCGCTGGCGGCGCAACTGGCAGCCGGGCCGACCTTCGCCAACGGCATCACCAAGACCATGCTGCACCAGGAGTGGAGCATGACCATCGAGCAGGCGATCGAGGCCGAGGCGCAAGCGCAGGCCCTGTGCATGCTGACCGAGGATTTCGGTCGGGCGTACCGCGCCTTCGTCGCGAAGCAGAAACCCGCCTTCGAAGGTAACTGAGGCAGATGAAATGGACCGTACTGTTTGGCCCTTCTTCGAGCCGCGGCACCGCGAGTTTGGTCTGGCGCTGGATGAATGGGCACAAGCCACCGTGCGCGACGTGCACGGCGACCACGACCTCGACGCGACTTGCCGCCAGCTCGTCAAGCAACTCGGCGACGCCGGCTGGCTGAAGCACGCCGTCGCGGGCCGTGAGTTCGGCGGCGCCGGCGAAACGATAGACACCCGCACCATCTGCCTGGCGCGCGAGACGCTGGCCCGCCACAGCGGCCTGGCCGACTTCGCCTTCGCGATGCAGGGCCTGGGCTCGGGGGCGATCTCGCTGGCGGGCACCGCTCAGCAGAAGGCGCGTTGGTTGCCGAAGGTCGCTTCTGGCGACGCACTGGCGGCCTTTGCGCTGTCCGAGCCCGAGGCCGGTTCCGACGTGGCGGCGATGCAGTGCGCGGCCCGAGTCGAAGGCGACATGGCCATCCTCGACGGCGAGAAGACCTGGATCTCCAACGGTGGCATCGCCGACGTCTACGTCGTCTTCGCCCGTACCGGCGAGGCGCCCGGCGCACGCGGCATCTCGGCCTTCGTGGTCGAAGCCGGCACGCCCGGCTTCGAGGTCGCCGAGCGCATCGACGTGATTGCGCCGCATCCGCTGGCGCGCCTGCGCTTCACGAACTGCCGCGTGCCGCTGTCCCATCGCCTGGGCGCAGCGGGCGAGGGCTTCAAGGTCGCGATGCGCACGCTCGACGTCTTCCGCACCAGCGTGGCCGCGGCCGCGCTCGGCTTCGGCCGCCGCGCGATGGAGGAGGGTCTTGCACGCGCCCGTACGAGGCCGATGTTCGGTGGCGTGCTCGGCGACTTGCAGCTCACGCAGGCCAAGCTGGCCGAAATGGCCACCACGCTCGACGCCGCGGCCCTGCTGGTCTACCGCGCCGCCTGGCAGCGCGACCAGGGCCAGAACGTGACCCGCGAGGCCGCGATGGCCAAGATGTTCGCCACCGAAGGCGCGCAGCAGGTGATCGACGCCGCGGTGCAGCTCTGGGGCGGGCAAGGCGTGAGGAGCGGCGAGACAGTGGAGCGCCTGTACCGCGAGATCCGTTCGCTTCGCATCTACGAAGGCGCGACCGAGGTCCAGCAACTCATCATCGGCAAGGATGTCCTGAAGAACGGGGCGTGAGTCGCGAGCTGCTGTTTGGATCTGTATCTCATTTGCTATACATTGGCTCCATGAGCCGCACCGCCAACCTGCCCCCCATCCGGGTCACGCCCGAAACCAAGTCCAGCGCCGAGGCCGTCCTGCGCAAAGGCGAATCGCTCACGCAGTTCATCGAAAGCGCCGTCTGCCGTGAGGTCGAGTTCCGAGCTGAACAAGGTGCGGCGATCGCCCGGGCCAAGAAGGCATTGCGCGCTGCTGACAAGGGTGTGGGCGTGATGACTGCAGATGACTTTTTGGCCGGAATGCAGCAGCGCGCCGAGGCGGCACAGGGGCGCATCCGCGCGGCGGTGGCGGCCAGGAGCAACAAACGGGCCGCCGGGTGAGCGACCGCTATCGCGTTGTCCCCACGGTCACCTTCCAGGACGACATCGAACGCCTCGAGGAACACATCATCCAGCGTGAGCTGGCCAGCGACACACCGGACGAGACCTGCATCTTCCGGTTCCGAGACGCGATAGAGCGCGCGCTGGGGATCCTCGCCTTTGCGCCGCATACGTGTCGCCGATCCGAGGAGCACAGGGATTTTCGGGAGTTGATCGTCCCCTTCGGTCATGGAGGCTGCGTCGTGCTCTTCGCCATTCGCGACCTTCACGTCGTATTGCTCGCCGCCAGAGACCAGCACGAGCACGACTACCGCTGAAAGTGGTCCGGGATGAACGCTCCGCTCAGCGGGTGCGCCCCGATCGCGAGCTGTCCCGCACCACCAGCTCCACCGGCAGCAGCGTGTCGCAAGGCGCGGTGTCGCCGTCGATCAGGGCCTTGGTGGCCACCTGGCCCAGCATCTCCTTGTCCACGCGGATCGTCGACAGTGAAGGCTTGTTGTGGGAGGCTGCCACGATGTCGTCGTAGCCGATGAAGCGGATGTCCTCGGGCACGCGCAAGCCGGCTTCGAGGCAGACCGCGATGGCGTTGAGGGCGGTTTCGTCGTTGTAGGCGAAGACGACATCCGGCCGCGGCTTCAGGGCCAGCAGGCGGCGCATCGCATCGCGGCCGGCGTCCGTGTACGAAAGCGCGGGGTCCAGCGTCACCTCGTAGTCCGGGTCGGACAGGCGCTTGGCCTCGAACAGCGCGCGGCGGAAGCCCTTGGCCCGCAGCGCGACCGAGTGGTGGATCATCGGGCCGAAGATGGCCGCCGGCCTTTTGGCGCCGCCTTCGAGCAGGTGCCTGGTGGCGAGCCAGGCGCCGTGCAGGTTGTCGTCGTTGATGCAGTGGGCGCCGGCGAAGAAGTGGTCCACCAGCACCAGGGGCAGCTCGCACTGCCGGATCGCGGCCAGCGTGTCGCTGTCGAAGTAGCCTGCGCTCAGCAAGGCATCGGATTCGAAGCGGCGCACCTTGGAGGCGACATCGTCGCCCGGCGCGACGGACATCAGGCTCAACTGCACGCCCGCCTCGCGGCAGGCCGTCTCGGCGCCATGCAGCACGATCGAATAGAACTGGTTGGTCGCCAGTGCTCCGATCACGCGGTTGTAGAGGAACAGGATGCGCTTGGGCTTGCCGGTGTGCAGCTTGCCGGTGTCGTAACCCAGCTCCTGGGCGACGCGCAGCACGTCGGCCCTCGTCTGCTCCGAAAGGCCCGGCTGCCCGCGCAGCGCGCGAGAGACAGTGCCTATGGACACCCCGGCCGCCTTGGCGAGCTCGCGGACCGTGACGTTCCTCTTTTGTTTATCGGCCATGCCTGTGTTGTCGTGGGCGCTGTTCGGAGCGCGGGCCATTCTGGCACCGTGCCCTGGGGCGATTGCTTGACGCTGCGTCGGGCGCTCCCGACAATCCGCTTAGTTTAGTAAACATTTTGGTCGCGCCACCATGCCGCTCACACTGCCCGTCGATCCGCACGCCCTCGCCGCCCTCGCCGAACTCGTGTCGCCCCCGGCCGGCTCGCCGATGCGCCGGCGTGACTTCGTCTTCGGAGTCGGCACCTCGTCGTACCAGATCGAAGGCGCTGCACACGAGGACGGCCGCTTGCCATCGATCTGGGACAGCTTCTGCGCCACGCCGGGCAAGGTGGCGCGGGGCGAGAACGGCGAGGTGGCCTGCGACCACTACCACCGCTGGCCGCAGGACCTGGACCTGCTGGAGTCCCTGGGCGTGGATGCCTACCGCTTCTCCATCGCCTGGCCCCGCGTGATGGACGAGCAGGGCCGGCCGAATTCGCGTGGCATCGACTTCTACAAGCGCCTGCTCGACGGCCTGGCCGAACGCGGGATGCGCGCCTTCGTCACCCTCTACCACTGGGACCTGCCGCAGTGGATGGAGGATCGCGGCGGCTGGCTGAACCGCGAGACGGCCTACCGCTTTGCCGACTATGCGGACCTGATGAGCCGAGAGCTCCGCGGCCGCGTGGCCGCCTGGGCCACGCACAACGAGCCCTGGTGCGCCGCCTACCTGGGCTACGGCAACGGCCACCATGCGCCCGGCCACAACGTGACGCGCTGGGGCACGCAGGCCATGCACCACCTGTTGCTGGGCCACGGCCTGGCGCTGCCCGCGCTGCGGGCCAACGATCCCGCCGCGCAGGTGGGCATCGTGGCCAACGTGGGGCCGGGCTATCCGGACACCGAGACCGAGGAGGACCGCCACGCGGCCGACCTGTACGACGCCTACCAGAATCGCTGGGTGCTCGACCCGCTGCTCAAGGGCGAGTACCCCGCAGCCCTGTGGAAGTTGTGGAAAGGCAGCGAGCCGCTGGTGCTGCCCGGCGACATGGAAACCATCGCGCGCCCCATCGACTACCTCGGCCTGAACTACTACAGCCGCGCCGTCGTCCGCGCCACCGGCGAGGACAGCTTCGAGTGGGTCCACCGCCCCGGGGTCGAGCGCACGACGATGGACTGGGAGGTGCACCCGCAAGGGCTGCAGGACATCCTCGAAGCCTTCAAGCAGCGCTACCCCGACCTGCCGCCCATCCACATCACCGAGAACGGGATGTCGAGCGCGGACCAGGTGCTGGGCGGACAGGTCGAAGACGCGCAGCGGCAGTCCTACCTCAAGCGCCACTTCGCGGCCTGTTCGCGCGCCATGGCCAACGGCGTGGACGTGCGCGGCTACTTCATCTGGTCGTTGATGGACAACTTCGAGTGGGCCTTCGGCTACGAGCGCCGCTTCGGCATCGTGCACGTGGATTTCGGGACCCAGCGGCGCACGCCCAAGCGCAGCGCGCTGGCCTACGCTGCCTTCCTGCGTCAGCGGGCCGCAGCGGGCTGATCAGCGTGAAAAGGCAGTGCGCCGGACGAGGGTCGGGCGCACTGGGAAGTCGACGTCAGGTTCGACATGAGATCCGGGAATCTCGTTCGGGCCGGGCGCGTGGCCCGGCCCGATGGCGTGAGCTCAGAACGAGTAGCGCATCGACACGGTGTAGCTGCGGCCCGAGGTGAAGTAGTTGTGGCCGAACGTGCCGATGTGCTGTTGCATCAGCTGCTTGTACATCGCGTTCGTCAGGTTGCGGCCTTCGAGCGCGAAGGTCAGGTGGTCGTCGAAGCGGTACTGCACGCCGGCGTCCAGCTGGCCATAGCTGTCACCCCACAGCGGCAGGCCGAGCGGCAGCGTGTGGGTGCCGTAGCCGCTGCTGGCGGGGTTGGTGTCCAGGCCGTTCTGCTGGTTGGGGCCGGTGTTGTCAGAGTTCAGCGCCACGCCCTGCAGGTACTTCTCGCGCCATGAATAGGCCATGCGCGCCGAGATCGGCCCCTTGTCGTACAACACCGCGATATTGAAGGAGTTGCGCGACAGGTTGGGCAGCGGAGTGTCTCCGAACGAGCGGCCGTCGGTGTCGCAGCCGTTGATGAACAGGTTCAGGTTGTCCGCCCCGGCTCCGGCCGAGCAGTACGGCGAGTACACCGCGTTGTACCGCTTCATCTTGCTGTCGACGTAGGTGTAGTTCATCTGCACGCCCAGGCCCTGCAGCCAGTCCGGCAGGTTGTCGTAATAGTGCTGGTAGGCGACCTCGATGCCGCGGGCGTAGCCCTTGGCACCGTTGACGGGTGCGGTGATGACGAAGTCGTAGGGCGTTCCATCGTCGGCGCTGACCGTTCGGGTGTAGGTCTGGTCGACGATGATGTCCTTCAGGTCCTTGTTGAAGACCGCGAAGGTGAGCGAGCCCGTCTTGGCGAAGTACCACTCGGCCGTGAGGTCCTCCTGGGTGGAGCGCGTCGGCTTGAGCATCGGGTTGCCGCCGGCCGTGCCGGTGAAGCTGACCGACTTCACCACCGGGTTGTTCGGGTCGGTGTTGTCGATCTCGACGTTCTCCTTCAAGTCGAGGTAGCCCTGCATCTTGCTGAGCTCGGGCCGCGAGATGGCCTTGGCGGCGGCAAGGCGGAACTGCAGGCTGTTCGTCGCCTTCAGCTTCAGGTTCAGGCTCGGCAGCACATCGGTGTAGGCGTTGTCGAACGATTCGGCGGCCGCGAAGCTCGTGAACACCGGCACCGTGACGCCGCCGGCCCCGGAGGGAGGCGTCGCCGCCGTCAGGGTGGTGTAGCCGTTGGCCTGGCTCTTGGTGTGCACCACGCGCACGCCTACGTTGCCTTCCACTGGCATCGGCAACTCGTCGAAGGCGAAGCGCAGCTGGGTGTAGCCGCTGGTCGTCCGCTCGTGCTGGTCGTTGGTGCCTATCGGTCCGCCCAGCGTCGCCGGCGCCCAGGTGTACGGATTGGCGTTCGAGCCCATCCAGCCGCAGTGATCGTCACCGCCCCAGGCCCAGCCGGTGCACAGGGGCTTCACGTGGTCGTGCAGGCTGACGTAGCTGGCCGGGAAGCCGTTGACCACCGAGGCGTCGGGGAAGTACATCCCCGCCACCGAGCCCTGGCCACCCATGAAGTTGGAGAAGGGGTTGTACTGCGTGGCCTCGGAGTAGTTCTTCACCCAGGCCAGGTCCCTCGCGTACCAGCCGCGCTCCCAGGCCTTGGTCACCGCGGCCCAGTTGTAGCTGGGGTTGGAGTTCTGCGTCAGCGCGTCGCGATCGGCGATGCGCACGCCGAAGCGGATGTCCGTCAGGTAGGGGTTGTCCTGGAACTGGTAGCGCACGTCGCCGCGCCAGGCCTTCTGCGTGGCTTCACCCTTGTCCAGGTGCTCCATCGTCGTGGCCCAGTAGTAGTTGTCCCGGTTGTTCAGGAACTCGGTGTCGGACGCGTCGAAGCTGGCCTTGGGGATGGAACCGGTGAGGTCGATCGTCTGCTTGGGCATCAGCACGCCGGTGGCGACATTCGAGTCCAGCGCGTGGGTCCGGGAGGTCACGTACTGGACGTCCGAGGTCAAGGTCCAATCGGGTGCCGGCTTCCAGCGGAAGTTCCACGCCCAGTCTTCGGACTGCGAGGTGCGCGACGAGTAGCGGGTGTTGTTCTCGACCTCGATGCCGTCGGCGTTGCTCTTGAGCGTGCCCTTGACGAGCCGGCCGGCGTCGTCGTAGGTGGCGTCCTCGATGAGGATCGAGTAGGGGTCGACCTCGGCCTTGACCGCCCACTCTCGCATGTCGAACTTGTAGCGCGACTGGAAGTAGGTGAGGGACGACTCCATGTCGCCCTTCTTCCACTGCAGGGCCGCGTAGGCGCCGTCGCGGGTGCGGTCGTACTCCTGGCGCCGCCAGCTCAGGTCGCGCGGGAACCAGTTGCCGGTTGGCGTCGTCACGCCGTTGGCCGTGGTCGTCGTCGGGTAGTAGGGATCGACGGTGATGGTGTCGGTGCGCGAGGTGCCCTCGGAGTGGGCCACGTCGAGCAGCACGCCGAACTTGCCGAACTCGGTGTCCCAGCTGTTCGCGATCAGGGCGGACACCTCGGGCTTGAACTTGCCCTGCAGGTCGGCGTAGGTGCCCGACAGCGAGACCGCGCCCTTGAAGCCCGGGTAGTCGAAGGGCAGGGCGGTGCGCAGGTCCACCAGGCCGGCGATCGCCCCCTCGGTCTGCTCGGCCGAGGGGTTCTTGTAGACGTCCACGCGCGACATCAGCTCAGGCGGCACATCCTCGAAGCCCAGGCCGCGGCCGTTGTTGGCGCTGAAGGTCTCGCGCCCGTTGAGCTGGGCGCTGACGTAGGTCAGGCCCCGGATGATCACGCCCGAGCCCTCGACCGAGTAGTGCACGGGGTCGTTGCGCGCTGCCGTGCGGTCCATGGTGACGCCGACCACGCGCTGCAGCACCTCGGTGACCGAGCGGTCCGGCAGCTTGCCGATGTCCTCGGCGACGATGGAGTCGACGATCTCCTCCGCCTCCTGCTTGATCTTCTGCGCCGATTGCAGCGCCGCCCGCTGGCCGGTGACGACGACGGTCTCGACCTTGTCGGCCGGCTTGCCCGTGTCGGTCGCCTGGGCCAGGGCATGGCCCGCCCACATCATGGCGACCTGGGCCGCCGCCAGGGACAGGGTCGTCCTGCGTAGAACCTTCATCTTTGTCTCCTCTCTCTCGGGGGGAATGAGCGCCGTCGTTGCGGCGCCTTGTGCTCTGGGTTCGCTCGGGATGGATCTGTGGCTGGTCCTGTCGCCCTCCTGTCAGCGGGCCAGGTCGACGACACGGCCGGCGTGGTCCAGGGCCACGACGTGAACGGCCGCCAGGGGCCCGCCCTCGATCGCCACCAGCCGCGGCTCGCCGGGCACGAGGTCGATGAAGTTGTCGAGGAAGCGCGCGCCGTCGGCGTGCAGCCACAGGCCCTTGACCGGGAGATCGGCCACCACTCGCAGGCCCGCGTCCGTCGCCTGGACGTCGATCCGCGCGCCGCCGTGGCGGTGGAACTTGAACGGTTCGGCCCAGGCGCAGTCGCGGGCGATCTCGGCGCCGCCGTCCGCGTCGATGGCACGCAGTTCCGCCATCACCGGCTCGGCCAGCGCGGGCAGGGCGTGCAGGGTTTCGAAGGTGACCGAGGCCGGCGCGATGCAGTCGATGCTGGTGTCGAGGATGCTGCGTCCGCTCAACGAGAACACCCGCAGCTGCAGCTTGATGGCGCGCGGTTCGGCGGCGCTGTTCATCACGGCGAGTCGCACGCCGGCGGCCTCCAGGCGCGCAGCGACGGCCACCGTGGCCAGCGCTCGCCGGATGGTGTGCCAGGCCGGCTTCACCGTGCCCGAAGAGTCGATCAGCGCCCAGCTGGTGACAGGCCAGCAGTCGTTGAGCTGCCACACCAGCGCACCGCCGACGGCGCGCGCGCCCGGGCGCTGCCAACGCCGCCGGAAGTCCTGGTAGGCGAAGCGCATCGCCTCGGCCTGCACGAACTGCGTGGCATACACCTGCTCGGCCAGGGTGGGGCCCACGCGCAGGTTGTCGGCCAGGTAGACGGCGAGGCGGCGGTGGCCATCCGGCTGGCTGCCGCCGGCCTTGTTGTGCCACATGGCCGTGCGGCTCTCGGGGAAGCGCTCGTCGGCCGGCAGCACCGATTCGAGCACGCCGAGCGAGGCGTGCGACTGCATGCCGAACTCGCTGACGAAGCGCGCCTGCACCTCGCCATAGCGCTGGTAGGGCAGCATCTGCTGGTGCCAGACCTCCCAGCTGTGGCGGTCGCCCACGCTGGCGTCTGACGAGCCGGTGATGCCGGTGGGGTTGGGCGAGTAGGGGCTGCCGGGCCAGTAGGTGCGGTCCGGGTCGAGCTCGGCGCAGACCTCGGGCAGCAGCTTCTCGTAGATCGCCCGCGCATCGAATCGGTCGAGTTGCGCGTGCGGGCCGTAGGCGCCTATGGATTCCGCGACCGCATAGTCCTCGTTGTTGCCGCACCAGAGGGCGAGGCTGGCGTGATGGCGCAGGCGCTTGATGGCGGCGCGCGCCTCGTCGCGCACGCTGGCGCGGAAGGCGTCGTGGGCGGGGTACATGCCACAGGCGAACATGAAGTCCTGCCAGACCAGCAGGCCGAGTTCGTCGCAGGCCTCGTAGAAGGCATCGTCCTCGTAGATGCCGCCGCCCCACACCCGCAGCATCGTCATGTTGGCCTCGGCCGCCTGCGCGACGCGCTCGCGGTAGCGCTCGGGGGTGATGCGCTCGAGCAGGCTGTCGTCGGGGATCCAGTTCGCGCCGCCGGCGAAGAAGGGCTGGCCGTTGACCTCGAAGAAGAAGCTCTTGCCGCCCTCGCCCTGAACCGGCTCCTGCACCAGGCGCAGCGTGCGCAGGCCGATGCGACGGCGATCCTCGGCGAGCGTGCCGGCCGCGCCGGTGACGCGGGTCACGAGTGTGTACAGCGGCTGTTCGCCCATGCCGCGCGGCCACCACAGCTGAGCATCGGCTACCGACAGCGTCGCACCGTCGGCCTCGGCGGCGTGTGTGGCGCGGGCCACGCTGCGGCCTTGCGGATCCAGCAGCTCCAGCTCGACGCGCAAACCGGCCGTGTCGCCGGCGAGGGCCGTCCGCACTCGCACGGTGGCGGTTCGTGCTGCCACGTCGACCCGCGGGCGGCATGGCACATCGTCGATGCGCACCTGCCACGAATGACGACGAACCGCTTTCCACGGGCCGCAGGTCAGCAGCTCGGGGCCCCAATCCCAGCCGAAGTGGTACTGCGCCTTGCGCGCATACAGCCGCGCGCTGTCGCCGTTCCACAGCTGGCGCCGGCCCAGCGCCGCCTCCTGCTCGCGGGCGCGCGCCAGCGGCGGGTCGAAGCGCAGCATCAGCTCGTTGCGGCCGCGGCGCAGGCGCTTGCGAACGTCCACGCGCTGCGGCACGAACATGTTGTCCGAGCTGAACAGCGGCAGGCCGTTGAGCCACACGCTGCAATAGGTGTCCAGCCCTTCGAAGACGAGGTCTTCGTGCGGCGCCAGCTGGTCCACGTCGAAGTGCAGCCGCCAGGCCCAGGCGCGCTCGCCGACCCAGCGCACCTCGGTTTCGTTGGTGCCGAAGAAGGGGTCGGGGATGCGGCCTGCGGCCAGCAGGGCGCCGTGGGCGCTGCCCGGCACGGCAGCTGCCGTCCACGCCGCCTCGGGCAGGGCACTCAGCGTGGCGTGGTCGGCGCCGCTGGGCGCTTCGGCCAGCTGCCAGCCGTGGTGGAGATCCGTCAGGGTGTCTTGGGTCATGGATGGATGGGGTGGAAGTCAGTTCAGGCGCGTTCCCGCCTCGTCGGCACGGAACAGGTGCATGCGATCCGCGGGCCAGCACAGGCCCACGGCTTCGCCCGGGCGCGGCTGTGGCCCGTCGGCGGTGATGCGTGCGACCAGGCGCTCCTCGCCAGGCAGCAGCAGGTGCACGATCTGCTCGTTGCCCAGGTGCTCGACCAGGTCGACACGGGCGGCAATGCCGTGGCCCACGGGCGCCAGCGTGATGTGCTCGGGGCGGATGCCGACCATCAGCTCGGCGGGCATGTCGCCACCGGTGTGCGGCACCTCGAGAGGGGTGTCGGCCAGCTCGACCGTCCCGGGGCCGGTGGCTCGTGCCCGCACGAAGTTCATGGCCGGGTTGCCGATGAAGCCGGCGACGAAGCGGTTGGCCGGTCGTTCGTACAGCGCCAGCGGCTCGCCGCACTGCTCTATGCGGCCGTGGTTGAAGACGGCGATGCGCTGGCCCAGCGTCATCGCCTCGACCTGGTCGTGGGTGACGTAGACCATGGTCGTGCCCAGCTCGCGATGCAGGCGTGCCAGCTCCGTGCGCATCTGCACTCGCAGCGCGGCATCGAGGTTGGACAGCGGCTCGTCGAAGAGGAACACCTCGGGCTGCCGCACGATGGCCCGCCCTATGGCCACGCGCTGGCGCTGCCCGCCGGACAGAGCGCCCGGCTTGCGGTCGAGCAGGGCATCGAGCTGCAGGATGCGCGAGACACGCGTCACCGCCTCTTCGATGCGTCCGCGGGGCATGCGCGCCAGCTTGAGGGCGAAGCCGAGGTTCTCGCGCACCGTCATGTGCGGGTACAGCGCATAGCTCTGGAAGACCATCGCCACGCCGCGCTGCGCCGCGGGAACGTCGTTGACGACACGGCCGCCAATGCTGAGCCTGCCGCCGCTGATGTCCTCCAGGCCGGCAATGAGGCGAAGCGTGGTGGACTTGCCGCAGCCGGAAGGTCCGACGAAGACCATGAATTCGCCGTCGCGCACCGACAGGTCTATGCCATGAAGCACCCGCACGCTGCCGGCGCCGTAGGTCTTCTCGATGTTCTGCAGTGCCAGGTCGGCCACGTTCAGGCTCCGCTCCGGAACACCGGAGAGCTAAACAGTTTCGTTGTTGCGTAGTTTGTTTTGCTGTTTAACGACCGTCACTCAGGGATAACGCTAGCCAATCTCCCCGGCCAGGGGACTTGTGCACTTTCATGGGCTGCCGATAATCTTGTCGTTTACTAAACAACTGAGATGCTGTCCTCTGCGTTGGGAACCGCCCTTGTCCGCCTTGCGCTCGCCTTGCTGATCGCTTCAGCGGTGCCCGCCGCGCACGCCGCCGAGGCGCGGCGGCTGGTCCTCTGGATGGTGGGCGACGACAAGACGCCACGCCTGATCCAGTCGGCCGTGCAGGTGTTCAAGGCCGAGCATCCGGGCGTCGAGGTCGAGGTGCGCGACGTGCCCTGGGCCGACGCGATGACCAAGTACTCGGCCGCGCTCGCCAGCCGCCGCGGGCCGGACCTCATCACCGGCAGCACCACCTACGCCATCGACCTGGGCACCAAGGGCGCCCTGGTGGATCTCGGCCAGCGCGCGCCGGATCTCGTGCGCCTGCTTCAGCAGTACGCCAACCCCGGCGCGATGCGGGCGGTGCGCCGGCCCGACGGCACCCTCTACGCGGCACCGTTCGACATGCACGTGCAGCTGCAGTTCTACCGGACGGACCTGCTGCCGAAGGCACCCGCCACCTGGGGCGAGTTCGTGTCCGCCATCGAGTCGCTGCGCGCCAGGGGCACGCGAGGCTTCGCCCAGCAGTGGGGCAACACCAGCTGGGTGGGCTACTACCCTTATCTCCTCCAGGCCGGGGGCGCGATCTACGACGCGACATGCAGCCGCTCGCTGGTCGACAGCCCCCAGGCCGTGCGCGCGCTGCAGTTCTACGCCTCCCTCTACGGCCGCCTGCAGGCCCCGACCGATTCCTGGCCGGATGCCGACGGCGGCCTGGAAAACGGCACCTACCCGCTGATCCAGTCCGGCACCTGGCAGCTGACGCAGCTCGACGTGCTGCACCAGTCGCTGGCCGGCAAGTGGGCCGCTGCGCCCCTGCCCGCCGGCGAGTCGGGTCGACGCACCGCGCTGCTCGGTGGCACGGCGCTCGGCGTCACCACCTTCTCGCCGCACATCGAGCTGGCGCTGGATTTCATGCGCACCGTCTACCGGCCCGAGGTGGCGAGGCAGATGGTCGAGGCGGCGCCGGGCCTGGGGCTGATGTGGCTGCCCGCGGGCCGGCAGGACCAGATCGCCACGCTGCCCATGCCAGCCGACCGCAAGCAGGCCATGCTGGCGCAGCTGCAGGACGCCGAAGGCCCGCCCAACTGCCCCGGGTGGATGCGGCTGGACTACGCGCTGACCCGCGCGGTGCAGCGGGTGGTGCTGGCCGGTGCCGACCCCCAGGCCGAGTTGACCCGCGCGGCCGCCCTGCTCAACCGACCTCTTACGCGCTCCCTTCCCCGATGACGCTCGCCTCGCTGCGCCGCACCTGGGCCCGCCACGGGGCCGACCTGCTGCTCGTCGCCCCCTTCTTCGCGCTGTTCGCCCTCTTCGTCGCCTGGCCGGTGCTGCGCTCGGCGTGGCTGAGCTTCACCGAGTACCACGCCACCGCCGCGCCGGTGTGGGTGGGCACGCGCAACTACGCCGATCTCTTCGGCGACGAGCGCTTCTGGCAGGCCCTTCGCAACACCTTCACCTACATGGTCTCGGTGTCGGTGATCGCGGTGGTGCTGGGCCTGGTGCTGGCGCTGTCCTTCGGCAGCCAGTCGCGCCTGCACCAGTGCGTGCGCCTGGCCTTCCTGCTGCCCTCGGTGGCCGGCGGCGTGGGCGCGATCTCGGCCTGGAAGTGGATGGCCAACTCCGAGTCCTACGGCCTTTTCAACAGCGTGCGGGCCTGGTTCGGCCTGGAGCCGGCGCGCTTCCTCGGCGATCCGGTGTGGAGCATGGTGATCCTGGTGATGATCGGCGTGTGGTCGGTGGTGGGCTACAACATGGTGCTGTTCGTGGCCGGCATGCGCGCCATCCCGCGCCACTTGTACGAGGCTGCCACGCTCGACGGCGCCACGCACTGGCAGCGCCTGTGGCACGTGACCTTGCCCATGCTGCGGCCGACGCTGCTGTACGTGCTGGTCACCGGGATGATCGCGTCGTTCCAGGTCTTCTACGAGCCCTACCTGATGTTCGGCACGGTGGACAACATCGGCGGCCCGCTGGACTCGGCGCTGATGCTGGTGACCTACCTCTTCGACTACGGCTTCCGCCAGCTGGACCTGGGCCTCGCCTCGGCGGCGGCGTGGGTGCTGACCACCATCCTGTTCGGGCTGACCTGGCTCAACATGCGGATTGGCGGCGGGTCGGAGGTGCGTAAATGAGCTCACTGCCGAACGAGATCGGCAGTCGCTGGCTGCGCCTCGCCCGCCTGCCCTTGTGGCTGTTGGTCGCCAGCATGCTGCTGCCGTACTACTGGATGCTCACGGGTGCCTTCAAGACCCCGCCCGAGCTGATCCGCAAGCCGCCGACCTTCTGGGTCCAGCAGCCCACGCTGAAGAACTTCCACAACCCCGACTGGGCCGGCAGCACGGCCGACCCCGAGCGGCAGCCCGGCGTCTTCCAGGTCAACGTCGACGGCTGGGGCTTCGCCCGCTTCTATGCCAACAGCCTGCTCGTCACGCTGTTCGTCACTGCGGTGAGCCTGCTGGCGGCCTCGTTCGTCGCCTTCGTGCTGACCAAGCGGCCCTTCCCCGGCAGCCGCGCGCTGTTCAACCTGCTGCTGCTCAGCATGATGGTGCCGTGGGAGGTGACGATCGTGCCGAACTTCGTCACGGTGGCGCAGCTCGGGTGGATCAACAGCTACGCGGCGCTGCTGGTGCCGGGCCTGGCCAAGGCCTTCGTCGTCTTCTATTTCCGCCAGATCATCCTGTCGATCCCCGACGAGCTGGTCGACGCCGCGCTCATGGACGGCGCCGGCACGCTGCGCACCTGGTGGAGCGTGGTGCTGCCGCTGCTGCGGCCCGCGCTGGCCGCCATCGGCATCCCGGTGGCGATCGGCGAGTGGAACAACTTCCTCTGGCCCCTGCTGGTCGTCAATGACGCGCAGTACATGACGCTTCCGCTGGAGCTCGGCAAGATGGCCGGCAACCTCACCTTCTCGCCGCAGAGCGCGGCGGTGCTGATGGCCGGCTCGCTGCTGGCCTCGCTGCCGGCCGTGATCGCCTTCCTGCTGCTGCAGCGCCAGTTCGTCGACGGCCTGACCGCCGGCGCCACCAAGGGATGACCGTGCAAACGAGCGTGCTGTCCGCGGATGCTTCCTTCTTCGGCGACCCGTCCTTCGCCTCGGCCTGGTCCGCCCGCCTGCGCAGCGAGCTCACCGGCAACATCCTGCCCTGGTGGCAACGCGCGATCTTCGACGCCGACGGTCGGCTGCTCGGCAGCCGCGGCAACGATGGGGTCGCGCGTGACGTGCCGCGCAGTGCGGTGCTCGCGACCCGGTTGCTCTGGACCTTCGCCAGCGCCCAGGCACGGTTCGCGCCCGACGCCGCCCGCGAACAGGCCATGCGACGCGCCTGGAAGTGGGTCACCGGCCCGCAGACGGATGCAGTGCACGGCGGGGTGTTCTGGTCGGTGGATGCGAACGGGCTCACCGTCGCCGACCACAAGCAGACCTACGCCCAGGCCTTCGCGATCTACGCCTTCACCGCCTGCCATGCGGCGCAGGGCGCCGAGCCCGGCGAGATCACGCCGGCGCTGGACCGGGCGCTGCAGCTGTTCGAACTGCTCCACGCCCACGTCTTCGACCCGTTCGACGGCGGCTGCTGGGAGGGCTGTTCACGCGAGTGGGCGGTGCTGGGCGACACGCGCCTGTCGGACAAGGAGCCGCGCGCGCCGAAGTCGATGAACACGATGCTGCACGTGCTGGAGGCGCTCACAGAGCTGCATCGCCACCATCGCTCCCGGCGTATCGCCCTGCGGCTGCGCGAGATCCTGGAGCTGTTCCTCGACGTGCTTTGGCTGCCGGCCCAGCGCTGCTTCGGCCTGTTCTTCTCGCGTGACTGGCAATGCCTCACGCCGCAGGTCTCCTACGGCCACGACATCGAGACCGCGTGGCTGCTCGTGCGGGCCGCCGAGCTGCTGGGCGATGACAGGCTGCTGCTGCGCACCCGCCACCTCGCGCTTCGGGCGGCCGATGCGGTGCTCGAACGCGGCGTGGCCGCGGACGGCAGCGTGCTGGGCGAAGGCCAGTTCGATGGCCGCGTCACCGACGACCGTCGCCACTGGTGGTGCCAGGCCGAGGCGGTGGTCGGCTTCTGGGATGCGTGGCAACACGGCGGCGACCCGCGCCATGCCCGTGCCGCCTGGAACGCCTGGCAATACATAGAGCGCCACCACGTCGACCCGGTGGGCGGCGACTGGTTCAAGACGCTGGACGCCGAAGGCCGCGTGATCGACGCCGTGCCCAAGGCCGGCCCGTGGGAGTGCCCCTACCACCACGTGCGGGCCGGCCTCGAGATGATGGAGCGGCTGCAGTCCCGATGAACGCGACGCTCGCGGCCTTCGCCGCGCCGGCCGACTCCACCTTCGCCGCGCTGCGCATTTACGCCCGCTTGTTCGCGGGGCAGCGGGCGCGGCTGGTGGCCGCGGCGCTCGTCTACCTCGTCAAGCACAGCCCGGCCGTGCTGCTGCCGGTGATCACCGGCTTCATCGTCGACATGCTGGCGGCCCATGCGTCGCCCGCGGAGCTGGCGGCCTGGGCGCTGGGCGCGGCGCTGCTCATCGCGCAGAACCTGCCGAACCACCGCTTGTACGTGCGTCTGGTCAGCCAGGCGGTGCGCAGTGTCGAGGCCTCGTTGCGCATGGCCTTGGCGCAGCGGCTGCTGGTGCTGTCGCTGCCCTGGTGGTGGAAGCAATCGCCCGCGGCCCTGCAGACCAAGCTGCTGCGCGACGTGGAGTCCGTCGGCCTGCTCACCATGGCCTTGGCCGACGGCGTGCTCGGCTGCGGCAGCGGCATCGCGGTGGCGCTGGCGGTCACGGCGTGGCGGGCGCCGCAGTTCTTGTGGTTGTTCCTGTGCACCGTGCCGCTGGCCGCCGCGCTGGTGTGGTTCACACGCCAGCGGCTCGGGCAGGCCCAGCGCCTGCACCGCGAAGCGGTGGAGACCCTGGGCAACAGCGCCGCCGAGATGACGCGCCTGCTGCCGATCACGCGCGCCCACGGCCTGGAGCCGGAACAGCTGGAGCGCATGGACAACCACATCGGCGAGGCTGCGCGCACCGGCTTTGCGCTGGACCAGGCCGGTGGACGGTTCGGCGCGCTGGCGTGGGTCGGCTTCCAGGGCATGAATGCGCTGTGCCTGTTCGCCGCGGCGGGCTTGTATGCCACCGGCTGGCTCGCGCTGACGCTGGGCGACGTGGTGCTGCTGTCGGGCTTCTTCGCCACGTTGACGAACTCGGTGCTCGGACTCGCGAACCTGGTGCCGCAGATCCATCGCGGGGTCGAGGCCATCCGCTCGCTCGACCTGCTGCTGCGCGATGCCCCGGTGCAGCCCACCGGCACCGAGCGGCCACCTGCCCTGCAGGGGCGCGTGCGCTTCGAAGGCGTGAGCCTGGTGCACGAGTCCGGCTCCGCGACGGCCGGCGTTCGGGCCGTCACGCTCGCGCTGGAGCCGGGCCAGACCGTGGCACTCGTCGGCCCCAGCGGCTCGGGCAAGACCACGCTGGCGATGCTGGCCTGCGGCCTGCTGGAGCCGCAGCACGGCCGGGTGCTGATCGACCATGTACCGCTGCCGACGCTGGCGCCCGAGGCCTGGCGTCGTCAAGTGGCCTGGGTGCCGCAGGACGCGCTGCTGGGCGACGGCACGGTGCGGGACAACCTCGCCTTCGGCCTGCGCGCGATCGGCGACGAGCGCTTGTGGGAGGTGCTGCGCGACACCGGCTGCGCCGGCTTCGTCGAGCAATTGCCGCAGGCCCTGGACACGCCGCTCGGCCACCACGGCCATCGCCTCTCGGGCGGTGAACGCCAGCGTCTCGCGCTCGCCCGTGCGCTGTTGCGCGAGCCACGCCTGCTGGTGCTGGACGAGCCCACCAGCGCGCTGGACGGCCGCAGCGAGCGCACAGTGCTTGCCGCGTTGCAACGCGGGCGTGCCGAGCGGACGACGCTGGTCATCGCGCACCGTTTGTCGACGGTGGCGAACGCCGACCGCCTCGTCGTGATGGACGCCGGCTGCGTCGTGGACCAGGGCCGGCACGACGAACTGCTGGGCCGCTGCGAGCTGTACCGCCGCCTGTGGCAGGACGACGAAGCCAAGCCATGAAACAACTTTGGAGGTGGACACAGGCCATGGCGAGCGCCCTCACGATCGCGGGAGCCGCCACGAGTGCCGCAGCGGCCGACACGCGGCTGCAGGCGGTACTGCAGCGTCTCGATGCCGGACAGCCGATCACGGTGGCCACGCTCGGCGGCTCGATCACCACGGGCTATGCCGCGAACCCGCCGCGCGAGCGCGGATGGGCGGCCCAGGTCGCTGCACGGTTGGGCCAGCGCGGGCCGGTGCGCCTGGTGAACGCGGGCGTCAGCGGCACCGATTCCGCCGCGGCCGTCCAGCGCCTGCAGTCCCATGTCCTGGATGCGGCGCCGGACCTGGTCATCGTCGAGTTCGGCGTCAATGACCAATGGCTCGATCCGCAGGTGCGGGGCAGCAGCTACGAGGCCTTGCTGCGGCGCCTGCTTTCCGCACCCAAGCCGCCTGCGGTGGTCGCGTTGCTGCTCTCGCAGCAGGGCAACCGCGAACGCGATGCGGTGGAACTGCAGGCCGGACTTGCCGCGCGCTACGGCATCACCGCGATCGACTTCGGCCGCTGGATGCAGCGCCGCGCCGACGCGGGCCACGAACGCTGGGACCGGCTGTACGACGAGCCGGTGCATCCCAACCAGCGCGGCCATGACCTGATCGCCGAGGCCGTGATCGAGGCTTTCGCCGAAGCCGCTCGCACGTCTGTCGGCCCGGCGGCCGGAGCCCTGCCGGCATCGGCGTACGGCCGGGCGCACGAGTTCGTCCGCGAGTTCGCCGGCGACCAGCTCAAGCCTTCGCTGAACCGCGGCTTCGTGCGGGGTGGCGAGGTGCATCCGGAATGGGCGCAGCAGCGGGGCGGCCAGGCGCCGGGCTGGACCACCAAGGCGGACGATGCCGAAGCGACCTTCCTCGTCTGGGGGCGCGAGATTGCCGTCTTCCATGCCGAGAGCGCGCAGTACCGCAACCTGGAGGCCTGGATCGACAACGGCCCCGCAGTCACGCTGCGCGGCCAGGTGCCCGAGCGCGTGGGCTACCTCGGCTGGCACTACACCGTGGTGGGCCGCGACCTGCTGCCCGGCGCGCATCTGCTGCACGTTCGCGTCAAGCGCGACGAATGGGCCGGCAGCGGGCGGCCGGCGAGCCTGTTCTCGGTGATGGCGGCGGGGCTCTACCCGCCGGCGCTGCAGCCTTCGGGTTTCGTGCGCGAAGAGGCGCCGTTGCCGTCGCCCACCTGGCAGCTCGTGAAGGCCACCGACCCCCTGTGGCGATTCACGGGTCGCAGTGGCAATGCCTCGGGCGGCGCACGCCTGCTGGCCTGGAGCGGCAGCGAGCTGCGCGCCCGATTCACCGGGACCCGACTCGCGCTGCGTTTCACCCCCTCGCGCGGCGGCCTCAACCACTTCACGGTCGAGATCGACGGCCGCCCGCAGGTGCTGGCCTTGTCCGCCGTCGGCACCGGCACGGCCGACTGGCGCCTGCGCGACCCGCTGCCTCCGGGCGAGCACAGCCTGCGCATCGTCAAGCGCACCGAAGGGTCCATGGCCGAGGCGACCTTCCACGGCCTGCTGCTCGGCGACGACGGCCGCCTGCTGCAGCCGCCCGCCGCGCGGCCGCTCAAGCTCGAGTTCTACGGCGACTCCATCACCGCCGGCGCCTGCAACGGCGACCTGGGCGACGACCAGTACGAGGACTTGTCCACGCACGACGGCACGCGCGCCTACGGGGCGCTCACGGCACAGCGCCTGGGCGCCGACTACGTGGGCATCGCCGTCAGCGGCATCGGCATCACCCGCACCTGGGGCGAGTACCTCATGCCGCAGGTGTGGGACCGCGTCGCCCCGCGGCCCGATGCGCCGGTGGCGCCGCGCGACCCGCGTGCGCCCGACGTGGTGCTGGTCAACCTCGGCCAGAACGACCACGGCCTGCCTGCCTCGCGCGGCGAGCCCTTCGCCACCGACTTCGCCCGGCGCTACCTCGATTTCGTGCGGCAGCTCCGGCGCCGCTACCCCGACGCGAAGCTGGTGCTGCTCATCGGTGGCATGTCGGCCTGGAAGGAGCGGCCGGCGATCCCGCAGGCCCTGGCCGCCGCCGTGGAGCGCCTGCATGGCGAAGGCGATGCCCAGGTCTGGACCTACACCTTCCAGGCCTTCTCCTGGGCTCATCCCCGCATCGACGTGCATGAGCAGATGGCCGATGAACTGGTGGCCTTCCTGAAAGACAAGGTGCTGCGTTGACCCGCGCGGCAGACGAAAGTGAAAGAGACCCGATGACTCACCGAAACGCTGGCCGAGGCTCCGTCGCCCTGGTGGTTGCCGCGCTACTGGCCGGATGCGCCGCCCATCGCCCCCACCCGCCGCTCGAATGGCGGGGCATCAGCCTGTCCAGCGCCGAGTGGGGCGAGAAGGACCTGCCGGGCAGCGTGCTGGGCAAGGACTTCGTCTACCCCACCGTCGCGAGCACCGCCTACTACCAGGCCAAGGGCATGAACCTCATGCGCGTCGGCTTTCGCTGGGAGCGGCTGCAGCCCACGCTGAACGGCGAGTTCGATGCCGCCGAGCTGGCTCGCCTGCGCGAGTTCGTCGACGGCACCACCGCGCGTGGTCTGTCGGTGATGCTGGACCCGCACAACTACGCGGCCTATCGCGGTCAAGCGGGCGAGAAGACGGTCGGCACGGCGGAGGTCCCCATCGCCGCATTCGCCGACTTCTGGCGCCGCCTGGCCCTGGAGTTCAAGGGCAACCCCCGCGTGCTCTTCGGCCTGGTGAACGAGCCGCACGGCCTGCCCACCGAGACCTGGGCGGCGGCCGCCCAGGCGGCACTGGATGCCATCCGCGCCACCGGTGCCGACAACCTCGTCTCGGTGCCCGGCAACGGCTGGACCGGCGCCTGGACCTGGCACCAGTCCTGGTACGGCACGCCCAACGCCGAGGTGATGAACCGCGTGAAGGACCCGGCCGGCCGCATGCTCTACGAAGTCCACCAGTACTTCGACAAGGACGGTTCAGGCACCAATCCGGAGTGCGTCAGCCCGACCATCGGCGTCGAGCGGCTGAAGGCCTTCACCGAATGGCTGCGCCAGAACGGCCGCCGGGCGGTGCTCGGCGAAATCGGTGGCGGCAACAACCCGGTCTGCGAGCAGGCCGTGGAAGGGGCGCTGGCCTACCTTCAGTCCAACACGGATGTCTGGGCCGGCTGGCTCTGGTGGGCCGGCGGACCGCTGTGGGGCGACTACTTCATGTCCTTGGAGCCGGCCGCCGACGGGCGCGAAAAGCCGCAGATGCGCTGGCTGGAGCCGCACCTGAAGTAGGGCGGCGAAGGCGGCGCAGGGGCCGATTCAAGCCGCTACGCCCACCAGCAGCTTGGCCGCGAAGCCGGTGTCGACCGCGCCCTTGGTCTTGCACAGCTGCAGGCTCACGCCGTCGCTGAAGACCCCGTCGTGCTCGAAGTCCTTGACCGAGGTGTTCTGACCGCGCCCCGCATACAGCGCCGAGTCGTACACCGCCTTGGTCACCTTCTGCGGGAAGGCCAGCTGCGAGGTCGCGCTGGCGGAGCCGCCGGTGTTGGCGTTGAGGTAGACCTGGAAGTGCATGTGCGTGATGCGGCCCGGGTACCAGCCGGGGTAGACGGACGCGAAGCGCACCACGCCGTTGGCGTTGCTCAGCTGGATGCCGCGCATGAAGGTCTGGCCGCGGGTGTCGTGGCCGGGCTGCTGGTAGCCGGAGTAGACGCCGTCCTTGTCGCAGGCCCAGATGTAGACCGCGGCATTGCTGATCGGGGCGCAGGCGGCGTTCACGTTGACCAGCTTGAGCGTCAGCGCCAGCGCCACGCCCGGCTTGCCCTCGGTGATGTCGCGCCGGAGCATCCTGGGGTCGCCCAGCACGTCCAGCAGCGGGTAGGGGCCGGCGGTCTCCTGCGGGATGAGGGCGCAGGTCCGGGCGGCGGCGTAGTCGAAGGCGTCGAACTGCTCGGCCCACGCGGCCTCGGCATCGCCCGAGCTGGCCAGAGCCATCAGCGGTGCCGCGGACAGCACTCCGAAGGCGCCCAGGGCCTCTCGCCGGGCGGGGGAGGGCGGCTGGGTGGTGTCGGGCGGCTGCTTCATCGACGCGTCCTCCAGGCGGGGGTGGGAGCGCAGTCTGGGACTGGCACGTTGCTGGAACGTGTAGAGCCTAGCGGTGTTCGTGCGGAGGATGCGCATGACCATGGGCGTGGTCATGGTCATGGTCGTGCCCGTCGTCATGCCCGTGGGCGTGATCGTGATCCTGATGGGCCGCGGCAGGCCGGTTCGTCGCGTGCAGCCGGCAGGCGTGGCGGGTCTCGCCGCGCTCGATCTGCAGCGTGCTGTGGTGGATCGAAAAGCGGCTCTCCAGTTCGGCGGCCACCTCGTCGATGAAGGCGTCGCCCGGTGCTCCGCCCGGCATCACCAGGTGCACCGTGAGCGCGCTTTCGGTGGTCGACAGGGCCCAGATGTGCAGGTCGTGCACGTCGGTCACGCCGGGCAGGGATTGCAGGTGGTTGCGCACGGCGGCGCTGTCGACGTGCGGCGGCACGGCGGCCAGCGCCAGATTCAGCGACGTCCGCAGCAGGCCCCAGGTGCTTGCCAGGATGACGATCACGATGGCCAGGCTCAGCACCGGGTCGACCCAGTACCAGCCGGTCTGGCGCATCACGAGGCCGCCGACCACCACGCCGAGAGACACCGCCGCATCGGCCGCGAGGTGCAGGAAGGCGCCGCGCAGGTTCATGTCATGCCGGCTGCCGCTGGCGAAGAGCCAGGCCGAGGCGCCGTTGACCACGATGCCCACGGCCGCCACCGCCATCACCACGTCGGTCGCGACGGCAGGCGGTGAGCCGAAGCGCCGCACGGCCTCCCACCCAATCCCGCCGCACGCCACGAACAGCAGCGTGCCGTTGGCGAGCGCCGCCAGGATCGAGCTGCCCCGCAGCCCGAAGGTGAAGCGCTCGTTGGGCGGCCGGCGAGACAGCACGGCTGCGCCCCAGGCCAGGAGCAGCCCCAGCACGTCCGACAGGTTGTGGCCGGCATCGGCCAGCAGGGCGGTGGAGTTGGCCACCAGGCCGTAGCCGAATTCGATCCCTACGAAGACCGCGTTCAGCCCGATCGCGAGTGCGAAGGCGCGACCGGCCTGCTGGGGGTCGCCATGGGCGTGGCCGTGGTGGCCATGGGCATGCCCGTGGCCGTGATCGTGCGAGGAAGCCATGCGGCCGAGTGTCCCATGTGGCAGCAGGTGGATGTCCGTCTCCGGCCAGCGGGAAGGGCCGTGCCGGGGCAGCATCCGCCCCTCACATCCACAACGCAAGGAGATCCCGATGAGCCCATCCGTGGCCGACAAGGCCGCCGCCTTCGCCGCCCTGCACCAGCGTGACCGCGCCTTCGTCATCCCCAACCCCTGGGACGCCGGCTCCGCGCGCATCCTGGCCGACATGGGCTTCGAGGCCCTGGCCACCTCCAGCGCCGCCTCCGCCATGGCGCTGGGCCGCACCGACTACCAGATCGGCCGCGACGATGCCCTGGCCCACGCCCGCGCACTGGTGGCCGCCACCGTGCTGCCGGTGTCGGCCGACCTGGAGAACGGCTTCGGCCACACGCCCGAAATCGTGGCCGAGACGATCCGGCTGGCCGCCGAGACCGGCCTGGCGGGCGGCTCGATCGAGGATGCGACGCAGGAGCAGGGCCAGCCGATCTACGACTTCGGCCAGGCGGTCGAGCGCATCGGCGCGGCGGTGCAAGCCGCGCGTGCCCTCGGCCGGCCCTTCACGCTCACGGCCCGCTGCGAGAACTTCCTGAATGGCCGCCCCGACCTGGACGACACCATTCGCCGGCTGCAGGCCTACGAGGCGGCCGGTGCCGATGTGCTCTTCGCCCCCGGCCTGCCGACGCTGGAGGCCGTGAGGGCGGTGTGCAGTGCGCTCAAGAAGCCCGTCAACTTCATGGTGGGCATCCCGGGCAAGTCGTTCAGCGTGGCCGAGCTCGAAGCGGCGGGCGTCAGGCGCATCAGCCTGGCGACCTCGCTGTACGGGGCGGCGATGAAGGGGCTGAAGTCGGCCGCGCAGGAGGTCCTGGACAAGGGGACCTTCGACTACCTCAACCGGGCGTGACGGCGGTCGATCGGCGAGGCGCCGGCGTCGTCGTGCGCTTCATCCAGCGCTCGCGCACCCGCCAGCCCAGCAGCACCGCCATGATGGCCGCGTAGACGGCGACCTCGCCGTACAGGTGCTTGCCCGAGCGCATCCAGAAGAAGTGCAGGATGGCCAGCACCGCGATCGCGTAGACAGCGCGGTGCAGGGCCTGCCAGCGCTTGGCGCCCAGGGCCTTGATGGCGCGGTTGAACGAGGTCGCGGCCAGCGGCAGCAGCAGCAGCCAGGCGGTCGTGCCGACCAGGATGAAGGGCCGCTTGGCGACGTCCTTCACCAGGTCGTCCCAGACCAGGCCCTGGTCCAGCCACGCGTAGGCGAGCCAGTGCAGGGTGGCGTAGAAGAAGGTGGCTACGCCGATGGCGCGCCGGTGGCGCAGCAACTGCTGCCAGCCCGTCCACTGGCGCAGGGGGCTGATGGCCAGCGTGAGCACCAGGCCCCGCAGCGTCCAGTCGCCCAGCGAGCGGATCAGCGCCTCGGCCGGGTTGGCCCCCAGCGCGTCCTGAAAGGCTCGCCAGACCAGCGAGGCCAGCGGCAGCGCGAGCAGGGTCCACAGCACCGGCTTGGCCGCGGGGTGGGCCAGCCAGCGGTTGATCGTCTTCGAGCCGAGAGTGTTCATGCAGTTGTTCCGTCGCTCGCGAAGGTGGCCAAACCAAGTCGTTTGCGCGGAGCCGGCTTTGCCGGTCCGCTGCAAAAGCGCCCCCGGGGGGCAGCGACCGGAAGGGAGCGCGGGGGCTTCAAAAATACTTCTTGAGGTCCATGCCGGCGTAGAGCTGCCCGACCTGGGCCTCGTAGCCGTTGAACATCTGCGTCGGGCGGCGCTTGGTGAACAGGCTGGAGAAGCCGCCTTCGCCCTCGCCGATGCGGCGCTCGGTGGCCTGGCTCCAGCGCGGGTGGTCGACCTGCGGGTTGACGTTGGAATAGAAGCCGTATTCGTCCGGCCCGGCGCGCTCCCAGCTGCTCACCGGCTGCTTCTCGACGAAGCGGATCTTCACGATCGACTTGGCGCTCTTGAAGCCGTACTTCCAGGGCAGCACCATCCGCACCGGCGCGCCGTTCTGGTTGGGCAGCACCTCGCCATACAGGCCGAAGCCGAGCAGCGCCAACGGGTGCATGGCCTCGTCCAGCCGCAGGCCCTCGGTGTAGGGCCAGTCGAGCACCGAGGCGCGCAGGCCGGGCATCTGGGCCTTGTCCGCCAAGGTGGTGAACTGCACGAACTTCGCGTTGCCGGTGGGCTCGACGCGCTTGATCAGCTCGGCCAGCGAGTAGCCCACCCACGGCACGACCATCGACCAGCCCTCGACGCAGCGCAGGCGGTAGATGCGTTCCTCCATGGGCGCGAGCTTGAGCAGTTCCTCGAGGTCGTAGACCTTGGGCCGCTTCACCTCGCCCTCGACGCTGACCGTCCACGGACGGGTCTTCAGCGTGCCGGCGTAGTGCGCAGGCGAGGCCTTGTCGGTGCCGAACTCGTAGAAGTTGTTGTAGCTGGTGACATCGGCGTAGGCGGTGGGCTTGTCCATCACCAGCGCGCCGGCCACGGCGCTCTTCGCACCGGGCAGCGGCGCCAGCTTGCCTGGACGTGGGATGCCCGCCTGGGCGAAGGCGCCGGAGGCGGCCCAGGGCGCGAGGCCCAGCGCGGCCGCCCGCTGCATCCATTCACGCCGCGAGTGGTAGACGGCGGGGGGCGTGATTTCCGACGGCGTGCGGTGGATGAAACCGCGGTCCTTCAGCAGGTGCATGCAAGCTCTCGATACGGCGTGGTGTCCGGCGGACACCTTCCACCGTGGGTCGGTCCAGACCCGTGAGACCTTACGGGCCGCGGCGGGTTCCGCCGCGGCCTCGAACCGTCACAAGGTGCCGTACGAGTGCAGGCCCGAGAGAAACATGTTCACGCCGAGGAAGGCGAAGGTCGTGACCACCAGCCCGCCGAGCGCCCACCAGGCCGAGGCCGCGCCGCGCAGGCCCTTCATCAGCCGCATGTGCAGCCAGGCCGCGTAGTTGAGCCACACGATCAGGGCCCAGGTCTCCTTCGGATCCCAGCTCCAGTAGCCGCCCCAGGCCTCCGCGGCCCAGAAGGCGCCCAGCACGGTGGCGATGGTGAAGAAGGCGAAGCCGACGGCGATGGCCTTGTACATCAGGTCGTCCATCAGCTCGAGCGCCGGCGTGCGGGCGTTCACCGGGCTGCGCAGGCCGATCATCAGCGCGAAGAAGGCGACGGTGCCGCCGAGCAGGCGGCCGCCCTTGGCGAGCGCGCCCTTCATCGCTTCGTCCGGCGCGCCGGCCAGGGCGTACAGCCCCATCAGCACCAGCACGATGCCCGGCACGGCGACGAGGCCTATCCACAGCGCGCGCGAGCTCTCGGTCTTCAGCAGACAGGCCAGCGCCACCATGGCCGCCAGCGCGAAGGTGCCGTAGCCGATGAAGTTGGCCGGCACGTGCAGCTTCATCCACCAGCTCTGCAGCGCGGGCACCAGAGGCTGGATCTCCTGCGCCTCGCGTGCCACCGTGTACCAGAGCAGGAAGCCGACCGCCGCGCTGACGACGAGCATCACGAAGGGGCCCAGCGTCCGGGTCTTGTAGTGCGACTCGTAGTACAGGTAGAACAGGGTCGTCAGCCAGCTGAACAGCACGAAGACTTCGTACAGGTTGCTGACCGGGATGTGGCCGATCATCGGGCCGATCTGGTGACTCTCGTACCAGCGCACCATGGTGCCGGTGAGCGCCATGAAGACGGCGGCCCAGGCCAGGCCGGAGCCTATGCGCAGGCCTGCCGCATCGCTGCTCCCCCTGGAGCTGAACAGCCCGCCCCAGTAGAACAGGGTGCTCATGAAGAACAGCGTGCCCATCCACAGGATCGCGCTCTGGCTGGACAGCAGGTACTTCAGCAGGAACACCTGGCTGCCGGCCGCGAGGTCGGCGCCGAAGCTGTCCGTCTTGCCTGCATAAAGGCTGATGGCCAGCAGGCTGGCGGCGCCCACGCCCACGGCGAGCAGCCGAAGCGCGCCCCAGAACCAGCCCAGGGCGATGAGGGCCGGCACGGCGCCCAGCAGGATGCCCTTCTCGTAGCCGTCCATCGCGGCGCCGTAGCGGCGGAAGGCATAGGCGGCACCGGCGATCACCATCGCGGCGAAGGCCCAATCCAGCGTCGAGCGCCGGCCGATGAGGCTGGGGCGCCCCAGGTCCAGCGTGGTGGTGGTCGTGTTCATGGGGTCTGGCCTCCCGCCAGCAACTGCTGGCGAAGCGTTTCGAACTCGGCGTCGATGTCGAGGGTGCGGCGCGGCGTGGACATGGCCAGCTGCAAACGGGTGGTGCCGGGCGGCTCGCCATCGGCCAGCCAGATCCACAGCCGCCGTTCACGCACGTACAGCATCAAGAACACGCCCAGGATGAGCAGCACGGCGCCGATGTACACCAATGTCTTGCCGGGCGCCCGGGCGACCTGAAACACGCTGGCCTGCACCGGGGTGAAATCCTGCAGCTGCAGCAGCACCGGGGCGGGGTAGAAGTAGCTGTCCGACAGCGAAAGCACGGCCTGGGTCATGAAGGATTCCGTCGCCGGGCCCGGTTCGAGCGGTTTCAGGCCGGCTTGTTCCCGCACCAGCTGGTTCAGGTCGAACAACGCGCCGTTGAGGATGCGCAGCATCACCTCCGCCACCCGCGAGCGCTCGGCCTCGGGCACGCTGACCTCGATGAACTGGCTGAGCGCATTGAGGCCGCCGAGCTTCTCGCCCGGCTTGGTGCCCGGCACGTTCTCCAGGCCGGCGAAGAGCGTGAGAGCCCGCGATGCGGTGACGCGCAGCTGCTCGTTCATCTCGGGCCGGCCTTCGGGCGTGGACTGGTCGGCGTAGCGGCGGGTCGCCTTGTCGCGCAACGCGGTGTCGTTCAGGGCCGTCTTCAGGCGCAGCCAGCCGTCCAGGCTGCCGTTCTCGTCGGCCGGCATGCGCAGGTAGCGGAAGTTCTCGTTGCCGCTATCGCGCACACCGGCCAGGAAGACGCGCTGCCCGTCCAGCTCCACCGGCACCATGAAGTTGTGGAATTCGCGGGCCTGGCCGGCCGCATCGCGCAGACGGTAGGTGATGGCGGGGCCGACGTTGCGCATCGTCTTGGCCTTGTCGGGGTTGATGCCCGCGCCGAGGTGCTTGTCCAGCGTGCTGGCGAGATCGACCTTGCGGACATCGGTGGCCCCGTCCGGCTTGCTGCTGGCGTCGGCCAGGTTCTCGACGTTGATGACCTTCAGGCCGGTCATCTCCAGCGTGAGCTTGCTCTGCCCGTCGCTGCTGGCGAGCGTGGTGTTGTCGCCCACGCGCAGCTTGAGGTCGAAGGCACCGCCGCCGGTGGTCAGCGGCAGGGCCTTCAGCTGCAACTGCGAGCCGCCGTCCTCGAAGCTGCTCTGGTAGATCGCGATGCCGCGGTGGATGGCCGGCTCGTTGACCTTGACCGTGGTCGGGATCGCCTCGCCGGTCTCGTGGTCGTGGATCACGATGTCGCTGGCGAACAGCCGCGGCATGCCGGTCTCGTAGTACTCGACGATGAACTTCTTCAGCTCGACGTCGAAGGGCAGCTCCTGCAGCACCATGCCCTGCGGCATGCTGAGCATCGCCACGCCGGAGCGCTGACCCTCGGGCACCATCAGGTTGCCGCGGAAGGTGGGATTGCCGGCCGGCAGGCGGTGCTCGGCCGGCACGTCCTTGATGAACTGGTAGCCGCCGTCGAAGGTCGACTTGCCGGTGAACAGCATCTGCAGCCGCACGATGAGGTCGCCGTCGGCCAGGCCGCCGAGGCACACGAGCACGATGGCCGAGTGCGCGGCGAGGTAGCCGATCTTGCTGGCCCGGCCCGCACGCGCCGCGACCATCGTGCCGTTCTCGCGCACCTGGGCGCGGGCGCGCCAGCCGCTGCGGCCCAGCACGCCGGCCACCTGGGCCAGCGCGGCCTCGCGGCCCACCGGCAGGTTCGCCTCGGCCTTGTGGTGGAAGGCCGCCAGCGACTGCTCGCGCACATGCTCCTTGTAGCTGCGCAGGTCGATGACGATCTTGGGCGCATTGCGCGCGATGCACAGGCTGGTCGACAGGACCAGGAAGGCGAGGATCAGCAGGAACCACGGCGCCGAGTAGACGGTGAACAGCTGGAAGCGACCGAACACCTCGGCCCAGAACGGGCCGAACTTGTTGACGTAGTTGTTGAAGGGCTCGTTCTGCTGCACCACCGTGCCGATCACCGAGGCGATGCAGATGACCGCCAGCAGGGTGATCGCGAAGCGCATGGACGACAGCAGCTCCAGCGCTTCGCGCCAGCGGCCGGTCGCGGGGGGGCGCGGCGGGTTCGTGGCGTCCGGCGTGTCCAGCGGCTCGACGAGCTCGGTCGGGGCATTCATGGGCGGATTATCCCGGGGTGGCGGTGTGTGCCTTTGCGAAAAGCAAAAGGCCGGTCACAGGGGACCGGCCTCGTCGCGGGACGCTTCGCCAACCAAGGGACTTGCGCGGATCCGGCTTGGCCGGGCGGCTGCAAGAGCCCTAGGGGGCGGGGGAGCCTACTTCAGGCCCGAGATGTAGTCGGAGACGGCCGCGATCTCCTCGTTGTTCATCTGGGCCGAGATCTGCTGCATGGGCGCGTTGTTCAGGCGCTTGTGGTCGCGAAAGGCTTGCAGCTGGGCGGCGATGTAGTCGGCGTGCTGGCCGCCCAGGCGCGGGTACTGGGCCGGGATGCCGGCGCCCGTCGGGCTGTGGCAGCCGGCGCAGGCGGGCACATGCTTGTCGGGGATCCCGCCGCGGTAGATCTTCTCGCCGAGCGCGACCGTGTCCTTGTGCTTGGCGAAGCCGGGCTTGGCCTGCTTGCCCGCGTAGAAGGCGGCGACGTTCGTCATGTCGGCGTCCGACAGCGGGGCGGCCATGCCCTGCATGATCGGGTTGGCTCGCTTGCCGGCCTTGAAATCGGCCAGCTGCTTGGCGAGGTACTCGGGATGCTGGCCCTGCAGGATGGGGTTGGCCGGCGAGCCGCGCGAGCCGTCGCTGGTGTGGCAGGCGGCGCACACGCTCGTGGACAGCGCCTGACCCTTCGCGAGATCCGCCTTCGGCGCGACCGCCGGCTCGTTGGCATACGCAGGCAGCGCCAACGTGGCAGCCAGGGCGACGGTGATGGCGAAGGCGGCAGGGGTCTTCATCGGGTCAGGCCTTGGGGTTGTTCGAACAAAACCGCCGGATTTTACAATGCTCCATGACTTCGACCACCCGCCCCCAGGCTGAGGCGACAGAGCAAGCCAAGGCCGCGTTGGCCTGGGCCCACGGCGCGCGCTTCCTCACCACCGCGAGCCAGCTCGACCAGCTGCCCCAGGGCGACCTGCCCGAGTTCGCCTTCGTCGGCCGCAGCAACGCCGGCAAATCCACCGCCATCAACGCGCTCGCGCAGCGCAGGCAACTCGCCTTTGCGTCGAAGACGCCCGGCCGCACCCAGCACGTCAACCTGTTCGAACTTGGGCCCAAGGAAGCGCCCGATGCCTATCTCGCCGACTTGCCGGGCTATGGCTATGCCACGGTCGCGCGTACCGCCAAGCTGCGGTGGCAGAAGGTGATGGCCGACTACCTGGAGGTGCGCCGCAACCTGGCCGGCGTGGTGTTGCTGGTGGACAGCCGCCTGGGCTTCACGCCGCTGGACCGGCAGCTGCTCGAGTTCGTCGCGCCGCGGGTGACGACCGGCGAGGTGAAGCTGCTGGTGCTGCTGACCAAGGCCGACAAGCTTTCCAAGAAGGAGCAGGCGGCCGCGCTGGCCGCGGGCCAGGAGGGCCTCGCCGACCTGGCCACCGAGGCCAGCGACGTCGGCCTGCTGCTGTTCTCGGCGCCCAAGCGCCAGGGCCTGGACGACCTGGCCGAAACCGTCCATTCGTGGATCCACGCCGGCTGAGCTGCTCGGCGATTCCTATTCGGAGGGGCGGGCCCGTCCCGCCTTGATCCCGGCGCGCAACGTCTTGCTTTTCAGGCGACGCTGTTTGGACCCGTAGGTTGGCTTCGTGGGCCGGCGTGCGCGCTCCGTGTGCGAGGCCTGGGCCACCAGTTCTTCCAGGCGCACCAAGGCTTCCACCTTGTTCTGCTCCTGGCTGCGCGAGGTCTGGGCCTTGATGACGACCACGCCCTGCTTGGTGATGCGCTGATCCGCCAAGGCCAGCAGCCGGTCCTTGACCTCCTGCGGCAGCGACGACGCGCGGATATCGAAGCGCAGATGAACCGCGCTCGACACCTTGTGCACGTTCTGCCCGCCCGGCCCCTGCGCCCGAACCGCACTGAACTCGACCTCGTGCTCAGGGATGGTGGGCGGCATCGCTACGCGTATTCAGGAGCGCGCTGCGCGCCGCTCCCCTTCAAGGGCGTGCGCGGATCCGGCTCTGCCGGTCCGCTGCGCGAGCCCCCTGGGGGGCAGGCCCCGGCAGGGGCCGTGGGGGCTCCATTTAGAACGGAATGTCGTCATCCATCTCGTCGATGCCCGCGCTCGACTTGGGCGCCTGGCGCGGAGCGGGTGCGCGAGGCGCCGGTGCCGGCCGGCTCGACGGCGAGCCGCCGCCTTCGCTGTCGCGGCTGTAGCCCTCGTCCCCGCCGCCGCCACCGCCCTCGCGCCCGCCCAGCAACTGCATGCTGTCGGCCACGATCTCGGTGGTGTAGCGGTCGTTGCCGTCCTTGTCCTGCCACTTGCGGGTCTTCAGGCGGCCCTCGATGTAGACGGGGCGGCCCTTCTTGAGGTATTCGCCGGCCACTTCGGCCTGGCGGTCGTACAGCACGACCGAGTGCCATTCGGTTTCTTCCTGGCGCTCGCCGGTGTCGCGGCTCTTCCAGTTGCGGGTGGTGGCCAGGCGCAGGTTGCACACCGCCGCCCCGCTCGGGGTGTAGCGCACCTCGGGGTCGCGCCCCAGGTTGCCGATGAGAATGACTTTGTTGATCGAGGCCATGGGGCGCTCCTGCGCAAGAAACGGGGGATCGGGGGAAGAGGGGTGGACGAGAAGAGGTGTCCGAACCGGAATTGTGCCCGATGGCACCCGCCAAGAAGAAAGGGAGGCCCTTGCAGGACCTCCCTCTCCTTGGTGCTTGCGCCGCGGGGTCTATCGCTGCCGGAACAGCGCCGACTTGCGCGCGCTGGGCACGCGCACGCCCTGCGTCATGCCGGGCTCGACCGAAAGCATCGTCACGCCCAGCGTGGCGCCGGTGTTCGGATCGGAGCCCTGTACGACGCGCACCGCGCCCAGGTAGCGCGTGCCGTCCTGCGCGCCGTGCCAGCCCAGCTTGACCTTGGCCGACTGGCCGGGCACGACGCTGGTGGGCATGCCGCGCACGTGCAGAGGCACGTCGCCGCCCGGGGTCAGCACCCAGGACGACAGCGTGAACTGCGTGCTCACGCCGTCCGCCGGCGCGAAGCCGTGGATGCAGGCGGTGTAGTCGCCCGCGGTGGGCGACATCAGCGTCACGCGCTCCTCGGCGGTGGCTCCGGCGCTCGAGCCCACCAGGTTGCCGCCCGCGTCGTAGACGAACATGTCGAGGTCGTCGTTGCCCTTGCCGTTGGTGTCGGCGTCGTAGGTGGCGAAGCGCACCGCCGCCGTGTTGCCGGGCGCGTTGAAGGTGAACTTCACCGTGCCTGCGGCGTTGGCCTTGCAGGCGGCGTCGCCATCGCGCACGGGCGACTTGGTCACCACTGCGTCGTTCCGGGTGGCGGCATACAGGCCGTCGGACTGGTAGCTCACGTCGCCGGAGTAGCCGAACTGGAAGGTCACCCGCAGCGTGTCGGCGTTGGCTGCGCTCGCCAGGTTGGTCGGGCCGGTCATGTAGACGAGCCTCGCCATGATCGGGCTGCGCACCTGGTGGGTGCCGTCGCTCCAGACCAGCGCCCCCTGCTTCCACTCGTTCAGCGCCGCGCCATTGCCCGTCAGGTTGACCTGGAAGCGGCCCTTCTGGCCCTTCTCCAGCGTCAGGCTCGGCGGGTTGACCGTGGCGGTGAAGCCGTCGACCTGGATCGTGGCGTTGTAGGTCACCGTCGAGTTGCCGAGGTTGCGCACCGTGCGGTTGAAGGTGATCAGCCCCGGGACGTCGGCACTGAACGACGCGAGGTTCAGGTCGCTCGCTTTCATCGAGCCGACCGTCTGGCAGGTCTGCGAGTCATTGCGCATCCAGCCTTCGCCGCACAGGTAGCGCCAGTAGTCGGTCGGGTCGATCTGGTAGATCAGGCCCGAATCGATGGCGCCGTTGGGGTTCAGGTGGCCCGCGCCGTAGCCGACGAAGCGGGTGTCCGTCGTGCCGTCGGCCATCTTGATCAGGCCGGCGCTGGTCATGAGCGCCGACTTGATCGAGGCCGGGCCCCAGTAGTTGGGGTGCTTCTGCTTCATCAGCGCCGCGATGCCCGCCACGTGCGGCGTGGCCATCGACGTGCCGTCGAGGTAGTCGGCCGCCGGGTCGGGGAGGATGGAGCCGTCGAGGATGCCGTCGTGGTAGGCCTGGTCCGGCTGGGCGGCGGCGACCGCGGCCACGATCGCCACGCCCGGGGCGCTGATGTCGGGCTTCATCACCGAAGAGGTGGCCATGTTGGGCCCGCGTGACGAGAACTCGGCCATCACCGGGGCGACGACGCCGGGCTCCTGCGCGGCGACACCGAGTTCGGCCTTGGGCTTGGAGCCGTCGGCATAGTCGCGCACCGCATCCCGATTGGCCAAAGGCAGGTGGACCGTGGGCACGTAGTGCGCGTCGTCGTTCAGCGTCGTGGCACCGCCGCCGGGCAGGTCGGCCGGCGTGTTCAGCAGGATCATGCCGACGCCGCCGGCCCGCTGCACCTCCTGGCTCTTCTCGACCCGCGCGTTGATGCCGCGGTCGCACACGACGATCTTGCCGACGACCTTTTCCGGGCTGAGCGAGTTGAGCTTGCACAGGCGCGCGTTTTCCTCGATGCCGCCCTTGGGGATGGCGTCGGTGGACAGGATCAGCGTGCTGGTCGGCACGCCGTGCGACTGCGAGGCGCCGTGGTACTTGTCGCCGTTGCCCAGGATGGCGTCGGCGGTCAGGTAGCGGTCATGGGTGGATGCCGCGACCGTCGTCAGCCAGGGGCTGGGGTGGGCCACTGCCTGGCCGGGGCCGGAGTTGCCTGCGGCCGCCGCCACGAAGACGCCGGCGGCCGTCGCGTTCAGGAAGGCGATCTCGACCGGGTCCATCAGGTCGTTCTGCGAGCCGCTGATGGAGAAGTTGATGACGTCGACGCCATCGGCCACGGCCTGGTCGATCGCCGCCACGGAGTCGCCTTCCCAGCAGTTGTTCTGGTAGGACAGCGAGTCCCTGTCGAGCCAGCTCCAGCAGACCTTGTACTCGGCCAGCCGCGCGCGCGGCGCCATGCCGGAGATGGGGCCGACATCCTGCCCGTGCACCGGCGCGTAGGCGCCCGAGTTGCCGCCCGCCGTGGAACTGGTGTGGCTGCCGTGGCCGACCACGTCCCGCGGGGCGCCCGGGAACTCGTACCAGGCCGGCGGGTTGCCGGAGGCCTTGAACGAAGCGTCGTAGGCGCGCGCGCCGATGACCTTGTTGTTGCAGGCCTCTGCCGGGTCGAAACCCGGGGCCGCGATGCAGGCGCCGGTCCAGCCGGAAGGGGGCGGCCCGTAGGCCAGGGTGCCGCCGTTCTTGACCGGGCGCCCGTTGGCGTCGACCTGGTCGTAGAAGGACGAGTTCTCCGGCTGGAAGCCGGTGTCCACCATGCCGATGATCACGTCGTCGCCGAGGATCTTGGTGCCCTTGCGGGCGTACGACCAGATGCCTCCGGGCAGGTCCATGCCGAGGAAATGCGGCGTGTGGTTCGTCACCGGCTCGCGCTTGGTGTCCAGGTGGACCGACAGCACGCCAGGCGTCCTGGCCAGCTGCCGGGCTTGCGCCTCGCTCAGCACGGCGGCAAAGCCGTTGAAGGTGTAGTGGTAGGTGTGAAGCACACGCGCCGGGCTCTTCAGCCGGGCCAGGACGGCGTGCTGCTGCCTGTCCAGGTGGGCCACGTAGGCACGCACCTGCGGCGCGTTGGCGCGCAGGCGCTGGCCCTCGGCCACCTGCGTCCCCGGCAGTCCGGGCACGCCGCCGCGGTAGGTGGCTGCCGGCGGTTCGGTCAGCTGGACGATGTAGGAGCGCGCCTGGGCGCCCGCCGCATGGGCCGTGCCGGCGGCCACGGCCAGCAGGCAAGCCAATCCGACCGGAGCTCTCTTGAAGGGTGAAGCCATGTGTCTATACCTCGTGGATCAGGGCAGAAAACAAGGCCCGCAGGCGCGGCCCGGATGGGGCCGCCGCGGGATCACAGCGTGCACAAGGAGGCTGGCCTGGCGAATGCCACGGGTCAGTCGAGACCGTTTCCAATTCGGCCGTCCCGGACCCTAGCGCTTAGGGCCGCAGCGGGGTAGGGACATCGCCCGGGGGTGCCACACTTTCCCCCTAAGTCGAAGGACGGGGACGGCGTTTGCCCAGCGGGAAGAAAGGAGCGCGACGATGATCTGTGATGGATGGTGGCGGCTGGTCCGCCGGGTGGTGCCGCTGGTCCTGACGGGCTGCGCGGTGGCTCAGACGCCGCCGCCGCCCGCTTCCGGCGCATCGGCGCCTGCACGCGACACGGAAACGCTGCACCAGCGGATCCGCGAGGTGGTGGGAGACGCCTCCTGCACGTCGAATGCGCAGTGCCGCACCTTGCCGATAGGGCACAAGGCCTGCGGCGGTCCGGAGGGCTACCTGGTGTGGTCCAGCGCGGGCACGTCCGAGGGCGTGCTGCGCGGTCTGGTCGATCAGTACAACCAGGCCCGCAAGCGGGATGTGCAGCAATCGGGCCGCGTGTCCGACTGTTCGATGATGGCCGACCCGGGCGCCCGCTGCGACGCGGGCCGCTGCGTGCCGGCGGGCCGGGCGTCGCCGGCCGTGATGTAAGGACCGCTTCCGGAAAGAAAAACGCCACCCGGAGGTGGCGTTTTCGTGCGGAGCCGAAGCGGGCTCAGCCGTTGTTGGCGTTGCGTCGGTCGAAGGGCAGGTCCAGCTGGCTCAGGTCCTTGCGGGTCTCGACCAGCACCAGCGGGCCCTCGTCGACGAGCACCAGGGGCACGCGCTCGCGAGGCACATGCACCGGCCGGGGCTCGGCAGCCATGGCCTCCCGTGCGGCGCGGATCTTCTCGGCGTCGGAGTTCACCCAGGTCAGCCCGGCGCCTTCGGCGATGTGCTGCAACTCGTCCAACGCCAGCACGTACGGCTCGACGACCGGTCGCGAGGGCGCCGGTGCGGGCACGGCCACGGCCGGTGCCGGGGCGGCGACCACCTCGGCGAAGGTCTCCTGCGCGAAAGCCGGGGCCGGTTCGACCGGCTCGCGGCGCTCCTCACGCTCGCGGCGTGGGCGCGGTTCGCGCGGCTCCCTGCGCTCACGCGCCTCCTGCGTTTCGGCGAGGGCTTCAGGCGCCGCCGCTTCGACAGTGGCTGGCGCACCGGCCTCTGCGGTGGCTTCAGGCGCGAGTTCTTCGCCTTCGCCTTCCGGACGCTGGCCTTCACGCGCCTCGTCGCGGCCGCCACGGCCGCGGCGGCGGCGACGGCGGCGGCCTTCGCTGTCGCCGCGCTCGCCTTGCTCGCCTTCAGCGACAACGGCAGCGGTCTCGGGCGTCAGGCCTTCGACCAGTTCGACCTCGGTGGAGGCCGGCTGTTCGCGCTCGGGGCGCGGACGACGGCCGCCTTCCTCGGCTCGCGCGGCGGGCAGGGCCTGGGTGGACTCGACGCGCTCGGACTCGGCAGTCGCCGGCGCGTTCGCGCCGCGACGGTTGTCACGCCGCTCGCCGCGCCCTTCGCCTCGTGCTTCGCCTCGTGCTTCGCCGCCACGCCCGTCGCGGCGGTCCTGGCGGCCTTCGGGACGTCCTTCCTGGCGGCCCTCGCTACCGCGGCCGCCTTCGCGGCCGCCCTCACGTCCGCCTTCACGTCCGCCTTCACCGCGGCCACCCTGGCGTGCCTCGCCCGCCGGCTTGCCGGCCTCGCGGCCGGAATCGCGAGCCGCATCGCGGCCCGGGCGGTCACTGCGTTCGCCACGCTCTGCACCGCGTTCTCCGCCACGCTCACCGCGGCGGCCGCCCTTTCGGTCGCCTCGACCGTCACGGCCGCCTTCGCGCGACTGGCCCTCGCGGCCCGGGCGGGCCGAAGGCTCTGCCGCGGGCGCCGCCGGCGCCGCGGCGGGTGCCGCCGCCGGAGCCGGCTCGGCACCGCCGAAGACGCGCTTGAGCCAGCCGAAGAAGCCGCCGCCGGCCGGTGCGGCCGCCGGCGTACGCGCCCACTGGGGCTGTGCTTCAGGGGCAGGCGCCGGAGCCACCGGAGCGGGGGCAGGGGTCGGCGCCATGGCCACCGGCGCCGGCTGATCGGGCAGAACGCCCTTGATCACCGGCTCCTGCTTGGCCTTGGCCTTTTCGCGGCGAGAGATCGAGACCTCCTCGTCCGGCTCCTCGATCATCGTGTAGCTGGCCTGCAGGTTCTCCAGGCGCGGGTCGTCGTGGCGCAGCCGCTCGAGCTTGTAGTTCGGCGTGTCCAGGTGCTTGTTGGGCACCAGCAGCACGGTGGTGCGCTGCTTGAGCTCGATCTTGGTGATCTCGGTGCGCTTCTCGTTCAGCAGGAACGAGGTCACCTCCACCGGCACCTGCACGTGCACGGCGGCGGTGTTCTCCTTCATCGCCTCTTCCTGGATGATGCGCAGGATCTGCAGCGCCGAGGATTCGGTGTCGCGGATGTGGCCGGTGCCGTTGCAGCGCGGGCAGGTGATGTGGCTGCCTTCGGACAGGGCCGGGCGCAGGCGCTGGCGCGAGAGCTCCAGCAGGCCGAACTTGCTGATCGAGCTGAACTGCACGCGGGCGCGGTCCTGGCGCAGGGCGTCTCGCAGGCGCTGCTCCACCTCGCGGCGGTTCTTCGACTCCTCCATGTCGATGAAGTCGACGACGATCAGGCCGCCGAGGTCGCGCAGCCGGCACTGGCGGGCGATCTCGTCGGCGGCTTCGAGGTTGGTGCGGGTGGCCGTCTCCTCGATGTCGCCGCCGCGGGTGGAGCGGGCGGAGTTCACGTCCACAGCGACCAGGGCCTCGGTGTGGTCGATCACGATCGCGCCGCCGGACGGCAGGTTCACCGTGCGGCTGAAGGCGGTCTCGATCTGGTGCTCGATCTGGAACCGCGAGAACAGCGGCGCGTCATCCCGGTAGCGCTTCACGCGATTGGCCGTCTCCGGCATCACGTGGTTCATGAACTGATGCGCCTGCTCGAAGATGTCGTCGGTGTCGATCAGGATCTCGCCGACGTCGGCGGTGAAGTAGTCGCGGATCGCGCGGATCACCAGCGACGACTCCTGGTAGATCAGGAAGGCGCCCTTGCCGGCCGAGGAGGCGCCGTCGATGGCGTCCCACAGCTTGAGCATGTAGTTCAGGTCCCACTGCAGCTCGGCCGCCGAGCGGCCGATGCCGGCGGTGCGGGCGATGAGCGACATGCCCTTGGGATATTCGAGCTGGTCGAGGTTCTCCTTGAGCTCCTCGCGGTCCTCGCCCTCGATGCGGCGCGAGACGCCACCGCCGCGCGGGTTGTTGGGCATCAGCACGAGGTAGCGGCCGGCCAGCGAAACGAAGGTGGTCAGCGCCGCGCCCTTGTTGCCTCGCTCTTCCTTCTCGACCTGAACCAGCAGTTCCTGGCCGTTGGAGATGACGTCCTGGATCTTGGCGTCACGGACCGAGACGCCTTCCTTGAAGTACTGGCGGGAGATTTCCTTGAACGGCAGGAAGCCGTGGCGATCCTCGCCGTAGTCGACGAAACAGGCCTCGAGCGAGGGCTCCACCCGCGTGACGACCGCCTTGTAGATGTTGCCCTTGCGCTGTTCGCGGCCCTCGATCTCGGTTTCAAAATCGAGCAGTTTCTGGCCGTCGACGATCGCGAGACGCCGCTCTTCCGGCTGCGTCGCGTTGATCAGCATTCGCTTCATGTGCACTCCTCATCGGCACCCGGTCCGAAGCGACGGACCGGGCGCGAGCCCATGAGGCCTCGGGCGGCTCGCCGAACGCGAAACCCGCCGATGCCTCGACCGATGCACGGGAAACGACGGTTGGGCCGGGAGAAGGAATCGCCCTGGACTGCCGGTGCGCTATGCCGCCGTAGGCGGCGTGAGCGGGGCAGCGTTGGCGCGTGCGACGGCAGGCTGACGCGGCTCGGTTCTCATGCCCGGCCCCCTGTCGGCACGCGAGGCCGGCGTCCGGACGGCCGCACGCCGAGGCCGCTCCGGCGTTTCATCGCCGGGGCCAGGGGGCAGTCGTCCAGGGGAAGGAGGAGGCACATTGCGCGAGCAGCGCTTTGTTGTTGTCGCTGGCTTCGAGCCGCCGGGCAGCGGATGGCGCCCGGCGTCTCATGCCAAAAACCTTTGGTGGATCCCTGCACAAACGAGGGCAGGGCGGCACGTCCGATGTTTCTCTGCCGCATTCGGCGCCCAGGCCGGCGAGCCGCTTTGGGGCTCGCCATTCCACGGCGCGTGAATGCGTTGCATCACCTATGAAAAAGCAGGCGTCAAACTCCGCCTGCCGCCACGCATGACCCTCGGTGCCCGGGTAAACTCTTGAAAATCAAGCACTTACGGCTCAATCGTGGCGCAGACCATTATAAAGGCCAAAACCGAGCCAGTGGAAAATCCTTCCGCCGCCGGCCCGGCCGTACGGCGCGTCGTGGTCGATGAACGGTCGGCCGGCCAGCGCCTTGACAACTTCCTGCTGCGCGAGCTCAAGGGTGTTCCCAAGACCCACGTCTACCGCATCATCCGCTCGGGCGAAGTGCGGGTGAACAAGGGCCGGGCGGCGGCCGATACCCGGCTCGAACCGGGCGACGAGGTCCGCCTGCCGCCGGTGCGCCAGGCCGCGCCGGACCCGGCCCGGGCCGCCGAGGCGGCGCCGCCGCGCGAGTTTCCGCTGGTCTACGAGGACGACCACCTGCTGGTGATCGACAAGCCGGCCGGCGTGGCCGTGCATGGCGGCTCGGGCGTCAGCTTCGGCGTCATCGAGCAGCTGCGCCGCGCGCGGCCGGAGGCGAAGTTCCTCGAGCTGGTCCACCGGCTCGACAAGGAGACCTCGGGCCTGCTGATGCTGGCCAAGCGCCGCAGCGCGCTCACCGCCTTACAGGACCAGTTCCGCCAGCGGGAGACGGGCAAGACCTACGCCGCGCTGGTCAGCGGCGCCTGGCCGGCCAGCAAGAAGGTGGTCGACGTCGCGCTGCACAAGTACCTGGACGCCGCGGGCGAGCGGCGCGTCAGGGCCGTCGCGGCAGACCACGAGCAGGGCCAGCGTTCGATCTCGCTGGTGCGGGTCGTCGAGGCCTTCGCCTCCCCCGCCCCCGGCTTCACCCTGCTCGACGTCACCATCAAGACGGGCCGCACGCACCAGATCCGCGTCCACCTGGCCTCCGAGGGCCACCCTATCGCCGGCGACGACAAGTACGGCGTCTTCGCGCTCAACAAGGCGCTGGCCACGGGGCGCGCGGTGCCGGATTGCCGCTTCGACCGCATGTTCCTGCACGCCCGCCGCCTGGCCTTCGATCACCCCGCCAGCGGGGAGCGCATCGAGCTGGAGGCGTCTTTGCCCACCGAATGCCGGACACTTCTGGGCTGTCTGCGCCCCCTCGATTCATGAGCTCCCGTCAACGCCGCTTCGACCTCATCGCCTTCGACTGGGATGGCACCCTGTTCGACTCCACCGCCCTGATCGTGCGCTGCATCCAGCAGGCCTGCGCCGACATCGGGGCGCCCGTGCCCGACGCCGCAAGGGCCGCCTACGTCATCGGCCTCGGCCTGCGCGATGCCCTCGAGTACGCCGTGCCCGGCCTGCCGGCCGAGCGCTATGGCGAGCTGGGCGCCGCCTACCGGCGCCATTACCTGGGCAGCCAGCATGCGCTGACCCTGTTCCCCGGCACGCTGGAGATGCTGCAGGCACTGAAGACCCGCCAGCACCTGCTGGCGGTGGCCACCGGCAAGACCCGCCGCGGGCTGGACGAGGTGCTGCAGACGACCGAGCTGCGCGGCGTCTTCGACGCCAGCCGCACCGCCGACGAGACCCTGTCCAAGCCCCATCCGCTGATGCTGCAGGAGCTGATGACCGAGCTGGGCGTCGAGCCGGAGCGCACGCTGATGGTGGGCGACACCACGCACGACCTGCAGATGGCGGTCAACGCCGGCACACCCTGCCTAGGAGTGAGCTTCGGTGCCCACGACCATGAGTCGTTCCAGCCCCTGTCGCCCGTGGCCGTCGTGCATTCGACCCGCGAACTCCACGAATGGCTTCTCACCCATGGTTGAACAACCCCTTTGCGCCAGTGCGGACCTGGACGAACGCGGCAAGGCGGTGCTGTTCGACGTGCTGCTGTGGGGCCAGCCGGCCCGCGCCTTTGCCTTGCGCTTCGACGGGCGGGTGGTGGCCTACATGAACCGCTGCGCCCACGTGCCGACCGAGCTCGACTGGCAGCCGGGAGAGTTCCTGGATCTCGACAAGCGCTGGATCATCTGCTCGATCCACGGCGCGACCTACGAGCCGGCCGACGGCCACTGCATCGCCGGCCCGTGCCGCGGCGAGCGCCTGATGGCCCTGGACGTCGTCGAGCGCGAGGGGCAGGTGTATTGGTATCCTAGCCCGGACATCCGGCCCGTCGTTTTCGACTGAGTTCGCGGCCCGCCTGCCCCCGTCTTCCCCCTCGTTGCCCTTCCCACGAACCCCTTTTCGAGCTTTCGATGAGCCTTCCGAACGACCCTGCGGGCGAACCGGCCGAACATCCCGACAGCCGCGCCGACAGTCCCGCCGACAGCCCCGTCACGAGCGAGCGCGTCACGGCACCGGAGCCGGCTGGGGCCCCGGCTCCTGCGCCCGCCCCTGCAGCGGCAGCGGCTGCACCCGCGCCGGCCGATGCGGCTCACACGCTGACGGGCATGGAAAGCCTGCTGAGGCAAGTCTCGTCCGAGGTGCTGCGCGACCGGCGCAGCGCGCGTCGCTGGAACCTCATCCTCAGGCTGGGCTGGTTCGGCCTGGTGTTGGCGATCGTCTGGGCACTGGCCACGCAGCGCGGCGGCCATCCCTCCGCGCCGGCCGGCCCGCACACCGCGCTGGTGGAGGTGCGCGGCGAGATCGCGGCCGACACCGATGCGAGCGCGGAGCTGCTGGTGTCGTCCATCCGCAGCGCCTTCGAGGACGAGGGCGCCAAGGCCGTGGTGTTGCGCATCAACTCGCCCGGCGGCAGCCCGGTGCAGGCCGGCATCGTCAACGACGAGATCAAGCGCCTGAAGGCCAAGCACAAGAAGAAGGTCTACGCCGTGGTCGAAGAGACCTGCGCGTCCGGTGCCTACTACATCGCGGTCGCGGCCGACGAGATCTACGTCGACAAGGCCAGCATCGTCGGCTCGATCGGCGTGCTGATGGACGGCTTCGGCTTCGTCGGCCTGATGGACAAGCTGGGCGTCGAGCGGCGCCTGCTGACCGCAGGCGCGAACAAGGGCATGCTGGATCCCTTCTCGCCCGCCGATCCGAAGCAGACGGCCTACGCCAAGGCCATGCTGGAGCAGATCCACCAGCAGTTCATCAAGGTGGTCCGCGAAGGCCGCGGCAGCCGTTTGAAGGAGACGCCCGAGACCTTCTCCGGCCTGTTCTGGAACGGCGAGGAGGCGGTCAAGCTCGGCCTGGCCGACCAGTTCGGCAACCTCGATTACGTGGCGCGCGAGGTCGTCGGCTACGAGGACGTGGTCGATTACACGCCCCAGGAGAACGTCGCGGAACGCCTGGCCAAGCGCTTCGGCGCCTCGATCGGAGAAGGGGCCGTGCGCACCCTGCGCAACCTCGCCCCCTTGCGCTGAGGCGGGCGGATCGGCCCGCGGCGCGCGATGGTCGACCTGCCCTTGCCTGGCGAAGCGCCGGTGCTGGCGTCGCCCGCCGAAGGATCCGGCGAGGAGGCACTGCGGTGCATCGTCGAGCGGGTGCGGGACTGGCAGCACCGACATCCCCTGGCCCGGCGCATCTCCGCCCGGGAGGTGGTCGGCGTCGGGATCGTCGCCTTGCCCTATGCGCCGAGCGCTGCGCCGGGCGCGCGACCCGGTGAGATTCATCCGCTGTTCCAACAGCCGCGGCTGTTGCCCGGCCTGTCGCATCAGGCCCTGCTGGATTTCGCGGCCCGGCATGGCGTGGAGCAGCCGCCCGGGCCGGCCGACTGGGCCAGGCGCGAGGTCGCGCGGGCCGACGGCTCCAGCGAGCCTGCCCCGCAGACGCGCTACCTGCTGACGGCAGCGGTCAGCGACGCCCGTCCTCACGGCATTTCGCCGCGCCGGCTGCTGCTGGCGCCGGCTGGAAAGGAGATCTGGGGCCACCGGGAGTTGAGCCGCCCTCGCGTGGCGCTGGCTGCCGGCGCGGCCTTGCTGCTGGCCGGCGCCGTGCTTGCGGCGGCGTTCATGCAGGGGCGGGCGGCGACCCAGCCGCGCGCCGCAGCCGAGGCCCGGGGGCCGGAAGCGGTGCCGAAGCCAGCCTCTGCCCTGGTGCCTGCCGCCCCGCCCTCCGCCCTTTCGGCCACGGGCGAGGCCGACGCCAGCGCCTCGGGCGCCGCTGGCGTGCCGCAGGCACCTGCCAGCGTGCCCCTCGTGCCCAGGCGGCTCGCAGGCGAGGCCTCGTCGCCGGCCAGCCGCCCGATGCCGGACCGGGACATGCCGCCCGTCCCTGCCGAGCCGCACTACGCCCTCATTTCGGCGCCGGCGAAGAAACAGGAGTCGGCAGAGGCTACTCTGCAGCAGGTGCGTCGACTGCTGGGTCCCGCCCTGGGGCCTATGCAGGCACAGGTCATGCCGTCGCCCCAGGGTTACGTCGTGACGATCTGGCCCCTGCCGACGCAGGCGGACGCCGAGCGCCTGGCGGAGGTGCTCGCCCGAAGGGGCGTGCCCATGAAGTGGATGGAGTTCTGAGAAAGCCCTGCGGACCATCGTGAGCGCCACCGACGCCCCCGCCAAGCCACCGCGCGTCCGTCACACGCGTTCGGCAGCGGCGCGCACGCACGTGCCGGCGCGGGTGCATGCGGGTCGCGCGCACGGGCTGCCTTCGCCGCGCCGGGTGCTGGCCGCGCAGGTCGTGTCGTGGCACAACAAGCATCCGCTCGCGCGCCGCATAGGCCGGCGTCAGCTGGGGGGCTATGGCGTCGTGAGCCTGCCGTTCTCGCCGCCCGTGGCCCAGGGCGATGGGGCGCCCGCACGCTTTCCCATGTTCGACGACCTGGCGCTCCTGCCGGGCTTGTCGCGCCAGAAGGTGGTCGCGCTGGCGTTGGCGCAGGGCTGGGACGACCGGCCCGGCGCGCCCGAATGGCCGCTTCGCAAGGTGCCGGTGGCCAAGGGCTGGGATCCCGCCCAGACCCGGCCCATCCACCTGCTCACCGTGGCCCTCAAGCGCGGGCGCGGGCGGCAGCCGCTGCGCCTGCTCATCGGTCGCGGCGCGGGCTCGGCCGAGGTCACCGGCGTCGTGGGCCACCGCCTGTTGAGCCGGCCGAAGATGGGCCTGCTGGCGCTGGCGCTGACGGTGCCGGTGCTGCTCGCGGGCTGGATGCTCAAGCAACTGTGGCCCGCAGGCGTGCAGCGCAGCCCGCAGGCGCCCATCGTCGCGACGGCGCCGCGCAATGAAACCGTCGCCACCGCGCCCGGCGCGCCGCCGGTCGGCTCGGTGATGCCGCGCGCCACCGCGCCCGCACCCAAGCCGTTCGCCCCTTCGCCGTCCGATCCGCCGCTGTTCACGCCGGCCGATCTGCCCCATGCCGGCACCGCCGCCGGCGGGCGCGGCCCGCGCGTCGGGACCGGCGTGCCAGTGGAGGGCCAGGAGACCCGCGCCGCCGGGCCGACCAGCTTCCGCCTCGTCGGCGCTCCTCAACGCGACCCCGCGGTCCTGCGCAACCAGGCCACGCAACTGCAGTCCGTCCTGTCGACCATGGGCCAGACGGGCTCCCGCCTGCGCATGGACGTCATCGGCACGCCCGAGGGCGACGCCCTGTCCGTCGGGCCGCTGCCGGACCAGGCCGAGGCCGAGCGGGTGGCTCGCCGCCTGGCCGCCCGGGGCATCACGCTGAAGCTGATCGAGCAGTAGAGGCATCGTCGCGACGCCGCGCGAGCGCACCCGGCGCGAAGGTGGCAGAGTGCGAGCCTGCGCTCAACGCCGAGCGTTGCCTGGGGACAAGCCCGGTGCCCGTTCAGGCGTTGCAGGCAGAATGCGCCCCTTGCTGCGTCGCAGCAAGCTGGGCTCCGCCCGCGCCGACCGTCTCACCTTCCCGACCATGAGTGTTCACTCCGCGCCAGCCGAAAACACCCCGGCCACCCGCCCTGCGATGACGCTGCCCCGCCTGCGCGAGGCGGCCTCGCGCGGCGAGAAGCTGACGATGCTGACCGCCTACGACGCCACCTTCGCCCGGGTGCTGGACGACGCCGGGGTCGAGATCCTGCTGGTCGGCGATTCGCTCGGCAACGTGATCCAGGGCGAGACCAGCACGCTGCCGGTGACGGTGGAACAGATGGCATACCACACCCGTGCGGTGGCCCAAGGCAAGCGCGGCGCCTTCCTCGTCACCGACATGCCCTTCGGCAGCTACGAGTCGAGTCCGGAGCTGGCCTTTGCCTCGGCGGCGGCGCTGATGCGCGCCGGTGCCCAGATGGTCAAGCTCGAAGGTGGCGGCTACACGGCCGACACGGTGCGCTTCCTGGTCGAGCGCGGCATTCCCGTCTGCGCCCACCTCGGGCTGACCCCGCAGCGCGTGCATGCGATCGGCGGCTACCGCGTGCAGGGCCGGGACGAGGCCGCAGCCCAGGTGCTGATAGCCGACGCCACCGCGCTGGCCGAGGCCGGTGCCGCGATGCTGGTGCTGGAACTCGTGCCCTCCACGCTCGCCCGCCGCATCACCGAACAACTGCCGCAGCTGATGACGATCGGCATAGGCGCCGGCGCCGGCACCACCGGCCAGGTGCTGGTGCTGCACGACATGCTGGGCCTGACGTCCGGCAAGCGGCCCCGCTTCGTGCGCGACTTCACCCGCCTGCCGGGCAGCGCCGCCGATGCCCCGGGGCTGGGCATCGCGCAGGCCGTGGCTGCCTACGTGGCCGCGGTGAAAGACGGCTCATTCCCCGACGAAACCGTCCACGGCTACTGACGCCTTTCTTCTCTTCATGCAAGTCATCCACACGATCGCCGAGCTGCGGCGAATCCTGGCGCGCCAGAACCAGACCGTCTTCGTGCCCACGATGGGCAACCTGCACGAAGGCCACTTGTCGCTGGTACGCGAGGCCAAGCGCTGGGGCGGCCCGGTGGTCGCCAGCGTCTTTGTCAACCGGTTGCAGTTCCTGCCGCACGAGGATTTCGACCGCTACCCGCGCACGCTGGCGCGTGACGTCGAGCTGCTGACCGGCGCCGGCTGCAACTTCGTCTTCGCGCCCGACGAGGCCGAGCTCTATCCCGAGCCGCAGGCCTACAAGGTGGCCCCGCCGCCCGCCCTGGCCGACATCCTCGAGGGCGAGTTCCGCCCCGGCTTCTTCACCGGCGTCTGCACCGTGGTGCTCAAGCTGTTCCAGTGCGTGCAGCCGGCGGTCGCCGTGTTCGGCCGCAAGGACTACCAGCAGCTCAAGGTCATCACCGACATGGCGCGTCAGTTCGCGCTGCCTATCGAGGTCGTGGGGGCGCCCACGGTGCGCGCCGACGACGGCCTGGCGCTTTCCTCGCGCAACGGCTACCTGGCCGAAGACGAGCGGGCCGAGGCCGTGGCGCTGCCGTATGCCCTGCGCACGATGGCCGACAAATGCCGCGACGGCGACACCACGCTGCAAGCGCTGGAGCAGGCCGCGATGGATGAGCTGAGCCAGCGCGGCTGGAAGCCCGATTACCTGACCTTGCGGCGGCGCAGCGACCTGCTGCCGCCGACCGAGGAACAGCGCCTGGGCCACGAGCCCCTGGTGGCGCTGGGCGCGGCGCGACTGGGCGCCACGCGACTGATCGACAACGTCGAATGTTGACCACGACCATGACCGAAGTAACGACTGCCGAACAACCGGTGCGCCTGCACCGTGCTCCGAAGCCTGCCGACGCGGCGCCGAACGCCCGCTGGAAGGTGTCCGACGTCGAAGCGCTGTTGGCGCTGCCGCTGACCGAGCTGATGCACCGCGCGCAACTGGTTCACCGCGAGCACTTCGATCCGACTGAGGTCGAGCTGGCCACGCTGCTGTCGATCAAGACCGGCGGCTGCCCGGAGGACTGCGGCTACTGCCCGCAGTCGGTGCACTACGACACCGGCGTCGAGGCCGGCAAGCTGATGGATGCCGGCGCGGTGCGCGAGGCGGCCGAGGCCGCCAAGGCCGCCGGCGCGACACGCTTCTGCATGGGCGCCGCCTGGCGCGAGCCCAAGGACCGCGACATCGAGAAGGTCGCCGAACTGGTGCGCGAAGTGAAGTCCCTCGGCCTCGAAGCTTGCTGCACGCTCGGCATGCTGAGCGAAGGCCAGGCGCAGGCGCTCAAGGGCGCGGGCCTGGACTACTACAACCACAACCTCGACACCGCGCCCGAGGCCTACGGCCGCATCATCACGACGCGCGACTACCAGGACCGGCTCGACACGCTGGACCATGTCCGCGCGGCCGGCATGTCGGTCTGCTGCGGCGGCATCGTGGGCATGGGGGAGAGCCGCGCCGAGCGCGCCGCGCTGATCACGCAGCTGGCCAACCTCGAGCCCTATCCCGAGTCGGTGCCCATCAACGAGCTGGTGCGGGTCGAAGGCACGCCGCTGGCCGACACCGACAAGATCGACCCGTTCGAGTTCGTCCGCACCATCGCCGTGGCCCGCATCACCATGCCCAAGGCGCGGGTGCGCCTGTCGGCCGGCCGGCAGCAGATGGACGAGGCGCTGCAGGCCCTGTGCTTCGTCGCCGGCGCCAACTCCATCTTCTACGGCGAGAAGCTGCTGACCACCGGCAACCCCGAGGTCGAGCGCGACCGCGCGCTGCTGTCGCGGCTGGGCCTGCGCGCCCGCCACGCGCTGCAGGGCTGACCCTTACCCGAAAGGCGGGGGATGGAGCCACTGCACCTGCACACGCCGCAGGTCGAATCCGCGGCCTTGTCGCGTGCGCTCGGCGGCCGCCGCGTCTGGCTGAAGCTGGAGGCCTTGCAGCCGCCGGGCTCGTTCAAGATCCGGGGGATCGGCGCAGCCTGCCAGGCCCAGCTGGAGCGGGGTGCGAAACGCTTCGTGTCTTCGTCGGGCGGCAACGCCGGCCTGGCGGTGGCGTATGCCGGCCGGCGCCTCGGCGTGCCGGTTCGGGTGGTCGTGCCCACCAGCAGCACGGCCCGAGCGCGCGAGTTGCTGGCCGCCGAGGGTGCCGAGGTCACGGTCCATGGCGACTCCTGGCAAGAGGCCAACGCCCTCGCGCAGTCGCTGCTGGGCCCGCATGACGCCTTCATCCACCCCTTCGACGATCCGCTGCTGTGGCCGGGCCACGCCACCCTCATCGACGAGGTCGCCGCAGCTGGCGTGAGGCCGGGCGGCGTGCTGGTGGCGGTGGGCGGCGGCGGGCTGCTGGCCGGCGTCATCGAGGGCCTGCGCCGCAATGGCCTGGGCCAGGTGCCGGTGTTCGCCGTCGAGACCGAAGGCGCGGCGTCACTGCATGCGGCCCTGGCGGCCGATGAGCGCGTCAGCCTGCCGGCCATCACCTCCATCGCCACTTCGCTGGGCGCGAAGCAGGGTTGCCAGCGGGCCTTCGATCTGGCACGGGAGCATCCGTTGACCTCGCTGGTGGTCAGCGACGCCGAGGCGGTCGAGGCCTGCGTCCGCTTCATGGACGACCACCGGCTCGTCGTCGAGCCAGCCTGCGGTGCCGCGCTCGCGCCGGCCTATTCCGCGCATCCGGCGCTCGCTGGCGTCGAGGACCTGCTGGTCGTCGTCTGCGGCGGGGCCACCGTCACCGCGGCGCAGCTGCTGGCCTGGTCCGCATCTCTTTCCCGTTAGCTTTCAGCGGCCCCGCGGCCGCCTTGCCGTCATGTTCAAGACCTTTCTGCACGCCAAGATCCACCGCGCGACGGTGACCCACTGCGAGCTGCACTACGAGGGCTCCTGCGGCATCGACCAGGACCTGCTGGAAGCCAGCGGCATCCGCCCCAACGAGCAGGTGCACATCTGGAACGTCAGCAACGGCGAGCGCTTCATCACCTATGCCATCGCCTCGCCGCGCGGCTCGGGCGTGATCTCGCTCAACGGCTCGGCCGCGCGCCGCGCCAGCGTGGGCGACCTGGTCATCATCGCGGCCTTCGCCTCGGTGCATGACGACAAGGTGGACGAGCATGTGCCGAAGCTGGTCTTCGTCGACGAAGGCAACCGGATCAAGGAAGTGCGGCACGAGCCGGCCGGGCCGCAGTCCGGTGTGGAACCCGACGAAGCCTGATGAGCTTGAACGACGACTGGCGCCGCCGCAGCCTGGCGGCGGTGTGGCACCCGTGCACGCAGATGAAGCTGCACGACGCCGCGCACGCGCAGCCGCTGATCCCGGTGGCCCGCGCCGAGGGCGTTTGGCTGCATGACCACGAAGGCCGGCGCTACCTCGACGGCATCAGCTCCTGGTGGGTCAACCTCTTCGGCCACAACCATCCCGGCATCCGCGCGGCGCTGGTCGACCAGCTGAACACGCTGGACCATGTGATGCTGGCGGGCTTCACCCATGCGCCGGTGGTCGAGCTGTCCGAACGGTTGTCGGTGTTGACCGGTCTGGGGCATGCCTTCTACGGCAGCGACGGCGCCAGCGCGACCGAGATCGCGCTGAAGATGAGCGCGCACTACTGGCGCAATGCAGGCCGGCCCCAGAAGTGCAAGTTCGTCGGCATCGCCGGCGGCTACCACGGCGAGACGGTGGGCGCGCTGGCGGTGACCGACATCGCGCTGTTCCGCGAGGCCTATGCGCCGCTGGTGCGGCTGGCGGCGATCGTGCCCAGCGCCGATGCGCGCCAAGCGATGACCGGCGAGTCCGCGGACGATGTGGCCGAGCGTGCGGCCGCGGCGCTGGATGCGTGGCTCGCGGACCATGCCCACGAGACGGCCGCGCTGATCGCCGAGCCGCTGGTGCAGTGCGCGGCGGGCATGGCGATGCACGACCCGCTGTACGTCAAGCGGCTGCGCGAGTTGTGCCACAAGCATGAGATCCACCTCGTGCTCGACGAGATCGCCGTCGGCTTCGGCCGCACCGGCACCTTGTTCGCCCACGAGCAGGCCGGCATCCGCCCCGACTTCCTGTGCCTGTCCAAGGGCCTGACCGGCGGCACGCTGCCCTTGTCCGCCGTGCTGACGACCGACGCCGTCTACGCCGCCTTCTACGACGATGAGGTGGCGCGGGGCTTCCTGCATTCGCACAGCTACACCGGCAACCCGCTGGCCTGCCGCGCGGCGCTCGCGACGCTGGACCTGATCGAGCAGACGGATGCGATCGCCCGCAACCGGGTGACGGCCGAACGGCTGGTTGCGCAGTTCGCTCCGCTGTCGGCCCATCCTCGGATCCGGCATGCCCGGCAGCGGGGAATGATCTTCGCCTGGGACATCGCGACCAGCCTGCCGGACTTCGCGCGCCGGTATGCGCGCCACGCGCTCGCGCAAGGGCTCGTGCTGCGGCCGATCGGGCACACCTTGTATGCCATGCCACCCTACGTGATCAGCGAGTCCGAAGGCGAACAGCTGGCGCGCGGCGCGCTGGCGGCGCTGCAGGCTACGCTGGCAGAAGAGCAGGGCAGTGCGGTGGCGAACGAGCGAGGCACCGTCGATGGCGTCTGAAATCTTCTTCGTCACCGGCACCGACACCGGGGTCGGCAAGACGCTGTGCAGCGCCGCGATGCTTCACGCGCTGGCACGCCGTCACGCCCGCGTGGTCGGCATGAAGCCGGTCGCCGCCGGACTGATCGAGCATGAGGGCCGACTGGTCAGCGAGGACGTGCTGGCACTGCGCGCGGCTTCGACGCTGGCGGTGGCACCCGAGCTCGACAACCCGGTGTCGCTGCCCGAGCCCTTGTCGCCACACCTCGCCGCGCGCCGGGCCGGCGTCACTGTCCGTGTGGCGGATCTGCTGGCGCCTGCGAAGGCGCTGGCCGAGATGAGCGACGCCCTGGTCGTCGAAGGCGCCGGGGGCTGGCGCGTGCCGCTCAATGACGAAGGTGAGACGCTGGCCGACTTCGCGCGAGCGCTGGGCGCGCCGGTGGTGTTGGTGGTGGGCCTGCGCCTGGGCTGCCTGAACCACGCGATGCTGACCGCCGAGGCCATCCGCGCCGATGGCCTGCAGATCGCGGGCTGGATCGCCAACCGCGTCGATCCGCAGATGGCCTGCGCCGACGAGAACCTCGCGACGCTGCGCCAATGCCTTGGCGCTCCGCTCCTGGGCGACGTCCCCTGGTCGCCTTCGCCGGATCCGCGAAACATCGAACTGAACTTTCCTGCCCTTGCATGACCTGGCTTGATGAATTCGACGGCCGCCTGGCCGAACTGGACGCTGCCCACCTGACGCGCAAGCGTCGCGTCGTGGTCCCTGAAGCGGGGGCCCGCATGACGGTCGACGGCCGCTCCATGCTGGCCTTCTGCAGCAACGACTACCTGGGCCTCGCCGGCCACCCGGCGCTCAAGTCGGCGGTGCATGAGGCCGTCGAGACCTACGGCGTAGGCGCCGGTTCCTCGCCGATGGTCAGCGGCTACAGCGCTGCCAACGCTTTGCTCGAGAGCGAACTCGCCGCCTTCGTTCAACTGCCGCGGGCGCTGTATTTCTACGCCGGCTTCGCGACCAACGCCAGCATCGTGCCGGCGCTGGTCGGCGCGGGCGACGCGATCTTTTCCGATGCGCTCAACCACGCCTGCCTGATCGACGGCTCGCGCCTGTCCAAGGCGGCAATCCACCGCTTCGACCATGCCGATCTCGCCGCGCTCGACGCGCAGCTGGCCGCGGAGCCCGCGCGCCGCAAGCTGATCCTCAGCGATGCCGTGTTCAGCATGGACGGCGACGTGGCGGACATCCCCGCGCTGCTCGCGCTGGCCGAGCGGCACGACGCGCTGCTGCTGCTCGACGACGCGCATGGCTTCGGCCTGCTCGGGCCGCAGGGTCGCGGGGCCGTCGCCGCCGTCGGGTTGACGGGCGCCCAGGCATCGCCGCGCGTGCTCTACATGGCCACGCTGGGCAAGGCTCTCGGCGTGGCAGGCGCCTTCGTGGCGGGGCCGGAACGCCTGGTCGAATGGCTGCTTCAGAAGACGCGCAGCTACACCTACGCCACCGCGGCGCCGGCCCTGTTGGCCGAGGCCTTGCGAGCGGCCCTGCGCGTGGTCGGCAGTGCAGAGGGCGACGAGCGCCGTGCGCATCTCGAGCGGTTGATCGCCCGGCTGCGTGACGGGCTTTCGCCGGGTGCCGATGCCGCGGTCGACGCAGCCGGCTGGCGCCTCATGGAGTCCGCCACCGCCATCCAGCCGCTGGTCATAGGCGACAACGCAAGCAGCCTGCGCGTGATGGCCGGCCTGCAGGATGCCGGCCTGTGGGTGCCGGCGATCCGCCCGCCCACCGTGCCGGCCGGCACCGCCCGGCTGCGCATCGCGCTCAGCGCCGCGCACCAGGCGGACGAGGTCGACACGCTCGTGCGGGCCCTGCGCACCTTGGCGCGCGCGTAGGCGTCAGCGCGGCGCGGAGCTCGGCGAGCTTTCGCGCAGGGGCTGGGCCACGTGAGCCGCGGCCGCGTGGCGCGACCGCAGCAGGCGCGCATGCACGAAGCCGAGCGCCGCCATCGCGAAGCCGGCCCCGGCATGCAGCCAGCCCATGGCGGGCCGCCAGTCCTCGGGCGCGAAGTAGTACAGCGCATAGCCGGTGAGGACGATGAGCGCTGCCAGGCTCAACATCGCGACACCGGTGTGGCGCTGGGTCGCCCGGTCTGCCCGGCGGTGCGCGCTGCGCGTCACGCGCCAGCCGGCCGGCACGTGGGCCGCCGCCAGCATGCCGAGCGCGAAGAGACCGGCGAAGGCCGCGGCGCCATGCACCCGCATGCACAGCACCTCGAGCGGATGCGGCAACTCGCCGGCGCCCGCGCCGATGCTGTAGTGCACCCCGAGCCAGACGATGCCGGTGACCAGCAACAGCGCGGCGGTGAGGTTGAGCACGCGGCGTTGCCACGCTGGGAGGCGCAGCACCGGATGAGGGTGGTGCTGATGCGACGGGTGATGGCTCACGCCTGCGCCTCCAGGTTCTCGATGAGGCAGCCGCCGAGTGCGCGCACGCGGGCCGCGCGTTCGCGTGCCGGCGCGGCTGCGGCGACCTTGGTCAGGGCGTCGGCTCGCCAGGCGCTGCGCGCGATGACGCTGTGCACGCCCCGCGGCAGGCGGCGAGCGCCTCGCCCGACCAGCAGGGCCGGGAATCGTTCGGGTTCACCAAGCCGCACGCCGGAACTCGCCAGCGCCCCGCAGCGCAGCCCTCCCAGCGGTGTCAGCCGGCCATCGGCTTCGCGGCGGGACACCGGCAGCACCAGTTCGCCGAACACGCGCAGGTCGCCACCGGCATTGACCCAGCCGGCAGCGGCGCCTTGACGGCGAAGGGCGCTCACGGCCAGGTCGACGGCGAAGCCTTTCGCGATGCCGTCGAGCGTCAACCGCACCGCGCGCTTCAGCCGCGCCCAGCCTTCGCCGATCTCGATGTCGCCGGCTTCGCCGCGCGGCAAGGCCGGCGCGCCACCATGGTCCGGCAGGGCGCCGGCCTCGACCAGCGTGCCCCCCACTGTGCAATCGAAGAGGCCGCCACTGTGCGCCGTCATCGCTCGCGCCAGTCGCAGCAGCCTGACCGTGCGGCGATGCACCCGCAGCACTTGCCCGCCGGCGGCATTCAGGCGGGTCAGTTCGCTGTCGGTCGACTGGAAGCTCCACCGCGCCTGCGCCTGTTCGAGTTCGGCGAATCCCGCGTCGATCATGCGGGCGAGCTCGACATCCGGCGCGTCGGCCTCCACGCCGATCTCGACGAAAGTGCCCAGCAGCGGCCGCATGCGTTGGAGCCGGCCCATGGCGTTGCTCAGCCGCGGGACAGGTAGAGCTGCTGGACGACCAGCAGGCGCTTGACGCCATCCAGCAGGTTGCGGCACGACAGCGTTGCGCCGCTGATGTTGGGCACGTCCTCGTCGAGCTTGAACTTGTCGCCGAGCGACTTGCCGACGAAGTGCTTGCGCCAGTCCGCATCGCGCACCTGGCCGCCGTGGGTCTCGCGGTAGCTCAGGATCTCGATGCCGAGCACCTTGCCGTCGCGGCCCACCGCCGTGGCGTAGGTGATGAACTCGTGCTTGCCTATCACCTCGTCGACGAAGAACCAGCCGAGCTGCTGGCCATCGCGCTCGGCACGCCAGACCTTGACTTCGTCAGTGCGCTGCCGCACGCCGGCCTGGTCCTTGATCTTGTCGCGCTGATCGGACGTGAGCTTGAGCGTGGCATCCGTGAACGTCTTCGCCGCCGGGAACAGCAGGGTCTGCGCCTGCGCCACGCTGAGGTAATCGGTGGCGTGGGCCTGGGCCAGGAAGGCCGTCGGCAGCAGCAGGGCGGTCAGTTCGAGAGGGCGGGGCATGGCGGCGGCGGCATCGCGGTGAGGGGGAAGGAATGGCTCAGAAGTTGTAGCCGACCTTCAGGCGGATCTCGCGCTTGGTCTTCTCGATCAGGTGCAGGTCGGTGTCGGTCTGGCCGGCGTACTTCTCGCCCCCGCCGCGGACCTGCTGGAACCAGGTGAAGGTGCCCCACCACTTCTCTCCGCCGTAGTGGATCGAGGGGCCGGCGAAGAGCGACCAGCGCTCGGTGCCGACCTCGGTCTCCCACTCGGTCTCGTGCATCGCCTCGGCGCCGACATACCAGCCCGGCGCGAAGCGGTAGGACAGGCCGGTGCCGACCTTGGCGTTGATCTCCATCTCGGGGTCGGTCGGCCAGTCGAAGCCTTCCGGCAGGTTGGAGATGGCGGCGCGCTTTTCGTAGGCGGCGCGCAGGCCTATGTTGCCGACCCAGGTCAGCTGGCCTTCGAGGAAGTACTTTTGCGCGGCCAGGGTGGACTCGAACTCGAACTCGGTCTTCTTGCGGCCCGAGTGCGGGTCGATCCAGCCGTATTCGAAGGTCGAGATGCTGGACAGGCCGAAGTCGTCCTTGGCCGGGCTGAGGAAGTTGTACTTGGTGCCGAGCTCGATGCTGCTGGGCTTGAGGCCGAACTTGTTCGCGCCGGGCAGGTAGCCGTCGATGACCAGGCCCGAGGTGTTCAACGACATGGCGTTCAGCTCACCGGAGACCTGGAAGCGGTCGGTCAGGCCGTACTCGATCTCGGTCTTCGAATCGAGCGCGCGGTAGGTGCCCTGGCCCTTGTCGGCGCGCTGGGTGAACCACTGGTAGAACTCGGTCGCGCCCTTGGGCAACACCTCGGCCCCGCGGACGTAGCCCAGCAGGTTTTCGTCGGCGTGGGCGGTGGCGGACAGGGCCAGCATCGCGGCGGCAAGAGGGAGCGGGAGCTTCATGTTCTGGTCGGGGACGCCGGGACGGGGCGGTCGGTGGAGGCTGGAAAGACGGCGCATTCTAAATACGAATGAGTCGCATGTGTCTTTACCGTCGCAGGCATACCACGGGACTGCCGCCCCATCGTCTCTTGATCTGACCCGGGGCTGCGTCAGCCTCAGCCGTTATGATCCCGGCCGTTGGTGCTCGCGCCGGCCATCCTGGGTCGGCGCAGTTCAACGGGAAGCAGGGCGGGTCGTGCCCACGGTGACGACCCCAACCTGCGCTGCCCCCGCAACGGTAAGCGGACGAAGGCGGTCTCGATCGAGGCTGCTTTCTGCTCGTGACGACAAACCCACTGCGTGCCCGCAAGGCATTCGGGAAGGGGTCACGGGTCGCCTCCGCCAGCCCGGATACCGGCCAACGAGGTGGCGTGCCGCACGCAAGTGCAGCGCGCCGTGAGGTGCGAGCTGGCGGGGAAGCCGGCATGCACGTGTGTCGTCTTCGCCGCTGTATCCATGTCCGTCCTGCTCGCCCGGCCCCGCGCCGCCCTGGCGCTCGCCTGCGCCTTGCCCGCCGCGCTTTCCTTCGCCCCCGCCCACGCCCAGTCCACTGCCGTGGCCACCGCCGCTGCCGCCGCAGTCGATCCGGAGCGCATCGTCGTCACCGGCTCGCGTGAGCCGGTGCCCGCCGGCCGCCTGGCCGGCGACCTCGTCGTCATCGACGCCGACCAGATCCAGGCCTCGACCGCCGATTCGCTGGAGGACCTGCTGCGCCGCGAGGCCGGCCTGCAGTTGCAGCGCAATGGCGGCCCCGGCGCCTCGGCCGGCCTGATGATGCGCGGCGCCGGCGTGGGCAACACGCTGGTGCTGGTCGATGGCGTGCGCGTCGGGTCGGCCACGCTGGGCCAGGTGGCGTTCGAGGGCTTGAGCCTCGGGATGATCGACCACATCGAGATCCTGCGCGGCCCGGGCTCCAGCCTCTACGGCGCGGACGGTGCCGGCGGTGTGGTGCAGATCTTCACCCGCCAGGCCGATGGCCGGACGCGCTTCGGCGCCTGGCTGGCCGCCGGCCAGTACGGCGCGCTGGAGGGTTCCCTCAACGCCAGCGGCCGCGTGGGCGCGATCGACCTCGCCGGCTCGCTCTCGCACGACCAGCTCGATGGCGTGTCGGCCCTGCGGCCGAACGACCAGTTCGGCAACTACAACCCCGACCACGACGGCTCGCGCCGCACGACCGCGCAAGCCCAGCTCGGCTGGAACGTCGTCGAAGGCCAGCGCATCGGCCTCAGCGTGATGTCGACCCAGCTGAACTCGCAATTCGACAGCAGCGAGTTCCTGCCGTCCGACTATGCGCAGGACAACCGGCCGGACTTCCGCAACAAGCTGGACAACCAGTTCGCCGCGCTCGACTACCGCGCCCACTGGGGCGCCGACTGGACCACCACGCTGCGCGCTTCGACGCAGGAGGACGACCTTCGCAGCGGCGGCACGCAGATCGACCGCTTCCGCACGCGGCGGGAGCAGCTCGATGCCCAGGCCACCTGGCGCGTCGACGGCGACCAGCGCCTGACCTTCGCCTACGAGGGGCTGACCGAGAAGGCCTCTTCGAGCAACTACGTCGCCGACGTCAAGCGCGACAACAACGCGCTGATCCTCGCCTGGCTCGGCCAGGTCGGCCCGGTGAGCACGCAGGCCGATCTTCGCCACGACGACAACTCCGTCTACGGCCAGGTGACGACGGGCCGCCTCGGCGGCAAGGTGAAGCTGGACGAGACCTGGCGCCTGCGTGCCCTGGCAGGCTCGTCCTTCCGCGCCCCGAGCTTCAACGACCTGTACTACCCCGGCTACGGCGTGCCAGGCATCCAGCCGGAGCGTGGCATCAGCATGGAGTTCGGCGTCGACGGCCGCTGGGAAGACTTCGATGTCTCGGCCACCGCCTGGCGCAACCGCACGCGCGACCTCATCGTCTACGAAAGCGACCGCAGCTTGTGCCCCGCGGACGCGGCCTACGACTTCGGCTGCGCGGCCAACGTCGGCCACGCTCGGATGCAAGGCCTGACCCTGTCCGGCGGCTGGCATCTGGGCGGCTGGGAGCTGCGAGGCGTCGCGGACTTCCTCGATGCGAAGAACACCGACACCGGCGCCCGGCTGAACCGCCGCGCCGCGCACCAGCTGAGCCTGTCCGCCGACTACACCAGCGGCGACTGGCGTTTCGGCGCCGCAGTGCTGCAGGTGGGTTCGCGGCCGGATGGCAGCAGCTACCAGCTGGCTGAAGAGACCACGCTCGACCTGAACCTGCGCTGGCAGTTCGCGCCGCGCTGGTCGCTGGAGGCCAAGCTGCTGAACGCCACCGACGAGGATGTGCAACCGGTGCGCGATTACCAGGGCCTGGGCCGCCAGGCCTGGATCGGCATCCGCTACGCGTTCGACGCGCTTTGAGATAGCGGCGCGGCCCATGCACGAGCTCATCCTCGGCGGCCAGAAGAGCGGCAAGTCGCGCTGCGCCGAGCAGCGTGCGGCCGACTGGCTGGCGTATGGCCACCGGCGCGAGGCCGTGCTGATCGCGACCGCACTGGCGGGCGACGGCGAGATGGCCGAGCGCATCGCACGCCATCGTGCCGATCGCGCCGCGCGCGTGCCGCGTTTGCAGGCGCTCGAGGTGCCGCACGAGCTGCCCGAGGCGGTGGCCGAGCACTCGTCGCCGCAGCGCCTGCTGGTGGTGGATTGCCTCACTCTATGGCTGACGCAGCTGCGGCTGCCACTGGCCGGGCCTGCGCTCACCGAGTCGCAATGGCTCGCCCGCCAGGCTGCGCTGTGCGATGCCCTGCGCGAGGCGGCGGGGCCGGTCGTGCTGGTGTCCAACGAGATCGGGCTGGGCCTGGCGCCCCTGTCTCGCGAGAGCCGCCAGTTCCTCGATGCGCTGGGCCTGCTGCACCAGCGCGTGGCCGCGGTGTGCGAGCGCGTCACGCTGATGGTGGCTGGCCTCGAGATGGCGGTGAAGCGGCCATGAGGGCGCGGCAGCTGCTCATCCTGTTGTGCGGGCTGATGCTGTCGCTGCAGGCGGCGGCCGAGATCGTGCTGCGCGACGACGGCGGCACCGAACATCGCCTGGCCGCGCCGCCGCAGCGCATCGTCAGCCTGCTGCCCTCGCTGACCGAAACCGTGTGTGCTCTCGGCGCCGGCACGAGGCTGGTGGGCGTCGACCGCTACTCGAACTGGCCCGCCTCGGTGAGTGCGCTGCCTCAGCTGGGCGGACTGGAGGATGCGCAGGTCGAGCGCATCGTCTCGCTCAAGCCCGACGTGATCCTGGCCGCGAAATCGGCGAGGGTGATAGAGCGGCTGCGTTCCTTGGGCCAGCGCGTGGTGATCCTCGAGTCGCAGACCCACGCCGACGTGCGGCGCACGCTGACGCTCCTGGCGCGGCTGCTCGGCACGCCCGGCGCGGCGGAGGCGGTCTGGTCAGGCATCGAGAAAGACGTGGTCGCCGCCGCGTCGCGCGTGCCTCCCTCGCTGCGCGGACAGAAGGTCTATTTCGAAGTGGCGCCCGATCCCTATGCCGCAGGCGCCGGCTCCTTCATCGGCGAGACGCTGGCACGGCTGGGCATGGACAACGCCGTGCCGCGCGAGCTCGGACCGTTCCCCAAGCTCAACCCCGAGTACATCGTGCGCGCCCAGCCCGACGTCGTCATGGCCTCGGACCGGGCGCTGCGCTCCATGCCGGGCCGGCCCGGATGGCAGGCGCTGCGCGCGTTGCCGCGCCGGGCTTGCGGGTTCGACACGGCGCACTACGAGTTGCTGATCCGGCCCGGGCCCCGCATGGGCGAAGCGGCGCGCGCGCTGGCGGATTGCCTGGTGGGCCTCGAGCGCTCGGGGGAGGGCGTTCGATGAGCTTGCCGCCGTCACCGCCAGTGGCGGCGCGGGCCCAAGCGCAGCTCGATGCCGATCGCCTCGAGCGACGGCGCCGGCATCGACTGCTCGTCACCCTTGCCGCGATGGGCCTGGTGCTCGGCGCACTCGGCCTGGCGGCCGGGCCGTCGGGCCTGTCGTGGCATGAATTCATGGCGGACCTGCAGGGCGAGCAGGCCGCGCTCATCCTCGGCCAGATCCGGGCACCGCGCACCCTGGGCGCCTGGGGGGTGGGCGCCTTGCTGGGCCTGGCCGGTGCGTTGGCGCAGGGCTTGTTCCGCAACCCGCTGGCCGATCCCTACCTGCTCGGCACGGCGGCGGGCGCCGGCCTGGCGGTGGTGCTGGTGCTGGCCGGCGCCTCGCTGGGCGGCGTCGCCATCGGGCTGGCGAGCGCGGAGTGGCTCGGCCGGCTCGGCCTGGTCGTGGCCGCTTTCGTGGGGGCTCTGGCCGGGCTGGTGTTCACGCTCGCGATGGCGCGCGGCGCACGAGAGCCGATGCGCCTGCTGCTGGCCGGCGTGGTGGTCGGCGTGGTGCTGGGCGCGGCGAGCGACCTGGTGACGACCCTCTCGCCCGAGGCCCTGCGCGGCAAGCAGAGCTTCCTGCTGGGCAGCACCGGCTTTCTCGGCTGGTCCAGTTGCGCCTGGCTCTTCGGCGGCCTCGCGCTGTTGTTGCCGCTGGCGCGCCGCCATGCCCGCGCGCTGGATGCGCTCACGCTGGGCGAGGACAGCGCGGCCAGCCTGGGGCTCGATTTGCCGCGGCTGCGGCTGGTGCTGGTTCTGCTGTTGGCCCTGGCGACGGGGCTGGCGGTCTCGCAGGCCGGGCTGGTCGCCTTCGTCGGCCTCGTCGCACCGCACCTGGTGCGCCGCCATGCGCCGGCACCGCAGGGCTACACGCTGCTGGCCAGTGCGGCCATGGGCGGCGTGCTGCTGCTCGGGGCCGACGTGGTGGCGCGCAGGCTGATCGCGCCGCAGGAGCTGCCGGTGGGCGTCGTGACCGCGTTGCTGGGCGGCGGCTACCTGATGCGGCTGTTGCATCGGAAGGAGGCCGGCGGTGCTTGAAGCGCGCGGCCTGTTCGTCGAGCTGGGGCAGCGAGAGGTGCTGCGCGGCGTCAGCGCGTCCCTGGCTCCCGGCTGGACGGCGATCGTCGGCCCCAATGGCGCGGGCAAGTCGACGCTGCTGCGCGCGCTGGCCGGCCTCGTCGTTCCCAGCCGAGGCGAGGTGCGCCTCGAAGGCAGGCCCCTGGCCGACTGGCCGCGGCGCGTGCGGGCGCAGCGGCTGGCCTGGCTCGCGCAGTCGGGGCCTGCCAGTGGCGAGCTGACGGCGCGCGAGACGGTCGCCCTGGGCCGCCTGCCGCACCAGGGCCTGCTGGGCGAGTCCACGCCGGCCGACGAAGCGGCGGTCGAGGCCGCGATGCATGCGACCGGCTGCACCGCCTGGGCCGCTCGCCGGCTCCAGGCCCTGTCCGGCGGCGAGCGCCAGCGCGTGCTGCTGGCTCGCGCGCTGGCCACCGGCGCCCCGGTGCTGCTGCTGGACGAACCGACCGCGCACCTCGATCCGCCGCACCAGGTGGCGCTGGTGCGCCTGCTGCGCCGCCTGGCGTCCACCCACACCGTGGTCACCGTGCTGCATGAGCTGACGCTGGCGCTGCGGGCCGACCACCTGCTGGTGTTGCGCGAGGGCGTGGTGCAGGCCGAGGGCGCGCCCGCCGAACCGGCGTTGCGCGCCGCGCTGCAGGCGACGTTCGACCACGCCATCCACATCGACGAACGCGGCGGCCACCCCGTGGCCTTGCCGTGCCTGGAGGACTGAATGGAAATCGAAGCACCCCCCATCGACCGCAGCACGCCCAAGCCCGAAGGCGAACGGCGCGGCCTGGTCCTCGTCCACACCGGCGACGGCAAGGGCAAGAGCACGGCCGCCTTCGGCCTGGCCCTGCGTGCGCATGGCCGCGGCAAGCCGGTCAAGGTCTACCAGTTCATGAAGGTGCCCTCGGCTCGCTTCGGCGAACACCGGCTGTTCGAACAGCTGGGCGTGCCGATCGAGGGCCTCGGCGATGGCTTCAGCTGGAAGAGCCGCGACCTCGATCACTCGGCGCAGCTGGCACGCGAAGGCTGGGCCCGGGCCGAGGCGACGATCCGCGGGGGCGAGCACTTCCTCGTCGTGCTGGACGAGATCACGTACCCGCTGCGCTACGGCTGGATCCCGCTGGAGGTGGTCCTGGCGGCGCTGCGGGAGCGGCCCCCTAACACCCACGTCGTGCTGACCGGCCGCAACGCCCCCGAGGAACTGATCGAGCTGGCCGACACGGTGACCGAGATGCGCCTGGTCAAGCACCACTTCACGGCCGGTGTGCCGGCGCAGCGCGGGATAGAGGACTGAGAGCCCATGAAGACCGCTGCCATCAGCTGGAGCGCCGGCAAGGATTCGTGCCTCGCGCTGCTGCGCGCCCGTGAGGCCGGGCTGGAGGTGCGCAGCTTCCTCACCATGCTCGACATCGACGGCACGAGCAAGAGCCATGCGCTGCCCTCGGCGCTCATCGCCGCGCAGGTGGCGGCATTGGGCGGCACCTGGCATCCCGCCGTCGTCGGGCCCGGCGACTACGGCCACGCCTTCGGTGCCGCGCTGCAGCAGCTCAAGGACAGCGGCCACAGCCACATGGTGTTCGGCGACATCGACCTGCAGGCCCACCGCGACTGGCTGCAACCCATGTGCGAACGCGCCGGCCTCGAAGCCGTGTTCCCGCTCTGGGGCGAGCCACGGGCCGCACTGGCCGAGGAGATCGTGCGCCGAGGCATCAAGGCACGGCTGGTGTGCGTCGACACGGCACGGCTCGAGGCGTCCTTCTGCGGCGCCGAATTCGACGCGGCGCTGCTGGCGCGCCTGCCCGCCACGGTCTGCCCTTGCGGGGAGGACGGCGAGTTCCACACCTTCGTCTGGGGCGGGCCGGGCTTTTCCGCGCCATTGAACCTGGGGCCCGGCACGCCCCGCCGCGAGGCATCGCGACCCCCGCTGTCGCCGACCGAGCTGGTGTTCTGCGCGCCGGAGCTGCTGCCGTGACCAGCGCCATGGCAGCGCTGCTGCTGGCCTGGACGCTGGACCTGCTGTTCGGCGAGCCTCCGAATCGCTGGCATCCGGTGGCAGCCCTGGGACGTGTGCTCGGCCCGGTCGGGCGGCGGATCAGCACCTGGCGGCCGGCGCCGGCGTTCGCGGCGGGCGCCATCGCCTGGCTGGCGCTCGCTGCGCTCATCGGCGGTGCGGCGTGGTGGGTCGAGACCCTGCTCGCGAGCAGGCTGCCGGCCCTGGTCGCCGCCATCGTGCTCGGCCTCCTTCTCAAGCCCTGCTTTGCCTGGCGCATGCTGCGCGACGAGGTCGCCGCGGTCGAGACGGCCCTCGAGACCCAAGGCCTGGAGGCCGCGCGCATCCGGCTGTCTCGCCTCGTCAGCCGAGACGTTCGGCAGGCCGACGAGGCGGCGATCCGGCAGACGGCGATCGAGACCCTGGCCGAGAACCTGAACGACTCCGTCATAGCGCCACTGGCCTGGTATGCCGTGCTCGGCCTGCCGGGAGCGGCCGTCTACCGCCTGGCCAACACGGCCGATGCGATGTGGGGCTATCGCGGCCGCTATGAATGGGCCGGCAAATGGGCCGCTCGGGCGGACGATGCCTTGTCGTGGGTGCCGGCGCGGATCACGGCGGCACTGTTGCTCGGCGTTCGTCCCGCTTGGGGGGCGTTGGCGCAGGAGGCCCGCCACACGCCTTCGCCCAACGGCGGCTGGCCCATGGGCGCGATGGCGCTGCATCTGGGCGTGCGCCTGGCCAAGCCCGGCGTCTACGTGCTGAACGGCGCCGCGCCTGTGCCTGATGCGATCGCCCTGCGCGGGGCCTTGAGCCGTGCCCGTGCAGCGGCCTGGGCGGCGATGGCGTTGACCGCCGCCGCGCTGGTCGCCAAGGGAGGGCTGTCATGAGCCGGACGCACGGCGGCCCGGACGCGCGCGGCGTGGCACGCTGGGATTTCTCCACCAACGCCAACGCCGCGGGCCCGTGCCCTCTCGCGCTCGAGGCCTTGCGCCGCGCCGATCCTTCCCGCTATCCCGATCCGGCCTACCACCGGCTGCGCGAGCAGCTGGCGGGCTGGCATGGCGTTGAGGTCTCGCGCATCGTCATCGCGGCCAGCGCGAGCGAGTTCATCCAGCGCATCACGGCGGTGGGTGCGCGGCTCGCGCCCGGGCCGGTGCAGGTGCCGCGGCATGCCTACGGGGACTACGCGGCGGCGGCGCAGGCGCATGGTCGTGCCGTGGTCACCAAAGGGCAGGACGACGAACTGGCGCCGACCTTGCGCTGGTGCGCCGATCCATCGAGCCCGCTCGGCCAGGACAGCCCGCCCCCGGCGGACTTGAAGCTCTGCACCACTGTGCTGGACGCCGTCTACGCGCCCTTGCGCCTCGAAGGCAGCAGCGCCTGGGGCGGCGCGGCCCGTGACGCGGTCTTCCAGCTGGTCAGCCCGAACAAGGCGCTGGGGCTGCCCGGCGTGCGGGCCGCGTACGCCATCTCACCGAATGGCGGAGGCGACATCGCGCTCTGGGCCACCGCATTGGCGGCGACGGAACCGTCATGGCCTCTTGGCGCGGACGGCGTGGCCCTGCTCGAAGCCTGGGTCGGCGATGGTGCCCAGCAATGGCTGGCCGAGCAGCGTCCCCGGCTGCGCCAATGGAAGCGGACACTCGTTCAGTTGCTGCTGGCCGCCGGTGCCGAAGTGCAGCCCAGCGTGACACCCTTCGTGTGTGCTCGCCTGCCGGCCGGCGTCACCCCCCAAACATTGCGCACTTGCGGCATCGCCGTGCGCAACGCCGGCTCGTTCGGCCTGTCCGGTTGGGTACGCTTGAGTGCGCAGCCGCCGGCGTCGATGGACGCCCTGCGCCAGGCGCTGCACGAGCGACCAGACGACCCAACCTTGTTGACCACGGAATCCTGATGACGGCACGCGCGATCATGGTCTGGGGCTGCTCCAGCGGCGCCGGCAAGAGCCTGCTGACGACCGCGCTGTGCCGCTGGGCGGCGCGGCGCGGCATCGATGTGGCGCCGTTCAAGGCGCAGAACATGAGCAACAACGCCCGCGTGGTGGCCGGCCAGAACGGCCGCTACGGAGAGATCGGCGCGGCGCAGTACTTCCAGGCGCTGGCGGCGCGCGTCGAGCCCAGCGTCGACATGAACGCCGTCCTGCTCAAGCCCGAGGGCGAGACGACGAGCCAGGTCGTGGTCAACGGCCGGGTGGCGCCCGGCTTGTCGCGCATGCCGTGGCGCGAACGCAGCCACCAGCTGGCGATGGCCGCCCGCGAGAGCTTCGCCCGCCTACGGGACCGCCACGAGCTGCTGGTGATCGAAGGCGCTGGGTCGCCCGCCGAGATCAACCTCGCCGCCGAGGACTACGTCAACCTGGGCACCGCGCGATGGGCCGCGGAGAGTGGCCGCCTCACCAGCCTCATGGTGGCCGACATCGACCGCGGCGGCGCCTTCGCCCATTGCTACGGCAGCTGGGCCCTGCTGCCCAAGGACCTGCGGGCCACGCTGGCCGGCTTCGTCTTCAACAAGTTCCGCGGCGATGCCAGCCTGCTGGCGCCCGGCCCGGAGCAACTGGAGCAGATGACCGGCGTGCCGCTCGCGGCCGTGCTGCCGATGCGGCGCGACCACGGCGTGCCGGAAGAGGACGGGGTCTTCGACCACCATCCCATCGCGTCGGCGGCTCCCCTGCAGGGCGTGGCTGCTCCGGTGCGCACGGTGGCGGTGGTCGCCTACCCGCAGGTCAGCAACCTCGACGAGTTCCAACCGCTGCGCCAGGTGCCGGGCCTGCGCCTGGTCTGGGCCCGCAGCGTGGCCCAGTTGCACGGCGCCGACTGGATCGTCCTGCCCGGCTCCAAGCAGGTCAGCGGCGACCTCGCCTGGCTGCGCGCGCAGGGGCTTGACCGCATGTTGCGCCTGTACGCCGCGGCCGGCAGGCCGCTGCTCGGCGTGTGCGGCGGGCTGCAGATGCTCGGTCGCACCCTGTCCGACCCGGAGGGTGTGGACGGCGAGGCCGGCAACTGGCCGGGCCTCGACTTGCTGCCGCTGGTCACCCGCTACGAGGCACACAAGCGGGTGGGCCGCGCTTCGGGCAGCTTCACCGGCCTGGCGTCGGGCCCCTGGCGGGCCTTGAACGGCGTGGAGGTCTCGGGCTACGAGATCCGGCAGGGACGCACCTCGCCCCTGGACGGGCAGGGCGCCACGGCGGTGCTGCGCGACCGCGAGGGCCTGCCGCTGGCCTGGGCAGCCGGCTCGGTGCTGGCGACCTCCGTGCACGGCCTGTTCGAATCGCCCGCAGTGCTGCGCGCCCTCTTCGGTGTCGGCGTGAAAAGCCTGGACGACAGCTTCGACGAGCTGGCCGACATGATCGACTCCTGCTTCGCGCCCGGCCTGCTCGCGCGCCTTTGCGAATGACCCAAGCCACGCCTGACGCCATCGCCGCCATCGGCCCGCAGCGCATCGTCTGCCTGACCGAAGAGACCACCGAATGGCTCTACCTGCTGGGGCAGGAGCAGCGCATCGTCGGCATCTCCGGCTACACCGTGCGGCCGCGACGGGCACGCGACGAGAAGCCGCGCGTGTCGGCCTTCCTCGACGGCAAGGTCGACAAGATCGTGGCGCTCGAGCCGGACCTGGTGATCGGGTTCTCGGACATGCAGGCGGCGCTGGCCGACAAGCTGATCCGCGCCGGCCTGAACGTGCTGGTGACCAACCAGCGCAGCGTGGCCGAGATCTTCGCCACCTTGCGGCTGGTGGCCGGCCTGGTGGGGTGCGCTGCGCCGGCCGAGGCCTGGATAGCCGAACGCGAGCGCGCCTTCGCGGCGATGGCGCAGGTCGCGGGTCGCTGGCCGCGGCGGCCGCGCGTCTACTTCGAGGAATGGGACGAGCCGATGATCAGCGCCATCCAGTGGGTTTCGCAGCTGATCGGCATCGCGGGGGGTGACGACGTCTTCCCCGAGCTGGGCTCGCAGCGCATGGGGCGCGACCGGGTCATCGCCGACCCGCTGGAGCCGGCGCGCCGCGCGCCGGAGCTGATCGTCGGCTCCTGGTGCGGCAAGAAGTTCCGGCCCGAGAAGGTGGCCGCGCGGCCCGGCTGGGCCGAGGTGCCCGCGGTGCGCGACGGCCGCCTGCACGAGATCAAGTCCTGCGACATCTTGCAGCCCGGCCCCGCGGCGCTGACCGACGGCGTGGCGCAGCTGCATCGCCTCTTTGCCGACTGGGCCCACGCCAGCACATGACTGACAAGATGAACGCACCTTTGAACATCGCCAGCCTGGACGACGCCGCGCTCGCCGCTCGCGTTCAGCACCGCCTGGACCACCTCACCAAGCCGCTGGGAGCCCTGGGCCGGCTCGAGGCCCTGGGCCTGCAGATCGCGCTGGTGCAGGGCCGCGAGCGGCCGCGGCTGGAGGCCCCGCAACTCGTGGTCTTCGCGGCCGATCACGGCATCGCCGCACGCGGCGTCTCGGCCTACCCGAGCGACGTGACCTGGCAGATGGTCGAGAACTTCCTGGCCGGCGGCGCGGCGGTGTCGGTACTGGCGCGCCAGCACGGCCTGGCGCTGACGGTGGCCGATTGCGGCGTGAAGCACGATTTCGGCACCCGCGCCGGCCTCGTCGACGCCAAGCTCGCGCTCGGCACCGCGGATTCGAGCCGTGCCCCGGCCATGGGGCGCGCGCTGTGCGAGCAGGCGATGGACCGCGGCGCCGCGCTGCTGCGCTCGCTGCCCGGCAACGTGCTGCTGCTGGGCGAGATGGGCATAGGCAACACCTCGGCCGCCAGCCTGCTGATGAGCCGCCTGGCTGGCCTGCCGCTGGTCGATTGCGTGGGCCGCGGCACGGGTCTCGACGACGCCGGCCTGGCGCGCAAGCTGGGCGTGCTCGGCGAGGCGCTCGCGCTGCACGCGGCGGCCATCGAGCCGCTGGACGCGCTGGCGGCGCTGGGCGGGCTGGAGATCGCGACCATGACCGGCGCGGTGCTGCAGGCCGCGGCCGAGCGCCGCCTCGTCGTGGTCGACGGCTTCATCACCACGGCCGCCGTCGCGGTGGCCGCGGCGCTGGCACCGGCGGTGCTTCAGCGCTGCGTGTTTGCGCACGCCTCGGCCGAAAGCGGCCACGCGCGCTGGCTGAAGGTGCTCGGCGTCCAGCCGCTGCTCGACCTGGGACTGCGCCTGGGCGAGGGCTCCGGCGCCGCGCTCGCCTGGCCGGTCATCGACTCGGCCTGCCGGGTGCTCGAGGAGATGGCGAGCTTCGAGTCGGCCGGGGTCAGCGAGAAAGTCGGCGAGCAGGCCTGATGGAGGCGCTGCTGCGCGAACTGCGGCTGGGCTTCGTCGCGCTGCAGTTCCTCACCCGGGTGCCATCGCCGCGCTGGGTCGGCTTCGAGCCGGAGTGGCTGAACGCATCGGCGCGCCACTTCCCTCTGGTGGGCGCGCTGGTGGGGGCCGTCGGCGCGGCGGTGCTGCTGTCCGCCTCGATGCTGTGGCCGCCCGTCGTCGCGGCCTTGCTGGCGCTGGCGGCCACCGTGTCGATCACGGGTGCCTTCCACGAGGACGGCCTGGCCGACACCCTGGATGCGCTGGGCGGCACCGTCCCGCGCGAGCGGGCCCTGGCCATCATGAAGGACTCGCGCATCGGCAGCTATGGCGCAGTGGCCTTGATCGTCGTATTGGGCACCAGGGTGGCATTGATGGCCTCGCTGTGCGCTGGCCCATGGCCACTTGTCGTTGCAGCCATGGTTCTTTCGCATGCACTGGGACGCGCCGGCGCGGTGACCCTGATGGCATTGCTGCCCTACGCGGGCGATGCCGAGCATGCCAAGGCCAAGCCGCTGGCCACCGCGATCGGCCCGGTCGAATGGACCACGGCACTGGCGTGGGGCTTCGGGCTGGTGGCCGTCGGCGCGGGCGTGGGGGCGTTCTCGCCCGGCCGTGCACTGGCTGTCCTGGTGCTCGCCGCCAGCGTGCCGCTGCTGATGCGCCACTGGCTGCGCCGCCGCCTGGGCGGCTACACCGGCGACACGCTGGGCGCAGCGGAGCAGTTCACCGAGGTAGCGGCTCTGCTCGCGCTGTGCGCGGTGTGACGGTGCCGCTGGCGGCTGATCTGCTGCTGGCCTGGCGCCACCCGAGGCCCGAAGGCGCCGAGGGCCGCTGCATAGGCGCGGGCACCGACCTGCGGGTCGACCCGCGGCGCGCCAAGCGCCTGGCCAGGCGAATCCAGCGCGCTGCACGTCGCCATGAGCTGCCGCGCATCGTCGTGACCTCGTCGCTGCGGCGCTGCGCCGATGTCGGACGGTGGCTGCGCCGCTGGGGCTGGCAGCACCATGTCGACCCGGCCCTGGCGGAACTTCACTTCGGCGATTGGGAGGGCCGGCCCTGGCACGAGATCCCTCGTGCCGAGCTGGACGCCTGGTGCGCCGATTTCAGCGGCTGCCAGCCCGGAGGAGGCGAGAGTCTCCAGACGATGCTCGAGCGCGCCGGTCGCTGGCAGCCGGGGCTGGCGCGTTTGGTCGTCGGCCACGCCGGCTGGCTGTTGGCGCGGCGCTGGTGTGAAGAGCAGGGGGATGAAGGGCCCCGGCCGACGGCGCAGGAGTGGCCGCCGGCGCCGCCGTACGGAGCGCTCTACTTGGTGAGGATGAGCTTGCCGGTGCCGGTGCGGCGCAGCCGATAGACCTGGCCGGCGTGCATGATCAGCGCCTCGTCGCCGGCGCCGAGCAAATCCTCACTTCGGTATTGCGGGCCGCGAGGCGTGTGGAACTGGAGAACGGCAGTCGGCGCCGGGCTCGGCGGGAGGCCGGGAGGCGTCGGCGGCGGGGTCGGGATCGTCATGCCGGCATCGTAATACGACTGATTCGCATTGCCGATCAAAAAGCCGAGTGATCGAGCGGGTCATCGCTGAAATACCCGCCGCCCGTTGGCTTTATGCAAATAGGAACCATTCTCAATAGAATGCGTTCACTGCCCTCGCCAGCCCTCCGCCAGCACCGGGACCCGTTGTTCCGCAGCCGGAGTCGCGATGCGCAGCCTCCTCGTCCGCCTGCACCGCTGGTTCGGCCTGGCCGCGGCGGTGTTTCTCTTCATCGCCGGGGCGACCGGCGCCGTCATCTCCTGGGACCACGAGCTCGACGCCTGGCTCAACCCGGCGCTGTACGAGGCTCGCACGGACGGCCCCGCATGGCCCGTGGACGAGCTGGTCTCGCGCATCGAAGCGGCCGACCCGCGGGTGCGCGTCAGCTACCACCCGCTGGCCATCGAGCCGGGCCACACCTTCGTCGCTTCTGTCACGCCGCGCTGGGATGACACCGCCGGCGCCCTCTACCAGCCCGGCTACAACCAGGTCGCCCTGGACCCGGCTACTGGCGCCCTCCAGGGCCGGCGCGAGTGGGGCGCGGTGTCGCTCACGCGCGAGAACCTGCTGCCCTTCCTCTACAAGCTGCACTACTCGATGCATCTGCCGGCCAGCGGCGGCATCGAATGGGGCCTCTGGCTGATGGGCCTGATCGCCGTCGCCTGGGTGCTGGACACGCTGGCGGCCATCGTCATCTCCTTCCCCAAGGCGAGCCAGTGGAAGCGCTCGTTCAGCTTCCGCTGGTCTGCCGGCGGGCGCCGGCTGGTGTTCGACCTGCACCGCTCCGGCGGCGTCTGGCTGTTCCTGCTGGTGCTGATGCTGGCGGTCACCTCGGTGTCCATGAACCTGAACACCCAGGTCATGCGCCCGGTGGTGGAGTGGTTCTCGCCCTTGACCCGGTCCCCGTTCGCCAGCCGCAGCCCCGCCGCGCGGCCGATCGAGCCGCGGGTCGGACGGGCCGAAGTGCTGGCGCGCGCCGAGGCCGAGGCTCGGCGCCGCGGCTTCACCGAGCCGGCCGGCGGCGTGTTCCTCTCGCCGGAGTTCGGCCTGTGGGGCGTGGGCTTCTTCAGGGCGGGCCACGACCACGGCGACGGCGGCCTGGGCAACGCCTGGCTCTATTTCGACAGTCGCACCGGCGAGCTGGCCGGTGCCCACGTTCCCGGCACCGGCAGTGCCGGCGACCTGTTCCTGCAGAGCATGTTCCCGCTGCACTCGGGCCGCCTCCTCGGCCTGCCGGGCCGGGTGCTCATCTCGGCGCTGGGCGCGGCGATTGCTCTGTTCAGCGCCACGGGCGTCTGGCTGTGGTGGAGCCGCCGCGTCGCGCAGGAACGCGCTGCTCGCGGCCGACCGCGTGCCGGGGCGCCCAACGCGGGCTTGACGCCGGTCGCGTAGACGTCACGTCGGGCCGGGCACAATCTCGGCTTCTCGCACCCGAATGGCGCCCCGCGCAACCGCGCGCCCGACCGACCCATGCAGGACACGCTCTCTCCCGCCCCCGCCCAGCCCAGCCAACGTGCGCAGGGCCGCCACCAGTACAGCCGCGAGGAGCTTCTCGCCTGTGGCCGCGGCGAACTCTTCGGCCCCGGCAATGCCCGGCTGCCGCTGCCGCCGATGCTGATGATGGACCGCATCGTCCGCATCGACGACACCGGCGGCGCGCACGGCAAGGGCAGCATCGAGGCCGAACTCGACATCCGGCCGGACCTGTGGTTCTTCGACTGCCACTTCGAATCCGACCCGGTGATGCCGGGCTGCCTGGGGCTCGATGCCATGTGGCAGCTGGTCGGCTTCTGGCTCGGATGGCGCGGCAACCCCGGCCGCGGCCGGGCGCTCGGCTCCGGCGAAGTGAAGTTCTACGGCCAGATCCTGCCGACCGTGAAGACGGTCACCTACAAGCTCGAGCTCAAGCGCGTGATCGAGCGCAAGCTGGTGATGGGCATCGCCGACGGACGGCTGTTCGCCGACGGCCGCGAGATCTATTCGGCCACCGACCTCAAGGTCGGTCTGTTCACCTCGACGGAAGACTTCTGACATGCGTCGCGTCGTCGTCACCGGCTACGGCATCGTCTCCAGCCTCGGCAACAACCGGCAAGAGGTTGCGCAGACTTTGCGAGAGGGCCGCTCAGGCCTGAAGTCCAACCCGCGCTACGCCGAGCTCGGCATGCGCTCGCAGGTCAGCGGCCGGCCCGATCTGAGCCTGGAGGCGGCGATCGACCGCCGCACCCTGCGCTTCATGGGCGATGCGGCCGGCTACGCCTACCTGTCGATGCAGCAGGCCATCGAGCACGCCGGCCTGTCGCCGGAGGATGTCTCCAACCCGCGGACCGGCCTGGTGGCGGGCTCGGGCGGCGCCTCGAGCTTCAACCAGGTCTGGGCGGCCGACACCCTGCGCGCCAAGGGCATCAAGCGCGTCGGGCCGTTCATGGTGACGCGCACCATGGGCAGCACCGTGTCGGCCTGCCTGGCGACTCCCTTCCACATCAAGGGCGTCAACTACTCCATCACTTCGGCCTGTTCGACCAGCGCGCATTGCATCGGCCATGCCGGCCAGCTGATCGCGTGGGGCCAGCAGGACGTCGTCTTCGCCGGCGGCGGTGAAGAAGAGAGCTGGGAGCTTTCGCTGCTGTTCGACGCGATGGGCGCGATGTCCAGCAGCTTCAACGACCGGCCCGAGCGCGCATCCCGCGCCTTCGATGCCTCGCGGGACGGTTTCGTCATCGCCGGCGGCGGCGGCATGATGGTGCTGGAGTCGCTGGAGCACGCCCAGGCGCGCGGCGCCCACATCCTGGCCGAACTGGTCGGCTTCGGCGCCACCTCCGATGGCCACGACATGGTGGCCCCGTCCGGCGAAGGCGCCGTGCGCTGCATGCAGCAGGCGCTTGCCACGGTCAAGACACCGGTGGACTACATCAACGCCCACGGCACCTCCACGCCGGTGGGCGACCTGGCTGAGCTGAACGCCGTGCGCCGGGTCTTTGCGGACAGCAAGGTGCCTGCCATCAGCTCGACCAAGTCGCTCTCGGGCCACTCGCTCGGCGCGGCCGGCGTGCAGGAGGCGATCTACTGCCTGCTGATGATGGAGCACGGCTTTGCTGCCGCTTCAGCCCACATCGAGCAGCTGGACCCCGCGGCCGAAGGCCTGCCGATCCTGCGCGAACGCCTCGATGCGCCCGTGAACACCGCGATGTCGAACAGCTTCGGCTTCGGCGGCACCAACGCCACGCTGGTCTTCAGCAAGTTCGCCGCCTGATTCCGGCGCGGCCAGCGCACGGCCGATGTCGAAGCGGCCGCGCTACCCCCTCGGGGGGTGGCCCGAGCGTACTCGTCGGGCCGGGGGCCCCAATTCACCTGGCGAACTGACGCCGCGCTCGGCGTTGCGCGAGCGGCCGCTTGCCCTTGAGCTGGCGTTCGATGCCTTCGTTCAGCTCCGCGCGCAGTGCCAGCACCTCGTCCAGGCGGCCGTAGACGCCGGGAAAGCGCAGGTCCAGCCACAGCCATAGCGAGCAGGCCTTGAGCGCCTGCTCCATCGCATCCAGCCGGCTGTGGCTGCTCACCTGGCCGAGGAACCACGGTGCGCCCACCCGGCCGGTGTCGGCGTGCTGCCAGGCCCAGTCCAGGAACTCCTGCAGCGACTCTTCGTTGCGGGTGTCCGCGGGGGCCTGGGCATAGACGAAACGCTCGCGCAACGTGAGGCTGCCGGCGTGGCGATCCAGGCCTTCGGCCAGCTCGAGCATCGCGTCCAGTTCGGCGACGGCGAAGTGCTGGTCGTCGAGCTTCAGCCGGTCGACGAACACGCCCAGCACCTCGCGCAGCTTCGTCTTGCCCAGGCGTGACGAGATGGTCTGCACATGCCAGGTGTTGGGAGCGACGGGTGCCTTGAAATCACGCGGCGCGCGCGGCGGCTTGACGAGCAGTTCCTTCAGCAGCCGCGCCGCGCCCGGCTCGGCCTCGCTCAGCACCCCCACGAAACCTTCCTCGTGGATGCCGTAGCGGCCCGCGCGGCCAGCGATCTGGTGGACCTCCGATTCGTTCAGCGGGCGGTCCGCGACGCCGTCGAACTTGCTCATGGTGCTGAACAGCACCCGCTGGATCGGCAGGTTCAGGCCCATGCCGATGGCATCCGTCGCGACGAGCACGTGCGACTGGCCGCTGGCGAAGCGCTCGGCCTCGTTGCGGCGCACCTCGGGCGGCAGCGCGCCGTAGACCACCGAGACCGGATGGCCGGCGGCGGAGATCTGGTCGCGCAGCATCAGCACGTCGCGCCGGCTGAAGGCAACGACTGCATCGCCCTTCTTCACGCCCTCGACGGGCACGGCGTGCGTCAGCCGCTCGACATGCTGCTTGCGCTCGAAGCGCCTGATGTGGCAAGCCTCGCCGCACAGGCCCAGCAGGCGCTCGATCGCCGCCACTGCATACGACGAGCAGATGATGATCACCTCGCGCGCCGGCACGGCCACGATGGCCTGGGTCCAGGCCCATCCGCGCGACGAGTCGAAGATCATCTGCGCCTCGTCGATCACCGCCACGTCGATGATCGTATTGGTGCCGACCATCTCGATGGTGCTGGAGACCACGCGCGCATCGGGCGCCGGCACGTTCTCCTCGCCGGTCAGCAGCGAGCAGGGCACGCCGCGCGCCACCAGCCGGTCGCGGCCCTCGAGCGCCAGCAGGCGCAGGGGCGCGAGGTAGGCGCCGTCCAGGGCCTGCGCCAGGCGCTCGAAGGCGGCGTGGGTCTTGCCGCTGTTGGGCGGCCCGACGTAGAGGGTGACCTGGCGCTGCAGCCGGCGCGCCTTCTCGAAGGTGTCCGGGTAGCCGCCGAAGGCGAGCTCATTGTTCAGGCTGGCCAGGGTGTCGAGCTCGCTGACCTGGTGTTCCCAGCGGTCCTGGGCCCGATCGGCGGCGGTTTTCAGCAGCGGCAGTGCGGCGGGATCGTCCCGCAGCGGCTGGTGTGCGGCCATCTCGGCCTGCAGCCGGGGCAGCAGGGACTCCAGGTGGGTCGGGTTGAGCTGGCGGCTGCGCTCGATGAGTGATTCGAAGTGCGCGATCAGCTCGGCGGCCTGGGGATAGGGCTGCGGTGCGCCGAGCGCGGCATGCAGGGCCGGCTCGTCGCCGCTGCGGTAGAAGGCCCAGGCCACTTCAGGGTCGACCGGGACCCGGAACAGCACAGGCACGCGCCAGCCAGTGCTGGGGACCGGCAGCGGATGCCGCACGAGCCGGCTCCACTGGCCGGCCCGGCGCGACACCGCGGCGGCTTCGAGCGCCGTGCTGCGCTCGAGCATCAGGCTGCGGGCGTCGGCGTTGAGGTCGACGGCTTCCAGATGGGCCAGGGCCGCATCGAACAGCGCCGGGTCGATCCAGCGGCTCGGGCGCTGGCCGGCCGCGGCCTTGTTCACCATCACGAAGCCGAGGCGATCCATCTGCTCGTCGGAGCCGGGTTCGTCGGGGCCGTTGGCGTAATCGGCCGGCTTGACGACCTGGGGCAGCGCGTAGGCAGCGTGCCGGATGCGGTTGAACTGGGCCTGGCCGATGTGCGGCGGCAGGCGGCTCACATGGCGAGGATCGGGCAGCGAGGGAGGGCCGGCTGGGCGCGCTGGAGTGCGGGAATGCTTTTGCATGGGGGCCGTCAGGGTAACCGCTTCGGGCCCCGCCCCAGTGAAAGATCATCCCGCGGGTCGCTCGGCCGTCGGTGCCGTCCATTCGGCGCGCAGGCGGGGCAGGGCGCCGGGGTGGCGGCGCCGCAGCAGGTCGATCAGACCCTCGCGCACCTCGCAGCGCAGGTCGAAGTTGGCCCCCGAGTCACTGGAGCTGACCAGCACACGCAGCTGCATCGCCTTGTCGTTCGCGTCCGTCACCTGCACCAGGCACACGCGGCGGTCCCAGTTCGCCGAAGCCTCGCACAGGCGGCGCGCCTCGGCCCGCAGCTCGTCCAGCGGCACGCCGAAATCGACCCAGAGGAAGACGGTGCCGAGCAGGTCGGCGGTGGTGCGCGTCCAGTTCTGGAACGGGTGCTCGCTGAACCAGCCCAGCGGGATGATCAGCCGGTCGTCCCAGATGCGCAGCACCACGTAGGTGGCGGTGATCTCCTCCACCCGGCCCCATTCGCCTTCGACGATGAGGACGTCGTCGATGCGGATCGGCTGCGCCAAGGCGATCTGCAGACCGGCCAGGAGGTTGCCGAACACCGATTTGGCGGCCAGGCCGACCACCAGGCCCGCCACGCCCGCCGAGGCCAGCAGGCTGGCGCCGAACTGCCGCGCCCGCGGGAACGACATCAACATGAAGGCCACCCCCGCCACGAGCACAGCGCCGCTGACGATGCGCGACAGCACCTTGGTCTGGGTGTGCACCCTTCGCGCCGTCAGGTTGTTGGCGACCGTGTCGGGATGCCGGGCAAGCACGCCGTCGGCGACGCCCCGCACCCCGGCCATGCCCAGCGCCGTCAGGGCGCCGATCAGCAGCAAGCCGTTGGCATGCTGGACGAGGCTGGCGCCGGCCAGGCCGTCGGGCAGGCCCTCCCACAGCAATTGCAAGGCGGCCAGGGGCAGGGCCCACTGCAGGGGGCGATCGCAGCGATGCACCATGCCCACCAGCACGGCAGACCAGCTCGCCATGCGGCGCACCACCGGCCGAAACAATCGGTGTGCGATCAGCGAGGCGGCGATCAGGCCCAGGGCGAGGACGATCCAGTGGCCCCACGGGTCGAGGTCTTTCAGGCTCATCCGACAGGGGCGGCAATCAGCGCGCCGGCCGGGCGCGGCCCGCTCAGCTTCCCAGCAGCTGGGCCCCCGCCTGCGCGGTGACCGCGGCCACGCAAGGATGGGGCGAGCGGCGGTCCACGGTCACGGCGTAGAACTCCTCGACCAGCTCGTCTGTTCGGCCCACCACGCGCACCCCATATTGCGCCGAGGTCTCGGACTCGAGCACCGTGGGCGTCATGAACACGCCGCGGCCCTCGCCGCCGAAGGCCTTCATCAGCGCTGCGTCGTCGAACTCGCCTATCACCCGCGGCCGGATCCGGCGCGCGGCGAACCAGAAGTCCGCCCGCTGGCGCATGGCCGAAGAGCGCCCCTGGAGCAACATCGGGGCGCCGTTCAGGCAGCCCGGGAACTCGCCCTCCAGGCCGCGCTTGAGCGCCGGCGAGGCGAAGAAGCTCATCGCCGTCGATCCCAGCAACTGACTGTGGCCCTTGACGCTGACCTGCCGGCTCATGGGTTCATCGGCGATCACCAGGTCCAGCCGGTGCACGGCGAGTTGGCCCAGCAGGTCGGCGAAGCGCCCCTCGTGGCAGATCAGGCGCACATATTCGGCAACGCCCAGCGCGGGCTCCAGCAGGCGGTAGGCGACGGCCTTGGGGACGGAATCGGCCAGTCCGACGTGGAAGTCCAGCGACTGCTCGCTGCCTTGCACACCCTTGCCCACGCGAGATTCGAGTTCGGCGCCGAGGGCGAAGATCTGGTCGGCATATTCCAGCGCCAGCCGACCTTCCTCCGTCAGTTCGAGTCCCCGGCCGGCCTTGCGGAACAGCGCGCATCCCAGCCGGTCTTCCAGCAGCTTGATCTGGCCCGACAAGGTCTGCGGCGAGATGTGCAACTGCTCCCCGGCACGCACGATGCCCCCGGCCTTGGCGGCCGCCCAGAAGTAGTGCAGGTGCTTGAAGTTCATGAACGCTTCGGTTTTTTCGCATCATGGCGGCGCGAAGTTCGACTTTACGCTCAAGATGGCGCTGCCTACAGTGCTGCCTTTCCGACCTTCAGCCCACGCCCGCCATGGATGCCCTGCTCGACCCCAACCTCTGGATCGCCTTCTTCATGCTCACCGGTCTCGAGATCGTGCTGGGCATCGACAACATCATCTTCCTGTCCATCCTGGTCGGCCGCCTGCCGCAGGAGCAGCGCGACAAGGCCCGCCGCCTGGGCCTGGGCTTCGCGATGCTGACGCGGGTGCTGCTGCTGCTGTCGCTGAGCTGGGTCATGGGACTGACGGCGGAGCTGTTCAGCGTGGCCGGCCAGGGCATCAGCGGGCGTGACCTGGTGCTGCTGTTCGGCGGCCTGTTCCTGCTGTGGAAGGCCTCGCGCGAGATCTTCATCGAGGTGGAAGCCCGCGACGAGCATTCGCCCGACGAGACGGCCAAGCCTTCCGAATCGGCCCGCCGAGGTCTGTTCTGGGGCGTGATCGGCCAGATCGCCATCATCGACATCGTCTTTTCGCTCGATTCCGTGATCACGGCCGTCGGCATGGTCGACCAGATCGGCGTGATGATCGCCGCGGTGCTGGCGGCGGTGGGCGTGATGATGTTCGCGGCCAAGCCGATCGGCGAGTTCGTCGACAAGCATCCTTCGATCAAGGTGCTGGCCCTGGCCTTCCTGGTGATGGTCGGCATGGCGCTCACCGCCGAGGCCTTCGACAAGCACGTGCCCAAGGGCTACATCTACGTCGCGATGGCCTTCTCGCTGGCGGTCGAGGTGCTCAACATCCGCGCCCGCACCAAGCGGCTGGCCCAGGCCGCCGCGGAGAGTGCTGCTTGATGCGGTTTTACCGAAGACAGGCTACGAGAGATACGACTTTTCTCGGAGCGTTGAAGAGCCTACATTCAAGCTTCGGCCCGGCTCTTCCCGATACGGGCCCTCGAAAGGAATCGACATGAACCTCCAATCCGTCTCCTCAGAACGCCTGCACGGCGGCGGCTACGCGCCGGTGGCGCAGCGCAACCGCGTGCTGCGCAACACCTACGCGCTTCTCGCTCTGTCCATGGTGCCTACGGTGCTGGGCGCCTGGATCGGCGTCGCAAGCGGGTTCGCGCAGGCCATGACCCCGGGCATCGGCCTGATGGTCTTCCTGGCCGGCGCGTTCGGCTTCATGTTCGCGATCGAGAAGACGAAGAACTCGGCGGCCGGCGTGCCGGTGCTGCTGGGCTTCACCTTCTTCATGGGCCTGATGCTGGCACGCCTGATCGGTGCCGTGCTGGGCCTGGGCAACGGCGCGGCGCTGATCATGACGGCCTTCGCCGGCACGGGCGTGATCTTCCTGGGCATGGCCACGCTGTCCTCGGTCATCAAGCGCGACCTGAGCGCGATGGGCAAGTGGCTCTTCATCGGCGCCGTGATGCTGCTGGTGGCAGGCATCGCCAACTTCTTCATCCAGTCCAGCGCCCTGATGGTCACGCTGTCGGTGGTCGCCATCGGCATCTTCTCGGCCTTCATCCTGCACGACCTGAAGCGCGTGCAGGACGGCTACGAGACCAACTACATCACCGCCACGCTGGGCGTGTACCTGAGCATCTACAACGTGTTCCAGTCGCTGCTGGCGCTGCTGGGCATCTTCGGCGGTCAGGACGAGTGATGCGGATGCCCATGCTGCAGAGCTTCATCGTCGGCGCCGGGCGCGTGCTTCGCACGCTGTTCGGGCTGGCCTTGATGGCCGGCGCGCTGGCGATCGGCCTGTTGGTCGCCACGGCCGTGCTGGCGAGGCTGGCCTGGCGACGTTCCCGGGGGGGCGCCGCGCCCACGGCCTTCGGGCGGCGCCCGCCGGGCCCCGCGGGCGAGGTGATCGACGCCGAAGTGCGGGAGGTCGGCGTGCGCGAGGTGCGCTACACGGCCTCGAACCGACCCGTTGCCTGAGGGCGGCCTCCCCGACCGCGGGGAGGCCACCCATCAGGATCAGTACCTCACGAGCACCCGGTACTTCAGCGTGGTGCTGCCCTCGGCAGGCACCTTGAGCCGCCATTCGGCGGTGCCGGCCGCCACCTTCTTGTGCGGCTGGTTCTCTTCCAGCATCTGCCAGTCGCCCGGGACGGGTTCGCGCACCGTGACCGTCACCGCCTCCGCCTTGGCATTGCGCAGCACGATCTCGTAGGCGCTCTCCATGACGTAGCTCGCCTTGTTGGCCGGCTCGCGGCGGCGGAAGTCGGTCTGCTTCTTGTCGGCGGTCACGTCGAAGGCCTCGCCCAGGCGCAGGCGCACGGTCTCGTTCTTCGCGGTGTGATCAATGCGGTCCTCGCCAACGAATTGCGCGTTGCCGGCGCTGTCGCGCTTGTAGACGCGCACGACACCCTTGGGCAGTGGCATGCCCAGGTGCGATGTCTCCTTGTTGGCGAACTCCACGTAGACGCCGGCCTTGAGCTTCTGCCCGATGTCGCCCACGCTGGAGCGGTAGTAGTAGTCGGCGCCCTGGACTAGCAGCTCCTTGCTCACCGGCACGCCCGTCGCGCCCAGCAGAGCGACCTGCTTGGTCTGGTTGTCGGCCAGCGTGGTCGGCCGGTTCAGGGTGTAGAGGTGGTACTCGAACAGCGCCTCCTGCGACATCGGCTCCGCCGGGGCGGCCGCCGCCAGCGCCATGCGGGCTTCGCCCTTGGCACGGACCATCTCGTCGCGCACCCGGTTCACGTCACCGGCCACCAGCTGCAGCTTGGCGTTGGCATAGGCGGTGCCGCTGCGGTTGGTCAATGTCACCCAGCCGTTCAGGTCCAGGCCGGAGTCGTCGGCATTCAGCTCGGCCACGTAGTCGGCCTTCCAGGCCAGGCCGCCGGTGAGGTAGGACAGCTCCAGGTCCTGTGGGCCGGCTCGGCGGTTCACCAGGTCGGTGACCAGGGTGGGGCGGTCGCGCAGGTTGCTCGGCACGCCGTCGAAGACGATGCGCCCGGGGACGCCGGTCTCGATGCGGTCGCCGATCTTCAGCACCACGCCTTCCTGGGCCGACAGCACTTCCGCGGTCTCCACGGTTTCGGCGCCGGTGGTGGGGTGCGTCTTGACGATGCGCACCGTGCGTCCGACGTACTTCTCCAGCAGCTTGGCCGGCGTCAGCAGGTCGAAGTCGAAGTTCTGCTCCAGCAAAGTGAGCGAGCCTGGCGCGGTGAGGCTGCGCAGTTGCGCCGTCTCGGGGCGCATGCGCGCACTCACGTCGCGCAAGGCCAGTCGATTGGCACCTTCTTCCAGGGCGACCTTGCGCGCGTCCTTCACCAGCGCCAGGTCCTCGTTGTAGATGGTGATCGCGACAGACTGCTGGTCGCCCAGCGTGCTGCGGCGCTCGGTCGCGGGGGTGGTGCTGGTCATCTGGGCATGGGAGGCCGCCGAAGCAGCCATGGCAAGGGTGGACAGGGCCAGGATAAGGCGCCGATTCGAGCGCATGCGGATTCCTTTGTCGTGAGGGTCGCCCCACAACGGAGCGGAACAGGCCGCCGACGACCTGGACGGAGGGATGGCCGAGCCGGGCTTCTGGCTCAAACCTTGCTTGCAACCCCGGCAAGATGGACAAGTTTGCCGATTCCCTCCAGCGTCTTGCCGATCCCGGCCATTCGACCACCGGATCCGGCTTTCACTACGAGCTGCGATTCGATTCGCTGTACGAAATGGGCCGGGCCTTCCGGTTCCCGTGCGACGCCATCGGGCGCGTCGCCCTTGACGCCTTGTCCGCGCGCCAGCGCCAGAGCCTGGAGCGGGTGATGGACTTGGTCGGCCGCGACTACGCGGCGCCACAGCTGGTCACCCTGGCCGGCTGAAAGCAGCGAATCCTTGATGTTGCGCAACAGCGGCGCGAGGATCTGATTGCAAACGAGAATGCTTCTCAATAAAATCTAGCGCAACAGCCAGCTATCGCCAGCCAACACCCTAAGTCCAGGCCGCTTTCGTGCGGCCTGCTTGTTTGCTGCGCGAGAAGCCCTTGGAATCACCTGCCGACCGATCGAGCGTGCGCCCCGCCGGCACGGCGTGGACAGCCCGCATGGCGAGTGGCTCGTCGTCGACGCCCCTGCCCCCCTGGGCCCAGCGCGGGCTGATTGCCGGCGTCTGCGCGGCCCATCTGGGCGCCGCCTGGGGCCTGATGCAGATCGCCTCGGTGCGCGAGGCCGTGGCGGAGGTGGCGCCGCTGGTCGTCGATTTCGTGGCCGCGGACGCGCCGCCGGCGCCGCTCCCACCACCTCCGCCTCCACCGCGGGTGGTGCCGCGCCCGCCGCCGCCCGCGCCCGCCCCGGTCATCGCTGCTGCGCCGAGGGCTGAGCCCGCGCCCGCCGCCATGGCGGTTCCTCCCCCGCCGGCCGAGCCCGCGCCGCCCCCTGCGGCCGTGGAACCCGCGGCGCCGCCGGCTCCCCCCGCACCATCGGTCATAGCAGCTCCGCGCACCATCCCTTCCACCGCGGTGGCCTACCTCGAGCCGCCGGCGCCCGTCTATCCGCTGGCCTCGCGCCGGCTGCGAGAGCAGGGTGAGGTGCTGCTGAAGGTCGAGATCGGCGCCGACGGCCACGCGCGCCAGGTGCTGGTCTCGCGCTCGTCCGGCTCGCCGCGGCTGGACAACGCCGCGCTCACGGCGGTGCGCGCTGCCCGATTCAAGCCCTACACAGAGAACGGCCAGGCGCTCGTCGTCTGGACCACGGTGCCCATTCAATTCGAACTGGAAAACAAGTCATGAACGAACCCGGCTCGCTAGGCGTCGCCCACTTCCTGGGGCAAAGCGATGCGGTAGGCAAGGCGCTGCTCGCCATCCTGCTGCTGATGTCCGTCATCTCCTGGGTGCTGATCGCCAAGAAGGGCCTGACGCAGTACGTCCGCGAGCGCCGCTCGAAGTCCTTCCTCGCCTTCTTCTGGAACGCCACCTCGCTGTACGAGGTGCAGGGCGAGATCAACACGCACGGCGTGCACGAGCCCTTCGCGCACCTGAGCGCACACGCCATGCACGCCAAGGCGCACCACGCCAAGTACGGAGCCGCGCGCCTGTCCGAAGCCGGCAGCGAGCAGGAGTTCCTCACCCGCACCATCAAGAAGGTGCTGGACGAGGAGACCATGCAACTCGAGAGCGGCCTCACGTTGCTGGCCACCATCGGCGCCACCGCGCCCTTCGTCGGCCTGTTCGGCACCGTCTGGGGCGTCTACCACGCGCTGGTCGCCATCGGCATGAGCGGCGCCGGCACGCTGGACAAGGTGGCCGGCCCGGTAGGCGAGGCGCTGATCATGACGGGCCTGGGCCTGGCGGTCGCGATCCCCGCGGTGATGGCCTACAACTGGCTCGCGCGCAGCAACCGCGTGCTGACGTCGCAGCTCGATGCCTTCGCGTTCGAACTGCTTTCCTTCCTGACGCTAGGCCAGACGCTGCGCGGCAACACCGAGCCGGCAGCCAACGTGCACAGCCTGCCGGCGCGCGCCGGCGCCTGAGCGAAGCGAGCACACCATGGCCTTCGCCAGCTTCGACACGCGGCGCGCTGCCACGCCGATGAACGAGATCAACATGGTCCCGCTCATCGACGTGATGCTGGTGCTGCTGGTGATCTTCATCGTCACCGCTCCGCTGCTCACGCACTCCGTCAAGCTCGACCTGCCGCAGGTCAGCTCGCAGCCCAACGAGCTCAAGCCGCAGAAGATCGAGTTCGCGATCGATGCCGCCGGCCAGCGCTACTGGAACGGCGAGCCGGTGAGCCGGGCCGACGCAGCCCAGCGCTTCGGGGCCGCGGCGCAGCAGTCGCCCCTGCCCGAGCTGCACCTTCGTGCCGACCAGTCGGTGGCCTACCGCGCCGTGGCCGAGACCCTCGCCGATGCCTCGCGTGCCGGCTTGCACCACATCGGCTTCGTGAGCCAGCCCGAGTCGCCCTGACGTTTTCCAGCTTTCACCACCATTGCCCGCCAGCCGCTCGCCCGCCCGGCCCACCTGAGTCCCGAGAGAGAAGACTGCCTTGAACAACGACAAGTTCCTTCGCCCCGCCGCGGCCGCCATGCCCTTGAGCCTCAGGGCCGCCACGCTGGCCCTGGTTTTCGGCAGCGGCGCCCATGCGCAGACCGCGCCGGCAAGCCCGCCCGCCGAGCAGACGCTTCCGGCGGTCAAGGCCACCGCCACCGTCGAGCGTGACAACAGCCAGGCCAGCACTGGCGGCAAGTTCGAGACCCCGCTGCGGGACGTGCCGCAGTCCATCACGGTGCTGGACCGCAAGATGCTCGATTCGCAGGCGGCCGCCTCGTTGAAGGACGCCCTGCGCAACGTTCCCGGCATCACGCTGGGCGCCGGCGAGGGCGGCGTGATCGGCGACAACATCAACCTGCGCGGCTTCTCGGCCCGTACCGACGTCTATCTCGATGGCATGCGAGACCGCGGCCAGTACACCCGCGATGTCTTCGCGCTGGAGGCGGTGGAAGTGCTCAAGGGGCCGTCGTCGATGTTGTTCGGCCGCGGCTCCACCGGCGGCGTGATCAACCAGATCAGCAAGAAGCCCGACCTGCGCGACCGCGGCGAAGTGGGCCTGACGGTCGGCACCGACGACTACTACCGCACGACGGCCGACCTGAACCGGCAGCTGTCCGACAGCTCCGCCTTCCGCGTGGCGGCCTTTGGCCAGTCGGTGCAGTCGACGCGCGACGTGACGAAGAACGACGACTACGGCGTGGCGCCGTCGGTGCGCTTCGGCATCGGCACGCCGACCGAGGTGACGCTGCAGGCGCTGCTGCAGCGCAACCGCGACATCCCCGACTACGGCTTCCCCTTCGTCACCACGGCCGGCACGGGCACCGTTCGCATGCCCGTCGACGCACCGGCCCACAACTACTACGGCTATACCGACGACAAGTTCAACCAGGACGTGAACGTGCTGTCGGCCACCGTGCAGCACCAATGGAGCGCCGCCACCATCATTCGCGGCCGGGTGCTGGCGAGCAGCAACCGCACCGACGCCCGCGCCAACCCGCTGGGCACCGTGGTGCGCGCCGATGGCGGCGTGCCCACGCGATCGGACGACCTGGATGACTTGAGCGCGCCACGCTCGACCCGCGAACGCCGGATCAAGGACGAATCGCTCATCGGCCAGCTCGACGTGACGAGCAAGCAGACGCTGGGCGGCATGGCGCACCAGCTGACCGCCGGCATCGAGCTGGCCCGCGAGCGCAGCCGCGACGACCGCTACGCCTGGAACACGCCCGCGGCCGACACCTTCATCAACCTCGGCACGCCGGCCTACCGCGACATCACCGGCGAGCACGCCCTGTCGCGCACGACGAAGACGACCGCTGACACGATGGCGGCCTATCTCAACGACCAGGTCGATCTCACGCCGCATTGGAAGCTCGTTGCGGGTCTGCGCGGCGAGCGCTTCAAGGTGCACTCCGACCTGACCAAGTACGTGCTGCCCGACGGCTTCCCGGCCGACACGACGGAAGCGGCGGTGCCCAAGTCCGAGACGATGTGGAGCCCGCGTGCCGGCCTGCTGTGGCAGCCCAGCGCCCTGCAGACCTATTACGTTTCGTACGGCACCTCGTTCAACCCGTCGGCCGAGACGGTGACGCAGAGCGCGAGCACCGCCGCGCTGGACGCCGAGAAGAACCACTCCTACGAGATCGGCACCAAGCTCGACCTGATGGAGGGCGAGCTGACGGTGACGGGCGCGCTCTTCCGCGTCGAGAAGACCAACCCGCGCACCCAGGACGCCACGGGCACGCAGGTGACCGAAGGCCTCGTCCGCGTCGACGGGCTGGAGCTCGGCGCCACCGGCCGCCTGAACCCGCAGTGGGAGATCTTCGCTGGCTATACCTTCATGGACGGCAGGATCGTCGAATCGCCGCAGGTCGGCAGCGGCACCGACGCGGGCATCGTGGCCCAGGGCAAGACGGCGCCCAACACCCCCCGTCACAACGCGACGGTGTGGACCACCTGGCGGTTTGCGCCGCAGTGGGAGCTGGGCGGCGGCATGCAATACGCGAGCGAGCGCTGGCTGAACAACTTCGAGACCGCGAAGGTCGATGGCTACACCCGCTGGGACGCGACCGTGGCCTACCTGCAGAAATCGTGGGAAGTGCGGCTGAACCTGCAGAACCTCGGCGACGCGACGTACTTCGAAGCCAGCAGCGCCGGCCGCGCCACGCCCGTGCGCGGCCGCACGGCGCTGATCAGCGGCACGGTCCGCTTCTGACGAACCGGCAGGCGGATTGCGATGATCGTGCACATCCCTGGCGTGCTGAACGCCACGCAAGTCGAGTCGGCGCGATCCGCGCTGCTCGCGGCCGAGTGGGTCGACGGCCTGGCCACGGCCGGCCACCAGGGCGCGGCGGTCAAGCGCAACCGCCAGCTCGCCGAAGGTTCGCCGTTGGCGCGCGAGCTGGGCGACATGGTCCTGGCCGCGCTGGAGCGACACCCGCTGTTCATCAGCGCGGCCCTGCCGGACCAGGTCTACCCGCCAATGTTCAATCGCTACGAAGGCGGCGAGACCTTCGGCACGCACGTGGACAACGCGGTGCGCCTGCTGCCGGGCAGCGGCCGCAAGCTGCGCACCGACATCTCGGCCACGCTCTTCCTTGCGCAGCCCGACTCCTACGACGGTGGTGAGCTGCTGGTCGAGGACACCTACGGCGCGCATGCCGTCAAGCTGCCGGCGGGCGACCTGGTGCTGTACCCGTCGACGAGCCTGCACCGGGTCGAGCCGGTGACCCGCGGCGTGCGCCTGGCCTCGTTCATGTGGGTGCAAAGCCTCGTGGCGGACGTCGGCGAGCGCGCCCTGTTGTTCGACCTGGACACGGCCATCCAGCGCCTGACCCAGACCGGTGCCGACGAGGCGGCGCGCGTGCAGCTCACCGGCTGCTACCACAACCTCCTGCGCCGATGGGTGCGCCCATGAGCGAATCCGCCGCCGTGAGCGCGCGCTTGGCCGATGACGCCGCCCGCCGCTCGCAGTCCCGCGCCCGCTGGCTCAAGGCCATCCTGCCCTGGCACTGGATCAGTTCGGCGCTGACGCTGGCCGGGCTGCTGGCCTTCGCGCTCACCGGCATCACGCTCAACCATGCCGGGGCCATCGAGGCCAGGCCGGTCGTGCGCAGCGGCGAACTGCAGCTGACGGTGGCCCAGCGTTCCGTGCTCGATCGGGCCGCGCCTCGCGCCGAAGGCACGACGACGCGTGCGCCGCTGCCTGCGTCGCTGGCTGATGGCTGGCGTGCTGAGCTCGCGCTGTCCTGGCCCGACGGAGCGATCGCCGAATGGAGCGCCGAAGAGATCTACCTGGCGCTGCCGCGCCCCGGCGGCGACGCCTGGCTGCGCATAGACCGACGCAGCGGCCTGCTGGAGTGGGAGGACAGCGACCGCGGCTCCATCGCCTGGCTCAACGACCTGCACAAGGGCCGGCACACCGGGGCCCTGTGGAGCGCCTTCATCGACATCTTCGCCGCGGCCTGCGTGATGGCGGCCGTCACCGGCCTGCTGCTGCTGGCCCTGCATGCCCGCCGGCGGCCCAGCACCTGGCCGCTGGTGGCGGCGGGGCTGGTGCTGCCGGCGCTGCTCGCCGTCTGGGCGGCGCATTGATCAGCGAATCCTTCCTCATGACCACTTCCCTCATGGCTTCTCCGATGCTCATTCGCACCGCGGCCTCGCTAGGCGCTGCTGCCGTCGCGGCCGCCTCACCGGCCGCCCAGGCCGCCGAGCTGGCCCTGAAGATCGACATTCCGCGGCTGAACGTCGCGGAGTACCACGTGCCCTATGTCGCGATGTGGCTGCAGCGCGCCGGCGACCAGGGCTTTGCCGGCCACCTGGGCGTCTGGTACGACCTGAAGAAGAAGGACAACGGCGGCGCCAAGTGGCTGCGCGACCTGCGCCAGTGGTGGCGCCAGGCTGGCCGCGATGCACAGCTGCCGATCGACGGCGTGACGGGCGCCACCCGCGCGCCGGGCGAGCACGTGCTGCAGCTCGGCGGCTCGCGTGTGCTGTCGAGCCTGCCGGCCGGCGACTACGAGATCGTGGTCGAGGCCGCACGAGAAGGAGGCGGCCGAGAGGTGCTGCGCCTGCCCCTGCAATGGCCGCTCAAGTCGGCCGCCGTCGCCAAGGCGCAAGGCGAGCACGAGCTCGGCGCCGTGAGCCTGCAGGCCAAGCCGTGAACCCAGGGAGAACGTCCATGAACCGCCTGCTTCTCGATCGCCGCCTGCTGCCAGCCCTGGTCATGGCCACGGCCTCGGCGGCCGCACAGGCCCACCACCCGTGGCTGCTGCCCAACGCCACCCTGCTCGACGGCAAGGACAACGTGGTGGCCATCGACGCCGCTGCGTCGGAGGACCTGTTCGAGTTCGACGCCCGCGGCCTGCCGCTGGAGGGGCTGACCGTCACAGGACCCGACGGCCGTGCGGTCGCACCGTCGGCAGTCAACACCAGCTCGCGCCATCGCAGCAGCTTCGAGCTGACGCTGGACCAGCCCGGCACTTATCGAATCGCCAACCTGAGCGACAGCGTCATGGTCAGCTACCGCCAGGGCGGCGAGGTCAAGCGCTTCCGCGGCACGCGCGAGGCCTGGGAGAAGGCCCGACCGGCCGATGCGAGCGAAGTGAAAGTGACCCGCCTGGCCAGCCGCGTCGAGACCTTCGTCGCCCGCCAGCGCGCCAGCGACCGGCCCTTCGCTTCCACCAATACCGGCCTGGAGCTCATCCCGCTCGATTCGCCGGTGGACCTGAGCGACGGCGACCGGACCCGGTTCAAGTTGCTGCTGGAAGGCAAGCCGCTCGCCGATGCCGCCGTCAGCCTGCTGCCCGGCGGCAATCGCTACCGCTACAAGATGGGCGAGCAGAACTTGCGCACCGACGCGCAGGGCCAGTTCACCGTCGCCTGGCAGCTGCCGGGGCGCTACTGGCTCGGCGTGTCGCACGCCACGCCCGGCGCGACGCCCGAAGCGCCGCCGGAGCAGCGCCTGAGCTACTCCGCCACCTTCGAGGTTCGCCCCCGGTGACCGGCGTGGCCATCGCGGCCGGCCGGCCCATCGTGCTGCTGCCGCCCGCGATGCCCTTGATGACGCCGCCGCGGCAGTCTGTGCTGCACCGGTTGTCCGGCCACAGCATGGGCACGAACTGGCAGCTGGTGCTGGTGGCGCCGCCGTCGCTGGTGGTGCCTGACGTCGCCACGCGCGTGCAGGGTGTGCTCGACGAGCTGGAGCGCCAGATGAGCCACTGGCGCGAGGACTCGGAGCTGACGCGCTTCAACCGCTTGCCTCCGGGTGGCTGGCTCGCGCTGTCGCCGGACTTCGATGCAGTGATGCGGCTGGCGCACGAGATCGCGCAATCCAGCGCGGGTGCGTTCGACCCGGCCTTGGGGGACGCGGTCGAGCGCTGGGGCTTCGGGCCGGCGGGTCGCTACGACAGCCCCGGCTTCAAGCCTGACGAGCGCCCGTCCGTCGCCGGTGCGTGGCGTCGCTTGCAGCATGACGGCTCGGGCCAGTGGCAGCAGCCCGGCGACTGCCGCCTTGATCTCTCGGCCATCGCCAAGGGGCATGCCGTTGACGCGGTGGTGGCGGCGCTGCGCGCGGAAGGACACCACCACCTCCTGTTCGAACTCGGCGGCGAGTTGCGCGGCGAGGGCCTGAAGCCCGACGGCCAGCCGTGGTGGGTCGCGCTGGAGCGTCCCCCCGCCGCCGGTACGCTGCCGCCGTTGCGGGTGGCCCTGACAGGACAAGCGGTGGCCACCTCGGGCGACTACCGCCAGGGCTACCTCGATGGCGATGGCCGGTGGCTCTCGCACACCCTGGACCCGCGCACCGGCCGGCCGGTCGCTCATGGCCTGGCGTCGGTCAGCGTGCTGGACCCGTGCTGCGCGCGCGCCGACGCACTGGCGACGGCGCTGTTCGTGATGGGACTTGAGGAGGGCCGGCGCTGGGCCGAGCGTCACGGCGTCGCCGCGTGGTTCGCCCTTCGCGACGGTGCGAGCTGGCGCGAATCAGCCAGCCCTGCCTTGGCCGACTGGATGGACGAGGGCTGATCGAGGCTCAGCCGCCCCGATTGCGGGGGTGCCGCTGCGCCGTCCGCTCGTTGCCGCGCTTGTAGTTGCCCGTCAGCCGCGCCATCAGCTGCTGGCCATCGGCATGGCTGCCCGTGGCCAGTTCTTCCAGCAGCACGGCGGCGTCCTCGCCACGCAAGGTGGAGGCGAGCCGGCCGTGGTGCAGGACCTGCAGCTCGCCGTTCTTGCGCTGGCGTACCGTGAAGCCGAGGTCGCCTTGCAGTTCGCCTGGGGTCACGGCAACTGCGTCTCGATGGAGTCAGCCTCTTCGCGAGACCGGCGGATCGTGGTGCGCCTCATGGGGTCATCAGCCCTTCGGCTGCTGGTCGAGCACGACCACCACGCCGAAGGCGCCGATGGACAGCACCTTCTGGTTCGCCGTCGTGTACGAGGCCACGCCCCAGGAGTGGTAGCTGGAGACGAAGGCCGTCAGGGCCCCGAGCCCGAGCGCACCGGCGACCGGGTGGCGTTCGGCGGTGACCTGCCGGATCTTCTCGCGGTGCTTGTCGGCGGAGGGGTTGAACACGATCGCGGCGGCGAAGACGGCGGCGGTGAGGAGGACTGAGGTCAGGGCTGACTTGGGCATGCGATGGGATGGATCAACGGACTGGGTAGCTGACAAGGGACTCGTCTTCGCCCCAGGGAATGATGCCCATGCTACGGGACACCGCTGGACAGGCATTCCGCGCGCTGGGCGGAGAACCTGCTGTTCAGCAACGTCTGTTTACAATTCCGCGCCCGTCATTTCTCCGCTCGGGCCAAAAACATCCTGTTCATCTTTGCGGAGGGAGGAATCCACCATGGCCATTCGCCAAACTTTGCTTGCAGCCGCCCTCGTGGCATCCCTGTCCGGTTGCGCCACGATCATGGGCTCGCCGACCCAGACCCTGCCCATCGCCAGCACCCCCAGCGACGCCAAGGTCGTGATCACCGACGAGGCCGGCACCGAGGTCTTCGCGGGCCAGACGCCGACTTCGGTCACGCTCAACAAGAGCACCGGCCGCTACTGGGGCGGCAAGAGCTTCAAGGTCACCATCACCAAGCCCGGCTTCAAGACCCAGGTGATCCCGGTCACGTCCAGCCCGAACGGCTGGTACATCGCCGGCAACTTCGTCTTCGGCGGCCTGATCGGCTGGTTTGCGGTCGATCCGCTGAGCGGCAACATGTACACGCTGTCGCCTGAAGCGGTGGCATCGACCATGGACGCCGAAAAGACGGCGCACAACAACACCTCCAAGGACGGCAGCATCGCGATCATGCTGATCCAGGACGTCCCGGCCCAGTTGCGCGACCAGCTGGTGCGCATCAACTGAGGTCCGGCGCGTCAGGCGCCGCCAGCTCCTTTCGCGGCCTGCCCCGGGTGACCGGCGGCAGGCCGTTTCGCATCCGGCGCACTGATCGTCCGCCCACCGTTCCTCGCCATCCGGCCGGTGTCGCCGCACAATGCGCGTTCGCCCCCAACGACGAAAAAGGAGAACACCATGCAAGGCGACCCGCAGGTGCTGCAGGCCCTCAATGCCCAGCTCAAGATGGAGCTGACCGCGATCAACCAGTACTTCCTGCACGCACGCATGCAGAAGAACTGGGGCCTCGCACGGCTGGCCAAGCACGAATACGACGAGTCGATCGAGGAGATGAAGCACGCCGATCGCCTGATCGAGCGCATCCTCATGCTCGACGGCCTGCCCAATCTGCAGGATCTCGGCAAGCTGTTCATCGGCGAGACGGCGGTGGAGACGCTGCACTGCGACCTCAAGCTCGAGTACGCCTCCCAGGTCCACCTGAAGGAGGCGATCGCCTACTGCGAATCGGTGCGCGACTACGTCTCGCGCGAGCTGCTGGAGGACATCCTCGAGGACACCGAGGAACACATCGACCACATCGAGACCCAGATCGATCTCATCGCCCAGATGGGCGAGCAGAACTGGCTGCAGTCGGCCGCCGGCCCGACGGGCGGCGAGGGCTGAAGCGCCAGGGCGCGTGCCGGCGCGGGGGCTGCCGGCACTTTGGCTCGTTTGTCCTTGCGCTGGATCAGACAATAAGAATGAGAAGGATTCCTATTTGAGCTAGACTGTCGGCACGTCCTCGGTAATGCCTCGCGTGCCTTTGCTGCCATGATCGTCTGCCTCTGCCACCGTGTGTCTGACCGCGACATCCACCGTGTCGTCAACGAAGGCGTGACAAATTTCGAGCTGCTGCAGGACCTGACCCGGGTCGCGTCCAACTGCGGCAACTGCATGGACTGCGCCCAGATGGTGTTCGAGGAGGCCTGTGCCTCCTGCGGCCACGGTGACCACCACGTCCACGCGACCGGCTTGACCGCCACGCGCTGAGCTTTCAAGCGGCGCGCCCATCCTGAGGCGGGCTGAAGGCCCTGCTTGCGGTTCAGGCGCCGCTCAGCATCTCGTAGCCGTGTTCGTCGTCCCCGACGACCACGAAGCCCAGCCGCTCGTACAGCCGCCACGCCGGGTTGGTTTTCAGCACCTTGAGCCTGAGCGGCATGCCGGCCGAGCGGGCCTGCGCCTGAAGCCCGCGGATCAGCGCGGCCCCGATGCCACGGCCCTGGTGCTCGGGCATCAGCTGGACCTGCAGGATCCACCAGGCGTCCTGGCGGCGCCAGAGCTTCCACAGGCCGGCGGCCCGCCCGTCGACCTCGATCACCTGCGCTTCGTCCCAGTGGCTTCGCACGCGCTCCTCCATCTCGGCCGGTGTCTGGAACACGCCGGCCGCACGGTGGTGCGGGTCCATGGCGACCTCGCGCAGCCGCAGGAGGAAGGGGACGTCTTGCTCCCTTGCCGCCCGCAGCGAGAACGCCGGCCCCTCGCTCATACGGCGGCCAGCGCGCGGGTGAGCTCCTCGCGCAGGTCGTTCACGTCCTCCACGCCCACGGACAGGCGGATCAGCGTGTCGCCGATGCCCAGCCGCGCCCGCTGCTCGGCCGGGATGGAGGCGTGGGTCATGATGGCCGGGTGCTCGATCAGGCTCTCGACGCCGCCCAGGCTCTCGGCCAGGGAGAACAGCTCGCAGGTCTCGAGGAAGCGCCGGGCGCCCGCGAGGTCACCCTTCAGGTCGACGGAGATCATGCCGCCGAAGCCGGCGCGCATCTGGCGCCGGGCCAGTGCGTGCTGCGGGTGGCTCTCCAGCCCCGGGTAGTAGACCTTGGCCACCTGGGGTTGAGCCTCGAGCCACTGGGCCAGCGTGAGCGCGTTGCTCGAATGCCGCTCCATGCGCAACGCCAGCGTCTTCACGCCACGCAAGGCGAGGAACGAATCGAAGGGTGCCGCGATGGCACCGACGGCGTTGTGGAGGAAGGCGAGCTGCTCGGCGATCGCCGCGTGCCGCGTCTCGCGGCCGACGACCGCCACGCCGCCGACGAGGTCCGAGTGGCCGTTGAGGTACTTGGTCGTCGAGTGGACGACGATGTCGAAGCCGAGTTCCAGCGGGCGCTGGCCCCAGGGGCTGGCGAAGGTGTTGTCCGCCACCGCGAGGAGATCGTGCTCGCGGACGATCGCCGCCACCGCTTCCAGGTCGATGAGCTTGAGCAGGGGATTCGAGGGCGTCTCGACCCAGACCATCTTCGTGTTCGGCCGGATGGCGGCTCGCACCGCCGCCGGGTCGGTCATGTCGATGAAGCTGAACTGGTGGCCGGCGGAGCGCTTGCGCACGCGCTCGAAGAGGCGGAAGGTGCCGCCGTAGAGGTCGTCGCTGGCGATGACGTGGGCACCGCTGTCCAGCAACTCGAGCACGGTCGACATGGCCGCGAGCCCCGAGGCGAACGCGTAGCCGCGCTGGCCGTTCTCCAGGTTCGCGATGCAGCGCTCGAAAGCTTCGCGGGTCGGGTTCTGCGAGCGCGAGTATTCGTAGCCCTTGTGCACGCCCGGGCTCGATTGCACGTAGGTCGAGGTGGCGTAGATCGGCGGCATGACGGCGCCAGTCGTCGGGTCGGGCGCCTGCCCGCCGTGGATGGTGCGGGTGGCGAAGCCGTGCTTGGGGTTTCTTTCCAGGCTCATGCCAGGTTCCTTCGGAGGTGGTTCAGCAGGTCGAAGCGCGTGATCAGACCATAGAAGCGGTCCTTGTCGGCGATGACGGCGACGAGGCCCTGCTTGAGCGTGCCGGTGAGCGCCGGGAAGCCGGCGGTCGGGGCGAGTGTCTCGACATGGGTGCTCATCGCGCTGCTGACGGGTTCGCGAAACTTCGCCGCGTCGCCCTGCACGCGCAGCAGCACGTCCGACTCGTCGAGCAGGCCGACGAGCCTGCCGCCCTCCATCACCGGCAGCTGCGAGATGTCGGCCGCCCGCATGCGCTGGAAGGCGGTGAGCAGCGCATCCTCCGGCGTCACGCTGATCACGGCGTCGTCCTCCATGCGGCGCGAGATGAGATCGCGCAGGTCGCCCACCGCATGACGGTGCAGCAGGCCCTGGTCGAACATCCAGGCGTCGTTGTAGACCTTGGACAGGTATCGCGTGCCGGTGTCGCAGACGAAGGTCACCACGCGCTTCGGCGTGGTCTGCTGGCGGCAGTAGCGCAGCGCCGCGGCCAGCAGGGTGCCGGTGGACGAACCGCTCGCAATGCCCTCGCGCTTGAGCAGCTCGCGGGCGGTGGAGAAGCTCTCCTCGTCGTCGATCGTGAAGGCCTGCCGGACGCCGTTCAGGTCGGCGATGGACGGGATGAAATCCTCGCCGATGCCTTCGACGGCCCAGGAGCCGGCCTCGCCTATCTTGCCGGTGGCGATGTAGTCGGCCAGCACCGAACCCTTGGGGTCGGCCAGCACGATCTCGGTCGGGGGGCAGACCCGGTTGAAGTAGCGCTTCAGGCCGGTCAGCGTGCCGCCTGAGCCCACGCCGCAGACGACGGCATCGACGCAGTGGCCCATCTGCTGCCAGATCTCCGGCGCGGTGGTGGTCTCGTGCGCCAGCGGGTTGGCCGGGTTGTTGAACTGGTCGCTGTACCAGCTGTTCGGGATCTCCTTGGCCAGGCGCGCCGCCATGTCCTGGTAGTAGGCGGGATGGCCCTTGACCACGTCGGAGCGCGTCCAGTGCACCTCCGCGCCGAGCGCCTTCAGGTGCAGCACCTTCTCGGCGCTCATCTTGTCCGGCACGACGAGGACCACCTTGTAGCCCTTGGCGCGGGCCACGAGCGCCAGGCCCAGGCCGGTGTTGCCCGCGGTGGCCTCGATGACGGTCCCGCCGGGCGGCAACCGGCCGTCGCGCTCGGCCGACTCGATCATCGCCAGGCCGATCCGGTCCTTGATGGAGCCGCCGGGGTTCTGCGACTCGAGCTTGAGGAAGAGCTGGCAGGGGCCGGTGTCGAAGCGCGTCACTTCGAGCAGCGGCGTGTTGCCGATGAGGTCGAGCACGGCCGGGCGGGCCGCGATGGCATCAGGTGGCGTCATGGTTTCGCTTCAGGCTGATTGCCCGGCCGACGGGTGGTCGGCTCGGACGTTGCAGTGGTGCGCCGGTAAGCGCGCGCAGACGCTCAGCATACGCCGCCACCTGATTCGCGCTCCAATGGAGCAGGCCCCATTCAAGGGCGTGCGCGGATCCGGCTTTGCCGGGCCGCTGCGCGAGCCCCCATGGGGGGCAGCCCCCGGCAGGGGGCGTGGGGGCCCCATTGACTCAGTGGTAAAGCCAAGCTGGCAGCCACAGCGTCATGCCGGGCCACACGTACATGATCACCATGCACAGGATCACGATGAGCATGTACGGCATCATCCCCGCGAAGATCTGGTTCAGCGTCACGTGCGGCGGTGAAACGCCCTTCAGGTAGAAGGCCGACATGGCCACCGGCGGCGAGAGGAAGGCCGCCTGCAGGTTGACGAACACGAGCGTGCCGAACAGCAGCGGATCGATCTGGAAGTGCTGCAGCAAGGGCAGGAAGATGGGCACGAAGATCACGATGATCTCGGTCCACTCCAGCGGCCAGCCGAGCACGAAGATGATGGCCTGCGTCAGCAGCAGGAACTGCAGCGGCGACAGGTTCATCCCGAGCACCCACTGCTCGACGATGCGCTGCCCGCCCAGCAGCGCGAACACCGCCGAGAACAGGGCCGAGCCGACGAACAGCCAGCACACCATGGCGGTCGTCTTGGCGGTGAGGAACACCGCCTCCTTGACGCGCTGCCAGTTCAGCGTCCGGGCCTGCAGTGCCATGAGGAACGCGCCGGCGGCGCCGACGGCCGCCGACTCCGTGGCGGTGGTGATGCCGAACAGGATCACCCCCAGCACGACGAAGGTCAGGACGCCCAGCGGCATCACCGAACTGACGAGCATCCGCAGGATCTCGTACTGCTCGGCGTCCATGCGCCAGTAGTACCAGGCCAGCAGGGCGAGCGTGAGCACGCAGGCGGCCGCGAACCAGGCATAGAAGGCATCGGGGACCGGCTCGGCATGCGGAGCGGCGACCGGCTCGCCCAGGGGCTTGAGCGCGCCTTCGGCACCGGCGGCGGCATCGGGCTCGGCGCCCGGCGGCGCGGCCAGGCCGGTGCCGGAAGTCGAAGGCTCTTCGGCGCCCGGCGGCTCCGCGAGGCCGGTCGGGCTGGGCCCCTTGGCCGGTGCGGCTTCGACTACCGCGGCCGCCGGCGCGCCACCGTCGTCCTGCTGCTGCGAGTAGATGGTCACGTACCACCACACCGCCCCCAGCGTGATCCCGGCGAGGATGGCTGGAGACAGCGCGCTCAGCAGGTTCTTGGTGAGCAGCCAGCGGCCGGGCTGCACGCCCGGGATGTTGGCCGCCAGTGCGCGGGTCGGCGCGAACCACGCCTTCACCAGCGCCGGCAGCAGGCGGGTCGAATACTGTGCCGACAGGTGGGCCACCCAGGGCGTCACCTCGGCGCGCTGCTTGTCCGGCGGCAGCTTGGGCGCGACCTGCGGCTGGATCAACGCCCAGCCGATCACGTACACGAGGTACAGAAAGGCGAGGAAGAAGCCGGGAAACATGGCCGCCGCGTACAGCTTGACCACCGACTGCCCGGCCACCGCGGCGTAGACGATGATCATCACCGAGGGCGGGATGAGGATGCCCAGCGTGCCGCCGGCGGTGATGACGCCCGCGGCCAGGCGCGTGTCGTAGCCGGCGTTGAGCATGGGACGCATGGCGATCACGCCCATCAGCACCACCACCGCGCCGACCAGGCCGGAGGCGATGCCCCAGAAGGTGCAGATGATCAAGGTCGCCACCGCGAGGGAGCCCGGCACTCGGCGGAAGGCGAGCTGCACCGCATGGAACATCTTGTCCACCAGCGCCCCGCGTTCCATCACGTAGCCCATCAGCACGAACAGCGGGATCGACAGCAGCGTCTCGTTCGTCATCGCCCCGTAGGCGCGCTGCACGAACAGGTCGAAGACGTGGTTGTCGTACCAGGGCAGCGCAGGCTCGTAGAAGGCGATGAAGCCGAAGAACATGCCCAGGCCCATCAGCGTGAAGGCCGTGGGGAAGCCCAGCATGATCACCACGATGATGAGGACCAGCATCGTCATGCCGAGGGCTTCATGTGACATCTGCTGTTCCCTCTGCTTGTTGTCTTCGGCGCTTTGGAGACGCTGGCTCAGGTGCTGCGCTGCCGCGCCGATTCGTCGATCTCGTGCGCCTTCTCGATCACCTCGGCCTTGATCGATTCATCGATGTACGTGCTGCCGGCCAGCTGCTGCTCGACCACGTCCATCTCCTCGGCGTCCTTCAGCCGAGCCGGCCATGCCCCCTGGCGCAGGCAGACGACGCAGCGCAGGATCTCGGCCAGCCCTTGCAGCAGGACGATGGTGCCGGCCACGGGGATGATGAACTTGAAGGGATAGACCGGCAGCGGCGTGGCGTTGAAGGTCTGCTCGCGCATCGCGAGCGAGTCCTGGAAGTAGTCCCAACCGGCGAGGGTGAGGGCGCCGACTCCGGGCAGGAAGAACACGATGTACAGGACCAGGTCGAGGCTGGCCTGCAGCCGAGGTTTCATGCTGCCGTAGAGGAAGTCGCCGCGCACGTGGCCGTCCTTGGACAGCGTGTAGGCGCCGCACATCATGAACAGCGTGCCGTACATCATGTTGTTGGCGTCGTAGATCCAGGCCGTCGGGGCGTTCAGCGCATAGCGCTTGAACACCTCGACGCAGACCACCACCATCAGCGCGACGATGAGCCAGGCGAAAGCCTTGCCGACCCAGGTGGACAGGTTCTCGGCGGCGTGCAGGATGGCGTCGGTCGACATGGCTTCAGCGCAGCCCCCGCCGGGGACGGTATGACGTACTCGTCATGCCGGGGGTCCTATTTCGCGAAGTAGTGGTTCCATGCCACCTTGAAATCGACGAGGTAGTCGTTCTGCCACTGGCCGGCCCGCTGCGCGAAGGCCTTCTGCGCCGCGAGCACCTTGGCGAACAGCGGGTTCTCGCCGGACTTCTTGGCCATCACCTTGTCCCAGGCCGCGAGCTGCGCGCGCAGGATGGCATCAGGCGTCTTGTAGAACTTGACGCCGGACTTCTTCATCTCGTCGTAGTCCTTGGAATTGCGGTCCACCGCCTTCCAGCTCATGTCGGCGCTGGCTGCCTGCACGGCGTAGTCGATGATGGCCTTGAGCTCGGCCGGCAGCGCGTCGTATTTGCCCTTGTTGAACAGGATCTCGAACTGCTCGGTGCTCTGGTGGAAGCTCTGCAGCATGCAGTTCTTCACCACGTCGGGAAAGCCCAGCATGCGGTCGCTGGACGCATTGTTGAACTCGGCGGCATCGATGAGCCCGCGATCCAGGGCCGGCACGATGTCCGAGCCCGGCAGCGGGTTCACCGCCGCGCCCAGCTCGGTGTAGATGTCCACCGCCAGGCCGACGGTGCGGTACTTCAGGCCCTTGATGTCCTCGACCTTGGCGATCGGCTTCTTGAACCAGCCGAAGGGCTGCGTGGGCATGGGGCCGTAGAGGTACGACACCACGTCCATGTTGATGGCCTTGTAGATCTCTTCCAGCAGGGCCTTGCCGCCGCCGTAGTAGTGCCAGGACAGCAGCATGTTCGGGTCCATGCCGTAGCCCGGGCCCGAGCCCCACAGCGCCAGCGCGGAGTTCTTGCCGTAGTGGTAAGCCACCACGCCATGGCCGCCATCCAGCGTGCCCTTGTTGACCGCCTCCAGCAGCTGGAAGGCAGGCACCACCGAACCCGAGGGCAGCACCTCGATCTTCAGGCGCCCGCCGGCCATGTCGTTGACCTTCTTGGCGAAGTCCAGCGCGTACTCGTGGAAGATGTCCTTCGCCGGCCAGGTGGACTGGAAGCGCAGGCTCGTCGTCTGCGCTCGCGAGACCATGGGTGCGGCCAGCGCGCCAGTGGCAACGGCGCCGGTGGCGGCGTTCTTCAGGAATCTCCGGCGCGAGGCCGGAACCGGGGTGTCGGAACTCATGGCTGTCTCCTTTGGCGGCGACTGATCTTCTGAAAGTCGATCGGATGCGCCCGAGCACTCCTGCTGACTGGCGCTGTCTCTGACTGTCGACACGCGCCGCTCCAACGGCAATGGGGCGAACCCGAGCGAAGCCCGCAGGATGAGGCTGCACGAACGCACGCCGGGGGGCGTGCCCGGCTCAGCCGGGGCGCGACTGCGCCGCGTTGCCCTGGGGCAGGCTGCGCACCAGCTCCGCCAGCAATTGCGCGGTGTGGCGCTGCAGGGGTGTCGCACGCTTGTGGGCCGAAGTGGCCAGGCACAGCACGCTCATGAGGGGCGGCTCGATGATGGGCCGTGCCACCAGCTCGTCGGCACGGCCGGAGGCGAGCACCGCGCTCGCATGCAGCACCGCGTGTCCATAACCTGCACACACCAGGTCGATGATCGCCGCGATGCTGGACACCTCCCACGCGATGTCGAGTGTCAGGCCCGCGAGCGTGGCCTGCGCCTCGAGCATGCGACGCATCACGTGCTGCCGCTCGGGCACCACGAGCGGATAGCGGGCGAGGGCCTTCAGCGGGACCGGCCCGCGTGCCGGCTCATGATCCTTCGCCGCGCCGACAAGGCACAGCGGCTCCTGCAGCAGCGGCTCGATGGTGAGGTGCGATGCGGGCTCTGGGTTGTAGACGAGGCCGAGGTCGACACGGCCACTCGTGAGCCATTCGGCGATATGTGATGAAAGGCCCTCGACGATCGCCAGGCGAGCCTTCGGCAACTGGCGGCGAAAGGCGTCTATCAAGGGCAGGGTGAGCTGCCGGTTGATGCTCGGCGGCAGGCCCACGGTGATCCGGCCCACCGGCTCGTCGCGCTGCGCACCCATGTCCTCGCGGGCCTGCGAGACGCGGTTGAGGATGGTGACGCTGTGCTGGAACAGCCGCTGGCCGGCCGGGGTGAGCGTGACGCCGCGGCCATTGCGCAGCAGCAGGGTCTCTCGCAGGTCGACCTCGAGTGCGCGCACCTGCCGGCTCAGCGCCGGCTGCGCAATGTCGAGCGCCACGGCGGCCTTGCTGAAGCTGCCCAGCTCCGCGACGCTGACGAAGTATTCGAGTTGCTTGAGGTTCATGGGGCGGAAGATGATAGGCCGCGGGCTCCAAGCCCGCGGCCGGCGGCCGAACGTCAGGCTCCCCCGAGCCCCCTCCAACAGCGGGGCTCCAGCAAGCAATGAGCTCCCACCAGCCTCCCTCCGAGAGGGAGGCACTGGCTTGATTGACGATCGGTAGGTGCCCTTCGAGGAACTGGCTAGTGCCCTCCTCGTGGAGGAGGGCTGGGAGGTGTCGTCGAACTGGCTGGAGCCCCCGCTTGGAGGGGGCTCGGGGGAGCTGAATGTTCGCCGGAGGCAATGGCCACCGGCCATTGCCGGAAGTACAGCGCGGCCTGGCCTTCGATGGCCTCGCGGGCGGCAGGCGAGAGGTACCAGCCCAGCGGCACCAGCTCGTTGTCGTCGAGCTGGTCGAAGAACAACGGGGTTTCGGCGTCGGGCTGGCCGGCCAGGCTGGCGGCCAGGCCGGCCGGGGCTTCGCGGCCGTGTGCTCCTATGCCCGAGACATTGGCCAGCGCCACCACCGGCCCGATCAGGTCGGACAACAAATCGAGCCGGCGTCGATCGGCCGGGCGCAGCAGGTCGGCCTGCAGTTCGGCATCGCTCGGACGGGCGTGCGGGTCCAGGCAGATCGCGGGCGGGCCGTCGCGCGGGGCTTGTTCGCAATCGATCCGGGGCCTGCCGTTGCGGATGAGCAGCAGGCGCGCACGCCAAGGGGGCTGCAGCAGCGGCTGCAGGCTGCGCCACAGGTCGGCGAGGCTCGCCGTGCCGCTGTTGTCGTGGTAGCCGCCGTCGGCGAGGTGACCTCGAGAGCGCTGGCCGCCGGGCTCGGGCGGCAGGGCGGCCAGTGGATTGATGAAAGGGAAGCGCGCGCCTGCATGGGCCGCGGTGATGAGCGGAGGCCACGATCCCAGCTCGGCCACCAGGTCGTTGCTGGCCGGCAGGGCGAGGGCATCGAAGCTGCCCAGCACGGCGCGGTTGCCGGATTCCACCCAGGTGCTGTTGAACAGCAGCGGCGGCACCGGCACGGGGTGCCCGCCGGCGGCCGGGAGGTCGCCGAGCGAATCGCCCAGGTGGCCGAACTGGCGGATCCACTCCCGCTCGAAGGGCAGCGCCCGGCTCAGGTGAGTGCAGCCGGGCTGGCGGCAAGCGAGGTCGATCGGGCCCCACTTCATCGTGGTGGGCAGCACCCGGGCGAAGGCATCCTCGAACAGCAATCCGCCCATCAGCGGGGAGAGGGCGTCGAGCCGGCGAAAGCCCGTTTCGACGCAGCTGCGGACCGAACCGCCCGTGGCGGTTTGGGCCAGGCAGGCGCGGTAGACGGCGATGCCGACGGCACCGCCCGAGACGCCGCTGAGGCCCGCGATCCGGCGGTCGATCGACGGATCGGCATCATGCAGGCGGGCCAGGATCTGCGCGGTCCAGTAGGCGCTGCGGATGCCGCCGCCCTCTGCCGCGACGAGCAGCACCGTGGCCTGCTCGGGGGGCGGATCCGGCAACTGCAGCACCCAGCTGGCGAGCGACTGGCCGGGCGGCTGGCGCGGGCCCGGCGCACGGGTGTCGGCGCGCGCGGCCAGCGGGGAGCTCCAGCGGTCGATGGCCTTGAGGGCGAGCGTGGCCAGCAGGGCGAGCGTGAGGGCGAGTCCGGTGCGCGCGACGTTGAAGCGGGTCGTGCTCCAGCCGGCGAGCAAGCGCCTGGGCCCCTGGTGCCGCGCGCAGAACAGCAGCCACTGCGCGGCGGCGAGGACGAGCAGCACGGCCGTCGCCGCCAGACCCTGCCACCGCAGCGCCGCCAGGTCCTCCGCCCGTGGGGCGGTGAGCGGCAGGCGGTGGTTGTCGGCCCAACCCAGCGCGGCGAAGACGCCGACGAACGCCAGCAGCGCCAGGCTCCACGCCACGGCGCGGCGCTGCTCCGCCAGCGTGAGCAGGCCCGCGACGCCCAGCCACCAGTTCAGCGCCAGGGCCAGCAAGGCGATCGTCGCGGGCGCCTGCGCGGTGACGTCGGGCCGCCAGGCCATCGCCAATCGCAAGCCGGCCATCAGCAGCAGCGCGGTGAGCGGCCACAGCACGGGGTGGGCGAGGGGCCACAGCAGGCGCGAGATCCATTGCACCGGGGGCGCGGCCCATGCCGCCAGGCGCTGGCCCCGCGCGATGCAGCCTGGCGCGGCGGAGGCCGGCGCCGGCGGCTCGGCTCGACCACGCCAGGCGATGGCTTCGCCCCACAGCAGGCGGTAGATGTCGGGCTCGCTGTTGTAGTAGTCGGCGGCCCGGGGCAGCGCATGCCAGCGTCGCCACTGCAGGAGGAATGCGCCGAAGGCCAACGCCGCGATGCCGAAGCCCAGCAGGGCGACCAGCGTGCCGGCGAGCTGGCCGGCCACGGTGCCGGGCCGGGCGGCCCGCAAACCCGCCGTCACGGCATCGCCGACCGTGTAGGCGACCAGTGCCGCCACGAGAACCAGCGGCACGATGGACAGCACGCGCGCCCAGCCGCGCGCGAAGGCGCCGACCGCGTCCGCGACGCGCGGTTCACCTTCCAGCGAAAGTCCCGGCCGCTGCACCATGCCGGTCAGGCGAGTCCACAGCCAGCAGGAGTAGGCCAGCATCGCGACCGACAGCGCGCAGAGGCCCTGCACCGCGCGCCGCCACAGGAGCGCGCCAGGGCTGGCGGCGGGGTCGGGATAGGCCAGGCCGAGAAGCACGTCGCGGCACTGGTCCAGCCCCAGTGTCAGCAGGCCGAACATCAGCAGCACGGCCAGCACGTAGCGGCTGCGGCCGACGACGCCCGCCACGCCGGCCCGCCAGGAGGCGCGAAACGCCGCCTCGCGCCGCTGGTCCGGCACGCCCAGGTTGAGGTCGAGGCCGAACCACCAGACGAGCGCCGCGACGCCGATCGGCAGCAGGGCCAGCGTGATCGCCGCCGGCTTGGCGGCATGCAGAACGGCCCACGGCGCGGGCAGGCTGCCGCGCGCCGCTCGAACGCAGGCGCCGCCGGCGTCGGCCAGGCCCACCAGCAGCAAAAGGACGATGCCAGCGGCGACCAGGGCAGCAGCGCCGCGGCAGGTGAACGACCGCTGCCAAGCCGGCGCAGCGGCGGCCCAGCGCCACAACAGCAACAGCAAGGCCAGACCCGTCAACACGCTCGTGGCCGTCACACCGGGCGAGATGCCCAGGCGCAGCGCGCCGACGACGTTCTCGCCGAAATCGACGAGGACGAGCAGGGCGATGGCCAGGGTGCCCAAGGGTGCCAACGCTCGGGACAGGGCGCGGGCGGCCAGGCCCGGCCCCGGCGTGATGGCCCGGCTCAGGCGTTGGCGCGTCACCAGCAGGAGCGACGCGTACAGCGGAACGAAGAGCGCACTGTCCGCCAGCACGTAGGCGGCTGCGCTGCGCCAGCGCAAGGCGAACTGGCACCAGAGCTGGACGGCGGTCGACACGCTGTCGCGGCGCGACCAGCCGAGCAGGTCCTCCATGCCCAGGCCCGAGGGCAGGCGCAGAGCGAGCTGCAGCGTGAAGAGCCCCAGCCCGACCAGGGCGGCGCCACCGGCCAGCCAGGCCAGCGGGGTGATCGACCAGCCGTTCGCTGCCGTCCGGCCGGGCTGTTGCCCGGCCGCCGGGCCGTCCGCCATCGCCATCTCGCACTCCTCAAGAGGAGGGCGAGCATAGCGGCGGTCAGGCCGCGTTCGGTGTCAGCGTTGGGTGTAGACGGGCGCGGAGGCGCTGGTCTGCGGCGGCTCGGCGCCGCGGGCGGGCACGGGGGCCGGGGGCGCCGGCGGGCGCGGCGGCGAGGCCACCGGCGGCGGCAGGGCGGGCGCGGCCGGTGCGGCGTAGGCCTGCGGCGGGGGCGGGGGGGCGGCGGAAACCGGCGCAGTGCCGGCCGGGGCGAGCATCACGCGCGTGCGGCCGCCGGTGGTGACCAGCAGCACCGCGTCACCTACATTCAGCGGCTCGCTGCCCTGGGCCTGCACAATGGCTCGGCGATCGCCGTTGCGCAGCTGCACGATGATCTCGTAGGCCCTTTCGCGCGTGGCGTCGCGCTCGATGGCGTTGCCGATCACGGCACCGGCCACCGCGCCGATCACGCCCACCACGGCGCCCTCGCGCGGGCCGCCGACCGAGGAGCCGGCGATGCCGCCGACCACGCCGCCAGTGACCGCACCCGCGCCGCTTTGCTGACCTTCGACGGTGACGGGGCGGATCGACAGGATGGTGCCGTCCTGCACGTGCGACATGCGTTGCGCGTGGTACGGGTGGACGACGTCTGGGCTGGTGGTCATGCAGCCGGCGAGGCCGGCCAGGGCGGCCAGCGCGGCGGCGGTGAGGGTGATGCGTTTCATGGCGTCGCGTCCGGACGGAATTCAGGGGATCCCAGGCCAACGGGCTGCCCGCGAGCGGCGTTGACAGAGGTTGCCTGTCGATTGTGGAACCCGGCCGCGACGGCGGTACGCCCGGTGTGTAAAGAAGCGTGGGGCCGGCCGAGCCCGCTCAGGAGAGCCTCAGTCGTGCAGCCGGCTGTTGCGGGGCACGCTGGCGAGCAGGAAATCCATCTGGTCGACCAGGATGCGGCGGCCCCGCAGGATCATGTCCTCATGCAGGCTGGGCACGTAGGGCAGGTAGATGAGGCTCATGTGGGCCTCTTCCGGCAGCCGGCTGCCCTTGCGGCCATTGCAGGAGCGGCAGGCCGTGATGCAGTTCATCCAGGTGTCCTGGCCGCCGCGCGAGACGGGCACGATGTGCTCTCGCGTCAGGTCGTCGAAGGCATAGCGGTGGCCGCAGTAGGCGCAGATCCCGCGGTCGCGCACGAACAGCTTCGGATTCGTCAGAGCCGGCGCCAGGCGCCAGGCGCGCGCGGGGACCGCGCCGCGCACCGCGATGATCGGATGCACCTCGATGCGCGATTGCACGCCGGTGGCGCGTTGCACGCCGCCGCGCAGCACGTGGCAGGTGTCGCCGAGCGTCCAGGCGATGCTGTCGCTGGCATAGAGCACGGCCGCTTCGCGGACGGTCATCCATGCCTGCGGGCGGCCGGACACGTCGAGCTGCAACACCTCCATGATTCGGGGCACCTCAGTTCTGAGAACCTGAAAAGGTTCAACTCGCAGCATAGCGCCTTGGCATGACAGGCCTCAACACCAAGGCCTTGACGATCGGGCTTGCACAAGAGCGAAGGAAGGGTGCGGGTTAACCCTTGCTTCGAGGCTGTTCGCTCGGGCTCTAGGCCGTCGACCCTAAAAAAGTCTCGGCCGCCGGCGCCCAGCAGCGAGGGATTTCTGCAAAATAGCACGACCGTTCGTTCGCTTCATGGCTTGGCCATGTCACTGCCCTTGGACAACCGCCGCTCGAGTTCCAGCGCCCGCTCGCTCCAGAAGGGCCAGGCCACGCGCGCTGCCATCCTCGATGCCGCACTGGCCCTCGCGTCGAACATGGGCCTCGAAGGCCTGTCGATAGGGGCGCTCGCCGAAGTGACCGGCATGAGCAAGTCGGGCGTGTTCGCCCACTTCGGCTCGCGCGAGGAGCTGCAGATCTCCGTCATTCGCGAGTACCACGCCAAGTTCGAGGAAGAGGTGTTCTTCCCGGCGATCCGAGAGGAACGCGGCCTGCCGCGCCTGATGGCGCTGTTCGAGAACTGGATCAAGCGGGTGTCGGTCGAGATCGACTCCGGCTGCATCTACATCAGCGGCGCCGTCGAGTTCGACGATCGACCCGGGCCGGTGCGCGACGCGCTGGCCGACATGGTCCGTTCGTGGCAGTCGGCCCTCAAGCGTGCGATCGAACTCGCGGTCGAGGTGGGCGATCTGCAGCCCGACACCGATGCCGCACAGCTGCTGTTCGAAGTGCATGGCCTGATCCTCGCGCTGCACCATGACGCGCGATTCCTGCGCAGCCCCGGCGCCGTCGAACGTGCGCGCGCGGGTTTTGCCCGCACCGTTTCCCACTACGCAGCGGCGGGCGCCTTCGAGCGCGCGAAGCTGCCCGCTGCCGCCCCCGCGCGGCGATAACTCGTCACAAGCCCCAAGGAGCTCTCGATGGCCCAGTACACCCCGCCCCTGCGCGACATGCAGTTCGTGCTGCATGAAGTGCTCGACGTGACCAGCGAGTTCAAGCAGATCCCGAGCTTCGCCGAGGTCGACGCCGACACCATCAACGCGGTGCTGGAAGAGGGCGGCAAGTTCGCGTCCGAGGTGCTGTTCCCCCTGAACCTCAGCGGCGATGCCGAAGGCTGCTCGCTGGACAAGACCACGCACGAGGTCACCACGCCCAAGGGCTTCAAGGAGGCCTATGCCAAGTATGTCGAGGGCGGCTGGGCGGCGCTGAGCTGCGACCCCGAGTTCGGCGGCCAGGGCCTGCCCTACACGGTGAACCAGTGCTTCTACGAGATGCTCAACAGCGCCAACCAGGCCTGGACGATGTACCCCGGCCTGTCGCACGGCGCCTATGAAGCTCTGCACGCCCACGGCACGCCGGAACAGAAGGCCACTTACCTGAGCAAGCTGACCAGCGGCGCGTGGACCGGCACGATGTGCCTGACCGAGCCGCACTGCGGCACCGACCTCGGCATGCTGCGCAGCAAGGCCGAGCCGCAGGCCGACGGCAGCTACAAGATCACCGGCCAGAAGATCTTCATCTCGGCCGGCGAGCACGACATGGCCGAGAACATCGTCCACCTGGTACTGGCCCGCCTGCCCGGGGCGCCGCAGGGCTCCAAGGGGATCTCGCTGTTCGTCGTGCCCAAGTTCCTGCCCAATGCCGATGGCACGCCCGGCGCGCGCAACGGCGTGCATTGCAACGCCATCGAGCACAAGATGGGCATCCACGGCAATGCCACCTGCCAGCTCATCCTCGAGGATGCCGTCGGCTCGCTGGTCGGCGAGCCGAACAAGGGCTTGATGGCCATGTTCGTGATGATGAACGCCGCCCGCCTGGGCGTGGGCAACCAGTCGCTGGGCCTGACCGAGGTGGCCTACCAGAACGCCGTCGCCTACGCCAAGGACCGCCTCCAGATGCGCTCGCTGTCCGGCCCCAAGGCGCCGGACAAGCCGGCCGATCCGATCATCGTGCATCCCGACGTGCGCAAGATGCTGCTGACCGCCCGCGCGTATGCCGAGGGGGGCCGCGCCCTCGCCATCCACACCGTGGTGCAGCTGGACAAGGCGCTGGCCCATCCCGATGAGGACGTGCGCAAGGAGTGCGACGACGAGGTCGCGCTGCTGACGCCCATCATCAAGGCCTTCATCACCGACAACGGCTGGATCGCGACCTCGCACTGCATGCAGGTCTTCGGCGGCCACGGCTACATCCACGAGTCGGGGATGGAGCAGTACGTGCGCGACGCCCGCATCAACATGATCTACGAGGGCACGAACACCGTGCAGTCGCTGGACCTGCTGGGCCGCAAGATCCTGTCGGACAACGGCAAGAAGCTCAAGGCCTTCGGCAAGAAAATAGCCGCCTTCGTCGAGGACGAGGGCGTGCGCGAGGACATGCAGGAGTTCGTCAACCCGCTGGGCGACATCGGCGACAAGGTCACCAAGCTGACCACCGAGATCGGCATGAAGGCCTTCCAGAACCAGGACGAGGTGGGCGCCGCGGCGGTGGACTACCTGCGCGTGGTGGGGCACATGCTCTTCGCCTACCTTTTCGCCCGCATGGCGAAGGTGGCACTGGACGCGCAGAAGGCCGGCAACACCGATCCGTTCTACACCGCCAAGCTCATCACGGCACGCTTCTACTTCGCCAAGCTGCTGCCCGAGACGGCCGGCCTGATCCGCAGCTGCCGCGCAGGCCTGCAGCCGCTGATGGCGATGGACGAAGCCCTTTTCTGATCCCTTTCGAGGAGACGAACTTGACGATCCGCCAACTCTGCATGGGTCTCGCCCTGGCCACGGCTGCTGCCGGCGCCTGGGCCGATACCGCGACCCCTGTCGGCCTGTGGAAGACCATAGACGACGATGGCAAGACCGAGAAGTCGCTGGTGCGCATCACCGACAACGGCGGCGTGCTGACCGGCAGGATCGAGAAAGTCTTCGACCCCAAGCGACAGACCGCGAAGTGCGACAAGTGCAGCGACGATCGCAAGGATCAGCCCATCGTCGGCCTGACGATCATCCGCAACCTCAAGCAGGACGCCGACGACAAGGAGATCTGGACCGGCGGCGACGTGCTCGACCCGGACAACGGCAAGGTCTATCGCACGCGGCTCAAGCCGATCGATGGCGGTGCGAAGCTTCAGCTGCGCGGCTACATCGGCCCGTTCTACCGCTCGCAGACCTGGATCCGGGTGGAGTGATGGGCGAGGTCGTCGCCCAGGCCTGGCAACGCGCCCACTCCGGGCGCGACGGTGCGCGCTGGTTCTGGCATCGGCAGCTGAAGAAGCCCTTCTTCGGCCGCTTCATGGGCCAGGGCTGGCGCTGGCCGGCGGATGTCAGCCAGCAGGGCTGGCAGCGCGTGACCATCGAAAGCGGCAGCCACGCCACGCTTCAAGGACTGCTGCGATCACCTGAGGAAGACCGGGCGCGCGGCGTGGTCGTCTGTGCCCATCCGATGGGTCTCGCGGCCAAGGGCTTCTGGCTGCGCCATGGCCACGCCGAGATGCTCCTGGCCGAGGGCTTCCACGTCCTGGCCTTCGACTTCAACGGCTTCGGCGAAAGCCCTTCGACCAACTTCGACTGGCCGGCCGACCTGATGGCCGCGGGCCGGTGGGCGCGAGATCGCTTCGAAGGCCTGCCGGTGCACCTGCTCGGCGCGTCCTTCGGGGCGATGATCGCGCTCGATGCGCTGGGCGCACCGGACAATCCCTTCGAGCGCGTGGTGGCGGAGGGCTGCGCGCCCACGCTGCCGATGTTCTGGAAGCAGTTCCCCGTGGCGCATGCGGTGCTGCAGATGGGCCGGCTCATTGCGCCTTCGGTCGAAAAGAAGCTGCGGCCTGAACTCGGCATGGCCCGCCTGCCGGCCGGCGTGCGCGTCCTGCTGATTCACAGCCACGGCGACCCGTGGACACCGGTGGCGCATGGCGACCGCCTGGCCGCCGCCGCGCCTGCGGGCCGCCACATCGAACGAACGGTGCTGCAACGCGCCGAACACACCCATGGCCTGCGCGACGAGCGCGAGCGCTATTGGCCTGCGGTCCGGGACTTCCTGGCCGCTGAATGATCACGATTCCAAAGGAGAACCCATGAGTCGATTCCAGGTTCGTAAGGTCGCCGTCTTGGGCGCCGGCGTGATGGGGGCGCAGATCGCGGCCCATCTGGTCAACGTGAAGGTCCCGGTCGTCCTGTTCGACCTGCCGGCGAAAGAGGGCCCCAAGAGCGGCATCGCGCTCAAGGCCATCGACAACCTGAAGAAGCTCAAGCCCGCCCCTCTCGGTGTGTCGGAGGACGCCGCGCGCATCCAGCCGGCGAACTACGAGGAGCATCTGGAGCTGCTCAAGGACTGCGACCTGGTGATCGAGGCCATCGCCGAGCGCATGGACTGGAAGCTGGATCTCTACCAGAAGATCGCGCCGTTCCTGGCGCCGCACGCCATCGTCGCCTCCAACACCTCGGGCCTTTCGATCACCAAGCTGGCCGAAGCGCTGCCCGAGAGCATCAAGCCGCGCTTTTGCGGCATCCACTTCTTCAACCCGCCGCGGTACATGTACCTCGTCGAGTTGATCCCCACCCCGACCACCGGGCCGGCCGTGCTGGACCAGCTCGAGACCTTCGTGACGAGCACGGTCGGCAAGGGCGTGGTGCGGGCCAAGGACACGCCCAACTTCGTCGCCAACCGCGTGGGCATCGCCGGCATGCTGGCCACCATCCACGAAGCCGGGAAGTTCGGCCTGTCGTATGACGTGGTGGATGACCTGACCGGCAAGAAGATGGGCCGGGCCAGTTCCGGCACCTTCCGCACCGCCGACGTGGTGGGCCTGGACACCATGGCCCACGTCATCAAGACGCTGCAGGACAACCTGAAGGACGATCCCTTCTTCCCAAGCTACGCCACGCCGCCCGTGCTCGCCAAGCTGATCGAGCAGGGAGCCCTGGGCCAGAAGGCCGGCGCCGGCTTCTACAAGAAGGTCGGCAAGGACATCCTGCGCCTGGACCCGGCCAAGGCGGATTACGTGCCGGCCGGCGGCAAGGCCGACCCGATCGTCGAGCGCATCCTCAAGAAGCCCGCGGCCGAGCGCCTGAAGCTGCTGCGCGAGTCGACCAACCCGCAGGCCCAGTTCCTGTGGGCCATCCTGCGCGACTCCTTCCACTACGTCGCCGTGCACCTGGCCGAGATCGCCGATTCGGCGCGCGAAGTGGACTTCGCCATGCGCTGGGGCTTCGGCATGAAGCAGGGCCCGTTCGAGCTGTGGCAGGAGGCCGGCTGGCAGCAGGTGGCCAACTGGGTGAAGGAAGACATCGAGGCCGGCAAGGCGCTGACGAATGCGCCGCTGCCGGCGTGGGTGTTCGACGGCCGCACCGGTGTCCACACCCCCGAAGGCTCGTGGTCCGCCGCGCAGGGCCAGTACATCCCGCGCTCGAACCTGCCCGTCTACGCTCGCCAGCACTTCCCGGAAAGCCTGGTGGGTGCCGGCGCGGCCGACCCGCTCAAGGCCGGCACGGAGGTCTTCCGCAACGACGACATCCGCGTCTGGACGCTGGACGGCGAGGTGCTGATCGCCAGCATCACCTGCAAGCTGCACCTCATCAGCCCGGCGGTGACCGAGGGCCTGCTCAAGGCCGTGGAACTGGCCGAAGAGAAGTACCAGGGCCTGGTGATCTGGTCGCCGGACGACGTGTTCTCCGCCGGCGCCAACCTCGAGGCGCTGATGCCCGTCTTCATGAAGAGCGGCAGCAAGGGCATCGCCCCTGAGGTGAAAAAGCTGCAGGACTCGCTGCTGCGCGTGCGCTATGCCAGCGTGCCGGTGGTCGCAGCGATGCGCGGCATCGCGCTGGGCGGTGGCTGCGAGATCGCGGTGGCCTGCGCGAAGCGCGTCGCGGCGATGGAAACCTACGTCGGCCTGGTCGAGGTGGGCGTGGGCCTGCTGCCGGGTGGCGGTGGCCTGACCTACATCGCGCGCCGTGCGGCCGAGAACGCGCAGACCGGCCCGGGCTCGGACCTGCTGAACTTCCTGAAGGAAGGCTTCCAGGCCGCGGCCACGGCCAAGGTGGGCACCAGCGCGCTCGAGTCGCGCAAGCTGGGCTACCTGCTGGAAAGCGACGTCATCGTTCCGAACAAGGACGAGCTGCTGCACGTCGCGATCAGCCAGGCCAAGGCTATGGCCGACGCCGGCTACCGCGCCCCGGCCCGGTCGATGATCCCGGTCGCCGGCCGCATGGGCATCGCGACCATCAAGGCCAGCCTCGTCGGCATGCGCGACGGCGGGTTCATCAGCCCGCACGACTTCCACATCGCCAGCCTGATCGCCGACGTGGTCTGCGGCGGCGAGGTCGAGGCCGGCTCGCTGGTGACCGAGGAGTACCTGATGACGCTAGAGCGCAAGCACTTCTGCAGCCTGCTCGACCACCCCAAGACCCAGGAACGGATCATGGGCATGCTGCAGACCGGCAAGCCGGTGCGTAACTGAGCGAGGAAAAGATCATGACGAAGCAAGTTCAAGACGCCTACATCGTCGCCGCCAGCCGCACCCCGATCGGCAAGTCCGGCCGCGGCTACTTCAGGAACACCCGCTCGGACGACCTGCTGGTGCGCGCCGTGCAAGCCGCGCTGGCCCAGGTCCCCACGCTGGACCCGAAGGCCATCGAGGACGCCATCATCGGCTGCGCGATGCCCGAGGGCGAGCAGGGTGCCAACATGGCCCGCATCGCGATGCTGCTGGCCGGGCTTCCGAACAGCGTGGGCGGCATCACCGTCAACCGCTTCTGCGCCTCCGGCCTGTCGGCCGTGCAGATGGCGGCTGATCGCATCCGCGTAGGCGAGGCCGACGTGATGATCGCCGGCGGCGCCGAGAGCATGAGCATGATCCCCATGACCGGGGTCAAGCCTTCGTTCAACCCCAACGTGTTCCTCAAGGACGAGAACGTCGGCATCGCCTACGGCATGGGCCTGACGGCCGAGAAGGTCGCCCAGCAATGGAAGGTCAGCCGTGAAGACCAGGACGCCTTCGCCCTGGCCTCGCACCAGAAGGCGTTGAAGGCGCAACAGGCCGGCGAGTTCACCGACGAGATCTGTCCGGTCGACGTGGTGGAGCGATTCCCCGACCTGGCCACGGGCGAGGTCTCGATCAAGACGCGCACGGTGAGCCTGGACGAAGGCCCGCGCGTCGACACCTCGCTCGAAGGCCTGGGCAAGCTCAAGCCGGTGTTCGCCGCCAAGGGCAGCGTCACCGCGGGCAACAGCTCGCAGACGAGCGATGGCGCCGGCGCGCTGATCCTGGCCAGCGAGAAGGCCGTCAAGCAGTTCGACCTGAAGCCGCTGGCCCGCTTCGTCAGCTTCGCCAGCCGGGGCGTCCCGCCGGAGATCATGGGCATCGGCCCGATCGAGGCGATCCCCGTCGCGCTGAAGGCCGCCGGCCTGTCGCTGGCCGACATGGGCTGGATCGAGCTGAACGAAGCCTTCGCCGCGCAGGCGCTGGCGGTGATCCGCACGGTCGGGCTGAACCCGGAGGTGGTCAACCCGATGGGCGGCGCGATCGCGCTGGGCCACCCGCTGGGCGCCACCGGTGCCATCCGCGCCTCGACGGTCGTGCACGCGCTGCGTCGCCACAAGCTGAAGTACGGCATGGTGACGATGTGCGTGGGCACGGGCCAAGGTGCCGCGGGCATCTTCGAGGCGGTGTGAACGTGGTGACTCGCCGGCACGTGCTGGTCGCCGCCGGTGTGGTCACGGCTGCCGCGGCGGCGGGTACCGTGGCCTGGATCTGGAGTGGTTCGATGCGATTCAAGACGCTTGACGAGGCCCGCGCTGCGATCGCCGCGCTGGCAGGCCAGCCACCGCGCATGACGGGCGCCTGGAGTCTGGCGCAGGTGCTGAACCACGCCGCGCAGAGCGTCGAATACTCGCTCGACGGCTTTCCGCAGCCCAAGCCGGCGTGGTTTCGCGCCACCGTCGGGCCGCTGGCCTTCAAGGTCTTCGATGCCCGAGGCGCGATGAAGCATCCGCTGGATGCGCCGATTCCCGGCGCGCCAGCGCTCGATGCCCACGCGCCGCTCGATGGCGCGGTGCAGCGCCTGCTTGCCGCCTTCGACCGCTTCGAGCGCCACGCCGGCGCCCTGCAGCCGCACTTCGCCTACGGCGCGCTCGACAAGCCGACGTACGCGCGCGCGCACCTGATGCACCTGGCCGAGCACTGGTCCGAGTTCCAGCCGGCGTGAATTGGCCCCTACGCCGCCTTCGGCGTCGGTCCCCCAAGGGGATCAGTCGTCTAGGGATCGGCCCGTCGACGACTGAGTCGGCCCCTACGCCGCCTTCGGCGTCGGTCCCCCAAGGGGATCAGTCGTCCAGGTGGGCGACCTGCCTGGCGGCGTGTTGGCGCAATGGCGGCGATGGTGCCGACGACGAATTCATGTCACGGCGGAACATCGAATCGCTGCACGGCTTCTACGCGAACGCGCCCAAGGCGATGAAGCACATCGCGCCGCAACAGCGGGGCCTGCCACGCATCGGTCACTTCGGATTCTTCCGTCCACAGCATCAACCCCAGCTGTGGACAGAAATTGATCATTGGCTGTCGCGGTCCCCCTTGTTTGAGGCCCGATGCGGCATTGCCGCCTCATAACGGTCTTTCTAGGATGCAGGCTCTCGTCCCGGGCATCACGACCTGTGTGTCCGGGACCGGGTGCGTTCGGTACCCAGCAACCGCCAGGTGCCGGCTTCCTTGATCTTTTGGAGACTGTTCATGCATTCACGTTCCTCGACCGTGTGGATGGCTTGTGCCCTGATGTTGGGCCTGGCTTCCACCGCGCAAGCCGCCGCGACGCGCGAGAAGGCCTCCCAGGCCTCCGAAGCGGCTCAAGGCGTGCAAATGGTGCCGTCCGGCAAGGGCTACGGCGTGCCGGCTGCCCAGGGCTACCAGCTCCAGGGCAACAACGTGCCGGATGCCAACGGCATCGACTACCACGGTGGCCCCGTGATGAAGGCCAAGGGCGGGCAGAAGATCTACATCCTCTGGTACGGCGACTGGGACAACCAGAGCCCGACTGGCAAGGGGATCATCCGGGACATGATCAACAACATCACCGGGACCCCCTACTACAACATCAACACGACCTACTACCAGGACAACGTCCCGACGAAGAACGTCAAGAACATCGTCAAGCTCAGGGGCGAGGCCTACGACGTGGCCAAGTCGGCGGGCTCGGCACTGTCGGACACGGCGATCCGCACGCTGATCTCCAACGCGATCACCTCGGGCAAGTTCCCGGCCGACAAGAACGGCATCTACTTCCTGCTGACCACCAAGGACGTCAACGCGACCTCGGGCTTCTGCACCGCCTACTGCGGCTGGCACACCCACACGTCGGTCCTGTCCACCGACATCAAGTACTCGTTCGTCGGTGACGCGGCCCGCTGCATCAACTCCTGCGCGGCCCAGAACACCAGCCCGAACGACAACCCGGGCGTGGACGGCATGGCCAGCGTGATCATGCACGAGATGGAAGAGGCCGCGACCGACCCCGACCTGAACGCCTGGTGGCAGACGGCGACCGGCATGGAGAACGCCGACAAGTGCGCCTGGACCTTCGGCACGACGCAGACGGCGCCCAACGGCTCCGACTACAACGTGCAATGGGGCCCGCGCAAGTTCCTGATCCAGCAGAACTGGGTCAACGCCAATGGCGGCAAGTGCTCGATGCAGTACCCCTGACGATGGGGCGATGTGAGCGCATGGCGCTGGCGGTGGCCGGCGCCGTACTCCTGATCGGGACGGCCTCGGCTGCCGAGCCGGCGAGTCCGCCGCCCCGGCAGCGGGTCGTGACCATGACGCGCTTCGTCAAGGTCTTCAACGATCTGGAGTACGACCTCATGGATGCGCTGCGCGGCGGCAACAAGGAGGCGGTGGATCGCCTCCTGGCCGCCGAGTTCGAGCAGCGCAACGCCGCACGGCCCGGCGAGCCGGTGCCGCGGGAGGAGTGGCTCAAGTCGGGCGACCTGCCGATTGCAGCCGACTCCGAGATCTGGGAGCTGGCGGTGCACGACCGCGGCGACCTGGCCATCGCGAGCTTCCGCCTCAAGGGCAAGGAGCGCGAGTGGTTCCTGGTGGACGTCTGGCGGCGCAAGTCCGCCAACGCGTACGAGCTGGTGACGCGCTATGCGTCGCCCATCGCGGCCGCAGCCACTGCCGCGCCGGCCAAGCCGGATCCGAAGCGCTGAACCTCAGCGGCTGTCAGCCTCTCCTCCTTTGGAGAGCCCTCTCCATGGCCCCGTGTCGGGGCCGCGGATGGCGCTGTCAGAATCGACGGCACCGCCCGCGGCCCGTTTCACTGGCCTGTGCCGGGCCGGCGGCCACCCCAAGGAGACGCCATGTCCATCAAGACAGCCACGCTCAACGGCGTGGCGACGATAGAAATCGCCCGCCCCGAAAAGAAGAACGCTCTGACGCAGGCGATGTACCAGGCGATGGCCGATGCCATCCACGCGGCTCAGGCCGACGGCGCGGTGCGCGCCCTCCTGCTGACCGGCCAGCCGGGCATCTTCACCTCGGGCAACGACATCGAGGATTTCATGCAGCGCCCGCCGCAGAGCGAGGAATCGGCGGTGTTCCAGTTCATGAAGACGCTGCTGGGCTGCGACAAGCCCGTCATCGCCGCCGTCACGGGCGCGGCGATCGGCATCGGCACCACGATGCTGCTGCATTGCGACTTCGTCTACGTGAGCGACGAGGCGCGGCTCGCGATGCCCTTCGTCGGCCTGGGCCTGGTCCCTGAATTCGCCTCCAGCCTGCTGGTGCCCGAGCTGATGGGCGCGCGCCGCGCCGCCGAGAAGCTGCTGCTGGGCGATCCCTTCACGCCCGAGCAGGCGGTGGAGTGCGGCATCGCCAATGCCGTGCTGCCCGCGGGCGAGGTGGTCAACCATGCGCGCCGCATCGCCGAGCGCTTCAACACCCTGCCACCGGGCGCCGTGCGAGACAGCAAGCGCCTGATGCACGGGCCGCGCCGCGAGCGCGTGCTGCAGGTCATTTCCGAGGAAGCCCAGCTCTTCGGCCAGCGCCTCCGCAGCCCGGAGGCAATGGAGGCCTTCCAGGCCTTCTTCCAGAAGCGGCAGCCCGACTTTTCAAGATTCTCTTGATCCGCCGGCATCGGGACGCGGCTGCCGAGCCGCGGTGACGCACTGCAAATCAAGTCGCTTGCGCGGATCCGGCCTTGCCGGTCCGCTGCGCACCTCTGGCCAGCTCTGCGTCGCTTTCCGAGCGCGCGCAGCGCCGCTCGCATCCAGGGCGTGCGCGGATCCGGCTTTGCCGGTCCGCTGCGCACCTCTGGCCAGCTCTGCGTCGCTTTCCGAGCGCGCGCAGCGCCGCTCGCATCCAGGGCGTGCGCGGATCCGGCTTTGCCGGTCCGCTGCGCGAGCCCCCATGGGGGGCAGCCCCCGGCAGGGGGCGTGGGGGCCTTATTTCGGAATCTTGCGGGGCTGGCCCTGGTCGTCGATGGCGACGTACGTCAGCTTCGCCTCGGTCACCTTGACCACGTACAGGTCCTGCGGGTTGCGCTCGGCGTAGACCTCGACGTGCACGGTCACCGAGGTGTTGCCGACGCGAACGACGCTGGCGTAGAAGCTCAGCAGGTCGCCCACCGACACCGGCTGCTTGAAGACGAACTCGTTGACCGCCACGGTGGCGATGCGGCCCTTGGCGATCCGGGCCGGCATCACCGCGCCGGCCAGGTCCACCTGGGCCATGATCCAGCCGCCGAAGATGTCGCCATTGCCATTGGCGTCCGCCGGCATGGGCATCACGCGCAACACCAGGTCCTTGTCATCGGGCAAACGCTGGGCGAGGGCGTCGGGCACACTGGGAGTCGCGGTGGCAGAGGGGTCGGTCATGTCCGGTCCTGAAACATTGCAGCAGTCAACCGATCGATTCTCCACGATGCGTCGTCAATCCCTGGCCGGGTCCGGCGAGCCGGCCCCCGTCTCCCCCCGCACCCACACCGACACGCAGACCCTCAAGCGACTGGTGCCCTACCTGTGGGCCTACCGGTGGCGGGTCGGCGCGGCGTTGGTCTTCCTCATCGCGGCCAAGGTGGCCAACCTGGGCGTGCCGCTGCTGCTCAAGCACCTCGTCGACGCGCTGAACGTGCCGGCGAACGATGCGCACGCGCTCCTGGTCGTGCCGGCGGGCCTGCTGCTGGCCTATGCGGCGCTGCGCCTGTCGACCAGCGTCTTCACCGAGCTGCGCGAGCTGGTCTTCGCCAAGGCGACCCATGGCGCCTCGCGGCAGATCGCGCTGGAGACCTTCCGCCACCTGCATGCGCTGAGCCTGCGCTTCCACCTGGAGCGGCAGACCGGCGGCATGACGCGCGACATCGAGCGCGGCACGCGGGCGCTGCAGTCGCTGGTCTCGTACTCGCTCTACACCATCCTGCCGACGCTGGTGGAGCTGCTGCTCGCGCTCGTCCTGCTGGGCACGAAGTTCGACCTCGGCTACGTCTGGATCACCCTGGCCGCCCTGGCGGCCTACATCACCTTCACCATCACCGTGACGGAGTGGCGCACGCACTTCCGGCGCAAGATGAACGAGCTCGACTCGCGGGCCCACACGCGGGCGATCGACGCTCTGCTCAACTACGAGACGGTCAAGTACTTCAACAACGAGGAGTTCGAGGCCCGGCGCTACGACGAGGGACTGGATGCCTACCGCCGCGCCCAGATCAAGTCGCAGCATTCGCTGTCGCTGCTCAACACTGGCCAGCAACTGATCATCGCCGCCTCGCTGCTGGGCATGCTCTGGCGGGCCACGCTGGGGGTCGTCAACGGTCAGCTGACGCTGGGCGACCTGGTGCTGATCAACGCGCTGCTGATCCAGCTCTACATCCCGATGAACTTCCTCGGCGTGCTGTACCGGGAGGTCAAGCAGAGCCTGACCGACCTGGACAAGATGTTCGCCCTGCTCGAGCGCGAGCGCGAGGTGGCCGACGCGCCGGGCGCGACGCCGCTGCAGGTCCGCGGCGGCACCGTCCGCTTCGAGGACGTGGGCTTTGCCTACGACCCGGCGCGGCCGATCCTGAAGGACCTGAGCTTCGAGGTGCCGGCCGGCAAGACGGTGGCCGTGGTCGGCGCGAGCGGGGCCGGCAAGAGCACGCTGGCACGGCTGGTCTACCGCTTCTACGACGTGCAGTCCGGCCGCATCACCATCGACGGGCAGGACATCCGCAGCGTGACGCAGGACAGCCTGCGGCGCGCCATCGGCATCGTCCCGCAGGACACGGTGCTGTTCAACGATACGGTCGAATACAACATCGCCTACGGCCGCGCCGGCGCTTCGCAGGAGGAGGTGATCGGCGCTGCCAAGGCGGCGCACATCCACGAGTTCATCGCCACCCAGCCGCAGGGTTACCAGACGGTGGTGGGCGAGCGGGGGCTGAAGCTGTCCGGTGGCGAGAAGCAGCGCGTGGCCATCGCCCGCACCCTGCTGAAGGACCCGCCGATCATGATCTTCGACGAGGCCACCTCGGCGCTCGACTCGGCCAACGAGCGGGCCATCCAGGCCGAGTTGAAGAGCGCCTCGCGAGGCAAGACCACGCTCGTCATCGCGCACCGGCTGTCCACCGTGGTGGATGCGCACGAGATCCTGGTGATGGAGGCCGGCCGCATCATCGAGCGCGGCTCGCATGCGGCCTTGCTGGCGCAGGGCGGGCGCTATGCTCGCATGTGGCAGTTGCAGCACACGACACAACAACAGACGCGCGCGGATGGACACCAAGTGGCTTGAGGATTTCGTCAGCCTGGCCGAGACGCGAAGCTTCTCCCGATCGGCCCAGCTGCGCCATGTGACCCAGCCCGCCTTCTCGCGCCGCATCCAGGCCCTGGAGGCCTGGGCCGGGCTGGACCTGGTCGACCGCTCCTCCTACCCCACGCGGCTGACGCCCGCCGGCGAGACCTTCCACGCGCAGGCGCTGGAGATCCTCGGCAACCTGCAGGCCACCCGCAACATGATGCGCGGCCACCAGGTGAGCGGCCAGGACATGGTGGAGTTCGCCGTGCCGCACACGCTGGCCTTCACCTTCTTCCCGCACTGGCTGATGGACCTGCGCAAGCGCCTGCCCGGCCTGAAGAGCCGCCTGATCGCACTGAACGTGCACGACGCCGTGATGCGCCTGACCGAAGGCAGCTGCGACCTGCTGATCGCCTACCACCACCCCAGCCAGCCGCTGCAGCTCAGCCCCGACCGCTACGAGATGCTGAGCCTGGGCACCGAGACCATCGCGCCCTATGCCAAGGCCAGCAGCGATGCGCAGCCGCAGGTCCGCCTGCCGGGCCGGCCCGGGGCGCCCGTGCCTTTCCTCAGCTACGCCTCCGGCGCCTACATGGGTCGGCTCGTCGAGCAGATCATCAAGCACGCGCCGGTGCCGCCGCACCTGGATCCGATCTACGAGACCGACATGGCCGAGGGCCTGAAGGCGATGGCGCTGGAGGGCCACGGCCTGGCCTTCCTGCCGGCCAGCTCGGTGCGCAAGGAGCTCAAGGCGAGGCGCCTGGTGGCCGCCGGCTCGGCCGACTACGAGCTGACCATGGAGGTGCGCATCTACCGCGAGCGCCCCGAGGTGGCGCGCCACGCCAAGGCCGGCGCGCAGGAGCTCTGGGGCTTCCTGCAGGCCCGGCGCTGATCCTCCGCGGGCATGGTGGAAACCCTTGCTCGTCATGCACGCCGCGCATGACCCCTCAGCCAATCGGCATTGGCCGGCCAGTGGGCGCAGCCGCTACAGTCCGCGCCCAGCGTGGCGGCCTGCTTCCTGCTTGAGCGGGCTGTCGCCGCCGCTACGGGCTTGCACGTAGACGCGGCGGCGCGGATTGCCGTTACACCAGAACCTCGTTTTTCCTTTGAAGGAGCACGCATGAAGAAGTCTTTGTTCGCGGTCGCCGTGGCTTTGGCCGCCGTGGGTTCGGCCCATGCCCAGGCCAGCGACTCACTGGCCAAGATCAAGGCCGCGGGCAAGGTGGTGATCGGCACCCGCGATTCATCGGCCCCTCTGGCCTACACCACCGGCGACGGCAAGTACACCGGCTACCACGTCGAGATCTGCAACCGCATCGTCGACGCCCTCAAGGGCGAGCTGAAGCTGCCCACCCTGGCCACCGAGTACACCCTCGTCACCTCGCAGAACCGCATTCCGCTGGTCGTCAACGGCACGGTGGACCTCGAGTGCGGCTCCACCACCAACAACGCGACCCGCCAGCAGCAGGTCGCCTTCGCGCCCACCACGTACGTGACCAACGTGCGCATCGCCGTCAAGGCGAACTCGGGCATCACCTCGATCGCCCAGCTCAACGGCAAGAAGGTCGCCACGACCACCGGCACCACCTCGGTGCAGCTGCTGCGCAAGCACGAGCGCGCCAACGGCGTGAATTTCGAAGAGGTGTTCGGCAAGGACCACGCCGACAGCTTCCTGCTGCTCGACACCGGCCGCGCCGATGCGTTCGTCATGGACGACAACATCCTGGCCGGCAACATCGTCAACGCCAAGAATCCGGCGGACTTCAAGATCGTCGGCGAGACGCTGTCGGAAGAGCCGATCGCCATCATGTACCGCAAGGACGACCCGCACTTCAAGAAGGTCGTCGACGACGCGGTCAAGGCGATGATGAAGAGCGGCGAGATCGACAAGATCTACAACAAGTGGTTCATGAGCCCGATCCCGCCGCGCAACGTCACGGTGAACATGCCGATGACGGCCTCGCTGAAGAACGCCATCGCCAACCCGAACGACAAGCCGGCGGAAGAGTACGCCAAGAAGTAAGCCAGTCGACCCGAGGCGCCCACCCGGCCACCGGGTGGGCGTTTTTTTGCAGGCTGCATCCGATTGACAGCCCCCCCGCTGCGATGTCCACTGGGCGCCGCGCGGCGCCGGGGCGGCACGGAACTGGCTAGTACGAACAAGAGCATGAGAAAGAGTGGAGACGCCCGGGCGAGGGGACGGGCGGGAGAAAACGCATGACGTCATATCCATGGGATTGGCAGGTCTTCCTGCAGGACACCGGAGGGGGTGAGACCTACCTCCACTGGATGCTGTCGGCCTGGGGCTGGACACTTTCGGTGGCCGGGCTGGGCTGGATCGTCGCCTTGGTCTTCGGCTCCCTGATCGGCGTGCTTCGCACCGCGCCGAACAAGGGCCTGCAGTGGTTCGGCAACGCGTGGGTGGAGCTGTTCCGCAACATTCCGGTGCTGGTGCAGATCTTCATCTGGTACCACGTGATTCCCGCGCTCGTGCCGGCGCTCAAGAGCGTGCCCTCGTTCGTCCTGGTGGTCTGCGCGCTTGGCTTCTTCACGTCGGCCCGGGTGGCCGAGCAGGTGCGCGCCGGCATCCAGAGCCTGCCGCGCGGCCAGATGATGGCGGGTTCGGCGATGGGGCTCACCATCACGCAGACCTACCGCTATGTCATCCTGCCGATGGCGTTCCGCGTCATCCTGCCGCCGCTGACCAGCGAGGCGATGAACATCATCAAGAACTCGTCGGTCGCCTTCGCGGTGTCCATCGCCGAGCTCATCCAGTTCGCCATGCAGGCGCAGGAAGAGACTTCGCGCGGCATCGAGATCTATCTCGGTGTCACGGCGCTCTACGTCGTCTCGGCGTTCGCGGTCAACCGCGTGATGGCCTTCATCGAGCACCGCGTGCGCGTGCCGGGCACTGTCGGGGCGGCGAAATGAGCAATTTCGACTTTTCGGTCTTCAGCTTCGACCTGCTGAAGGGCTTCGTTGCGTCCGGCCTGGCGTTCAGCCTGCAGCTCACCGTCATCGCCATGCTGGGCGGCATCCTGCTCGGCACCGTGCTGGCGCTCATGCGCCTGTCGGGCCTGAAGCTGCTCGAGATCCCGGCGCGCATCTACGTGGACGGCCTGCGCTCGATCCCGCTGGTGATGGTGATCCTGTGGGTCTACCTGCTGATCCCGCTGTTCCTCGGCCGTCCGATCGGCAAGGAGGTGTCGGCCATCGTCACCTTCACGATCTTCGAGGCGGCCTACTACTCCGAGATCATGCGTGCGGGCATCCAGTCCATCTCGCGCGGCCAGGTGTTCGCCGGCCAGGCGATGGGCCTGAGCTACGCGCAGAACATGCGCTACGTGATCCTGCCGCAGGCCTTCCGCAACATGCTGCCGGTGCTGCTCACGCAGACCATCGTGCTGTTCCAGGACACCTCGCTGGTCTACGCCATCGGCGCCTACGACTTGCTGCACGGCTTCGAGACGCTCGGCAAGAATTACGGCCGCCCGGTGGAGACCTACCTCGCTGCCGCCGTCGTCTATTTCGTCATCTGCTTCTCCCTGTCCACCGTCGTCAAGCGGCTGCAGAAGAAGATCGCCATCATTCGCTGAACCAGAAGGCTCGCCATGCCCTCGATGATCGATATCAAGAACGTTTCCAAGTGGTACGGCAGCTTCCAGGTGCTGACCGACTGCACGACCTCCATCCAGAAGGGCGAGGTCGTGGTGGTCTGCGGCCCATCGGGCTCCGGCAAGTCCACGCTGATCAAGACCGTCAACGCGCTCGAGCCCTTCCAGAAAGGCGACATCGTCGTCGACGGCGTGTCGGTGGCCGACCCCAAGACCAACCTGCCCAAGCTGCGCAGCCGCGTCGGCATGGTGTTCCAGCACTTCGAGCTGTTCCCCCACCTTTCGGTGACCGAGAACCTCACGCTGGCGCAGGTGAAGGTGCTGGGTCGCAATGTGGACGACGCCAAGGCGCGCGGGCTGAAGATGCTCGAGCGCGTGGGCCTGACGGCGCACAAGGACAAGTACCCCGGCCAGCTCTCGGGCGGTCAGCAGCAGCGCGTGGCCATCGCCCGCGCGCTGTCGATGGACCCGATCGTGATGCTGTTCGACGAGCCCACTTCGGCGCTCGACCCCGAGATGGTCGGCGAAGTGCTCGACGTGATGGTCCAGCTGGCCAACGAAGGCATGACCATGATGTGCGTGACCCACGAGATGGGCTTCGCCCGCAAGGTCAGCCACCGCGTCGTCTTCATGGACGCGGGCAAGATCATCGAGGACTGCAAGAAGGAAGAGTTCTTCGGCGACCCCGACGCCCGCTCACCGCGTGCGAAGGAGTTCCTGTCGAAGATTCTCCAGCACTGACCTTCAGCCGACTTTCGCCCGCTGCTCCAGCCAGTCGCCGAAGGCCGTGGCGGGCAGGGGGCGGCTGATCAGATAGCCCTGGAGCACGTCGCAGCCCATGGCGGCCAGGGCGGCGCGCTGGCGCTCGGTCTCGACGCCTTCGGCCGTCACCGTGAGCTTCAGGCCGTGGGCCAGTTGCACCACGGCTTGCACGATGGCCTCGGCGCTGGTGTCGCCGGGCACGCTGCCGACGAAGGAGTGGTCGATCTTGATGCGGTCGACCGCCAGCTCGCGCAGGTGCGCCAGCGAGGAGTGGCCGGTGCCGAAGTCGTCGATCGCGACCCGCACCCCGAGCCGCCGCAGCCTTCCCAGCGACTTCTGTACTCCGTCGATGTCGTCCATCAGCACGCGTTCGGTCAGGTCGAATTCGAGCCACCCGCCCGGCACGCCCTCTTCGCGCAGCAGCGCCGCGACGTCGTCCACGAACTCCGCGGCATGGAACTCGTGGCTGGACAAGTTCACCGTCACCGGAAGCGGCGCCGAATGCGGATGCTGCTCGCGCCAGGCCTTGACCGCGCGCAGGGCCTGGCGCGTCGTCCAGCGCCCGATCCGCTGCATCAGCCGCCGCTGCTCGGCCACCGGCACGAACTCCTGCGGGCCGAGCAGACCGCGCTCGGGGTGGTGCCAGCGGATGAGGGCCTCGGCGCCGACGCAGCTGCCGTCGCCGGCGCGCACCATCGGCTGGTAGAGCAGCTCGAACTCTCCTCTTTCGAGCGCGTGGCCGAGCTGGATCTCCAGCAGCAGCGCCTCATAGGCCATGTGGGCCATGGATGCTTCGAAGAACTGGCAGTTCGCCCGGCCGCGTGACTTGGCCACGTACATCGCCGTGTCGGCGTGCTTGATCAAGGTGGCCGGTGTCTCGCCATGATCTGGAAAGAAGGCGATGCCGATCGACGGGGTGACCGACAACGACTGGCCCTCGACCTCCATCGAAGCCTCGATGGCCCGCAGCAGCTTGTGAGCGACCTCCTCGGCATCTTCGCGCTGCTGCGCGGCCGGCAGCAGCACCATGAACTCGTCGCCGCCGAAGCGCGCCACCACGTCCGAAGCGCGCAGGCATTCGGTGATGCGGCTGGCCACCGTGCGCAGCAGCGTGTCGCCGACCAGGTGCCCGAGCGAGTCGTTGACCCGCTTGAAGTGGTCGAGATCGACGAACAGCAGCGCTAGGCGGCCCTCGCTGCCCCGCGCAGCGTCCATCAGCTGGTCCAGCCGCTCCATGAAGGCGACGCGGTTCAGCAGGCCGGTGAGCACGTCGTGGTGGGCCAGGTGGTGGATGCGCTCCTGGGCGGCGTGGCGATCGCGCATGTCGCGCACGATGGTCATGCGGTAGCGCTCGCCGTTGCGCACCATGGTACGCACGATGAATTCGACCGGGATCGGCGTGCCGTCCTTGTGCAGGATGGCCAGCTCGTAGGCCGTCTCCTGGCCCGCACTCATCACCGCCAGCACACGGGCCACGTGTTCGGGCGCGATGAAGCTCAGCACGTGGCGGCCCAGCAGCTCCTGCAGGCTGTAGCCGATCAGCGTGCAGATCGGCGGATTGGCGTCGGTGACCAGCCCGTCCTTGTGGAACACGATGCCCTCGGCGCTGCCCTGCATGAACTTGGCCAGCCGCTCTTCCGACTCGCGGACCGCGGCCTCGGCCAGACGGTGCTTGGTGATGTCGTTGATGAGCACGAAGCACGACTGCGCCGTGCCATCCGGTCCGACGTGGGGCAGCAGGTTCACCTCCAGCCAGTGCGGCTGGCCTTGGCCGCCCTGCACGCGCCGCTCGTACATCACCGGCTCGAGCTGCGAGAGCACGTGGTCGACCTGCGGCGCGATCTCGCGCGCGGCCGTCTCGCCTATCACTTCGGCAAAGGTGCGTCCGACGATGGAGCGCTCGTCGCAACCGAAGGTGCGCGCGTACTGCTTGTTGGCGAACAGGCAGCGCCGGGTCGTGGCGTCGTAGCAGGCGATGAGCGCGGGCACGTTGTCCGCCAGCAGCCGGAACTGGTCGGCGCTGAACTCTTCCGCGGGCGGGGCCGGTGGCTGCTCGGACATGTCTGCTTGGGGTGGGTCGCGTCCAGTCCGATCGATCATAGTCCCGCGCCTCGCCGCCGCATCAAGCCGAGCGCTCCGCGCGGATATCAGGGACGCGCCCGGACTGCCGCCTCCGTGTCCAGCATGCCCCAGAAGCGCGTCAGCCGGCCGTCGCGGGCCTGCCAGACGTGCACCCACTGGCACTCGAACACGCCGCCGCCGGGCAGGGCCTGGGTGCGCTCCCAGCCGAGCACCGTGACGTGGTCCGGGCCCTCCAGGAACTCCCGCGGCTCGAAGGCCTGGATGCCATCCGCCTGGGCGACGCACTGGAACCACTCTCCCACCTGGCCATGGCCGCTGAAGCGGCCGGTGTAGGGGGCCTTGCTGTCGCCGGCGAACTCCCATCGAACGTCGGGCGACAGCAGGGCCAGCAGGCCCGGGATGTCGCCGCTGCCGAAGGCGGCGTAGGCGTTCTGGACCAGGGTCAGGGGCGAGGTCATGAGGGTCTCCTTCAAAAGTCGGTCGCAAGAGGGTGTACGACGCCACAAGCCGGCCGGATGCAGGAGCCGGCTGCGACAATCCGGCCATGCCCGTTTCCGCAGTCCCCGACACCCTCACCCTGACCCGCCCCGACGATTGGCACCTGCACGTGCGCGACGGCGCTGCGCTGGCCAGCGTGCTGCCCTACACCGCCCGCCAGTTCGGCCGCGCCATCGTCATGCCCAACCTGCGTCCGCCGGTGAAGACCACCGGGCAGGCGCTGGCCTACCGCGAGCGCATCCTCGCCGCCCGCCCCGAGGCCGGCCAGCCGGGGGCGGATTTCGAGCCTCTGATGACGCTGTACCTGACCGACCTGACGCCGCCGGAAGAGATCCGCCGCGCCAAGGAGGCAGGCATCGTCGCGCTCAAGCTCTACCCCGCCGGGGCCACCACCAACAGCGACGCGGGCGTGACGGACATCCGCAAGACCTACACGACGCTCGAGGCCATGCAGCGAGAGGGCCTGCTGCTGCTGGTGCACGGCGAGGTCACCGATCCGGCCATCGACGTGTTCGACCGCGAGGCGGTCTTCATCGATCAGGTGATGCAGCCGCTGCGCCGCGACTTCCCTGAACTGAAGGTCGTCTTCGAGCACATCACCACCCGGGACGCGGCGCAGTACGTGGCCAGCGCGGGCGCGCACACGGCGGCCACCGTCACCGCGCACCACCTGCTCTACAACCGCAATGCCATCTTCCAGGGTGGCCTGCGCCCGCACTATTACTGCCTGCCTGTGCTCAAGCGGGAGGTGCACCGCCAGGCGCTCCTTGAGGCGATCGCGTCGGGCTCGGATCGATTCTTCCTCGGCACCGACTCGGCCCCGCATGCCGCGGTCATGAAGGAGGCTTCGGTCTGCGGCGCGGGATGCTTCACGGCGCCTTCGGCGCTGGAGCTCTACGCCGAGGCCTTCGAATCGATCGGCGCCCTGGACAAGCTCGATGCCTTTGCGGGCCACCACGGTCCGGCGTTCTACGGCCTGCCACGAAACACCGGCACCGTGACGTTGAAGCGCGAGCCCTGGACGCTGCCCGAATCGATGCCGTTTGCCGACGAGGCCAGTATCAAGCCGTTGCGAGGGGGCGAGACCCTGGCCTGGCGCCAGTGCAACGTGGTGTAAAGAGGGGCAGCGGCGGTCCACCCCTGGGCCGCGCAGGGCGTTGGTTGGTCATCACCACATACCCCCCAAGGGATGCCCGATGAAGAAGTACCGCCGCCCCCTCATCGCGCTGACGGCCGCCCTGGTCGTCGGCAGCATGGTCTCCGCCTGCGTGGTCGTTCCGGCCCGCGGCTACTACCGCTACAAGTACCGCTACTACGGCCAGGTCACGCCGACCCAGGTCGTCCCGCAAACCGCCGCCACGGCCCAGGGCTGACGTCCTCCGGCGCCCGCCCCCGGCCGCCGTGGAGCGGTCAAGGATTCAGGCGCACGTCGTCGAACTCCGCCGACAGGCCGGACTTCACCTTGGTGGCCGTGCAGTTGGCCGCCTCGTTGCGCAGGCTCAGGTTCGCGAAGCCCAGGGAAGGCTCGAACGAGTCGTCCTCGGTATAGGGCGTCTCCTGGATCGTCGTCTTGTCACGGGTGAAGCGGAACTTGTTGTTCTTCTTGTCCCAGTCGACCTGGGCGAGCACCGGGTCGCCCTTCGCTGCCGTTCCCAGCTCCACCGCGTAGAGCAGCGCGGTGCCGCTGCAATCGGCATTGGTGCATTCGGCCACTCGTCCCTGCACCCGCAACACGTCGGGCGGATCCGACGAATTGGAAGCGCGGATGAGATGGATCAGCGCGAGCACATCCCCCGTGCGGTCGCCGGGCACGGGGCCACCGGGCCGGATGTTGAAGTACGAGGCGATGATGCGCGCGCGGGGAAGGCTGGGCGAGCTGTTGGCGGCGCAGCCCTCGTTGATGGACAGGTCCGTCACCTTGATGGTGGCCCCCAGGCCCTTGGGCATGGCGACGCCGGCCAGGGTCAGGTTGAACGATTCGGTGGTCGTGCCGGCGTTCGACGCCGTCGAGCCGTAGATCCAGCGGCCGAGCTTGGCCTTGCCGTTCTCCACCAGGCGCCACGTCTCGGTTTCAAACCATCTCGACCGGTCGATGCCTGTGGTCGAGAAATCGTCATACAGCGGCAGCTTGGCGGACTGTGCGCCGACGCAGGCCCCCACGGTCAACAAGCCGGCCACGACACGCGAGAGTTCTTTCATGCGGTACCTCCATCCAGGGTTGACGCCGCGTTCGCGCGCGGCGGTGGCATTTGTGCCCGCTGCAGTGGAGGCGACACATCCCTTCGTCTGAGGATGCGTCGTGCCTGCCGCCGTGCGCATGCGCCCGCATGGGACAATCCGACCCGTGAAGCAGGCCAGACCGCCGCTGGTGCAAGCATCGAAAGATGGCACTGGAGGAAGGTCCGGACTGCAAAGAGCAGCGTAGCGGGTAACGCCCGTCCACCGCGAGGTGCGGATCAGAGCCACAGAGACGAGTCTTGCCGGGGTTCCCGACCAGGGGTGCTCTGCACGGGGCTGGCGCAAGCCGGCCGCCCATGGGCGCAGGCCCATGGGCTCGGGCGCAAGCCCGAACCGGGCAGCCACCCTTGCCGGGGCTCAGCCCCGGCAAGGGTGAAACGCGGCAATCTCTACGCGCAGCAACACCAAATAGGCCGGCTATGACGCGGCTCGCTGAGCCGGCGGGTAGGTGGCACCGAGCCAGGCGGGCAACCGCCTGGCCCAGAGGAATGGCGGTCACGGCCTTCGCTTCGCAAGAGGCGATGGCCGCACAGAATCCGGCCTACCGGCCTGCTTCACACTTTTCACTTCCGCACGAGCGGATCGATGGCTGAACGCGCGGCCGCCCTGGGCGGGTCCCGCTTTGCCTGACCGTTCAAACCCCCTTGGGGGACGGGCCGGGCCACAGTGCCCCCTACACTCGCAGGCTTCGCCGATGAACCCCGAAGCCTCCAAAGTCTGGCGCGGTCCGCGCTGGTTGCTCGCTGCGCTGCTGGCCTGCCTCGGCATGCTGGGGCCGTTCTCGATCGACACCTACCTGCCGGCCTTCACCGGCATCGCGGGCTCCCTCGGCGCCACGCCGGTGCAGATGCAGCAGACGCTGTCGGCATACCTGCTCGGCTTCGCGGTGATGAACCTCTTCCATGGCGCTTTGGCCGACAGCTTCGGCCGCCGGCCCATCGTGCTGGGCGGGCTGGCGCTGTTCACGCTGGCCTCGGTGGGCTGCGCGCTGAGCCAGTCGATCGGGGCGCTGGTGTTCTTCCGCGCGGTCCAGGGCATGTCGGCGGGCGCCGGAATGGTGGTGTCGCGCGCGATCATCCGCGACCTCTTCCCGCCCTCCGAAGCGCAGCGGGTGATGTCGCAGGTGACGATCTACTTCGGCGTGGCACCGGCCATCGCGCCCATCGTCGGCGGCTTTCTCTTCGTCCACATCGGCTGGCACTCGATCTTCTGGTTCCTGGTCGGAGTGGGCGCGCTGCTCGGCACGACGATGTGGCGCATGCTGCCCGAGACCCTGCATCCGACGCAGGTGCAGCCCTTCGGCGTGAGGAGCCTGCTGCGAGGCTACTGGCAGATGGGCTCCAGCCCGAAGTTCATCGCGCTGGCCTTCGCCTCGGGCGTGCCCTTCAACGGCATGTTCCTGTACGTGCTGTCGGCGCCGGTCTTCCTCGGCGACCTGCTGGGCCTGGGGCCGACGCAGTTCTTCTGGTTCTTCCTGTCGACCATCAGCGGGATCATGGCCGGGGCCTGGTGGTCGGGCCGCCTGGCCGGACGGCTGCCGCCGCAACGGCAGATCCGGCGCGGCTTTCGCATCATGGGCGCGGTCTCGCTGCTCAACGTGGCGCTCAACTTCGTGCTGCCACCGCATCCCGCCTGGGCCATACCGCTGATCGCGCTGTTCGCCTTCGGCTGGGCCCTGATGGTGCCGGTGGTGACACTGCTGGTGCTGGACCAGGCGCCCGACCGCCGAGGCATGGCCTCTTCGCTGCAGGCGTGCATCGGCAGCGTGGCCAATGCGCTGGTGGCCGGCGCGATCGCCCCGCTGGTGATGCACTCCTCGCGCAGCCTGGCCCTGGCCTCGCTGCTGATGATGGGCATAGGCGTCGTCGCCTGGGCCTGGGTGAAGCCGAGACTGGGCTGGGAGGTTCAACGATGAAGCGCGTCACCCTGCCTTGCGGAGTCTCCGTGCCGGCCCTCGGGCAAGGCACCTGGTGCATGGGCGAAGACCGTTCGCGCCGGGCCGAGGAGCTGGCGACGCTGCAACTGGGCATCGATCTCGGCCTCACGCTGATCGACACCGCCGAGATGTACGGCGACGGGGCCTCCGAGCAGCTCGTCGGCGAGGCGATCCGCGGCCGTCGCGAAGAAGTCTTCGTCGTCACCAAGGTCTACCCCCACAACGCCTCGCGCCGCGCCATGCCTTCGGCCTGCGAGAACAGCCTGCGGCGCCTGGGCATCGAGACGATAGACCTGTACCTCCTGCACTGGTCCGGCAGCGTGCCGCTCGGCGAGACGGTGCAGGCCTTCGAGGCGCTGCAGCGCGAGGGCAAGATCCGCCACTGGGGCGTCAGCAACCTCGATGCGGGCGAGATGGCTGAGCTCTGGTCGCTGCCCGGCGGCAATGCCGTCCAGACCGACCAGGTGCTCTACAACCTGTCGCGCCGCGGGCCCGAATGGGATCTGCTGCCCTGGCTGCGCGAGCGCCGCATCCCGGCCATGGCCTACTCTCCGATCGAGCAAGGCCGGCTGCTGCGGCAGCGCGGGTTGGCGCATTTCGCGAGGGAACACGGGATGGCGCCCTCCCAGGTGGCGCTCGCCTGGCTGCTCGCGCAGGACGGCGTCATCGCCATCCCGAAGACCGGCCAGCGCGAACGCCTGAAGGAGAACGCGGCCGCCTCCCAGGTGCGCCTGACGCCTGCGCAACTGCGTCGGCTCGACGAGCTCTTCGCGCCGCCAGCCGGCCCCTCGCCGCTCGAGATGCTCTGAGGGCCGCTGCACCGGCCTCAAGAACGCCTGCGCGACGCCGAAATCCGGGCGATGCCCCGGTGCCACATCCCGGGGCGCCGGAGTCCGCCCATGCCCTTTGACCAGCCCTTTCGCCCTGCGCCCGCGCCACGCCTGGCCACGCCGACCCTGCGCCGTTCGGCCTGGACGGCCCTGGCCTTCGTGCTGGCCGGGGCCTCGCTGCCGCGGGCAGACGCCGCCGAGGCCGAGCAACGCAGCCCGGCGCGACCCGCCGCCAGCAGCCCGCGGGCAGCGGCCGAAGATCCGATGGACGTGCTGCGGCAGAAGCTGGCGGAGCGCCTGGGCGCGCAGAAGCCGGACACGCGAAGCGGCAGCGTCATGCGCGTCGACAACCACGCTGCCACCGCCACGCCCGCCGCGCCCGCCACGCCCGCCACGCCCGCCGCGCCGCTGCCGAACGCGGTGCCCAGGTCTGTGGCCGCGACGCCCGCCGCCGCCCGGCGGTCGGAAGCCCCGTCCGCCCGTTCATCGCCGAGCCGCGCCTCGGCGGATGGCCATTGGGACTACGCCGGGGAGGCGGGTCCCGAGGCCTGGGGCCACCTGAAGGCCGAGTACGCCCAATGCGCCTCCGGCCAACGCCAGAGCCCGATAGACATCCGCGGCGGCATCGCCGTGCAGCTGGAGCCCATCCAGTTCGACTACCGGACCACCGGCTTCTCGGTGATCGACGACGGCCACACGGTGCAGGTCAACCTGCCGCCCGGCAACGCGATCACGGTGCTGGCCCGTCGTTTCGAGCTGCTGCAGTTCCACTTTCATCGGCCGTCGGAAGAGCGCATCAACGGCCGCCAGTACGACATGGTGGCGCACCTGGTCCACAAGGACGCGCAGGGCAGGCTGGCCATCGTCGCCGTGCTGCTAGACCGCGGTGCCGCCCAGCCGGTGATCCAGGCGGTGTGGAACGCCCTGCCGCTGGAGAAGAACGAGGCCCAGGCCGCCACGGGCACCATCGACCTGAACCAGCTCCTGCCCGAGGACCGGCGCTACTACACCTACATGGGCTCGCTCACCACGCCGCCCTGCAGCGAGGGCGTGTTGTGGATGGTCATGAAGACGCCGGTGCCGGTGTCGCCCGCACAGGTGGACATCTTCGCCCACCTGTATCCGATGAATGCACGGCCGGTGCAGCGCGTGGCGGGCCGCCTGATCAAGGAATCGAATTGACCGAAAACGTGCCGGGTTGACCTGGCGCAAACGAGGCCGTCGTCGCCGCGAGGCCGCCGTTGAAGTTTGCCAGGGCGTGCCGATCTTGCTGGCAGCCCCGCCCCGGGGCGTGGAGCAAACATGCGGTACAACGGCCCGATCGTCGACGGCGAGTTCGACTACCCCGCAGACCAGACCCTGGTCTCCATCACCGACCTCAAGGGTCGCATCGTCTACTGCAACCCGGCCTTCGTCGCCGTCAGCGGCTTCGAGCGCGACGAGCTGCTGGGCCAGCCGCACAACCTCATCCGTCATCCCGACATGCCGCCGGAGGCGTTCCGCGACCTCTGGGCCACGGTGCAGTCGGGCCGGCCCTGGTCGGCGGCGGTGAAGAACCGGCGCAAGGACGGCCGCTGCTACTGGGTCATGGCCAACGTCACGCCCATCATCGAGGGGGACGCGCCGGTGGGCTACATGTCGGTGCGCGTCCACCCGACGCGCGAGCAGGTGGCCGGAGCCGAAGCGCTGTACGCCCGCCTGCGGGACGAGCAGTCGCAGGGGAAGCCCTCGATCTGCCTGCAGGCCGGCCGGGTCGTCCGGACCGGATGGCGCGGCCGCCTGGCCGCCTGGTGCCATCCTTCGCCGCGGTGGCGCCTGGCCGGGCTGGCCATCGTCCCGGCGGTCGCCGCCTTCGTCGCCGGTGGGTGGACCGCGGGAGACCCGGTGCGGTGGGCGGCCGCGGCCTTGCCCCTGGCGGCCCTGGTCGCCTGGGCCTGGTGGCGCCAGCAAGCCCTGAGCCTGCGGCCTCTGGAGATGGCGCTCGACGCCTGCAACCGCATGGCCGCGGGCGACCTGCGCCAGCGGCTGGATGCGAGCCGGCCGGGGCTCCAGGGCGAGGTGGCGGTGGCCTTCAACCAGCTCAACGTGAACCTGCTGTCGGTCGTGGGGGATGCGCGGCACGAGGTCGAATGCATGCGCGAGGCCACGCACGAGATCGCGGCCGGCAATCGCGACCTGTCGGCGCGCACCGAGTCCCAGGCCTCGAGCCTGGAGCAGACCGCGTCGTCGATGGAGCAGATCACCGCCACGGTGCGCCAGAGCGCCGAGTCGGCGTGCCGTGCGGCCCGGCTCGCCGCCGACGCGGATGCCGTGACGCAGGCCGGCAGCGAAGCGGTGCAGACCCTGTCGGCCACCATGCAGCAGATCAGCGTCTCCTCGCAACGCATCGGCGAGATCATCGGCGTGATCGAGAGCATCGCGATGCAGACCAACCTGCTGTCGCTCAATGCGGCGGTGGAGGCGGCCCGTGCCGGCGAGCACGGCCGCGGCTTCGCCGTGGTGGCGGGCGAGGTGCGCGCGCTGGCCCGGCGGACCACCGGCGCGGCCAAGGAGGTGCGTTCGCTGATCGAGAGGTCAGGCGAGGGCGTGCAGGCCGGCACGCGCCAGGCCGCGGACGCCTGCCTTGCCATCGATCGCGTGCTCGGCTCGGTGCAGGAAGTGACCCGCCTGATCCAGGCCATCAGCAGCGGCGCCCAGGAGCAGCTGGCCGGCATCTCGCAGGTCAACGGCGCGGTCGGCCACATCGATGCCATCACCCAGCAGAACGCTGCGCTGGTGGAGCAGGTGGCCGCCTCGGCCGTCGGCTTGCAGGATCGTGCCGAGACCGTGTCGGCCGCCGTGCGGGTGTTCAAGCTCGGGCGAGCCGACGATGCCGACATCGTAAGGGCCGACGCGGTCGCCCTGCGCCGGCAGGCGCGCGAAGCTCGGGCCGACTGAATCGCCCCGGCGTCGCCTTCGCCCTGGTCAATCGGCGGCGTCGGGGCTGCGCTTCAGGTGGTGCTGCGCCCCTTGGCCGCAGCCTTCGCCGCCTTGGCGGCCTGCTTCTCGGGCTTGCTGGGCTTGTCGGCGCGGGCCGCCACCTTGCCCGCCTTGTCTGCCGCCTTCTGGGGCTTGGCCGCCTGGCGTGCGGCACGGGCCGCTGCACGCTCGGGCTTGGACGCGGGGGCGGCGGCGCCGTTCGCGCCGGCCTTGGGGGCGGTCTTGTCCTTGACGTGCCGCTTGATCTTTTCGCCCGCTTCGTCCGCCTCGCCTTCGCCATCCTTCCTCGGCCGGCCGGTCTTGAGGTTGGGCACCGCGGCCAGCGCCGCGAGGAAGGCCGGGTCCGACAGGCCCTTGAGCAGCGCGATGCCGGCCCGCAGCAGCTCGCTCTTCTTGGCCGGCTGGGTCAGCCGGGTGGCGCGCTGCTTGAGCTCGTTGAGCACGGCGTACTCGGCCTTGGGGATGGTGAAGCTGTCGCGCACGAGCTTGTTCTTGGGGGTGTCGGCGTTGTCGGCGTCATTGGCGGCGGCGGGGGAGGTCTCGGCCATGGTGCAGTACTCCTGAAAACGATATATACGGTTTATATCGTTCCGGCCATGACCGCGCAATCCCCTGCCGCCGCCGACGCCTACTTCTTCGCCACGACTTCAGGCATGGCCGACGAGTGGTGGTGGGCGATCAGCCACTGCCCGTTGCGCCATTCGTAGACGTAGGTGTAGCGCGCGTTCACTGTCTGGCCGTCCTTGAACGCGAAGGTGTAGGTGCCGACGTCCTGGGCCACGTTGCAGCCGATCCTGATGACACGCTTGTCGATGGTGCCCTGCGGGCCGTTCTTCAGGAACTTGACGAAGTAGTCGCGGATCTCCTGCGGGTTGGTGCGAGCCTGGTTGGAGACGGTGGGTAGCAGCACCGCATCGCTCGCATAGTTGGCGACCACCTTGTCCGGATCCAGCGTCGCGAGCGAAGCGTTCCAGCGGTCGAACAGCGCGGCGACCTGGCGCTCGTCGGTGGCGGCGCAGGTTTGCGTGCTGCCGGCCTGGGCCAGGGCGGGCAGGGCGGCGCAGAGGCCCACGGCGGCGATGGCGGCGGCGAAGGCACGGCGGTGGTTCATCGAAGAGTCCTTTCTTGGCTGATGCACATGACGCCGTTCTTGTCCGGCGCCGTACCGCAACAGCGCGGTACGGAAGTCATTCTTCGAGGGCCAGATGAACCGCGGCGGGCCGGCCGATGAAGGGTCGATGAGGCCTCGATGAACCGCAGATGAACGCGGCGGCGGGCCGTTCAGGACGTGCTGTCGTCGAGCCGGTAGCCGAGGCCTCGCACCGTCTTCAGCAGCGGCAGTGCATGCCCTTCGTCGATCTTGCTGCGAAGCCGCCGGACGTAGACGTCGACGATGTTGGTCAGCGGATCTTCGTGCGTACCCCAGACGTTGGCGAGGATGCGCTCGCGGCTGAACAGGCGCCCGGGCGCGCTCATCAGCAGCTCCAGGAAGGCCAGCTCCCTGGCGGTGAGCGTGAGCTGCCGGCCGGCGCGTTGCACCTGCATGCGTTCGCGGTCCAGCACCAGGTCGGCCACCTGCAGCGTGGTGGCCTGGGCGCGCTGCTCGCGCCCGCGGCGCAGCAGGGCCTCGATGCGCGCGAGGAGCTCCTCGAAGTCGAACGGCTTGGTGAGGTAGTCGTCGGCGCCCAGGCGCAGGCCCTTGACCTTGTCCTCCGTCGTGCTCATGGCGGTGAGCATCAGGACGGGCAGGTGCCGGCCCTCGGCGCGCAAGGTCTGGCAGATCTCCAGGCCGTTCAGGCCGGGCAGCATCAGGTCGAGGATGAGCAGCGCCAACTCGCCGTCACGGGCCATCTCCAGGCCCTGCGGGCCTGTGCGCGCGAGCTGCACGCCGTAGCCCTCGGCCTTGAGGCCGCGGACGAGGAAGTCGGCGACGCGGGGGTCATCTTCGACGACAAGCAGGTTCCGGTTCATGCGGGGCGCATTGTCGCGCCGGCGTCGTCGCCACAGGGCAGGGCGATGGAGACCACCGTGCCCTGGCCGGGCGCGCTGTCGATGCCGATGCGGCCGTGATGCGCCTGCACGATGGCCTGTGCAATCGACAGGCCGATGCCCGTGCCATCGGCCCTGTGCTCGCGGGCGCGCTCGCCGCGCACGAAGCGTTCGAACACGTGCGGCAGCTCTTGCGCAGAGATGCCGATGCCCTGGTCGCGGACGATCAGTTCCACCTCCTGGCCGGTGCGTCGCCAGCCCAGGTGCACGGCGCCGCCGGGGTGCGAGTAGCGGATCGCGTTGTCGAGCACGATCACCAGGGCCTGGCGCAGCCGCTCCGCATCGGCGTGGACGATGAGGCTGCGGGCGGGCGGCGGCTCGGCATGCAGTTGAATCTCGCGCAGCGCCGCCAGGGCGTCGGCCTGGTCGATGGCCTCGGCCAGCAGCGTGGCCAGCGGCAGCGGCCGTGGCCGCATGACCAGCTGGTCCGCCTCGGCCCGCGCCACCAGGAGCAGGTCCTCCACCACGCCGGTGAGCTGCTTGACGCCGCCGACGATGCGCGCCAGCGTCTGGCGGTATTCGTCCGCCGGCTTGTCGCCGCCGCGCAGCGCGATCTCGGCCTCGCCACGGATCGCGGTGGCCGGCGTGCGCAGCTCGTGGCCCAGGTCGGCGAAGAGCTGGCGGCGGCGCTGATCGAGCCGCTGCAGCGTCTCGTGCGCATCCTGCAGCTCTTGCGTGCGAGCCTGCACCGCGTCCTCGAGCCGGCGCAGGGCCGCGTCGGCTTCCAGGCGGTGGTGCTGCAGTTCGGCCGCCATCGCGTTGAAGTGGCCGGCGACATGGTCGAACTCGTCGCCCGAGCCGATGGGGATGCGGTGCTCCAGCGCGCCGGCCTGCAGGGCCTGCGTACCCTCCAGCAGCCGGTCCAGCGGCCGCTGCAGGCGGCGGTTCAGGTGCAAGGCCCAGGCCAGTGCGACGGCCAGGGTCACCGCGGCCATCACCAACGCCTGCAGGCGCAGGCGGTCCAGGCCTTGCTCGGTGGCCGCCCGGGCGATCGGGATGGCGCGCTGCTGGCGCTCGATCGCACCGTTGAGCAGGTCGCGCAGGTCGCGCCCGTGCGTGGTGTCGAAGACCTGGTTGATCTGCTGCCAGACGCTGGAGAACTGGGCGCTGTCGCTCAGCGGCTGCAGTCGCTGCAGCTGGGACTGCAGCTCCGCGATGTTGTCGTCCAGCAGGCGGCTGATGTCGACCAGCTGTTCCACCTCGGGTGGCACGTGGCCGTCGCCGCTCGCGGCGATCCGGTGCCAGGACTCCAGGTGGCGCTGCGACATCTGTGCCAGATCCGCCGCGCCGGCGTGCATCCGCTCGAGCAGCCTGTCGCGCGTCTCGGGCAGCGCGCCGGCGCCCATCAGCTGCTGCGAGGTCCAGACGCGAAGGCGCTGCTTGTTGGCCGACAGCTCCAGCAGCCCGGACAGGATGTCGCTCGTGAGCCGGCTGTGCCGCGCATAGTCGTTGACCCGCTCGGCGCCCCAGTACACGAAGGCGGCCTGGCCGAAGACCAGGGCCACCAGCACGGCGAAGGCGATGGAAAGGCGCAGTCGATACATGCGGCACTCTAGCGAGTGCGTGCCGCCGGCGGATGAACCCCAGATGAATCCGGCATGAACAGCCGCTCAGCGCGTGGCGGCCTGCCCCGGCGTCGTCTGGCCGAACTTGCCGCCGATGTAGCCGAGCTGGCTCACGCCCATCAGTGCCACCAGCGTCCACGGGATGTCCCAGAGCAGCCCGGCGATGATGCTCTTGGCGATGAACATGATGATGATGATCACCGTCCAGAACAGCATCTGCAGCCGCGACAGCGACAGCGTCTTGCCCTCCGCCGCGTCACCCTCGGCGGTGAGCATCTCGACCAGCCGCTGGCGCAGCGAGACATGGCCTTCGTCCGGATCCGGCAGCTGCTCGATCCTGGCCTGCAGCAGCGCCACCGCCTGCTGCAGCGCATCCACGGCGGCCTGGGCCTTGGCCGGGTCGAGGGCACCCGCCACGGGCGCGGCCATCACCGGCACCAGGGCCGCCACCAGCGCGTCGGATTCGACGGCGAGCCCGCGGCTCATGGAGCGCGTCCTGACGGCCGCTTCCAGGCGCGACAGGGCCAGCTTGGCGGTGGCGAGCTCGGCCGCACCGGCGGCCGTGGCGGCCAGCGACTCGCGGATGCCGGCCAGCTGGCGCGTCAGGGCCTCCTTGGCGTTCTGGCTCAGCACGGCGCTCGCCCCGGCCGTGAGCAGGCTGGTGCCCATCAGTGTGATCAGCGACTCCGGGATGCTCGCCGCGTCGAAGGCCGCGAAGAGCTGGTAGAGCACCATGAAGCCCACCGCGCAGGTCCACAGCCCCATCTGGAAAAGCGACAGCGAGAACGCGTGGTCGACCACGAAGAAACTGCGAAACCGCGCGTAGCCGAGGCCCGGCGCCTTCGAGGCCAGCCGCACGCCGAGCCAGGTCAGGCCGATGAAGGCGAGCAGCACCGCCAGCGCGTAGGCGGTGGCCTTCCAGGCGTTGCCGAGGTAGATGTGAGGCACCGAGGCGAAGATCTGGCACTCGCCGTTGCAGCCGGCTTCGGTCCAGCTCAGCACCGGCTGGACGCGCGCGACCGACTTCATCCCGGGCACCGAGCAGTCGTGCCGGACCGGGCCGCTGCCCGGGGCAGCGTTCGCCGCCGGCCCGTGCGGCTTGAGCATGAACAGCAACCAGGTGCCGACGTGTTGCGCATCCTGCCCGTCGCTGTCCGCCCCACCCACCCAGATTTGCCGCCGGGCGATGTTGACCGGCACGACGTCGCAGTACAGCGCCTGGCGGTAGGCGCCGTCGGCGTAGTACAGGCGCAGGATCGGCTGGGTGTCGGGCGAGATGTCGCGGGTGACGAAGATGCGCATCGGCCAGCTGTCGAGCTGCACCCGCGGCGCGTAGAGCTGGCCGGGGGGCTGGCTGGCCGCCGCCTCGGCCGCCGGCGCCGCCTGCGCGGCTGCAGGCGCCGAGGCTGCCGAGGCCGTCGGCGCGGGCGAGGCCGGCTGGGCCCGCGCGCCGAAGGCCAGCAGCAGCAACCCGAGAATCCGCAGCCCTTGCCTCAGCTCCATCGCCCACCTCCACATGGTCCGGCCAGAAGAGGGCGAGTGTGCCGCCGGTGAGGCCGGGGGCGGACCCTTTTCATTGGGGATGTGGCAGCAGGTCGCGAACGCCAGGCTCAGGATGGACCACCGTTGGCCGATAGTGTTCCGAAGGGCCGTGACGGCTCGCCTGTTCCTGGAACCGCATGCCGTTCGCCCCCAGCCGCTACGACCCCTGGACCGTCGCCGCGTCCCTCCTCATCGCCAGCTTCGCGTCGTACGTGGCGCTGGACCTCGCCCGGCGGGTGCGCACCCCCGACCGGCTCGTCGCCCTGTCCTGGTGGGTCGCAGGCTCGATCGCCATGGGCACCGGTATCTGGGCGATGCACTTCGTCGGCATGCTGGGCTTCTCGCTTCCAGTGCCGCTGGGCTACACGGCGGGATGGACCTTCACCTCGTGGCTCGCCGGCGTCCTGGTCTGCGGCGTCGCGCTGGGCGTCGCCAGCCGCGGGCGCCTGACCGCGGTGCGACTGGTCGCGGGCTCGCTGGCCATGGGGGCGGGCATCTGCGCCATGCACTACACCGGCATGGCGGCGCTCGACATGTCGCCCGCCATCGTGTGGGACCCGGCGCTCGTCGCCCTTTCGGCCGGCGTCGCGGTCGGCGCCTCGGCCGCCTCGTTGCTCATCTTCTTCTTCCTGCGCCGGCTCGAGCACCAGCGAAGCCTCTCGGTCCAGGTCGCTGCCTCGGTCGTGATGGGCATGGCCGTCAGCGGCATGCACTACACCGGCATGGCTGCGGCGTCCTTCCCGACGGGCTCGGTGTGCCTCAGCGCGTCGGGCCTGTCCGGGTCCCGCCTGGGCACGCTGCTGATGCTGGCGTCGGTCGGACTGCTGACGATGACGTGGCTGGTGTCCATCCTCGACGCCCGCCTGCAGGGCCGTGCGCTGGCACTGGCCGAGTCGCTGCGCCTGGCCAATGCGCAGCTGCAAGTCGCCAACGAGGAGCTGCGCCGCCGTGCCTTCGTGGATCCGCTGACCGAGCTGCCCAACCGGGTGCTGTTCGAGGACCGCCTGGCCCAGGCCGTGGCCCGCACCGAGCGCAGCCACGAGCGAATGGCCGAGCGCCATCACGAAAGGCTCGCCGTCCTGTTCATCGACCTGGACGGCTTCAAGCCCGTCAACGATTCCTACGGCCATGGCGTGGGCGATGTGGTGCTGAAAGAGGCCGCGGACCGCCTGCGCCGCAACGCGCGCGAGAGCGACACCGTGGCGCGCGTCGGCGGCGACGAGTTCCTGCTGCTGATGGAGGGCGGCGTCAACGAGGCCGATTGCGCGACGCTCGCCCGCCGGGTGATCGCGGCCCTGCGCCAGCCCTTCGAGCTGCAGGGGCGGCGCATAGAGATCGCCGCCTCGATCGGCATCGCCCTCTATCCTGACCATGGCGCCGGACACAAGCTCATCGGCCGCGCGGATGCGGCGATGTACGCGGCCAAGCACGCCGGCGGCAACACTTTCGTGCTGTTCGAGCCCCACATGGACGCCGATCCGCTGAACCAGCTCAGCCTGCAGGGCGACCTGCGGCATGCCGCCCAGCGCGGCGAGCTGTCCTTGCACTACCAGCCCAAGGTCGACGGCCATCGCGGGCTGATCCACGGCGTGGAGGCGCTGCTGCGCTGGCAGCATCCGCAGCGCGGCGCCATCAGCCCGGCCACCTTCATCCCGCTGGCCGAGCGCTTCGGCCTCATAGGCGCCATCGGCCACTGGGTGATCGAGGAGGCCTGCCGCCAGATGCGCGAGTGGAACGACCGCGGCATGCGCATGCGAGTGGCCATCAACCTGTCGGTCCACCAGTTGCGCGAGGATGACCTCGCCCAGCGAATCTGCCGCGCGCTCGAGCAGCACGGCGTCGACCCGGCCCACCTGCTGTGCGAGATCACCGAATCGGTGGCGATGGAGGACATCGAGGCCACCCAGCGCGCCTTCGAGAGCCTGGCGCGCATCGGCGTGTTCCTGTCGATCGACGACTTCGGCACCGGCTACTCCAGCCTGAGCTACCTGCGCCAGCTGCCGGCGCGCGAGGTCAAGATCGACCGGGGCTTCGTGATGGACCTGGAGCGCAGTGCCGACGCCCGCGCCATCGTCGACGCGGTGGTCCGCCTGGCCCATGCCCTCGGCCTGCGCGTGGTGGCCGAAGGCGTGGAGACGGCGGGCCAGCGCGACATCCTGATGGGCTTCGGCTGCGATGAGCTGCAGGGCTTCCTGTTTGCGCGGCCCATGCCCGCGGCCGAGCTGCTGCAGTGGGCGCTCGGCCGTGCACCCGATGTGCCGCCCGAAGCGATGCCGGACTTCGCCCCGTCGGTGATCGACGAGACCCTGCGCTGAGGCACGCCTGCCGGGGGCTCGCGCCGCCGGTTGACCGCGGTCAACCCGGCCGCCGCCGGGCGGCCTATCGTCGGCTGACTGGCAAGCGCCACCTCCTGGTCGACCGCGATGAAGCTCACCTTTCTCGGTGGAACCGGCACCGTCACCGGTTCGAAATACCTGCTCGAGCACGAGGGCCGGCGGCTGCTCGTCGACTGCGGGCTTTTCCAGGGCCTGAAGCAGCTGCGCCTGCGCAACTGGGACAGCTTTCCGGTGCTGCCCTCGTCGATCGACGCGGTGGTGTTGACGCATGCTCACCTGGACCACAGCGGCTACCTGCCGCGGCTGGTGCGCCAGGGCTTCCGCGGGCGGATCCACGCCACCCCGGGCACGCGTGCGCTTTGCAGCCTGCTGCTGGCCGACTCGGGCCGGCTGCTGGAGGAGGAGGCCGACTACGCGAACCGCCACGGCTTCTCCAAGCACCAGCCCGCGCTGCCCCTTTACACCGAGCAGGCGGCGCGCGAGGCGATGGAGCACTTCTCGACGCGCGACTTCGACCGCGGCTTCGAGCCCATCCCCGGCGTGCGGGTGGTGTACCGCCGGGCCGGCCACCTGCTCGGCGCGGCCAGCGTGCGCGTCGAGTGGGACGGCCGTTCGCTGCTGTTCTCGGGCGACCTCGGGCGCGGCAACGACCTGCTGATGCGGCCGCCCGAGGCGCCCGAGGCGGCCGATTGGGTGGTGATGGAGTCGACCTACGGCGACCGCCCGCACGCCGCGGGCGATGCCATGGTGGCCATCGCCGAGGTGATCAACCGCACTGCCAGTCGCGGCGGCGTGCTGGTCGTGCCGGCCTTCGCCGTCGGCCGCGCCCAGACGCTGATGTGGATCGTCGCCGAGCTGCGCCGCCAGCGGCGCATCGCCAACGTGCCGGTCTACCTCAACAGCCCCATGGCGGCCGAGGCGACGCGGATCTACGTCGACCATCCGGGCGAGCACCGGCTCGGCGCCGGCGAGTGTCAGGTGATGGCGCGCGCTGCTCACATCGTCGACTCGGTGGAGGAGTCCAAGCGCCTGAACCTGCTGAGCGAGCCGGCGGTCATCATCTCGGCCAGCGGCATGGCTTCCGGCGGGCGGGTGCTGCACCACCTGAAGGCCTACGCGCCGGATCCGAAGAACGGCATCCTCTTCGTCGGCTTCCAGGCCGCCGGCACCCGCGGCGCCGCCATGCTGGCCGGTGCGCCGACCGTGAAGATCCACGGCGAGCAGGTGCCGGTGCGGGCCGAGCTGACGCACCTGGACGTTCTTTCGGCCCACGCCGACCGCGACGAGCTGCTGGCCTGGGCCGGCGCGCTGCCGGCCGCCCCCCGCCAGATCTTCGTCACCCATGGCGAGCCGGTGGCCGCCGACGCGCTGCGCCAGGCGATCGAGGAGCGCCACCACTGGCCCTGCACGGTGCCGGAATACCGCGACACGGTGAACCTGTGAGCGAGCTGCCGCTGAAGGCCAGGCGCGCCCGAATCGACACCTACCAGCAGCCGGTGGTCTACATGCGGCGCGACTGTGCTGTCTGCCGGGCCGAAGGCTTCGAGGCCCAGGCGCAGGTGGAGCTGCTGGCCCACGGCCGCCAGGTGCCCGCCCTGCTGCACCGCGTGGACGCGGACTGGCTGGCGCACGACGAGGCGGCGCTTTCCGATGCCGCGTGGAGCCTGCTGGAGGTGGCCGACGGCGACGAGGTGCGCGTGCGCCACGCGACGCCGCTGGATTCTCTGCGCTTCGTGCGCGCCAAGGTCTACGGCCGCAAGCTCGACTACCCGTCGCTGCGCGCGCTGATGGCCGACATCGGCGAGGGCCGGCTGTCGGACCTGCAGCTCGCGGCCTTCGTCACCGCCTGTGCGGGCGGCCGGCTCGACACGGCGGAGACGATCGCGTTGACCCGGGCCATGGTCGACGTCGGCGAGCGCCTGCGCTGGCCGCGCACGCCGGTGATGGACAAGCACTGCGTCGGCGGCCTGCCCGGCAACCGCACGACGCTGATCGTGGTGCCTATCGTCACCGCCTGCGGCGTGACCATGCCCAAGACCTCGTCGCGGGCCATCACCTCGCCGGCCGGCACGGCCGACACGATGGAGACGCTGGCGCCGGTGGCGCTCGACCTGGCCACCATGCGGCGCGTGGTCGAGCGGGAAGGCGGCTGCATCGCCTGGGGCGGCTCGGCGCGCCTGTCGCCGGCCGACGACCTGCTGATCCGCGTCGAGAGGCCGCTGGACCTGGACAGCGAGGCGCAGCTGGTGGCCTCGGTGCTGTCGAAGAAGCTCGCGGTCGGCTCAGAGCGGGTGCTGATCGACATCCCCGTGGGGCCGACGGCCAAGGTGCGCAGCAGCGCGGCGGCGCAATCGCTCGCCGCGAACCTGACCGAGGTCGGGCAGGCGATCGGCCTGCAGGTGCAGGTGGTCGAGACGGACGGCCGGCAGCCCGTGGGCCGAGGCATCGGCCCGGCGCTGGAGGCGCTGGACGTGATGGCCGTGTTGCACCGCGAGGCCGGCGCCCCGCGCGACCTGCGCGAGCGCTCGCTGTTCCTCGCCGGCCGGGTGCTCGAGATGGCCGGTCGCGCGCCTGCCGGCCACGGCCTGTCACTGGCCACCCGCACGCTCGACAGCGGCCTCGCCCTGGCCAAGTTCATCGCCCTGTGCGAGGCGCAGGGCGGCGTGCGCGAGCCGCCACGGGCGCCGCACACGGCAGTCGTGGCGGCAGCATCCGCCGGCCGCATCGGTGCCGTCGACAACCGGCGCCTGGCCCGGGCCGCCAAGCTCGCGGGCGCACCGCGCAACGCTGCCGCGGGCGCGGTCATCCACGTTCGCCTGGGCGATCGGGTCGCCGCCGGCCAGCCTCTTTTCACTTTGCACGCCGGCGCACCGGGCGAGCTTGCCTATGCCCAGGCCTACGTGATCGGCCAGGCGTCGCCCATCGTCGCCATCGATCCGCCGGAGGAATCGGCATGAAGTTGCAATTGATGGCGCTGCCCGGCGCCGAGGATGCCGCCGACCGCCTGGCCACCCGGCTGGGCGCCGCCTATGGCGTGCTGGACCACCGGCGCTTCCCCGATGGCGAGACCTACCTGCGGGTGGCCGGCGACGTGACGGGGCAGGCGGTGGCGGTGGTCGCGGCGCTGCACGAGCCGGATCCGCAGATCCCGGCGCTGCTGTTCCTGGCCGATGCCCTGCGCGAGCTCGGCGCCGCGCGGGTGGGCCTGGTCGCGCCCTACCTGCCCTACATGCGGCAGGACACGCGCTTCCGGCCCGGCGAGGCCGTGACCTCGCGCAGCTTCGCGCGCCTGGTCTCACGCGCCTTCGACTGGCTGGTGACGGTCGACCCGCACCTGCACCGCCACCCCAGCCTGCGGGCCCTGTATGACATCCCGGCACGAGCCGTGGCCAGCGCCCCGGCCATCGCCGACTGGGTGCAGGCATCGGTCGAGCGGCCGGCGCTGATCGGCCCCGATGCCGAGAGCGCGCAATGGGTCGGCGAGGTGGCCCGCCGCGTCCGCTGCCCCTTCGCCGTGCTGAGCAAGCAGCGGCATGGCGACTTCGACATCGACCAGTCCGCGCCCGAACTGGCCGGCTTGCGGGGCCACACGCCGGTGCTGCTGGACGACATCGTCGCCAGCGGCCACACCATGGCCGGGGCGGTGCGGCTGCTGCGGGGCGAGGGCTTCGACGCGCCGGTGTGCGTCGGGGTGCATGCCTTGTTCACGCCGGGCGCCGATTCGCTGCTGGTGGCTGCCGGCGCCGCCCGCATCGTGAGCTGCAACACCGTGGCCCATCCGAGCAACGCCATCGACCTGACGCCGCTGCTGGCGGAGGCGGTGAAGGCACTGACCGTCGGGGAGTGAGGCCTTGCCTTCTACGGAGGACTTCGTGAGGACGACCCGTCGCTCAAGTCCGAGCGGCACGGCCGCGCGGACTCAGGGCACGCTGCCGACGAGCAGCGCCTGCAGCACGTAGACGAGGGTGTCGGCGCCGTCACTCTGGCCGTCGATCATCCTGGCGACGGCGCGATGGCTGGGGCTGTCGCGCGACAGGGCGTCGTAGACGGGCACGCCGGCATGGCGGCGGATCCGGTCGACCATCTGCTGCGTCAGGCCCTGGCACTCGATGGCGTTGTACAGGCGCCCGAGCATGCGGGCGGTCTGCGGCAGGGAGGCATCGTTGCCCAGGCCGGCCACGCTGGGGCGGATCCGCACCACGTGCGCGCCGAGCGCCTTGGCGGCGTCCTCGAACAAGGCGGCGTCGGGGGCGTCGTCCGCTTCGCAGATCAGGCCCAGGTTCTTGCCCTGCAACGGCCGGGCCGTCTGGCCGGCCTGGGCCGCCTGCTTGAACGCCAGGGCGGTCGCGGCCAGGGCGCGGCGCTGGCTGTCGGACAGGCGGTCGGCGTTGTCGTGGAAATCGAAGGGCAAGGTCGGCATCAGGGTCCGCAAGGTCCGAAACTGACCTTCTGCAGGGGTGATGCAAGGCTACCTGCCCGAGATGCGGGAGCTTTGACCCGCATCAACGGCTGGGCCGGCCGATTGTGCTGATACACGGCCGTCACCGAGCGTTGACCGAGTGTTACCGAGCGACTCGCGCCGTTGGCACGCCGTTGCAGGCCGGTTTCTACAGTGGCTTCACCGACGAAAGACAGACCCCTCAGGAGCCCACCATGCTGAACCCCGCCGTCTCCCAAGCCGCTGCGCCCATGACCGCTGCCGCCCGCAGCGCGCGTGCCGCCGAGTTCCAGACCGCCGGCCAGGAGATCGCCGAGGTCCTGCGGCTGATCCAGGAGCAGCTCCAGCCCCAGCGCCGCATCGTCCGCGCCGGCGAGACCCTCTACCAGGCGGGCGAGCGCTTCGGCAACCTGTACGTCCTGAACTCCGGCCTGTTCAAGCTCATCAACCTGTCTTCCGACGGACGCGAGCAGGTGGTGGCCCTGAAGTTCCGCGGCGACTGGCTGGGCTTCGACGGCATCGCCGCCGGTCAATACGCCTGCGACGCGGTGGCCATGGACACCGGCGAAGTCTGGGTCATGCGCTACGACGCCGTGCTCGCCGCCTGCGCCCTGCGCCCGGCGCTGCTGCGCGTGCTGCACGAGGCCATGAGCCGCGAGATCGGCCGCGACCGCGATTCGCTGATGTCCGTCTGCTCGCTGCCCGCTGACGCCCGCGTGGCCGATTTCCTGCGGTACTGGGCCGAGTCGCTCGCCAAGCGCGGCCTGCGCACCGACCAGATCACCCTGCGCATGACCCGTGCCGAGATCGGCAACTACCTCGGCATGACGCTGGAAACGGTCAGCCGCTCCCTCTCCCGCCTGGCCCGCCAGCAGCTCATCTGCTTCACCGAAAAGGGCCGTCGCGACGTGCACATTCCCGACGTCATGGCGCTGGTCAGCTTCGTGCAGAGCGCCGTGGCGCCGGCGCCTGCGACCCTGCAGTAAGACGAGCCGCGCCCGAGGGGCGCAGCGCTTCGGGCCGGTGCCCGACCGGCAGCGGGGATGTCCGGCAAACTGGACCCGCCATGCCGGACCTCGTCTACCGCCAGCTCATTCACGCGATGTGGCTTGCCTGGGTGCTGTACTGGTGCGTGTCCGCCGTGGGGATGAAAGCCACCGAGCGGCGGGAGCCGCTGGGCTCGCGGCTGCTTCACGTCGTCCCGCTGCTCGTGGCCTTGTGGTTGCTGGGCGCCCGGCGCGTCCCGGGCCGGTGGCTGAACGAGCGCCTGTTCGCCTGGGCCGCCTGGGAGTTCTGGCTGGCGGCGCTCCTGACAGCGGCGGGGCTGGCCTTCACGGTTTGGGCGCGGGTGCACATCGGCCGCAACTGGAGCGGCACGGTCACGCTGAAGCAAGGGCATGAACTCGTGGTGAGCGGCCCCTACGCCCTGGTGCGCCACCCCATCTACACCGGCTTGCTGCTCGCCCTCGTCGGGTCCGCGCTGGCACGAGGGGAGTGGCGCGGCCTGCTGGCGGTGGCCATTGCTTGGGCGGCGCTGCGGCGCAAGCTCCGACTGGAGGAGGCCTGGATGGTCGAGGCCTTCGGCGAGCGGTATGAAACCTACCGGCGCCGCGTGCCGGCCTTGATTCCGTTCACCCTCGCGAAGCGGGCGAGCGTCGAGAAGGAAGGTCGCCGGCCGTGAACCCTTCGTCGCCGGGGCCTGGCGGTTGGCGAGAATGGTCGCCTTCCAGGAAGGCCAGCCCATGAAAGTCGAACGCATCTTCACGTCGCCCCGCTGCGGCGACGCCCAGGTCGAGCAGGAGTTCGTCCGCGTCGTCGCCGGCTCGGGCATCGAGGGGGACCGCTATTTCGGCCGCCACGACGAACCGGGCCAGAACCTGACCCTGATCGAGATCGAGCGGGTAGAGGCCTTCCTGCAGGAGCAGCAGCGGGCCATGGATCTGTCCGTGACGCATCGCAACCTCCTGACGCGCGGGGTCCGGCTCAACGAGCTGGTGGGCGTCGAGTTCGAGGTGGGAGGGGTCCTGCTGCGAGGCGTCGACCTGTGCGAGCCTTGCCTGGGCCTCGGGGGTGCGCTCGCGTCGGCCACTCTCACCGCCGCCGATGTGGTGAAGCGCTTCGTGCACCGCGGCGGGCTGCGGGCCGATGTCCTTTCCGGCGGCGTCATAGAGCGTGGAGCGGCCGTCAGCCCGAAGGGGCGAGTGCAGACGTGACGAGTGCCCCGAAGTTCCACTTCCTGCTGCGCGACCTGGCCCATGAACTGGAGGCCGAGCGCATGACCGAGCTCGAGGCGGCGGGCCGGGTGGCCCAGCACATCCAGCAGACGCTGGCCTGCATGCACGTGACCTTCTGGAGTGTCTCGGGCGAACCCGGCCGGCGCGTCATGCGCAGCGTCGCGGCCTATGACGGCGGCAGCCAGCGCATCGTGCGGGGCGCCGCGGCCTTCCCCGAGTCCGGCGGCGGGTTCTTCGGCGCGCTCGTCGGGCAGGGCCGCTATGTCTGCGAGGACACCTTCGCCGATCCAGCGCTGCAAGGGGTCAAGGAAACGATGCTGGTGCCGTTCAACATCCGGGCCCTGCTGGCGGCCTCGTACGGCGATCGCGGCGAAGTGTGGGGCCTCATCAGCTGCACGAGCGCCGTCATTCGCCGCTGGAACACGGCGGAGGTCGCGGCGCTGCGCAAGTGCGCGGCCGAGGTCTCGGCCTTGCGTGCCCGGCGGCGAGCGCTGGGCAACTGGCTGGCGACCGGCAGCCTGCTCGAGTAGAGCGTCTCAGCCGGCGGCCGGCGAAGACAGCAGCCGCGCCATCGCCCGAGCCAGCTCGGCCCGGCTGTAGGGCTTGCGCAGCAGCTCCCAGCTGGCCGGCGAGTCGCGGTCGGCCTCGATCAGCTCGGCCGAGAAGCCCGACATCAGCAGGATGGCCAGCCGCGGGAAGCGCCGCTGGGCTTCAGCCGCCAGCTCGGTGCCGCGCATTCCGGGGCCGAGGGCGATGTCGGTCAGCAGCAGGTCGTAGCTGGCTTCGGGGCCCAGCAACAGCAGGGCCTGCTCCGCGCTCGCGGCGCTGGTGACCTGGCAGCCGAGTGCGTCGAGAAAGGCCTGCACGACCTTGCGCACCTCGGTGTCGTCCTCGACCAGCAGCACCTTCAGCCCGCGCGGCAGGTCCGCCTCGGCTCGCTCCTCGCCCGTGGCGCCCACCGAATCGGCCCAGGGCTGCGGGATGAAAAGGGACACCGTGGTCCCGGCGCCGGGCGAGCTGTCGATGTGGATGGCGCCCCTGGATTGCTTGACGAAGCCGTAGACCGTGGACAGGCCCAGGCCGGTGCCGCGGCCGGCGCCCTTGGTGGTGAAGAAGGGCTCGAACACCCGTTCCTTGACCTCCTCGGGCATGCCGCAGCCGGTGTCGGCGATGGAGATGGCGACGAAGTGCTCCTCCCGGGCGCTGGGATCGTCCAGCTCGCGGCGCAGGCCCGGCGGCAGGCGGTCGACCGCCTCGCAGCGGAAGCTCAGGCGCCCGCCTTCGGGCATCGCATCGCGGGCATTGATGGCGATGTTGAGCAGCGCCGATTCCAGCTGGCCCGGGTCCGCCATGGCCGGAGGGCAGCCGGCGGCGGTGTCGGCCTGGATCACGATGCGCTGGTCCAGGGTGCGCCGGAGCATGTCGGCCAGCGAGCCGATCATCGCGCTGACGTCGACCTGCGTCGGCTGCAGAACCTGCCGGCGCGAGAAGGCCAGCAGCTTGCTCGTCAGCTCGGCGGCGCGGCGAGTGGCGCGCATGGCTGCATCCACCAGCTGCTGCCCATACGCATCCTCGACGACGGCGGGCCGCTCCTCGAGCACCTGCAGGTTGCCCTGGATGACGGTGAGCAGGTTGTTGAAGTCGTGCGCGATGCCTCCGGTGAGCTGGCCCACGCTTTCCAGCCGCTGGGCGTGGTTGAGCGCCTCTTCCGAATGGGCACGCTGAAGGCTGGTGGCGAGCAGGTTGGCCAGCGATTCGAGGAAGCGCTTCTCCTCGTCACCGAAGCGCTGTGCGGTGCGCGAGCGGGCCGTCAGCGCGCCTATGGTGCGGCCGCGGTCGAACAGCGGCACGGCCACTGCGCTCACCAGGCCGGCCTCGATGTAGCGCTGCGGGACGACGTAGCGCTGCTCGCTGCGGTAGTCGTCGATCACCACCGGCACGCCGCCGTGGACGACGAAGCCGGGAGGCGTGTCGGGCCGGTTGGGGATCTTGTCGCCGAGCTGCTCGCCGGGCATGCCGCCCGCGACGCCGGCGACGCGGAAGGCCTGCCGGTCCTCGTCGAGCAGGAAGACCACCGACACCTCGACCTGCAGCGCCTGCGCCGCGATCGCCGGGACCTGCTCCAGCAACACTTGCGGGTCGCGCGTGTCCACCGCCAGCCGGCCGAGCTGCGCCAGGTGCTCGCTGTAGCGGGCGCGTTGCAGCGCCTGCTTGACGCGGGGGTAGGCGCTGATGTCGCGGATGGCCGCCACCGTGAAGGGCAGGCCCTGCGATTGCAGAGGGCTCAGCGCGATCTCGACCAGCACCTCGCTGCCATCCTTGCGCTTGGCGACGAGGTCCATGTTGTTGCCCATCGGGCGCGAGCGCGGCGCCTTGCCATAAGCCTCGCGGTAGGACGCATGGCGCGGGCGGATGCTGTCGGGCACCAGGGCGTCGACGCCCATGCGGGTGAGCTCTTCGATGCTGTAGCCCAGCAGGCCGCTGGCCCCCGGGTTGGCCATGACGATCTGGCCGGACTGGTCGACCAGCAGCAGCGCATCCGGGTTGGCCAGGAACAGCGAGCGGAAGACCGCCCGCTCCTCGATGCCGCTGGGCAGCGCCGGCGCCGGCACGTCAGGCAAGGGCGGCGGCGTCATCGGCATCCTCAGGCGTTGGTGACGGGCGGGACGAAGATGTAGCCGGCCCCGCGCACGGACTTGATGATCTGCGGATTCTCGGCGTCGGGCTCGAGCTTCTTGCGCAGCCGGCCCACCTGCACGTCTATCGTGCGGTCGAAGGGCCCGGCCTCGCGGCCGCGCGTGTTCTCGAGCAGGAAGTCGCGGGACAGCACCCGGCCGGCGTGGCGGGCGAAGGCCAGCAGCAGGTCGAATTCGCCGGTGGTCAGCGCCACGTCCTGGCCGTCCGGCGAGACCAGCCGGCGGGCCGCGACGTCCAGCGTCCAGCCGATGAAGCGGAGCTGGTCGCGCGAGGCGGCAACCGGGGCCGCGGCGGCCGGCGCAGGCTCGGCCGGCGCGATGCGGCGCAGGACGGCCTTGATGCGCGCCAGCAGCTCGCGCAGGTCGAAAGGCTTGGTCACGTAGTCGTCGGCGCCCACTTCGAGCCCCACGACCTTGTCGATCGCATCGCCGCGGCCGGTGACGATGACCAGGCCGCAGCGGTGGTGCTCGCGCAGCTGGCGGGCGATGGAGAAGCCATCCTCGCCCGGCAGGCCGAGGTCCAGCAGGACCAGCGCCGGCACGTCGGCGGCCATCAGGGCCATCAGTGCCGGGCCGTTGTGCACGGCGCTGACCCGGAAGCCCTGGCTCTGGAGGTAACCCGACAGCAGCGTGGTGATGTCGGGCTCGTCGTCGAGGACGGCGATGTGCTGGGCAGTCGACACGGCAGCCAAGGCAGGACCCGGAGTGGCGGAGGCCGCAAAGCGTAGCAGCTTTGATGCGGCACCAGTCTGTCGGCAGCGGGCCACGGCATCATGCGCCGATGCTTGACGTCCAGCTGCCTCCCGCCGCGTCCGGCCTCGCCGCCGCCCTGGTGGCAGGCCTGCTGATCGGGCTGGAGCGCGGCTGGAGCGCGCGCGACCGGGCGGAAGGGGCGCGCGTGGCGGGGCTGCGCACCTTCTCGCTGATCGGGCTGACCGGAGGCGTGCTGGCCAGCCTGCCCGAGGCGCTCGGTGGGCTGCCGCTGGCGGGCGGCGCCGTCGGCCTGTCCCTCCTGCTCGCAGTGTCTTATCGGGAATCCGTGCGCGCCGAGCGCGACCTCAGCGCCACCTCCGCCGTGGCGGCGCTGCTGACCTACGCACTCGGCGCGTTGGCCGCCTCCGGCCACGCGTTGCCGGCACTGGCGGCGGCAGTGGTGGCGGCTGTGCTGCTGGACTACAAGTCCACGCTGCACGGCTGGCTGCGACTGGTCGAGCAAGGGGAGTTGCGCGCCGGCCTGCAGCTGCTGGTGCTCTCCGTCGTGGTGCTGCCGCTGCTGCCCGACGCCGGCTACGGGCCGGACGGCGTGCTGAACCCGTACAAGCTCTGGTGGGCGGTGGTGCTGCTCGCCGGCCTGTCGCTCGCCGGGCATGCCGCCATGCGCTTCTCGGGCCCGGAGCGCGGCCTGTTGTGGACCGGCGTGCTGGGCGGCCTGGCGAGCTCGACGGCGGCGACGCTGGCCCTGGCTCGCGACGCCCGGCGCGACAGCGCCTTGCTGGCCCCGGCGCTGGCCGGCGCCCTGGCGGCCAGCGGCATGATGTCGGTTCGCATCGTCGTCATCGCGGCCGTGCTCCGGCCGGCGCTTGCGCTGCAAGTGGCGCCGCCCCTGCTGGGAGCCGGGGCCTTGCTCTTCGCCACCGCGGCCTGGCACTGGCGCCGCCGCGGCCGTGCGCCGGCCGCATCCCCGCCCGCCCGGATGGCCCCCTTCGACCTGGGCACCGTACTGGGCTTCGGCGCCCTGCTGGCCGGCGTGGCGCTGGCGGTGGCTTTCGCGAAATCAGCCTTCGGCGACGCCGGCGTGTACGCCATCTCCGCGCTGTCCGGCCTGGTGGACGTGGACCCGGTGGTCGTCTCGCTCGCGCGCCTGCACGCCAGCGACGCGGACGGCGCCGGCGTCCCCGCCACCGGCATCGCCCTGGCCGCCCTCGCCAGCCTGGTCACCAAGACCGCTCTGGCCATCACCGCAGGCAGCGGCCCCTTCGCCCGCCGCCTGGCAGCCGCCTACGCCATCGCCGCCCTCGGCGCCATGGCCCTGTACGCCGCCCGCTAGCGTGCCTGTTCCCCGACGCCCGAGGCGCTCCGCAGGAGCCGCCTCCTACCAGGGCGTGCGCGGATCCGGCTTTGCCGGTCCGCTGCGCGAGCCCCCATGGGGGGCAGCCCCCGGGAGGGGGCGTGGGGGCCAACATTCCTTCCGCTGCGCGAGCCCCCTCGGGGGGCAGGCCCCGGGAGGGGCCGTGGGGGCTAACGTTTCTCTCTCAGCGCCTGGCAGGCCGTGCAGCGGCTGGCCGCCGGCTGGGCGGCGAGTCGGGCCGGGGCTATCGGTTCGGAGCAGTCGGTGCATTCGCCGTAGCGCCCGGCGAGCAGGCGGGCGCGGGCCAGCTCGATCTGGCGCAACTCGGCCAGGTGGCGGCCCATGTCGGCGCTCTCGATCTCGGCCTGCACCTCTTCGTCGGCGCCGTCCTTGAGGTCGGTGACGTCATGGCCGCTCTCTTCGCGCACCTGCTCGGCGGCGATGAGCTGTTCGAGTTGACGGGCACGCTCGTCCAGGCGCTGGCGGACGGCTTCCAGGGAGGGGCTGGTGGCGGCAGACATCGGGGTTCCAAGGCGGCGAGGTGAATATGAACCGATTGTTCGGCCAACCCTCCGCTTTGTGTTGATGCGCCGCAAGGGGGGAAACGAGCGGCTCAGGGCACCAGCACCGCCGCCCCGACGAGCCGGCCTTCGCGCAGGTCCGCCAGCGCCCGGTTGGCCTCGCGCAGCGGATAGGAGGTGGTCTCGATGCGCAGCGGCACGCGCGCCGCGACCGCCAGGAACTCCGCGGCATCGGCGCGCGTGAGGTTGGCCACCGACATCAGCTGCCGCTCCTCCCACAGCAGGCGGTAGGCGAAGGCCGGGATGTCGCTCATGTGGATGCCCCCGCAGACCACGCGGCCGCCCTTGCGCACGGCCTGCAGGGCCAGCGGCACCAGCGCGCCCACCGGCGCGAAGATGATCGCGGCATCCAGCGCTTGCGGAGCCGGCGAGTCGCTGTCGCCCGCCCACACGCAGCCGAGCTCGCGCGCGAAGGCCTGTGCCGTCACGTCGCCCCGGCGCGTGAAGGCGAACACGCGCAGCCCCTCGTGCGTGGCCACCTGGGCGATCAGGTGCGCGGCCGCGCCGAAGCCGTACAGGCCCAGCGTGCGGATGTCCTCGCCGGCCAGGCGCCGGGCGCGCCAGCCGATCAGGCCGGCACACAGCAGCGGCGCCATCCGGACCGGCTCCAGCGGCAGCAGCAGCGGGAGGCAGAAGGCGGCTTCGGCCAGCACGTGGGTGGCGAAGCCGCCGTCGCGGCCGTGGCCGGTGAAGACCGGCGTGTCGCACAGGTTCTCCTGGCCCCCGCGGCAGTAGGGGCAGTGGCCGCAGGTGTGGCCCAGCCACGCCACGCCCGCGCGCTGGCCGAGCCACGCCTGGGCCACGCCTTCGCCGACGCGATCGACGATGCCCACGATCTCGTGGCCCGGCACCAGCGGCAGCTTCGGCAGCGGCAGCTCGCCGTCGACCACGTGCAGGTCGGTCCGGCAGACGGCGCAGGCCTCCACGCGCAGCCGCAGCTCGCCGGGGCCGGGCTCGGGGTCCGGCCGCTCGGTCCATTCGAGCGGCTGGCCGGGGCGGTTCAGGACCATCGCCTGCATGTCGTCTTGCTCCTGTCGATGCCGCGTGGCGGCCGTCAGACCGTGCGGCGGCGCACGCGAGTTCCGTCGCGGACGGCGGCGCTCGGGTAGACGATCACCTCGTCGCCCGGCTTCAGCCCCTGCTGCACCCAGGCTTCGCTGCCATTGCGTGCCGCCAGTGTCACCGGTACCAGTGCCGCGCGGCCGCCGCGAAGGGCGAACACCGCCATGCCGCCGCCCTGGCCATCCGGCCGGGGGAACACCGCGCCCAAGGGCACCTTGACCGCCTGGTCGACCGCCGCGGTGATGATGCGCACACCGACGCGGTAGCCGTCGCCGAGGGCCTGCCAGTGCTCGGGCGGGCTGGTGAGATCGATCAGCACCTCCACGCGCTGTTCCTCCACGCCGAGGGCCGACACCTTGGTGAAGGCCGCCGGCTCGACCAGCCGCACGCGGCCCTCGAGCACACCCGCGCCGCCCCATCGCTCGATGGCCACGCGGTTGCCGGGCAGGGCCTGCAGCGCATCGGTCGTCAGCAGCTCGGCGACCACCTCCAGCCGCCGTGTGTCGCCCAGTTCCAGCAGCGGCGCGCCTATGCCAACCGTGGCCTCGCTGCCCTGGGTCACGCGCAGCACCCGGCCGGCGACCGGCGAGCGGACCTCGAACACCCGTGCCCCGGCGCCGCCCGGGCTGCGCACGGCGCTCAGCGCCGCGCGGGCCTGCTCCACCTCGTGCTCCGCAACGCGCCGCTGGGCCTGTGCCGCGTCGAGCTCCTTCTGCGCCGCCAGGGTGCCCAGCCGGTCGTTGTCCAGCTTGGTCGGCGAGACGAAGCCCTCGAGCGCGAGGCGCTCGTTGCGGGTGAGGTCGTTGCGCGATTGCTCCCAGGCCAGGCGCGCGGCCTCGGCATGCGCCGCGGCGCTGCGGACCTGCGCCAGGGCCATCTCGACGCGTGCCTGCTGTTCGCGCAGCGTGCGGTCGTCCTGCATCGGGGCCAGCACGGGGTTCAGCTGCGCAACGACGGCATCGGCCTGCACCTCATCGCCCTCACGCAAGGAAGGCCGCGAAAGCCGCCCGGCCAGCGGTGCCGAGACGACGTAGCGGTCGCGCAGCCGTGTCTTGCCGTCCTCCTCGATGCTGGTCTCGAAGTGCCCCTGCGAGACGGTCGCGGTCTCGACGTTCAGCGGCCGCGGCGCGAAGGCCCAGGCGAACAGGGCGATGGCACCGGCGGCCCCCGCGCCGAGCAGGATCCAGGTCTTGCGTTGCATCTTCAATCCCGTGTCTTCAGGGCCGCCACCAGGTCGAGCCGGTCGATGCGCCGTCGCACCACCAGTGCGCTGGCGACACCGGCCCCGATGACGGTGAGGGCCGCCCAGGCGGCGTTGGAGGCGCTGACCACCGCCGGGAAGGCGAACTGGTCCGACTGCAGCAGCAGCGTCAGGCCATGGGTGAGCGCGATGCCGAGCGCGATGCCCAGCGGCAGCGCCAGCGCGATGAGGATCGCCAGCTCGCCCAGCAGCAGGGCCGAGACCTCGGCGCGGGTGAAGCCCAGCACGCGCAGGCTGGCCAGCTCCCAGCCGCGCTCGGCCAGCGCGATGCGGGCGTTGTTGTAGACCACCCCGACCGCGATGACGACGGCGAAGGTCGTCATGATGATGCTGCTGATGCGCACGTTGCGGGCGCTGATCTCCTCCATGTTGCGGCGCATCGAGGCCTTGCTGAAGGCGCCCGCCACGCGGGGCATCGCCCGGGTGGCCTCCAGCAGCTCGGCCTCGCGGCCAGGCTCGATCGAGAGCACGTAGCCGCCGCCGAGATCGCCGTCGCCCAGCAGCCGGTTGAGCGTCGGCCGGTCGAGGTAGGCATTCAGGCCCATGGTCTCCTGCACCGTGCCGCCCAGCCGCAGGCTGAAACGGCGCACCTTGCCTTCGAGCACCTCCACCTGCACCGGCTCGCCCACCTCCAGGCCCAGCTTGGTGGCGAGGCGGTCGGTCATCACCAGGCCGCGGCCGTCGAGCAGCACCTGGTGCTGGTCGGCATCGATCACGCGGTACAGCTCGGCGCGCGGCGCGTAGCCGCGGACCGTCACCCGCTCCTGGCGGGGGCCGTTCTGGAAGCGCACCGGGACGAAGCGCGTCGCCTCCACCCCGCGCACCCCGGGCAGCCGCGCCAGTTCCAGCCGGGCGCCGGCATCGACCGCTTCGTCGGCCCACACCGTCACGTCGCCGCGCAGCGAGAGGTTGAACTGGGTGTCGAGGATGGCGTCGATCGCGTCGCGGAAGAAGCCGCCCAGGATCACGATGGCCACCGCCGCCGAGATGCCGGCCACCGACAGGCCGGAGCGCAGGGGCCGGCGCTCCAGCGTGCGGACGATCATCCGCAGCGCCGGACCCATGCGCTGGATGCCCAGCGTCTCCAGCAGGGTGCGGTGGTAGTGGCCGGGCGCGGGCGGGCGCATCGCCTCGGCGGGGGCGAGCCTGACCGTGGCCAGGACGGCGTTGAGCGTGCCCAGCACGGCAGTCGCCACGGTGATCGCCGCGCTCGTCAGCAGCAACCAGGGCGCCACCTGGTGCTCGAAGCGGGGGAAACGGTAGAACTCGGCGTACAGCCCGGTGTAGAAGCTGCCGAGGCGGTCGCCCAGGAGAACCCCCAGCGCCAGCCCGGCGACCACGACCAGCAGCACGAACTTCAGGTAGTGCACGCCAATGGCAAGGTTGGGATAGCCCAGCGCCTTCAAGGCCGCGATCTGCTCGCGCTGGGTCGAGACCAGGCGCGACACCACCACGTTCAGCAAGAAGGCGGCCACGCCGAGGAAGATGGCCGGCAGCGTGATGCCTATCGTGCGCTGGCTCCTGATCTCGTCGTTCAGCATCGAGTTCGAGATCTGCTCTTCGCGGCCATGCGCCTCGCGCCCTCCGTAGGGCCCCAGCACCCGGGCCAGGCCATCCACTGCCGGCGCCTGGGCGGCTGCGGGCGCGAGCTTGACCGCGACGTGGTTGAAGGCGCCGCGCATGTCGTAGGCGGCCGCGAGCGCCTCGTGGTCGACCCAGAAGATGCCGAAGTTGCGCATGTCCGGCATGCCCCAGAGCCCCGCGAAGATGAACTCCGGCGACAGGGCCGTGCCGACGATGCGCAGCGTGCGCTGCCGGCCGTTGACGAGGGCGGTGACGCGCGAGCCGGCCTTCAGGCCACGGGCCTGCGCGAAGGCTTCGGAGACCAGCGCCTCGAGCTCGCCGTCGGCGCGAAGCCCGCTCGCCTCCAGCGGCTTGCCGCTGCTGACGCTCAGGCGGTTCATGCGCGGCGCGGCGCGCGGATCCAGCCCGATCAACTGGCCGATGATCGGGTCGGGCACGCCGGCCAGCGTGACGCGGACGTACTCCTCCAGCGTGGTCTGCACGTCCGCGACGCCCGGGACTGCGCGAAGGTTCTCCGCCACCGCGTTGGGCGCGCGCTTGACGGCCGCGAAGACGTCGGCGAAGCGCCCGTCGGCATAGAAGTCGTCGCGTGCCCGTTCCAGCGAGTCGACGGCCGACAGGCTCGCGATGAAGCCGCCTATGCCGGTGGCCACGACCAGGGCGATCGTGATGGCCTGGCTCCACATCAGGCGCAGGTCGCGCAGCAGCTTGCGGTCCAGGGCCTTCATGTCGTGCTCACCAGGCCAGCTCGGCAGGACTGAGCTTGTGCTCGTTGGCGACCACGCGCTGGATGCGCCCGTCACCGAGGTAGACCACCCGATCGGCCATGGCCGCGATGGCGGCGTTGTGGGTGATCACCACCGCGGTGGTGCCGAGCGTGCGGTTGATGTCGGCGATGGTCTCCAGCACCAGCTTGCCGGTCTGGTAGTCGAGCGCGCCGGTCGGCTCGTCGCACAGCAGCACCTGCGGGCGCTTGACGATGGCGCGCGCGATGGCGACGCGCTGCTGCTCGCCGCCGGAGAGCTGGGCCGGGAAGTGATCCCCCCGCGGCGTGAGGCCCACGCGGGCGATGGCCTCGTCGACCGGCATGGGCGCCTCGACGATGTCGGTCACCAGCGCGATGTTCTCGCGCACGGTGAGGCTGGGGATCAGGTTGTAGAACTGGAAGACGAAGCCGACGTGGCGCCGGCGGTAGGCAGTGAGCGCCGCGTCGCCCGCCGTGCTCAGGTCGACTGCCGCCGAGCCGGCGGGACCGCCATCGAACACCACGCGGCCGGCACTCGGCGTGTCCAGCCCGCCGAGGATGTTCAGCAGCGTCGACTTGCCGCTGCCCGAGGGCCCCAGCAGCACGATGAACTCGCCGCGGGCGATGTCGAGGTCGACATCGCGCAAGGCGACCACCTGCACCTCGCCGCTGCCGTAGACCTTCTGCAATCCTTCGACGCTGAACAGGGCAGGCCCGGTCTCCGACGGGCCGCCCCTAGGAGACTGCTCCCCCTCGGGGGGACCGGCGCCGAAGGCGACGTAGGGGGCCGGCTCAATCGATGGGCGCCCCGCCGGCCCAGCGGGCGGTCCACTCATCCCACCACTCCTGCTGCATCGAGGCCCAGGCCTGCTGCCAGGCGGAGGCGGCCTGCCACTGGGCGGACTGCAGGGCCCACCAGTTCTCGGACACGGCGGTGAACCAGTTCGGCGGGAACGGCAAGGGCGACTCGTGCTCGGCTTGAACGGCCATGGCAACTTCTCCTGGTCGATGGGGAAAAGGACTTCGTGTCGGGGTGGCGGCCGGGCACAAGGCGGCAGCTCATGGCGCGCGGCTCCCGGCGCCCGCGCGATCGGCGGGCCACCAGCGCTGCATGGTCTGCCACAACTGCCAGGCCGTCAACGCATGACCCAACCACCGACGTGTGCCCAAACGTCTCAGGGCGAAAAGGCCTGCGATGCCCGCCAGCAGCCACGCGGGATGGCGCCGCACGCCCGCGGCACCCCGGGCCAGCCAGGCCGCCGGTGACAGGGCCAGGCGCAGCCTGGCGGCATCGTTGTGCAAGCTGCGTCGCTGCTGGGCAGAGCGGGCGACCAGCGCATGGCGGCGCGCCGCCAGCACTCGGGCGCGTTGGGCGGCAGCGCTCAAGCAGTGGCTCCACGGCTCAATCCTTGTTCATCGCGCCGCAACTCGGCGAGCGTGGCCTGCAGCAGCGGCGGCCTCGTGCTGGCCATGCGTTGCCAGCGCCAGGCCGAAGCCCCCGCGGCCGCCAGGAATCCCAGCGCCAGCAGGCCCAGCGCGAGCAGCCGCTGCTCCGGCGGGCACCACATCACTAGCCAGGCCGCCGCCAGGATCACGCCGGCGAAGAGCAGGAACAGCGTCACCATGGCGCCGACCCACAGCCGGGCCAGGCGCAGCCGCTCTTCCTCCAGCTCGACCGTGGCCAGCTCCAGCCGGGTGCGGCCGATCTCGATCACGTCGGCCAGCACCTGCTGCGCCGCGCCGCGCAGGCCGGCAGTCGCGTCCATGGCGGGTCGCGTCAGCGACGCCCGATCAGCACGCCGACCAGCAGGCCGACGGCCGCGGCCACGCCCATCGCGCCGTAGGGGTGTTCATGCACGCTGTGGTCCGCGGCGCGGGCGGCGCGGCGGGCGCGGTAGACGGCGGTCTCCTCGAGCTGGTCGAGCTGGCTGCGCATCTGCTGGACCTGGTCGGTGAACTGGTCGCGCATCGAGTCGAAGGCTTCGTCGCCGCTGCGGGCGGCGCTCTTGAGCAAGCCGTCCGCCTCGTCGATCATGCGACGCAGGCTCTGGGCCAGGCCTTGCTTGTCCAGGGTGGGGGTGTCCATGCCGTTCGTCCTCGGGTGAAGTGGTCATTCCATCCTAGGCAGCGGCACCGCACGGACCTTGACGCGGCTCAAGCCAGCGCGGTTCCGGCCGTCGCGGCCAGCGGCCTGACGTAGCGCAGGACGTCGGCCTCGGCGGCCGGTCCGTCGGCGGTGAAGCCGAGCGAACGGGACAGCTCCCGCATCGCCGAGTTCTCGCGCATCACGAAGCCGACCATCCGCTGCGTGCCGCGTGCCGTCAGGTGGCGGATCAGCGCGTCCATCAGCAGCCGCCCCAGGCCCCGGCCCTTGAGATCGGAGCGCACGATCACCGCGAACTCGGCGTCGACGTTGTCGGGGTCGCACACCGCGCGCGCCACGCCGAGCGTGCGGCGGCGGCCGTCGTCCTCTTCGAGCTCGGCGATGAAGGCCATCTCGCGCTCGTAGTCGATCTGCGTCAGGCGGGCCAGTTCGCTGCGCGGCAGTTCGCGCCGGCTGCTGAAGAAGCGCAGCCGCAGGTCCTCGGGCGTCAGCTGCTCGACGAACTCGCGGTGCTGCGGCCCGTCCTCGGGGCGGATGGGGCGCAGGGTGATTTCGCGGCCCTGCCAGTCCACGCGCTGCACCAGCTCGGCCGGGTAGGGCGCGATGGCGAAGTGCGAGGCGCCGGCGCCGCCAGCCCCGGGCGCCGACAGCAGCACGCGCGCATCGAGGGCCAGCACGCCTTCGGCATCGGCCCACAGGGGATTGATGTCGAGCTCGGCCAGCTCCGGCCAGTCGGCCAGCAGCTGCGACAGGGCGATCAGCACGTCGGCGATGGCGTCGAGCTTCGCCGGCGCATGGTCGCGGTAGCCGGCCAGCAGGCGGGACACGCGGGTCCGCGAGACGAGCTCGCGGGCCAGCACGCGGTTCAGCGGCGGCAGGCCGATGGCGCGGTCGGCCAGCACCTCGACGGCGGTGCCTCCGTGGCCGAACAGCAGCACCGGGCCGAAGACCGGGTCCACCGAGGCTCCGACGATGAGCTCCACCGCGTGCGGCCGGGCGGCCATGGGCTGGACGCTGAAGCCGGTCAGCCCGGCCTCGGGCCGCTGCTCGCGCACGCGGGCCCGCATGCGGTCGGCGGCCTGGCGCAGGGCGCTCTCGTCGCGCAGGTCCAGGGCCACGCCGCCGACATCCGACTTGTGGCTGATCTGCGGCGAGACGATCTTCAGCGCCACCGGGTAGCCCAGCGCCCGCGCCGCCAGCGCGGCGGCCTCCGCCGTCGGCGCCACCTCCAGCGTGCGCACGGTGGGGATGCCGTAGGCGGCCAGCACGGCCTTGGCCTCGGCTTCGTTCAGCATGCTGCGGCCGGCGGCGCGCACGCCTTCGAACACCGCGCGCACCACGCCGCGATCGGGCGGGCCGTTCTCGCTCGCGGTCGGCGCCTGAAGCAGCAGGGCCTGGTTGCGCTGGTAGGTGGCGAGCATGCCGAAAGCCTTCACGGCCTGCTCGGGCGTCTGGTAGTCGGCCACGCCGGCGTCCTCGAAGAGGCGGCGGGCCTCGGCCACGGCGCTGTCGCCCAGCCAGCAGGCCATCACGCGGCCGGCGGCCTCGCGCACGATGGGCGCGCAGGCGCGGGCGATGTCGTCGCTGCGGACGATGGCCGTGGGCGCATGGGCGAAGAGGATGGCACCGGTGTCGGGGTCGGCGAGCAGGGCCTGCAGCGTGTCCACATAACGCTTGACCGGTGCGTCACCGATGATGTCGATCGGATTGGCATGCGACCAGGTGGCCGGCAGCACCTCGTCGAGCCTCTCGCGCAGCGCGGGGCCCAGCGAGCGCAGGGGCAGGCCGCTCAGGGCCGCGGCATCGGCCGCCATCACGCCGGCGCCGCCGCCGTTGGTCATCAGGGTCAGGCCGCGGTCGAGCAGGCCGTCGGTGCCGCGCAGGCGCGCCAGCGTCTCGGCCGCGATGAAGAGCTCCTCCAGCGTGTCGACGCGAAGCATGCCGGCACGGCGAATGGCGGCATCGAACACCACGTCCGAGCCGGCCATGGCGCCGGTGTGCGAGGCGGCGGCGGCCACGCCCCCGCCCGCGCGACCTGCCTTGACCACGATGACCGGCTTGTTGCGCGCCGCCGCACGAGCGGCCGACATGAACTTGCGCGGCGCCTCGATGGACTCGATGTACAGCAGGATGGACCGCGTGTTCGCGTCGCTGGCGAGGTGGTCCAGCAGGTCGCCGAAATCGACGTCGCAGCGCTCGCCCAGCGAGACCATGTGCGAGAAGCCGATGCGGCGCGACTTGGCCCAGTCCAGCACCGCGGTCACCAGCGCGCCGGATTGCGACACGAAGGCCACGTCGCCCGCCAGCGCGTCGGTGTGGGCGAAGCTGGCGTTCAGGCCCAGGTGCGGCGAGAGCAGGCCCAGGCAATTGGGGCCGAGCAGTCGCAGGACATGCGGCCGCGCCGCCTCCAGGCAGGCTTGCTTGCGTTCGGCGCCGAGGCCCGCGGTCATGATGATGGCGGCTCGCGTGCCGCGGCGGCCGAGCTCGTCGACGAGCCCGGGCACCGTGTCCGGCGGGGTGCAGACGACGGCCAGGTCGGGCGCCTGCGGCAGGTCGGCCACGCGGGCGAAGACCTCCTGCCCGTCCAGCCGCGCGTGGCCGAGGTTGACCGGCCACACCGGCCCGCGGAAGGCGCCGGCGCGCAGGTTGCGCCAGACAGTGGCGCCCACGCTGCCGGGTCGGTCGGACGCGCCGATCACGGCCACCGAGGTGGGGGACAGCAGCTTGTCGAGATGGCGGATGCTCATCCCGGCGAGCCTAGCCCGGGATCCGGGCGGCCCGCTTGACGGAAGTCAGGCCGGAGAAGCGGCCAGCCGGTAGGTGTTGCGCCCGCCGCGCTTGGCGGCGTAGAGCGCCTCGTCGGCGCTGGCCATCAGCGCTGCGGCGCCGGGCTCGGCCGAGCCTTCGGCCAGCGCGATGCCGATGCTGGCGCTCAAGGGCACGATGTGTCCGTCCCACAGCGCCGGCTCTTGCATCGAGGCGATGATCTTGCGAGCCACCGCCTGCGCCTCGTCGCCGTGGACCAGCTGCTCCAGCACCACCACGAACTCGTCGCCGGCCAGCCGGGCCACGAAGTCCGAGCTGCGGACGCAGGCCTTCAGCCGCTGGCCGAAGGTGCGCAAGGCCTCGTCGCCGGCGGCGTGGCCCATGGAGTCGTTGATGTCCTTGAAGTGGTCCACGTCGATGATCATCAGGGCCAGCGCCCGGGTGGAGCGGCGCGCCCGGGCCAGGGCCGCGTCCAGGCTCTGCTCGAAGTGGTGCCGGTTGGGCAGGCCGGTGAGGTGGTCGAAGCTGGCGAGCCGGGTCAGGCGGTTCTCCACCATCTTCATGTCGGTGATGTCTATCGACACCGAGTAGATGCCGCGCACCTGGCCGTCGGGGCCGCGGTCGGGCAGGTAGGTGCTGCGCAGCACCAGGTGGTTTTGCGCGTTCTCCACCGCCATCTCGAAGCTCACGATCTCGCCCGAGTCCACCGCCCGCCGGAAGTAGGGCAGGCGCTCGGCGACGTCGCGCTCGCCGAACACCTCCCTCGTCGTGCGGCCGATGATGTCCCGGCGGTCCAGGCCCATCCAGGTCTCGTAGGCCTGGTTGGCGAACAGCAGGCGCTGGTCCTTGTCGACGTAGGACACCAGGGCCGGGATGTGGTCGGTGATCAGGCGCAGGCGCTGCTCGCTCTCGACCAGCTGCGCCTCGGCCTGCTTGCGGGCACTGAGGTCGCGCAGCACGAGGTGGGTCTGACGGTCGCCGCCGGCGTCCAGATAGCGGGCCGATTGGCATTCCACCGGCAGCTGCCCGCCGTCGGGCTGCGCCAGCTGCAGGTCGGTCGATGCGGTGCCGGGATGCTCCTGCAGCCAGCGGCCCAGCATCGGGCCGTTGCCATGGGGCAGGGCGTCCAGGCTCTGGCCGGTGACGCTCGCCTCGGGCAGGCCCAGCATCGCCTTGGCCGCCGGGTTCACCGCGACGAGGCGGTCGTCCGGCCCGATCATCACGATGCCGTCCTGGGCGTGGCGCACGACGGCGGCGAGCCGGCGCCGGCTGGTCTGCAGCTCGGCCGCCATGGTGCAAACGAGCAGGCTGGTGCAGGCCTGCGCGGTGATGTAGCTCCACAGCGCCAGCGTGCCGGTGTTCTGGTCATGGCCCGAGAACGGGCCCAGGCCGCGGGAGGTGCCGTAGGCCGCGGCCACCGACAACATCAGCACGGCCAGCGACGAGCCGAGGACGCCCGACCGCAAACCGAGCAGGGTGACGAGGAAGAAGGGCAGCGAGACGAGCGGGAACAGCAACGGCGAGCCGGTGCCCAGCCAGGGTGAGAAGGCGGCCAGGCCGCAGGCCAGCACGGCGCCCTGCAGCAAGGTGTTGACCATGCCTGGCCGGCTGAGGAAGGCGCGGGCCAGGGTGGTGCGGGCGAGTCCCACCAGCGGGACGCCGCCGAGCAGCGCGCCCACGCTGTCGCCTATCCACCAGCTGAGCCAGGCCAGCGGCAGCTGAGCCCAGCCGAGCAGGCCGGCCGCGTGCAGCCACCAGACCCCGTTGCAGGCGCTGACGAGCATGCCGACCATCGCGGCGGCGAGGAACAGGGCGACATCGCGGCGCCGGGCCAGCTGGACCTGGAATCGCCAGCGCGCGAGCAGTCGGGTCGAGACCCAGGGTCCCAGCGTGTTGCCCAGCCCTATCGCCAGCGCCAGCCACAGGGGGCCGCCGAGGTGCGCATTGGCCACCACCGCGCCGGTGAAGACGGCCGGCGCCATGCCCGGACCCCAGCGCAGCAGCGCAGCGATCGCCACGCCGGTCGGCAGCCACACCAGCGACACGTGCGTGCCGACGTACGGGATCATCAACCCCAGCCGGGCCGCGAGGTAGTAGCCCGAAGCCACCAGCAGCCAGCGAGCCAGGCGGATGGCCACGCCCGGTGGCAACTCGGCGACGGTGGGAGGTTCAGCGAGGAACTGGGAATGTGACATGGAGATCGGCCTTCGCGCCACGGTCCTGACCGGACCGTTGTCGTGGCCGCTTTCGTCACTTATCGGCGTTGGCGGCGCGAGCTTGACGGTCGATCAGCGGACAAGGCCAGGGGGCGCAGCCGGCGCTCCATGCAGGTGGGGCCCATCCCACCTTCAATCCACCTTCACCCCGCGAAGGCGCAGCGCATTGCCGATGACGCTGACCGACGACAAGGCCATCGCCGCAGCGGCGACCACCGGAGAAAGCAGCAAGCCGAAGAACGGATACAGCACGCCTGCCGCCAGGGGGATGCCCGCGGTGTTGTAGGCGAAGCTGAGGAAGAGGTTCTGCCGGATGTTGCGCATCGTCGCGCGCGAAAGCGTCCGGGCGCGAACGATGCCCATGAGGTCGCCCTTCAGCAGCGTGATGCCGGCACTTTCCATGGCGACGTCGGTGCCCGTGCCCATCGCGACCCCGACGTCGGCCTGAGCCAGCGCGGGGGCGTCATTGACCCCGTCGCCTGCCATCGCGACCACCCGGCCTTCAGCCTGCAGTCGCTTGACCACCGCGGCCTTGTCTTCAGGGAACACCTCGGCCACCACCTCGTCGATGCCGAGTTCCCGGCCCACGGCTTCGGCGGTCGTCTGGCCGTCGCCCGTGAGCATCACCACGCGCACATCTGCTGCCTGCAGCACTTTCAGGGCCTGCCGCGTGGTCGCCTTGATGGGGTCGGCGATCGCCACGAACCCCGCCAGCTGGCCGCCGATGCCGACGAAGATGACGGTTGCGGCCTTCTGGCGCTGCGCTTCGGCGGCCGCGGACAGGCTGCCGCCGTCGATGGAGTGCTCGCCCAGGAACCTGGCGCTTCCCGAGACGACGACCTGGCCCTGCACCGTGCCGACGACGCCTTTGCCGACGGGGGAGTCGAAGTCCGAGACCTGGGCGAGCGGAAGCTGGCGCTCCTGTGCGTCCATCACGATGGCCATCGCCAAGGGATGCTCGCTGGCACGCTCGACGCTGGCGAGCTTCTGCAGGACATCGTCCGCGGAGAAGCCCGGTGCCGGCTCGATGTGGACCACCTTCGGACGTCCCTCGGTCAAGGTCCCCGTCTTGTCGACCACGAGCGTGTCGACCTTTTCCATCTTCTCCAGCGCCTGCGCATCCCGGATGAGGACGCCGTGCTGGGCACCCTTGCCGACCCCCACCATGATGGACATGGGCGTCGCCAGGCCCAAGGCGCAAGGGCAGGCAATGATGAGCACGGCCACCGCGGTGATGAGCGCATAGCTGAACGCAGGGCTCGGTCCCCACACCAGCCAGGCCACGAACGTCAGCGCCGCCACGATGATGACCACAGGCACGAACCAGCTCGCCACCTGGTCTGCCATCCGCTGGATGGGGGCGCGGCTGCGTTGGGCTGCCGCGACCATGTGGACGATCTGCGAGAGCAGCGTGTCGGCCCCGACCTTCTCGGCGCGCATGACGAAGCCGCCGGTCTGGTTCAGGGTGCCCGCCGTGACCTTTGACCTCACGGCTTTGTTCACCGGGATGGGTTCGCCCGTGACCATCGACTCGTCGACATTGCCTTTGCCCTCGGTCAGTTCGCCGTCCACCGGCACTTTCTCTCCGGGACGAACGCGAAGGAAGTCGCCCACCTGGATGGCATCGACCTGGACCGTTTCGTCGGAACCGTCCGCGTTCACCTTGACCGCTGTCTTGGGTGCCAAGCCCAGAAGCGCCTTGATGGCGCCCGAGGTCTTCTCGCGCGCCCGGAGCTCCAGCACCTGGCCAAGCAAGACCAGCACTGTGATCACCGCAGCGGCCTCGAAGTAGACGGCCACGGCGCCGTCCTCTCCTCGCAGCGCCGGTGGAAACAGGCCAGACGCCAAGGTTGCAACGATGCTGTAGAGCCATGCTGCACCCGTCCCCAGGGCGATGAGCGAGAACATGTTCAGGCTGCGGTTCTTCACCGATGCCACGGCTCGCGTGAAGAAGGGCCATCCCGCCCACAGCACCACCGGCGTGGCCAGGAGCAGCTGTATCCAGTTGGACGTCTGCTGCGCGACCAGGTGGTGGATGTTGAAGAGGTGACCGCCCATCTCCAAGGCGAAGACCGGAACCGTGAGCACCGTGCCCATCCAGAACCGCCGCGTCATGTCGCGCAGTTCGGGGCTCTCACCTTGTTCAACGGTGGCCACCACCGGCTCCAACGCCATGCCGCAGATGGGACAGTGGCCTGGGCCCATCTGGCGCACCTGCGGGTGCATCGGGCACGTGTATTCGACCTGGCTCTGGTCGCCCTTGGGCGCCGGCTTCGATGCAGCCGATGCGTTAGCGTGCCGGCCATGTTGGTGGTGGGCGTGCGCCGAATGGCCGTGATGCTCGTGCATCTCACCCTTCATCAACGTGCCGTCCGGCATCCCATGGGTACCGGCGGCTTCGGGATGATGGTGCTGGTGTTGCGAGTCGCCGTGGGACGTTGGGCTGGTGCTGTCCGGCATCGCGCTCTCCTGTTCTTGCTGGACATTCTTGACCCTCCCATCGTTGGAAGGTCAAGTGGCGCGCTACCGGGAGCTGGCGAAGGCAATCGCAAGCCAGAGGACGAGCGCGGCCAAGCATGCCCAGCATAGCCAGAACAATGCCCGCTCCCACCACTGGGGCGGGCCGCCTCTGCTCTCCAGCCTGTACTTCAGCGTCATGCCAACGCCGTGCACGACGATGCCACCAATGAGCAGGGGCCAGGCGAAGCTCCTCAGCCAAGCCGGCAGCACGAGCGCCAACCCAGCGCCCAGGACGATGGCACCCAGCCCCGACGCCAGTTCCGCGCCTTTTGCTGCGCCGCTGGGAGGGTTCGCTCGCTGCATGACGCGTCTCGCCTACCGCTTGGCCGCGTCTTGGTCGTCCTCGCGCGGCGGGGGGTGGTCGTGGGCGCCATGCCCGCCGTGGTGGTGTCCAAACAGGTGCATCAACGGGCAGGCCAGCAGAAAGAGGTAGGGGACCGCCTGCGTCACGTGGGTCAGGTGTTCGGTCAGCAGGTAGTAGATGCCTACAGCTCCAGCCACGAGCATGAAGATGCCCATCGGAGACCGCCAGCGAGCGGGCGGATTGTGGTGTTCGTCCATGGTCAGCCTTCAGTGGGTATGTCCATGCGCTTGGCCATCATCTCGGGACTTGGGGACGTGCCACCTTGCTCGACCTTCATCTGTCCCATCATGCCCATGCCGCCTTGCATGGCCTTCATGTGGTCAGCCATCAGGGCCTGGCGTTCTTCAGGTGTCTTGGCCGCCATCATCTTGTTGTGCATCTCCTGCATCGACTTCATGGCGGAACTCATCTGAGCCGACGAAGGAGCGCGCGCCTTCACACTCGGCTTGGCGGCTGCCTTCTGAGCAGCCTTATCCGCAGCAGCCGGCGCCGAGGCACCCGGCGGGTGATGGGCCGCGTGGTCCGCCTCGGACGCAGCGGTCTGGGCCAGGGCAGCGGTCGAAAACACCACCGAAGCCATGAGCGTGGGAATGAAACGCATCTTCATCTCCTTGTCTGCCATAGGCTCGCAAATTCCTGCCCCGCGCAGTTGATATGCATCAAGCCATTCAACGCCTGCAGCCCTAGATTGGTGCTTCGGTCAAGTGACTGGAAGGAGACCGACATGAGCACGCTCTCACTTTCCCTGCACGACAACACCCCCGCATCCGTTGCGCTATGCACCGGCGTCGCCCTGTCCGTCACCGTGGCGGTCCTCTACTCGCTGTGCACGCTCGTCTGGGTCGCTGCGCCAGGGCCGTTCCTTGGCTTCATGAACAGCCTCTTCCACGGGATGGACTTCAGTCCGCTGTTGAGCACGTCTGCTTTCTCGTGGCCGAACTTCACGCAGGCCATGGTGGTGATGGCCATTTGGTCGTTCCTCGCGGGCACGTTCTTCGGCTGGTTGCGTCAGCGCCTCGGCACGTAGCGCCTTGGAGCAACGCTCAGCCGCAACAACCGCAGCATCCGCCGGCCTTCTTCGTCGTGGTGCCTTGCGTCGCGAGCGCATTCACCGGGACCGGGCTGTAGCCCGCCTCGGCAATGGCGTCATTCAGCGCTTGCGAGTCCGCTTGGGTGGGCTCAATGTGCACAAGGTGCCTTTGCAGGTCCACTTCAACCTTGGCGCCGCCGTCCACCGCCCGGACCGCCTTCGTGATGCTGCTGGCGCAGTGGCCGCAGGTCATGTCGTCAACTCGGAAGGTTTGCATACCGACTCCTTTCAACATGCCACCACTTTCGTCCTTCCCATTGTCGGAAGGTCAAGGGATATGCGACGTGAGTTTGATTTGACGCAAGGTGCCCTACCGGCGGCCTTGGAAGGAACTCAGGGCCAAACCACACCTCTACACAAGGTGCCGCTTTGACCGTGCTACGAGGCCAAGATGGCCCTCGCCCTTCGCGCGGGCGAAATCGTCTGGCAATTCAGCATGGCGGGCGAGCACCCATTCGCCTGCCCCGTTCCCGGCCACTTCGAGGCCGGCATGTATGGAAAGATCGCCGTCAATGAACCGACGCAACATTCTGTCGATGGCCCTGGGCGCCTCCGCACTCACGGCCCTTCCTGCGGTGGCGGCCACTGCGCTGCCACAGCTGCAAGTCTTCAAGAGCCCTTACTGCGGATGCTGTGGCGCCTGGGTCGACCACTTGAAAGCCGCCGGTTTTGCCGTCAAGGTGAATTTGGTGGAAGACACGACGTCAGCACGAGCACGCGCGGGCCTGCCTGACAAGTTCGGCAGCTGCCACACGGCTCTCGTCGGCGGCTATGCGGTCGAAGGCCACGTGCCGGCCGATGAAGTCAAGCGCTTGCTGGCACTGAAGCCAAACGCCATTGGCCTGGCCGTCCCCAGCATGCCGCCGGGTTCACCCGGCATGGAGATGGGCGCTCGCCACGACCCGTACGACGTGCTTCTCATCGACAAGAGCGGTCGTGCTACCGTCTTCGCCCACTACCCGAAAGTCTGAAGGGAGCCGAGGATGAAGCCCAACCTGGGCAGTGAAGTGACGATGGCGTCCTTTCATCCTGGCCATCGGACTGATGCCCACCGCGGACATGAATAGCCGGGCCAGGCGCTTGGGTGAAGACATCGTCGCCGCCGCGGCCGCGCTCAATCGCTGGCCTGGATCTGCAGCCGGCGTTCCACGTAGGTGGGGCTGCTGACGCGGCTGGCGTCCGGGCAGCTGCCGCTGCCGTTGCAGGCCACGGCCTCGACGGTGTAGACGCGCACCGTCTGTGGCGTGCCGGGGGCGGATTCGCCTTCGTTGTAGAGCGACGAGCTGCAGCTCACCGTCGCCCGCATGCCCAGGTCGGCCGACAGGTCCAGCGTCTGGCTCGCGCCGGCGCAGCTCGTCCAGCTGCCCTTGAAGGCCTGGTACAGGCCCCACTCGATGCCGGCGCGCGCGGCCTGGGCGGCGCGGGCGGCGTTCTGCTCCTGGGCACTGCCGATCTGCTGCGCATTCGCCAGCCGAACGACCGCCGCGGCGATGGCGGCCAGCAGCACCAGCATCAGCACGATGGCGATGGCGCCGAAGCCGCGCTGGGACCCGAGTCTGGAATTCACGGCACGTTCGCCACGTGGGCGCCGAGGACCAGGGCCGCGCTCTCGGCGTTGCGCGAGAGCTCGATCTGCATCGAGACGAAGCCGCTCTGCTGCGTGGCGCCCTGGCTGGGGCTGTAGACGAAGCGGCACGACTTGACGCCGGTGGCCAGCACGGTGCCGCCCGAGGCGGCCGGGCAGCTCGTGGGGTAGGCCGAGGTCAGGCCGCGGGTGAGGCGGGCCAGCACGCCCTTGCCGTTGCCGGACGAATCCAGCGTGCCGTCCGCGCCCTCGCAGATGTAGACGACGGACGGCGTGCTTCCGGGCACGACGACGACGCGCCGCCCGTCGTAGCCGGCGGGAAACTGCTTGGCCGCCACGGTCAGGCGCTGCACGCCGAATGCACTCTTCGGCGGCGTCGCCAGGGCGGTGATGGTGGAGACGTTGCTCTGCGCATAAACGTCGCCCGGGTTCTGGTTGTCGATCACGACCAGGTCGCCCACGCCGGGGCTGTTGGCGAAGGCGCTGAGCACGTCGAACTGGGTCGTCGCCACGCTGGTGTCCAGTGGCATCGAGACGATGCCCGCGACGGCATCGTCGTTGACCGTGTCGGGGCCGCGGCGCAGGCGCGCGCCGGCCAGCGTGGGCACCAGTTCGATGCACTGCGAGCCCGGCGTGCGGATGGAGTTGGGCACGGCGATGCGCACCTCGTCGCGCATGCGGCGCAGCGCCGCGTTGGCCTGGTAGGCCAGGTCGGTTCGGGTTCGCAGGGCCAGCCACGTGTCTATGGCCGGTCGCAGGAAGACCGCGAGCGTGGCCGCCAGCACGCCGGCGATGACGATGACCATCACCAGCTCGACGAGGGTGAATCCGCCGGAACGTCGGAGTGCCGTTCTCATGACGCGTAGTCCGTTCGCCAGCCCACCAGCGTCAGGCTCTGGCTGCCCTTGCTCGCGGTGACGGTGATGCGCTTGGCCGGGGCGACGCCTGACAGCGTGGCGGTCGCGACGCTGACGCTGACCGAGTAGCCGGCGAGCGCGGTGACGGCGACGCCGTCGACGGTGCAGATCTGGCCGCTGCTGGCGTAGCCGTTGTAGTCCGATACGTCGTTGTAGGTGTCGCGCGCGCAGCCCGACGATGCGCTGTTGGGCGAGGCGGCATAGGGCTTGAGCTGGACCTCCTCGATCATCTCCTCGGCGATGGCCAGCAGCTGCTGGTTGATCACCGGGTCCGCGCTGCCCTTGATCGCGTAGTTGAAGGCCAGCATCACGCCCGCCAGGCCGACGCCCAGGATGACGATGGCCACGATCATCTCGATGAGCGTGAAGCCCCGTTGGCGTCTATTGGACAAGGCCGGTCTCCCCGAGGATGGTGACGCCGGTGGCGTTGGAGATGGCCAATGTGCGGGAGCTCGCCGTGGCCCCGGCCCCGTCGCTGGTGGCGCGGCCATTGGGCTGGAAGTAGATCGTGCCGGCAGGCGAAAGCGTGAACGTCGCATTGCCCGGGTTGGTGGTGTAGGTCGACGAGCCGTCGGGGCCGGGCAGCGCGGTGTCGCAGGCGCTCGCGCCGCGGTTGGTCGCGATGCGAAGGCTCAGGCCGCTCGAGCCCACGTCCGCGCACACCAGCCGCCGATGCGACTGGGCCGTCTGTGCCGCGTAGCGCAACGCCGCCACCGCCTCGTCGTGAGCCGTCTCATTGCGGACGCTGAACACGTCGGCCATCTTCGGCAGCGCAATGGCCGCCAGCACGCCGGCCATCAGCAGCACAGCGACCAGCTCCACGATCGTGAAACCGCGCTGGCGGAAGGACGCGGTTCGTTTGTCAATCATGCTGGAGCCTCCCTCTCGGAGGGAGGCTGGAGGGAGTCCACGGCATGCTGGAGCCGCCCTGGAGGGGGCTCGGGGGAGTCCAACATTCAGCCGGCCACTGGGCGGCTGAGCGGCTTTGCCGCGACGCCGCCTAGAAAAGCTCGCGTACATGGACGGTCTTTTTGGATTCGGCGCTGTAGACGCCGAAGGCCGCGCGGGCGGCGGGGTCGCGGTCCCAGGTGGCGGCGCAGCTGCCGTTGCGCGAGCGCAGCCAGGCGAGGCTGCCGGCGCCGGTGGCCGGGTGGCTGGCGTTGCACGACTGGTCGGCGGTGCCGGTGCCCAGGTTGATGGCGATGTCGACTGTGCCGGTGGCGGCGCCCGAGGGCGCGGCCAGGGTCAGCTTGTGCACGCCGCTGCCTTGGGAGGTGACGGTGCCGCTGGTGGTCCAGGTCGCCGCCGATCCGCGGTAGTCGCGGTAGTTCGACAGCGCCAGCGCGGAGGCCGGGATCACGGTGCAGGTGTCCGTGCTGCTGGGCAGCCAGGCCTGGCCGGTCCAGTACTCGACCCGCATGAGGATGTCGAGCGAACTCTTCTCGCTGCCATAGCCGTTGGGGATGACGAGGCGGCCGCTGCGCAGCGGGGTGCTGCCTTCGGTGCCGTCGGGAGGCTGCGAGCTCACGCCATCGGCGTCGGTGGCGCGCAGGGTCAGCGTCTGCGGGGCGGTGAGCTTGTTCGTGAAGGTGTAGGCGGGCGTGGCGCTGGCGATGCCGCCGCTGAAGGCCGTGGCCGCCACCGCGTCCGTGCCATTGAAGCCGCCCAGGCCCAGGCTGCCGGCATCGCCGAGGGTCGTCGCCTTGGCCCAGGTGGCTCCGGCGTAGTTGCTGGTCACGGCGCCGCCCGCGTTCCTGGCCGTCACGGTGGTCGTGATGGGCTGGCCGGCGTAGTAGAAGGCGCCGCCGGTGCAGGCCGGTGACACCGTGGTGTCGAAGTGGTGGGGGATGAAGCGGCCGACCGCGCCGGTCGTGCCGGTGGTGCCCGTCACGTTCAGGCCGCTGGACAGGTAGCTGGTGAGCGTCGCGCTCAGGTCGCCGTTGCCGACCTCGGTCCACTTCAGGTTGCTGCCGGTGGCCGAGCCGGCGGAGAAGCTGCCGAGCGTGCCGCTGAAGCTGCCCGCGGAGCCGGACGAAGGCTGGTATCGGGTGAAGCTCAGGGTGGGCGATGCCGGCGTCGACTCCTTGCCGAAGTTCGGGGTCGCGTTGCCGACGCTGTTGCGGGCCGTCACCGTGGCGCTGAAGGCATTGCCCGCCTTGATGGGCGCCGCGGTGATGCTGGAGAAGGCGAACGAAGACGGCGCCGCGACGAAGCTGTCGGTGCCTGTCATGCTGAGCCCGGCGTCGCTGCCGGAGCCGACGTACTTCGCCGTGAGGTTCATCTGGCCCACGTCGGCGTATTGCAAGGTGGTGCTGGCCTTGCCGGTCGAATCAAAGGCGAGCGTCACCGCCTGGCCGCTCGAGTCGCAGGCCGCGGTGGCGCTGTTCGAGGCGTTCAACGCCTTGCCACCGATGCGCACGGGCAGCGTGCCGCTGGTCGGGTTGGCGTAGCCGCAGGTGAAGGTGAGCGACTTGTTGACATTGGCGAAGGCCGGCGTGCAGACGGCCGCGTTGTCGGCCTTGCGCACGGCGGTGAGCGTGACTGCCTGGCTGGCCTCGGCCACGTGGTTCGGCACATCGAACAGCAGGCCGGCGTCGGCGGCGGTGAACGTGCAGGCCGGGCTGCCGAAGTTGCAGCTCGTGCTGCTGGCGGGCGTGACGCTCAGTCCGGTGGTGCCGAACACCACGCTGCCGGCGGAGGTGACCTGAACGTTCACCGTGGTGCTGCTGGCTCCCGCGGAGATGCTGAAACTGGCGCCGGAGGGCCACACCACGCTCGGCGTGCCGGTGGCGGTGAGCGTGCCGGTCAGGCCGCTGGTGTAGAGCGTCGAGCAGCTCGCGTCCTGGCAGGCCAGCACGGTCAGCGTGCTGGGCGTGCAGGTCAGGCCGGTGCCGCTGCCATGGCGGATCTCGAGGTGATCCACCGAGGCCGAGGACAGACCACCACGGACCTGAAAGGTGGCCTGGCCGCGGTAGGCGGAGCTGCCGTCCGAGTAGGCGATGCCCAGGGCCAGGCTCGTGTCGTGCCGCAGGTAGTAGCCCGGGTAGTTGACGGACTCCAGCGAGATGCCGCTGCCGGCCAGGCCGGTGCGCTGGCAGAAGGTGGTGTCCTTGTCGAACAGCGCGCTGCCGTCGCTGGCCTGCAGCTTGAGCACGAAGTTCTGGTGCCGCAGGTAGTAGCCTGGGTAGTTGACCGCCTCGAAGCTCCAGCAGGCCGAGTCGGCGCGCCCCGCGCGGGCGGTGAAGGTCGCGTCCTGCTTTGTTCCGCTGGTCGAGGTCGAATCGATCTTGCTGATGTAGCCGAGGTAGTTGGAGTGCCGGATGTAGTAGCCCGCGGTGTCCCAGCTCTCGAAGCTGTAGGTCGTGCCGGCCACGAAGGGCGCGACCGCGCAGCTCGCCGGCATGGCGGCGCCGCTGTTGTTGCTCACGCAGGCGTTGCTGCAGGTGGTGCCGCAGCACACGCCGCTGCTCGTGGCCCCCGACAGCAGTGAAATCGCCTGTGAACCGGTGGAGCGCGAACACGCCGCCACGGCGGAGTTGCTGCCGAGCGTCAGCGTGCCGCTGTGGGTAGTGACGTCACCGGTCGACCTCGCGGCGGAGCCGATCGAGACCGTTGACGTTCGGCTGGTGACGGTGCCGGCCACGGTGCTGGCTTGACCCACGGTCACCGTGCCCTCGGTGCCGACATTGCCGCCGATGGTGCTGGCGGAGCCCGTGTCGATGCTGCCCGAGCCGCTGGTGATGCTGCCGGTGATCGTGTTGCTGCCGCCCAGCGCGATGGTGCCGCTGGTCGTGCGGATGCTGCCGCCTACGGTGGTGGCCGATCCGAGGGACACGGTGCCTGTCGTGGTCGTGATGCTGCCGCCGAAAGTGACTTCGCCGCCGGCATCGCTGACCGAGCCCGCCGTGACATTGGCATTGACGATCGCCTGGTGGGACACCTTCAACTGCCCGCTGACGATGAGCGTCAGGGCGCTCGTCGATCCGGCCTGGTTGATGGTCGAGGCGTTGGTGTTGAGGTTGCCGTTGACGGTGATCGTGGTCGTCGTCGACACCGACACGGTGTCGCCGTTCGACAGCGTCAGCGTATTGCACGTGTAGGCCCCGGAGCCCCCGCTGCAGCCGCCGGGCAGGTTGCCCGGGAAGGTGTAGGCCGTCGCCTGGGCCGCCGTGGGCAGCCACAGCAGCCAGCAGCACAGCGCGGCACGCTGGATCAGCGAGGCCGCGCGCGTGGCAAGGCTTGCCGGGGGTTTCGGCATGGTGATGATGATGCCGCGCCGGGACGGCGCGCGGCATCGCAGCGCATCAGGAGATGCCGATGCCGCTGAAGGTGGCGGTGTAGGTGCCCTTGGTCACCGTGCACGACACGGTGGCATCAGCGGCGATGGCGGCCGAGGTGACGGTGTAGCCGGTGGGCAGGCCGCCTTGCAGCAGGGTCGCCGCGTCGGTGCAGTTGGTCACCGCCGAGCCCTTGCTCGAGTTGGCCTTGCGAGAGGCGTAGTTCATGGCCATCGCCGAAGCGGCGGAGCCCGCCACGCCCTTGATGGCGGCGGTTTCGGCATCGCTGCTCATGTCGATGAACTTGGGCATGGCCACGGCGGCCAGGATGCCGAGGATGGCGATGACGACGATCAGCTCGATCATCGTGAAGCCGGCTTGGATGCGTTTCATGGAAGGGACTCCTAGGTCAGGTCGGAAAGAAAGTGGGAACGGAGCTCAGGGACAGGAGGCATCGATCAAGGCGATGCGGGGGGCCGCACCCGGAGATGCCGCCTGGGCGTAGATGAACTCGCAGCTGCCGGCAACTGCCACGGGCTTCAGGCGCGCGCGCAAGGCGGGCACTCCCTCGATCCGCTCCGACTGCCAGTCGATATCGGGTGTCTCGGTCCACTGGTTGAGGGCGTTGGGCAGGCCCTGGGGCGTCGCGGATGGCCAATAGTTCACGCCCGAGATGGCCCGGCCTCCGATCGCCAGACGGGCGCAATCGGTGTCGACGCTGCGCGATCGCTCGATCTCGCAGCGGCCGTGGAACAGGCTGGCACTGGATTGGGCCGTGGCCAGCAGCATCTTCAGCCGCACCTGCCGGGCGGCGACCCGCGTGGAGTGCAGCCGCGGCAACGCCACGGCGATCAGCACGCCGACGATCGCCAGCGCGACGGCAGCGTCCAGCCGGGTCAGGCCGGATGAGCGTGAGGGCGGGCGCGGCATGGGCATCCATCGCGTTCAGCCGTGCGCCGCCATCGCGACCCGGCCCAGGTCCCACATCGGCAGGAACACGCCGAGCGCGAGCACCAGCACCAGCACGCCGAGGAAGATGATCATGATCGGCTCGATCTGCTGGCCCAGGGTCTTGAGCTCGTACTGGACTTCGTTGCTGTAGAGCTCGGCGACCTCTTCCATCAGCTCGTCGATGGCGCCTGTCTCTTCGCCGACGCCGATCATCTGCAGCACGACGGGCGTGAAGACGCCAGTGGCCAGCGCCGCGCGGACGATGGATTCGCCCCGCTCGACGTGCTCGCGCATGCCATCGATGCGCCTGGCGATCCACGCGTTGTCCACCGTCTGCGCGACGGCGGCCAGGGCCCGCTCTATCGGCACGCCGCTCTTGAGGGCCAGCGCGAAGCCGCGGGCGAAGCGGGCGAGCATCGCCTTGCGAACGATCTTGCCGGCGATGGGCACGCGCAGCAGGAAGCCGTCCCAGCGCAGCCTGCCATCCGGCGTGGCGCGCCAGGCCTGCCAGGCGAAGGCGGCGCCTGTCGCCGCGGCGATCAACGCCCAGCCGTACTCGACGCTGAATCTGGAGGTGGCGAGCAGGATCCTGGTGGGGATGGGCAGCTCGGCGTGCAGGGTCTCGAACACGCCGGCGAAGGCCGGGATCACCATCACGTTGATCACCGCGATGGCCGCGACCATCGCGACCATCACGAACATCGGGTAGCGCAGCGCCGACTTGACCTGCTGGCGCATGAACATCTCGAACTCGAGGTGCTTGCACAGGCGGTCGAAGACCTCGTCCAGCCGGCCGGTCATCTCGCCGACGCGGACCATCGCGACGAAGAAGGGCGTGAACAGCTGCGACTGCTGGGCGAACGACATCGACAGCTCGATGCCGGACTCCAGGCTGCGCCTGACCTCGGCCAGGCAATCGCGCAAGGCCCGGTGCGTGGCCGACTCCTGCAGGCCCAGCAGCGCTCGCAGGATGGGCACGCCGGCGCGCAGCAGGGTATGCAGCTGGCGGCAGAACAGCATCAGCTCGACCGTGCCGACCCGGGGCTCGAACCAGCGGCGGCCGGGCTTGGCGGCCGCGTCACCGGAGGGCCTGGCGGCGGCTTCGGCCTCGATCTTCAGTGGCGTGACGCCGCGCGCGAAGAGCAGGTCGGCGATGGCGCCCGCATCGGGCCCTTCGAGGGTGCCACTGACGGGGCCGACCGCGGACCGGCCGGTGTAGGCGAAGCTCGTCATTCGTCGAACTGCGTCGAGACCCGCATCGCTTCTTCGATGGTCGTGCGGCCTTCGGTGACCAGGCGCACGGCGTCGCTGCGCAGCGACGCGCCGGCCATCTGGGCGCGGGCGGCGCGGGCGAAGTCGGCCGGGCTGCCATGGTTCATGATCTCGACGAGGCCTTGCGTCATCTCGACGAACTCGTAGACGCCGCTGCGGCCCGAGTAGCCGGTGTCGTTGCACACCGGGCAGCCGCGGCCGTGGCGGTAGCGGTGGCGGCCGACTTCATCGCCCAGCTCCAGCGCCAGCCATTCGCGCTGCGGTGCGTCCGGCTCGATGTCGGTGGCGCAGTGGGTGCAGATCAGCCTGACCAGGCGCTGTGCCAGCACCAGCGCCAGCGACATGGCGACCATGTAGCGCGGCACGCCCATGTCGATCAGGCGAAGCGGGGTGGAGGGCGCGTCGTTGGTGTGCAGGGTGGAGAGCACGAGGTGGCCGGTCAGCGCGGCGCGCAGGCCGATCTCCGCGGTCGTCTGGTCGCGCATCTCGCCGACCAGGATCACGTCCGGATCCTGGCGCAGGGCGGCGCGCAGCACGCGGCCGAAGCCCAGCTCGATCTTGTCCATCACCTGCACCTGGTTGATGCCGGGCAGGCGGTACTCGACCGGGTCCTCGACCGTGATGATCTTGCGGCCGGTGGTGTTGAGCGCGCTCAGGGCGGCGTACAGCGTGGTCGTCTTGCCGGATCCGGTCGGGCCGGTGACCAGCACCATGCCGCTGGGCCGGGCGATGGCGCGGCGCAGGGCCTTGGCCACCGCGGGGGGCAGGTCCAGCTTGTCGAGCGACAGCAGGCCGCCGTCCTGCGTCAGCAGACGCATGACGACCGACTCGCCGTACTGCGTCGGCATGGTCGAGATGCGCACGTCGACGTTGGTGCCGGCGCGCAGCTTGACGTGGAAGCGGCCGTCCTGCGGCAGGCGCTTCTCGGAGATGTCCAGACCCGACATCAGCTTCAGGCGAAGCGCGACGGCGGTGGCGATCTTGGCATCGGCCTCGGTCTGCACATGCAGCACGCCGTCGATGCGGAAGCGGATGCGCAGCGCCTTTTCCTGCGGCTCGATGTGGATGTCCGAGGCCCGCACGCGCAGGGCCTCCTCGAACACCGAGTGCAGCAGTCGCACGACCGGCGCGTCTTCGGTGGTGGCGGTGGAAAGACCGAGCAGGTCGCCGAATTCCTGGGTGACGCTGGCGAGTTCGGTCTGCAGCGCCTGGGCGTGGCCGGCGATCTCTTCGGTGCTGTGGTAGCTGCGGTCCAGGGCGGCCAGCAGCTGGCTCTCGGCCGCCACGGCGAGCTCGATCTCGCGCTTGAGCAGGCGGTTCAGTTCGTCCCACGCGGCCAGGTCGGTCGGGTCGGCCATGGCCACGCGCAGGCCGGCCGCGGTCTCTTCCAGCGGCAGGGCACGCAGCCGCCGGGCCTGCACTTCGGGCAACAGGCGGGCGATCTCGGGCCGGATGACGCGACCCGCGAGTTCGACGAAGGGCGCGCGCAGCTGGCGCGCCACCGCCTTGGCGATCTGCGCCTCGGTGACGAAGCCGGAGTCGATGAAGATGCGGCCCAGCTTTCGGCCGGACTGCTTCTGCGCCGCCAGGGCCTGCTCGAGCTGGGCGGGCGAGATCAGCTGTTCCTGGATCAGCAGGTCGCCGAGGCGGATGCGTTCGGGGCGGGCCATGGCGTGGGCTCAGCGGACGGCGGGGTCCAGCTTCAGGGCGCTGCTCGGCATGGCCACGCGCTCGTTCGCAGCGGCCTGCGCCACGGGGGTGCTGTCGGGCCAGTTGGCGCCGTCGCCCTGGATGACGGTGGGCTTGATCATGATCACCAGCTCGCGCTTGGTGCTCACGTCGCTGCTCTGGCGGAACAGGCCGCCGACGACCGGTGCCTCCTGCAGGCCGGGCACGCCGCTCTTGGTATTGGTGGCACCCTGGATCATCAGGCCGCCGATGGCGACGATCTGGCCGTCGCCGATGCGCACGATGCTGTCGCTCTCGTTGACGGTGGAAGCGGCCAGCGGCAGGCGGAAGTTGCCCAGCGAGCCGAGGTCGATCGCCTTGGTCTTCTCGACCACGTTGCTGATGGCCGGGTGGACGTGCAGGATGACCACGCCGTTGTCGTCGATCTGCGGCGTCACGTCCAGCACGATGCCGGAGAAGAACGGCGTCAGCGTCAGCGTCGGCGTCGAGACCGCGTTGTTGCCGGTGGTGGTGGTCGTGGTCTGCAGGCCGGTGACGAACATCTCGTCGCTGCCCACCTTGAGCACGGCCTTCTGGTTGTTCAGCGTGGCCACGCGCGGGCTGGAGAGCACCGACACGTCGCCCTGCGTCTGCAGGAAGTTGATCAGCGCCGCGAAGTTGGGCGACTGCAGCGCCAGGCCGTAGAAACCGCGGCCGGTGGTCGTCGTGCCTATGTTCGAGGCCGGCGTCGAGCTGACGTCGCCGGAGGTCAACGCACCGGTGGTGCCCAGCGTGACGCCGGCGCCCACGATGCCGAAGGAGCCGGCGAGCTTGTCGCCCAGCACGCGGCCGAAGCCGCCCCAGTTGATGCCGGCCTGCGCGTCCTTGGACAACGCGACCTCGACGATCTTGGCCTCCAGCATCACCTGGCGCTCCACCGACAGCTGGATGGCGTTGAGGTAGCGCTCGACCTGCGTCAGCTCGGCCGGCGTGGCCTTGACCACGATGACGCCGGCGGCCGGGTTCAGCACCACGCCGCGCCCGCCGGTGTTGCCGACCAGCGAGTTCAGCGAGGCCTGCACCTCCTGCCAGAAGTCGGCGTCGCTGGTGGTGCGCACCTGGGCGCTGTTGTCGATGCGGGTGGTCGTCTGCCCTGGTGTCTGCGGCTGCACAGGCGCGGCGCCGTTGCTGTTGGCCGTGCCCGACGAGCCGGCCACCGACATGGCGGCGGAGCCCGTGTTCACCCGCAGGTCCGACGCGCCCTGGCGGCGGCCCGGCAGGTAGTTGACGCGGAACAGGCGGGACTGCACGGTGTTGGGCAGCACCAGCACCCGGTTGCCGTTGAGCTTGAAGTCGTAGCCGTAGAGGTCGCGCAGCGCCTCCAGCGCTTCGGTCACCGTCACGTTCTTGAGCGTCACGCTGACGTTGCCCGAGACCTCGGGCGTGACCAGCATGTTGTACGGCGTGCCGTTGCCGATCTGCATGAAGACCTGGGCGGCCGGCGCGTTGTTGACCGAGAGGTCGAAGCGGCCCGGGTCGGCGGCCTGGGCGGTCAGCGTCACGGCAGCGAAGGCTGCCGCGAGGGCCCGGCGGGCGAAGGTGGCAACAGGGGTGCTCATGGGCGTCGTCCTTCGCGGCCGGCTGGGCGCGGGTCGGTCAGTGCGGCAACGGCCTTGTCGGGGCCGCCATCGCGCTTGGCAATGGAAGAGGAGATCAGCGACAGCCGCTCTGTGCGGCCCTTGGCGTCGCGCAGCGTCAGGCCTTCGGCGTCGATGGCCACGATGCGCGAGGCGCCCAGCGCGTCGCCCGGCTGCAGCAGGCGGCCGTCGACCAGCGCGCTCGCACCGCCCGACGTGCCGATCTGCACGGATTGCAGTTGAGGGATGGCCGGGGTGGGTGCCGATGCGGGCGCGGCAGGGCGGGTCGCACGGGGCGCCGACGCGCCGCTTTCGGCGGCCAAGGCTCCCGCGGGCCGGGTCGGATCGGCCCAGGCCGTCGCGCTGGGCGCAGCCTGGGCGGCAGTCGTGGCCAGCAGCAGGGCCAGCACCAGGGGGTGTGAAGGCAGGTTCATCGTCACAGCTCGAGCCAGGCTCTGTGGACGCTCAAGGTGTAGACCGTGAAGTTCAGGCGCACGGTGGGGTGGCGCTCGACCTTCATCGCGATGCCGCCCCAGAGCAGGCGGGGCCCGGGCAGGTTCTCCAGCGTGGCGAGGTAGTTCATCAGGTCGCCGTAGCTGCCTTCGACGGTGATCTCGACGCCATGGCGATAGAGCGAGGCGGTCGGCAACGCAGGAGGCGGTGCGGCAGCGGCCTGCGCGCTCAGGCCTGCGGCCAGCGCCGGCACGGCCGAGGCGGCCGCCGCCGGCAAGGTGGCCGCCGGCATGGGCGGTGGGGCGACGGGCAGCGGGGCATGCGCGTCCTGCGGCGGCAGCGTCTTCAGGCCAACGATGCGCACGCCGCCCTGACGCGGCAGCATCTGCTCCAGCAGCGCGGCCATGCGGTCCGCGCCTATGAGTCCGGCCTGCGTCGCGGCCAGGCCTTGCGCGCCGGCAGCGGTGCGTTCCTTCCACTGGGCGATCTCGGCTGTCAGCGCGCGGCGCTCGGCATCGCCTTGGACCCGGCGCCTGTCGGATTCGTCCATCAGCGCCTGCTGGGCACTGCGGGCATCGGCCAGCGACTGCGACCCTTCCTTGAAGTGGCGCCACGCGGGGGTGAGCCAGAAGCGGTCGCCGGCCAGCAGCAGCACGGCGACCACGGCCAGCACCATCGCGATGCGCTCGCGCCGCGGCCGGGCATCGAAGCGGCGGCCCAGGGCCAGTGCGCCCTGGCGGATCTCGAAGAGCTTGTCTTGCCAAGCTTTCATCTCGACGAGCCCTCCGTCGCGACCGACGCGAGGCCGCCCAGGGTGAACTCGGTCAGGCCCTCGGCCGGCGTGAGCTGCAGCCGGGCGAACTGGCGGCCCTTGAAGGCCTCCTCCTGGTTCAGCCGTTGCAGGTAGCCGGGCAGGGCGGCCGGATCGATCATGCGGCCCTGCAGTTCGAGGGCGCCGGTGGCGCCGGCCACGCTGAAGCCGGTGATCCAGACGTTGCCCTGGCTCTGGCGCGACAGCGCGGCAAAGAAGGGCGTGTAGCCGTTGGCGGCGTGTCGCAGGTGGCTGTCGATCTCGGCGCGCAGGCGGCGCTGCTCCATGTCCAGCACCTGCAGGCGCTGGCGTTCGGCAGCCAGCCGTTGCACGGCATCGGCGCCGCCGGGGTCGCGGGCCTCGAGCTGGGCGCGTTGCTGCGGCAGGGCCTGGGTCAGGGCGACGGCCTCGGCCTGGCGGTGACCCGCCCAGGCGTCCAGGCCGGTGGCCACGGCCCAGCTGGCGGCCAGGGCGGCCCCGGTGGTGACCAGGCCTTGCGTGGCGCGCCACGCGGTGCGGGCGGGCCGAGCGGTCGGCGGGTCGAGGTTCAGGTCGGCAGGGGCGTCGTTCGGCTCGGTGCCCGGCACCCGGCGCAAGGCGGCGCCTATGGCGACCCAGTGCTCGCCGAGCGGCACGTCCGACGGCAGGGCGGAAACGTCCAGGCGCCCGGCGAAATCGGCCACCTTGACCGGCACGTAGACCAGCTCGCGGGCGAAGTCGGCAAAGGTGTCCGAGCCCGGGCCGGGCAGCAGGTCCAGCCGCTCCAGGCCGACCTGGCTGAAGACGCGGTCGAAGCCGTCCAGCGTGCGTTGCAGCTCCAGGCCGGCGCGTTCCATCGCCGGCATGCGAAGGGATTCGTCCTCTCCGGCCAGCTGGGCGCGTGGCACTTCGATCTGGCGTGACAGCAGCAGCGCGCCGGCCACGGTGATGACCAGCGTGGCGTGCGTCTGCCCCAGGTGCAGCAGGGCATGGCCGCGGCCGGGCGTGGAGAGCAGGGCGCTCAGGTTGCGCAGCGCGGTCTCGACGATGTCGACTGCCTGCCAGCGCCAGCCGGCATCCTCGCCGGCGCGCTGCCATTCATGGCGGACGGCGGCCGAAGCGGCCACCGCGATCAGGGTGCGCTGGTTGCGCGGGCCCGCCTGGGGCGGCATCGGCAGCAGGTCGATGGCGGCGCCGTCGACCGGGAATTCGAGCTGGTCCTTCAGCCGCCAGCGCAGCGCATCTCGCCACTCCTCGGGCGGCATCTCCGGCGCTTCGGTCTGCAGCAATTGATAGCGCCCGCGGTCCAGCACCACGGCCACCGGCAGCGGGCCCCCGGGCGCGGCCCGGCGGGCGCGGTGCAAGGCGGCGGCGAGGGTGCTGCGCACCGGCTCGCTGTGAAGCCATCGCACCCGGGGTCTATCGCCCGGCTCGACCCACGCCAGGCGCAGCGCGGCCCCCTGCGACACGCAGGACAACCAGCCGGAGGGGGCGAAGCGGGAACGAAAGCGCACGGCAAAAGGACCCATGAGGAGCACTGGGGAGGCATGTTCTGCGCTGCCCCGGGCCGGCAGTCGGGCGAAAAGCGGCCGGATTCGTGGGCAGACCCGCCGCGCCGGCCTTGAGGCAGGTCAAAGTCAAGACCTCCCTACACGCCTGCCGCCGCCGTCGCCTGGCTCGCCGCTTGCCCCGGCTGCCGTGTAGGAGACCGACCATGCGTTCCATCCCCACCCGCCTAGTCCTGCCGTTGCTGGCCTTGGCCTTGTCGATCGCCGGCTGCGCCAGCCGCGAATCGCGCGAGGCCGGCTACGACCGCTGGCTGTCGCCCTGGCAGGGCGCCAGTGAAGAATCGCTGCGGGCCCGCTGGGGCCGGCCGGTGAGCGAGGAGCCGGAGGGCAGCGGCAAGCGCCTGGTGTACGTCTACAGCCAGCCGCCCGGCTCCGGCGGCAGCCTGGGCATCAGCATCGGCGGCTTTGGCATAGGCGGTGGCGGCCACACGGCGGTCGGCGTGGGCGTGGGCGGCACGGTCCCGCTTTCACCGGGAGGGCCGGAAACCTGCACGACCTACTTCCACGTCGAGCAAGGCAAGGTGGTGTCGTGGACCTTCGAGGGCGCCGGCTGCTCGGCGCCCTGAGCACCGAGTGCCCGCCGCCGTGGGACAAGGCGAGTTCTGCTCCTGGAACGAGGAGGACGCTCGCGCGTTCAGCGAGCTGATGCTTTGCGGCACCCGGCAGCTCGGGGTGGTCATGTACGGCGCCGCCGGCCAGATCACGGGCTGGAACCGGGGGGCCCGCTTCATCACCGGCTTCGCCGACAGCGACGTGCTGGGTCGGCCGCTCGGCATGCTCTTCGTGCCCGAAGACCGCGCGCTGCGGCTGGATGAGCACGAGCGCAACACCGCGGGCGCGGTGGGCTTCGCCGAGGACGAGCGATGGCACCTGCGCAAGGATGGGTCGGTGTTCTGGTCCAGCGGCGTGAGCGTGCCGATCCGGCGCCATGGCGCCGAGGTCACCGGGTTCGTCAAGGTCTTCCGCGATGCGACTCACCTGCGCAGCCGCATGAAGTCCCTGGAGAACCTGGTCCAGCAGAGTCAGGGCCAGCGGATGGATTGCGACCGCCTGATAGGCACCGTCGCCCATGAGCTGCGCAACCCCCTGGCGCCGCTGAAGAACGCCATCGAGCTCATGGGTGCCTCGCCGGACGTGGCGGCAGCCCAGTCCCAGTCGCTGGGCATCATGCGGCGCCAGCTGGCCCACCTGGAAAGGCTGGTGGAGGACCTGATGGACTTCACGCGGGTCCAGGCCGGCAAGCTCAGGCTGGCCTATGAGACGGTCGTCCTGCAGGAGCTGCTGTCCGAGGCGCTGGGGAACTGCCGCATCGCGGCCGACCAGAAGGGCGTCGCCTTGGCATCGGTCTTCCCGCCGAGCTCGATCGAGGCGCAGGTCGACCCGCAACGCCTGCTGCAGGTGGTCGTCAACCTGCTGAACAACGCGATCAAGTTCACGCCCGGCGGGGGCCGGGTCTGGCTGACCTTCTCGACCGACCTGAGCCACTTCCTGATCCAGGTGACGGACAACGGCAGGGGCATCAGCTCGCCAATGCTGCCCAGGATCTTCGAGGCGTTCACCCAGGCCAGCGAAACCGAGAGCCACCGCGGTGCGGGGCTGGGCCTGGGCCTGGCGGTGGTCAAGGAGATCGTCTCGCTGCACGGGGGCACGGTGGACGTTCGCAGCGAAGGCCCGGCCAAGGGAAGCGAGTTCGTCGTGCGCATCCCCCTGCGGCCTGCGCCTTCGCCCGAACCCACCCCAGCCGAGGCGCCGCCCGGCCCGAGCAGGAGAACCGCGTGAACCATGGCTATCCCAGGCCCCAGCTGCGCCGCGGCGACTGGACTTCGCTGGACGGACCCTGGCGCTTCTGCTTCGACGACGAGCGCCGCTTCTCGACGCCGGCGCAGATCGAGCACTGGCCGCTGCAGATCATCGTGCCTTTCGCGCCCGAGTCCCAGGCCAGCGGCATCGGCGACCAGCGGTTCCATGCCGCCTGCTGGTACGAGCGCGAGTTCGAGTGCCGGCCGGGGCGCGATCGCGTCATCCTTCGCTTCGGCGCGGTCGACTACGCGGCGAGGGTCTGGCTCAACGGGCGGCTGGTGGTCACGCACGAGGGCGGCTACACGCCCTTCTGGTGCGACATCACCGATGCGCTCGACCCTTCGGGCCTGCAGATCCTCACGGTCGGCGTCCAGGACGACCCGCACGACCTGACCAAGCCGCGCGGCAAGCAGGACTGGCAGGAGCAGCCACATTCGATCTGGTACCCGCGCACGACCGGCATCTGGCAGACGGTCTGGTGGGAGCGCGTCAGCCGCACCTATGTCGAGAAGATCCGCTGGACGCCGCACCTGGAACGCTTCGCCATTGGCCTGGAGGTGCGCATCGCGGGCGATCCCGCGCCGGACCTGTGGCTGGACGTCTCGCTGAGCCACGGCAAGCGTCAGCTCGCGCGGGACCGCTACCAGGTGGTCGAGCGCGAGGTGGACCGCTTCGTCGTGCTGTCCGATCCCGGGATAGACGACTTCCGCAACGAGTTGCTGTGGAGCCCGGAGCGACCGACCCTCATCGCCGCGCACGTGCGGCTGCTGCAGGGCGACACGGTGATCGACGAGTTCGATTCGTACACCGCCCTGCGCTCCGTGCACATCCTGCGCGACCGCTTCATGCTCAACGGCCGGCCCTACCTGCTGCGCCTGGTGCTCGACCAGGGCTACTGGCCGGGGACCCTGATGACCGCGCCCAGCGACGAAGCCTTCCGGCGCGACGTGGAGCTGGTCAAGGCCATGGGCTTCAACGGCGTGCGCAAGCACCAGAAGCTGGAGGACCCGCGCTATCTCTACTGGGCCGATGTGCTGGGGATCGTGGTGTGGAGCGAGATGCCTTCGGCCTACCGCTTCACCCGCACGGCCATCCGCCGCACGGTGCGCGAGTGGACCGAGGCGATAGAGCGCGACTACAGCCACCCCTGCGTCATCGTGTGGGTGCCGTTCAACGAAAGCTGGGGCGTGCCCGACCTGACGGCCGTTGGCGAGCAGCGCCATGCCGTGCAGGCCCTGTATCACCTCACGAAGACGCTGGATGCCACGCGGCCGGTGATCGGCAACGACGGCTGGGAAAGCAGCGCCACCGACATCATCGGCATCCACGACTACGACGCCAACACCGAGCACATCCGGCAGCGCTACGGCGCGGAGATCAAGTCCGAGCAGCTGTTCGACCGCCGGCGCCCGGGCGGGCGCATCCTCACGCTGGACGGCTATCCGCACCGAGGCCAGCCCATCATGCTGACCGAGTTCGGCGGCATCGCCTTCGACCCGAACCCGGGGCCGGGCGGCAGCCGGACGACCTGGGGCTACACCGTGGCGAGCGATGCCCGGTCGTTCAAGCGCCTGTATTGCGCGCTGATCGACACGGTGATCCATACCGCGCTGTTCTCGGGCTTCTGCTACACCCAGTTCACCGACACGTTCCAGGAGGCCAACGGCCTGCTGTGCGCGGACAGGACCCCGAAGATGCCGCTGCAGGAGATCGCCCGGGCGACCAGCGCCTCGCGCACGCACATCCCCGGCGGCGTGTAGCGCAACAGTCTGAGGCCCTAGGCGCCGGCTTCATCCAGCGCTTCAGGCTGGACCTGCAGGGGCGTCACGTCGTCCTCGGATGCAGGCGCCTGCGCTTCCAGGGGCAGCACATCGGGCCCCACCTCGGCGAAGTAGCGCGACAGCGCGTTGTCCAGCGTCGGCATGAGGCAGGCACGCTCGCTGGCCAGCACCACGCGGTCCGGGCGGCGTGCCTTCTGGCCCAGCGCGCGGGCGGGCAGGGCGTCGACGCGCGCGGCGTCCAGCCCCGAACGCTGCGCCACCATCCGCGCCCAGTCGGCCCAGCTCAGGGCCCCCTGGTTGGCCAGGTGCCAGAGGCCCGATTCGCCGTCGATCAGCAGGTCCAGCGAAGCGGTCACCAGGTCTCGCACATAGGTGGGGGACACCACCTGGTCCTCGGCGGCTTGCCACCGGTGGCCGGCGCGCAGGGCGGCCAGGCCGCGGGTCACGAAGTTGTGCGGGTCCCACGGGCCGAAGAACGCCGCGGTGCGGATGACCAGCGCATCGGGCGCGCGCGCCAGCACGCGGCGCTCGGCCTCGGCCTTGGCTGCGCCGTAGGCGTTCAGGGGGTGGGGCTCGTCGCTCTCGACGTAGTCGCCCTGCTTGGCGCCATCGAAGACGAGGTCGCTCGAGTAGCTCACCAGGCGCACGCCGTGCTGCGAGCAGACCTCGGCGAGCGCGGCCGGGCCGATCGTGTTCTCCCGCCACTGGCGGGCCGGCTCGGCCTGGGCCGCATCGACGTCGACGAAGCCCGCGGCGTTGATGACGGCCCAGGGGCGCCATCGCAACAGCGCGGCCTCGATGGACTTCAGGTCGGCGATGTCGAGATGCTGGCGACCCAGCAAGCGGTACGGCAGCCCGCGCAGCTGGCACAGGTGGGCGAACGCGCGTGCCAGGGTGCCTCGCGCGCCGGTGATCAGCACCGGCCGCCCGGCTGTTGGCATCGCCTGCGGCTCGCCATGCGGCGACACCAGGTGCCGGATGCCGCGCTGCCACCAGCCGCGTCCGGCCAGCACCGGATGGCTGGCTGGTTCCCCGCGCGCGAGCTCGCGTGCGAGACGGGCCAGGGCGGTGGGCCGCGGGGTCGCTCCGCGAACGTCCCACAGGCCGGATTCGTAGCGGCCAAGGCGCAGGGTGACGAGACTGTCCCAGTCGTAGGTGCCGAAGGCGGCCCAGGCCGTCACCGCGCGGACGTCCACCCCGCTGCCGCGCAGCGATTGCGCCGCGCGCCAGGCCTGGTGCAGCCAGCGCATCTGCTCTTCGCGAGAGCAGCCGAGGTGGACTTCGGTCAGCGCCACCGGCAGCCCGTAGCGCTCCCAGGCTTCGCGCAAGCGCTCCTGGACGCCGCCGGCCGCCGGGCCCAGCACCCGGACGCTTTCGATGTCGACATAGCGGTCCCGGCCATTGCCCCCGTGCGTGCTCGGGGGGTACAGCTCGAGTCGGTCGTCGAGGAAACGCTCGCTGGTGACGTAGCAGTTGATGCCGATCAGGTCCGGGGTGCAGGGCCTCTCGACGAGCGCTTCCAGCTCGTCCTGCCCGGCGCCGTGCTGGCGCAGGTAGGGCCACATCGGGTGCTGCGCATCGACCCGGCCGCCAAGAAGGTCGAATCCCAGCCAGCGGCGCTCGTTGTCGAAGTCGGCCTGGTACTGCAGCGCCGGCGCGGCGAACGCGAAGCCGAGGTCGTCGGTCTGGACGAGCCGGGCCTGGGGGTTCACCGCGCGGATCGCCTCCATCGCCAGGCCGGTGGCGCGGATCTGGTTCAGCAAGGCCCGCACGAAGGCCCTGTCATCCCGGCGATGCGGATACCACAGGCCATACAGGCCACTGAAGCGCGCCGTCGTCAGGGGCTCGTTGACGGGCGTGTAGTGGTCCAGTTGCGGATAGCGCCGAGCCACCTCGCCGGCATGGCGGGCCAGGCCGGTGGCGAAGGACGGGTCCAGCAGGTCGGTCCCCCGCGGGCCGCTGCCATGGTGCACCAGGCCTGCGATGCAGGGCAGGCCCAGCTCGTCCAGGCGGGCGACGCGTTCGTCGGCCCAACGCCAGTCGGCAGGGCCATCGACGTGGCTGACGGCACGCTCCCACAGCAGAGGGAGCCGCACCCGGCGCACGCCCAGGCCTGCGAGCCGGTCCAGGTCGTCCAGGCGCGCGGCAAAGCCGGTCTCTTCCAGCTGGTCCCGGACCTCGTCGCCGACGCGGTTGACGGTGCATTCCGGGCCGGCCCAAAGCTCCAGCGGCCTCATTTCGGCGCCGTGGCCAGATCCTGCGACACCGCGGCGGCGGCCTCCTGGCGCGCGCGCAATCGCTTGAAGGTGGCCAGCGCCTGGCCCACCACCTGGTCCATGTTGTAGTAGCGGTAGGTCGCCAGGCGGCCGACGAAGGTGACGTTGGACAAGGCCTCGGCCTCCTGCTCGTAGCACCGGTACAGCTGCGCATTGGCCGGGCGCGGCACCGGGTAGTAGGGGTCGCCCTCGGCGCAGGGGTATTCGTAGACCACCGACGTGCGCGTATTCCGCTGGCCGGTGAGGTGCTTGAACTCGGTGATGCGGGTGTAGGCGAAGTCGTTGGGGTAGTTCACCGTGCCGACGCGCTGGAACTGCTCCTGTTCCAGCGTGCGGTGCTCGAAGCGGATGCTGCGGTAGGGCAGCCGGCCGTGCTTGCAGTCGAAGAAGGCATCGATGGGGCCGGTGTAGACCATGTGACGCCACGGCACCACGTCGACGATTTCCCGGTAGTCGGTGTTCAGCATCACCTTGATGTTGGGGTGCGCCAGCATCTTCTCGAACATCCGGCTGTAGCCATGCAGGGGCATGGCCTGGAAGGTGTCGGTGAAATAGCGGTCGTCGCGGTTGGTGCGCGTCGGCACGCGCGCGGTGACCGAGGCGTCGAGCTCCGACGGGTCCAGGTCCCACTGCTTGCGCGTGTAGCCGCGGAAGAACTTGTTGTACAGCTCGCGCCCGACCTTGCTCACGATCACGTCCTCGGAGTTGCGGATCTCGGGTCTGCGCTCGGCCACCGCTTCGAGCCAGTCCTTCATCTGGAAGGCATCCAGCCGCATGCCGTAGAGCAGGTTGACCGTGTCGAGGTTGATGGGCAGCGGCACCAGTTGGCCGTCCACGCTGGCCAGCACCCGATGCTGGTAGGGGCGCCAATCGGTGAACCGCGACAGGTAGTCGAAGATCTCGGCCGAGTTGGTGTGGAAGATGTGAGGCCCGTACGGGTGGATCAGCAGACCGGCGTCGTCATGGCGGTCGTAGGCATTGCCGCCGACGTGCGGGCGCTTGTCCACCAGCAGTACGCGCTGGCCCAGCTCGCCGGCCAGACGCTCCGCCAGCACGCTGCCGGCGAAGCCGGCGCCGACGATGAGGTAGTCGAAGCCGAGGCTGGTGGGGGCAGCCCAGGCCGCGGGCTGTTTGCCGTGGTTAATCATTTCCATGGCGGGGTCCCCAGCAAGCGACGCTCCCACTCGCCGCGTCGCTGGCATCCCGCTTGCCTGAAGGGGTCCAACGGCCGGCGCGGTGCCGGTCCAGAAATCTCAAGCAAGGAAAGTCATGTCCAGCGTCCTCGTCTTTTGCCATCTCCGGTGGGACTTCGTGTACCAGCGGCCCCAGCACCTGCTGTCGCGCATCGCGCGGCGGCATGAGGTGATCTTCGTCGAGGAGCCGTTGCAGGCCGAAGGTCCGCCCCGCCTGGAAGTGACTTCGCCGAGCCCGGGCGTCACGGTGCTGCGGCCCCGGACTGCGCACCCCGAGCCGGGGTTCAACGACGAACAGCTCGCCCTGGTCGAGCCGCTGGTCCGCGGCTACCTGGTCGACCACGCGGTGGACGACTACATCGCCTGGTTCTACACGCCCATGGCCCTGCCGCTGATGGCGGAGCTCCAGCCGCGCGCGGTGGTGTTCGATTGCATGGACGAACTGTCGTCCTTCAAGGGCGCGCCGCGGCAGCTGCGCCAGCGCGAGGCCGCGCTCATGAAGGCCAGCGACCTCGTCCTGACCGGTGGCCCCAGCCTGTACGAGGCCCGGCGCTCGCTGCACCCGAACGTGATGTGCCTGCCGAGCGCCGTCGATGCCGCCCACTTCGGACCCGGCTCGGCAGCCCACGTCACGGGTGACTTCGAGGCCGCGCGCCTGCAAGGCCACATCCCCGGGCCGCGCCTGGGCTTCTTCGGGGTGATCGATGAACGCCTGGACGTCGAGCTCGTGGCTGCAATCGCCGATGCCGACCCGCAGTGGCAGGTGGTGATGGTCGGGCCGGTGGTGAAGATCGATCCGGCGCAACTTCCGCGCCGCGCGAACATCCACTGGCTCGGCCAGCAGAGCTACTCCGTGCTGCCGAGCCTGGTGGCGGGCTGGGACGTCTGCCTGCTGCCCTTCGCGCAGAACGAGGCCACCCGCTTCATCAGCCCGACCAAGACGCTGGAGTACATGGCCGCCGAGAAGCCGGTGGTGAGCACCCCGGTTCGCGACGTGGTGTCCCTGTACGGCCAGGTCGTCGAGGTGGCGCAGGATCACGCGGCCTTCATCGAGGCCTGCCGGCGGGCGCTGGCCGAGAGCGCCGACGAGGGCCTGCGGCGCGTCGTCCGCATGCGCGGCTGCGTGGCACGTCACTCCTGGGACGTCGCCGCCGAGCGTGTCCTCGATGCCATGCGCGAGGTGCTGGAGCCGCAGGCGGCGCGGACAGCGGAGGTGGCCGTCGGCTGAATCCGCAGGCGGCGGACGAGGGCGATCGGCTCCGGCCTTTCGCTCCGCGCTGCGCGTTGATGCGTCCGCAGGGGTGAAGCGCGCTCCCTCATGGGGCCACCCCGATGGCGCCGGGGCGCCGTGCAGGCGGTGAGGTCTTGCGAAGCTCGACCCCACCGCCTTTCGCGAGTCCGCGTTGTCAGCGCTTCTGATCGCTCTTGTTGCTGCCGCCCTTGCTGGCGCCACCGGTGGTGCCGCTGCTGGTGCGGCCGCCGCCGCCTTGCTGACGTTCGCTGCCGGATTCCTGCTTCTGCTGCTGCTCGGGTCGGCTGCCGCCGCTCTTCTTCTGGTCACGCTTTTGCTGGGTCATGGTGAGCTCCGTGGTACGGTTCAAAGGGTTGAAGGCATCGGCCAGGCCGATGCCGGGACTCGGCAAGGGCGATGCCCGAAGGCATGAAGCCGAGACATCGTCGCGTCGGGACGCACAGACCTAACGACTCGCTTCGAGGACTCTGAATACCCGGCAGGCGGTCCCGCCTGGATGCCCTACCGATCGCCTTGGCGAACTGGTCGAGAAGACTGGCAGGTTGAGCGCCGCTGCCGTGCGACCCGCGGAGACAACCGCCGAGTCGCCCGAGTCACAGTGCTGGCTGGTGCACAGCGTTGCCCCGCGCATGGAAGTCCGCCCCGGGCCTGGTGCCTGCGTAAGTGCTCACCCATCACTTTGAGAGCCGCTCCCAAGTCCTTGCTTTTCAAGGACTTTCGCGTTGTGGTGCTTGCGCTTTCGCCGCTAAGTACCTGATTTCATTGAATTTTTTCGAGTTGTTTCATTGACCCTGCATCTGGGGTGAGATAAAGTGGGGCAAAGTGCAATTTAGTGGCGAAATGTGGAGCCCCGGGGGCTGAGTGTCCGAGTTCGTGTTTCAAGGTGAGTCCGCGCTGACGCTGGACGGCAAAGGCCGGGTGACCGTGCCTGCCCGTTTCCGCGACGCCCTGGGCGCCTTGTGCCAGGGACAGATGACCTTGAGCAAGAGCCCCTCTCGCTGCCTGCTGCTGTTCCCCCGGCCGGCGTGGATTGAATTCCGCGCCAAGCTGCTCGCGCTGCCGATGGAGGCGGACAATTTCCGCCGTCTGTACCTGGGCAGTGCCATGGATGTCGACATCGACAGCGGCTCCCGCGTCCTGCTGTCGCCGGAGCTGCGCGCGTGGGCGCGGCTCGACAAGGACCTCATGCTGGTCGGCATGGGCGGCCGGATGGAGATCTGGGACCGCGACCGCTACCTCGCCGACCAGGAAGCCACGCTGGCCCAGCCGATGCCCGACGCATTGCGCAACCTGGTCCTGTAGAGGCGCGCCATGTCAGCATCGAAGAAGACCAGGGCGCCGCGGGCCGAGCGCCGGCCTGCCCCCAAGCCGGTCCGCAGCTTGGACGACGGCCACCATCACACCACGGTCCTGCTGGACGAAGCCGTCGAGGCCTTGCTCACCCGGCCCGACGGCGTGTATGTCGACGGCACCTTCGGCCGGGGCGGGCATTCGCGCCTGCTGCTGGCCCGGCTCGGGCCGACGGGGCGCCTGTTCGTCTTCGACAAGGATCCGGAGGCGATCGCCGCGGCCAGGGCGATCGAGGATCCCCGGCTGACCATCTGCCACGCCAGCTTCGCCCAGATGCGCGAGGAGCTCGCGTCGCTCGGCATCGGGCACGTCGACGGCGTGCTGCTGGATCTGGGCGTCAGCTCGCCGCAGATCGACGATCCCGCGCGCGGGTTCAGCTTCCGCTTCGATGGTCCGCTGGACATGCGGATGGACCCGACGCGCGGCGAGAGCGCCGCCGAATTCCTGGCGCGTGCCGACGAGCGCCTGATTGCCCAAGTGGTACGCGACTATGGCGAAGAACGGTTTGCTGCACCCATTTCAAAGGCGATTGTTGCTCGCCGCACGGACGGGCATCCGCTTCGAACCACATCCGAGCTGGCCCAGCTCCTGGCTCGCACGGTCAAGTCCCGCGAGCCGGGCCAGGACCCTGCGACGCGCACATTTCAAGCTCTTCGGATTTTCGTCAACGCCGAGCTTGAAGACCTCGAACAGGGGCTGAGCGCCGCGGTCGAGATGCTGGCCCCGGGTGGCCGGCTCGTCGTGATCAGCTTCCACTCGCTGGAAGACCGCATCGTCAAGACCTTCATCGCGCACGAAAGCCGCGAGGAGGTCGATCGCCGTGCGCCGTTCGCACCGCCCACGCGCGCCCTGCGCCTGCGGCCGGTCGCCCGCGTCAAGCCCGGCGAGGCGGAGGTGTCGGCCAACCCGCGCGCCCGCTCCGCGGTGCTGCGCGTGGCCGAGCGCCTGGGGGGGGTGGTATGACCCGCCTTTCGCTGCTGCTGCTCGCCGCACTAGTGGTGAGCGGGATCTTCCTCGTGAAGACGAGCTACGAGTCGCGCCGCCTGTTCGCCGAGATCGAGCGCGCCAAGGCCGAAGAGGCCCAGCTCGCCGCCGACGCCAAGCGCCTGGACGCCGAGCGCCGCACCGAGGCCACGCACCTGAAGGTCGAGCGCACCGCGCGCGAGAAGCTGGCGATGAAGCTGGCGACGCCTGACGTGACGGTGTATGTGACCGATGGGCGAGCTTCCGGGGGTACGCCGTGAGGGCGGTTTCGCGCCAGCGCAGCGCGGCGGCCACTTCCGTTCGCGGCGTCAACTACTCGACGAGCCCGCTGCTGGCCTCGAAGACGCCGCCGTGGCGCAGCCGCTTCCTGGTCATGATGGTGGGCCTGGGCTTCCTGGCCCTGGCCGGCCGCGCGCTGTACGTGCAGGTGCTGGAGTCCGACTTCTTCCAGAAGAAGGGCGAGGAGCGCTATGCCTCCACCATCCAGCTGCCCGCCAGCCGCGGCCGCATCCTGGATCGCCACGGCCAGATCCTGGCCATCAGCGTCAACGCGCCCACCATCTCGGTCAATCCGCAGCAGTTCAAGGCCCAGGACGACCAGAAGCGCGCCCTGGTCTCGCTGCTGCGCATGCCGGTCAAGGAGTTCGACGCGAAGCTGGCCGACGGCGGCGCCTACGTCGTGCTGCGCCGCCAGATCGACGACGGCGTGGCGCAGCAGATCCGGGCGCTGAAGGTCAAGGGGTTGACCATCGAGCCGGGCTACATCCGCCGCTATCCCGAGAACGAGGCGGCCGCGCATGTCGTGGGCTTCACCGACATCGAGGACAAGGGCCAGGAGGGCATAGAGCTGACCTTCCAGCGCCAGCTGCAGGGCCACACCGGCTCGCGCGGCGTGCTCAAGGATCGCCTGGGCCGCATCGTCGAGGAGCTCGGCGAGCCGGTCGATCCGCACGACGGCCGCGACGTGCAGCTGACCATCGATTCGCAGGTCCAGGCCCTGGCCTACCAGCGCATCCGCGACGCGGTACAGGAGCACAAGGCCAAGGCCGGCAGCGTGGTGGTGCTCGACGCGCAGAGCGGCGAGATCCTCGCCCTGGCCAACTACCCCAGCTACCTCCCCGGCGAGCGCCGCAACCTCACCGGCGCTCAACTGCGCAACCGCGCCGTCACCGACGTCTTCGAGCCTGGCTCGACGGTCAAGCCCTTCATCGTCTCGATGGCGCTGGAGAAGGGCTTCGTCAAGCCGGACACCCTGCTCGACACGCATCCTTTCAAGGTCGGCCCGCTGCTGGTCAACGATGGTTCGCACTCGCACGATGCGTTGACGGTGGCCCAGGTGATCCAGAAGTCCAGCAACGTCGGCACGGTGAAGATGTCGCAGCGCCTGGACAACAAGGAGATGGGCGAGATGCTCGCCTCGCTCGGCTTCGGCACCAAGCCGCAGATCGGCTTCCCCGGTGCCGCCACCGGCAAGCTGCGGCCCTGGAAGACCTGGAAGCCGGTCGAGAAGGCGACCATGAGCTACGGCTACGGCCTGTCGGCCTCCCTGCTGCAGATCGCCCGGGCCTACACGGCGATCGCCCGCGATGGCGAGCTGGCGCCGCTCACCCTGATCAAGGGCGAGGAGGCGCTGCCGGCCATGCGCATCTTCGAGCCCGAGACCGCGCGCACGATGCGCCAGCTGTTGCGTGGCACCGTGAGCGCCGAGGGCACCGCACCGCTGGCCCAGCCGGTGGGCTACTCGGCCGGCGGCAAGACCGGCACGGCCGAGAAGCAGGAAGGCCGCGGCTACAACAGCGACAAGCACCGCGCCTGGTTCTCCGGCATCTCGCCGATCGACAACCCGCGCGTGGTGGTGGCCGTGATGATCGACGAGCCGACCGGCGTCTACTTCGGCGGCCTCGTGGCCGCGCCGGTGTTCAAGACCGTGGTCGAGCAGACCCTGCGCACCCTGGGCGTCCCCCCGGACATGGAGGTGAAGGCACCGGCCGTCACCGCCCGCACGAACGTGAAGAGCGCCAACCCGAAGGCCGTGGCCCTGGCCCCGACCGACGACGAGAAGGCGATGCACTGACATGTCTCTCACCCATCTGAAGAGCCCCGACGCCGCCGCACGCTGGCTCGGTTCGTGGGTCACCGGCGCGCTGAGGACCGACAGCCGCCAGGTCCGGCCCGGCGATGCCTTCATCGCCTGGCCGGGCTACGCGACCGACGGCCGGCAGTTCGTGCAGCAGGCGCTGGACCGCGGCGCGGCCACCTGCCTCGTCGAGCGCGAAGGCATAGAGGCCTTCGGCTTCGAGGACGCCCGCGTGGCGACCCTGCCGCAACTCAAGGCGGCGACCGGCCTGATCGCGAGCAGCTATTACCGCGAGCCCAGCAGCGCGCTGCGCGTGGTGGCCACCACCGGCACCAACGGCAAGACCTCCACGGCCTGGTGGACGGCGCAGTGCCTGAGCCAGCTCGGGACGCGCTGCGGCGTGGTCGGCACGCTCGGGATCGGTGAACCGCCGACACCCGAAGGGGGCGAGGCGCGGATCGAATTCACCGGCCTCACGACGCCGGACCCGGTGCTGCTGCAGCAGGCCTTCCGCCGCATGGCCGACCAGGGCTTCGGCGCCTGTGCGATCGAGGCGTCCTCGATCGGCATCGTCGAGCAGCGGCTGGCCGGCACCGCGGTGGAGGTGGCCCTGTTCACCAACTTCACCCGCGACCACCTGGATTACCACGGCGACATGGACGCCTACTGGGCCGCCAAGCGGGAGCTGTTCGCCTGGCCCGGCCTGCGGTCGGCAGTCATCAACGTCGACGATCCCCAGGGGGCCAAGCTGGTGGCCGACCTGGCTGGCAAGGGGCTGGACCTGTGGACCGTCTCGGTCTCGGGCCTGGCGCGCCTGCGCGCGGTCGAGGTGAGCTACCGCGAGGGCGGGCTGGCCTTCGAAGTGATCGACGGCGCCGACCGCGCCAGTGTCGCCAGTCGACTCATCGGCGACTACAACGCGAGCAACCTGCTGGTGGTGATCGGTGGCCTGCGGGCGCTGGGCGTGCCGCTGGCGGAGGCCGCGCGCGTCGCGCAACGCGTCACGCCCGTCCCCGGTCGCATGCAGCGCGTGGGGGATGGCCAGGGCCGGCCCGAAGTGGTGGTCGACTACGCCCACACGCCGGACGCGCTGGAAAAGGCGCTGGCCGCGCTGCGCCCGCTGGCCCAGGCGCGTGAAGGCCGCCTGTGGTGCGTCTTCGGCTGCGGTGGCAACCGCGACGCGACCAAGCGCCCGCTGATGGGCGAGATCGCGGCCCGCCTGGCCGACCGGGTGGTCGTCACCAGCGACAACCCGCGCGGCGAGCCGCCGGCGGCCATCGTGGCGCAGATCGTCGCCGGCATCCCGGCCCGGCCAGCGGCCCAGCGCGTCGAGTCGCAGATCGACCGGCGCCTGGCCATCTCGCAGACCGTGGCCGTGGCCGCGCCGAGCGACGTGATCCTGGTGGCCGGCAAGGGCCACGAGGACTACCAGGAGATCGAGGGCGTCAAGCATCCGTTCTCCGATGCCGCCGAGGCCGCACAGGCTTTGGCGAGGAGGGCGCGCGCATGATGACGCTCGGCCAGGCGCGTACGCTGCTGCCCGCTGCCCAGGTGATCGGCAACCCGAATGTCGCCTTCACCCGCGTGCACACCGACACCCGCACGTTGCGCTCGGGCGACCTCTTCGTCGCGCTCAAGGGCGAGCGCTTCGATGCCCATGACTTCCTCGATGCAGCGCGCGTCTCCGGTGCGGTGGCGGCGCTGGCCTCGCGCGGCATCGCCGAAGCCGGGCTCGCTGGCCTGCAGGTGGACGATCCGCTGGCGGCAATGCAGACCCTGGCCACCGGCTGGCGGGCACGCCACTCGCTGCCGCTCATCGCGGTGGCAGGCAGCAACGGCAAGACCACGGTCACCCAGATGATCGCCGCCATCCTGCGTGCTGCGCACGGCGAGGCGGCGCTCGGCACCGAAGGCAACCTGAACAACCACATCGGCGTGCCCGTCACCGTGCTGCGGCTGCGCGCCCACCACCAGGCCGCGGTGATCGAGCTGGGCATGAACCACCCGGGCGAGATCGGCGAACTGGCGGCCATCGCGCAGCCGACGGTCGGCCTCGTCAACAACGCGCAGCGCGAGCACCAGGAGTTCATGCACAGCGTGGAGGCCGTGGCGCGCGAGAACGGCAGCGTGATTTCCGCGCTGCCGGCGGGCGGCGCGGCCGTCTTCCCGGCCGACGAGCCCTTCACGCCGCTGTGGCGCGAGCTGGCCGGCGCACGTCGCGTGCTGACCTTCGCGCTCGACGACGAGGCCGACGTGAAGGCCGGCGCCCGCTGGCTGATGGACCACTGGCAGGTCAGCCTGGCCACCCCCGCCGGCCCGATCGATGTCGCCCTGCACATCGCCGGCCGCCACAACGTGAAGAACGCGGCCGCGGCGGCCGCTGCTGCGCTGGCCGCTGGCGTCGCGCCCGAGGCCATCGCGCAGGGCCTGTCGGCCTTCACGCCGGTCAAGGGCCGCTCGCAGGTCAAGCCCTTGCTGGTGCGCGGCCAGCCCCGCACGCTGATCGACGACAGCTACAACGCCAACCCCGACTCCGTCCGCGCCGCGATCGACGTGCTGGCCGAGCTGCCGCGCCCGCGCTGGCTGGTGATGGGCGACATGGGCGAGGTCGGCGACCAGGGGCCCAGCTTCCATGCCGAGGTCGGCCAGCACGCGAACCTGGCCGGCATCGAGACCGTGTGGTGCGTGGGCGAGCTGATGCGCCACGCCGTGGCCGATACCGGTGCCCGCCACTTCGAGACCGTCGACGAGCTGCTCGCGGCGCTGGCCGAAGAGGCGCCGCCGTTCTCCTCGGTGCTGGTCAAGGGCTCGCGCTTCATGAAGATGGAGCGCGTGGTGAACGCGCTGCAGTCGGGAGGGACGCCGCATGTCGTCTAGCCTGGCCCGAAACCGGGAGGTGGTCCATGCTGCCTAGCCTCGCCCAGTGGCTGCAGAACCACTACGCCGAGCAGTTCGGCTTCCTGCGCGTGTTCCAGTACCAGACCTTCCGGGCGGTGCTGGCGGCGATGACCGCGCTGCTGATCGGCCTGATCTTCGGCCCCTTCGTGATCCGGCGGCTGGCCGAGCTGAAGATCGGCCAGCCCATCCGCGAGTACGGCGTGCAGACCCACCTGGTCAAGGCCGGCACGCCGACCATGGGCGGTGCGCTGATCCTGATCGGCATCGCCGTGGCGACGGTGCTGTGGAGCGACTGGAGCAACCGCTTCGTCTGGATCACCATGCTGGTGACCTTCGGCTTCGGCGCCATCGGCTGGGTCGACGACTGGCGCAAGGTCGTGCTGAAGGACCCGGAGGGCATGCCCTCGAAGGAGAAGTTCTTCTGGCAATCCGCGATCGGCCTGGTCGCGGCGCTGTACCTGGCGTTCAGCGTGTCCGAGACCTCGAACATCCGGGTGCTGGAGCTCTTCCTGCGCTGGGTGTCGAGCGGCTTCTCGAACGACCTGCCGCCCAAGGCCGACCTGATGGTGCCCTTCTTCAAGACCATCAGCTACCCGCTGGGGGTCTTCGGGTTCATCGGCCTGACCTATTTCGTCATCGTCGGCGCGAGCAATGCGGTCAACCTCACGGATGGGCTCGATGGCCTGGCCATCATGCCGGTGGTGCTGGTCGCGGCCACGCTGGGCATCTTCGCGTACGTGACCGGCAACTCGGTGTATTCGCGCTACCTGCTGTTCCCCTACATCCCGGGGGCCGGCGAACTGCTCATCTTCTGCGCGGCGATCGGCGGCGCGGGCCTGGCCTTCCTCTGGTTCAACGCCTATCCCGCGCAGGTCTTCATGGGCGACGTGGGCGCGCTGGCCCTGGGCGGCGCCCTCGGCACCATCGCCGTCATCACGCGGCAGGAGATCCTGCTCGGCGTCATGGGGGGTGTCTTCGTGATCGAGGCCCTTTCGGTGATGGTCCAGGTGGCCTGGTTCAAGTACACCAAGAAACGCTACGGCGAGGGCCGGCGCATCTTCCTGATGGCCCCGCTGCACCACCACTACGAGAAGTCGGGCTGGAACGAGACGCAGGTGGTGATCCGCTTCTGGATCATCACCATGCTGCTGTGCCTGGTCGGCTTGGCGAGCCTGAAGCTGCGGTGAAGGGCAAGGCAGGACGATGAAGAATCTGAAAGACCTCCCTGTGCTGGTGCTGGGCCTGGGCGACTCGGGCCTCGCGATGGCGCGCTGGTGCGCCCGCTTCGGCGCCCGGGTGCGCGTGTGGGACTCGCGTGAGAACCCGCCGCAGGCGGCCGCGCTGGCGCTGGCCGTGCCGGAGGCGGTGCTGCTGAGCGGCGCGCTGACGGCCGATCGTCTCGAAGGAACCGGTGACCTCGCCGAGGTGCGCCTCGTGCTCAAGAGCCCGGGGCTCGCGCCCACGGACGAACGCGTCGCTGCGATGCTGAGGGCTGCGCGCGCGCGGGGCCTCGCCATCCAGGGCGAGCTCGATCTCTTCGCTCGCGCCCTCGCCGACCTGCGGGCGGAGCGAGGCTACGCGCCCAAGGTGCTCGCCGTCACCGGCACCAACGGCAAGACCACCACGACGGCCCTGACGGCAATGCTGGTCGAGCGCAGCGGCTCGCGCGTCGGCCTGGCCGGCAACATCGGCCCGACGATGCTGGACACGCTGGCGGCCTCGCTGGACTTGGAACCGTCGCACGATATGGCACCGGCCGAGCCCGCCGCGCAGGAGCCCACGCGCGTCGCGGCCGACGAAGAAGACGAGCAGCCCACGCTGCCCGGCGCCTTCGTGGACGCGCGGCCGCTGGACGACCGCACGATCCCGATGCCGCTGGACGCCGCTGGCCTCACACCGGACTCGATCGACGTCCCGGTCGATGTCAGCGGGGTGGCCAACACGGTGGACGTGGCCGTGGACGTCAGCGGGGCCGGCGACTCGGTGGACGTGCAGGTGGACGTGACCGGCGCCGGCGACCGGGTCGACCTGGCCTTCGACGTCAACGTGACCGAGGCGTCGATCGAGCTGCCGCTCGGTGGCAACGCCGAAGAAGAGGCGCCACTGCAACTCGCTCCGCCTCCGCCTTCGGCGCCGGTGTTCGAGCACCTGCCCGAGGTCTGGGTGCTGGAGCTGTCCAGCTTCCAGCTCGATGGCGTGCAGGGCTTTGAGCCGAGCGCGGCCGCGGTGCTGAACGTGACCCAGGACCACCTCGACTGGCACGGCGACATGGCCGCCTATGCGGCCGCCAAGGCGCGCATCTTCGGTCAGCAGGGCGTGATGGTGATCAACCGCGACGACCCGATGGTCGAGGCCATGGTGCCCGCGCCGGTGATGGTCAAGGGCGGGCGGGGCAAGGCGGCGAGGGCGGTGTCGCGCCTGGTGGTCCGCTTCGGCCTGGACGCCCCCGGGCATCCGGGTGATTTCGGGCTGGTGACCGAAGCCGGCATGGCCTGGCTGGTGCGCGCGCTGCCGGCTGATGAAACCGTGAAGCGTCGCAAGGACGAGGAGGAAGAGATCCACCTGCAGCGGCTGATGCCGGCCGATGCGCTGCGCATCCGCGGCCGTCACAACGCCTCCAATGCCTTGGCCGCGCTCGCCCTCGCCACGGCGATCGGCCGCCCGCTGGCACCGATGCTGCACGGCCTGCGCGAGTACCGCGGCGAGCCGCACCGCGTGGAGCCTATCGGCTTCGTCGGCGGCGTCGAGGCGGTGGACGACAGCAAGGGCACCAACGTCGGCGCGACCGTGGCCGCCTTGAACGGACTGGGCGAGGATCGCCTGAGTTCGAAGCTGGTCGTCATCCTCGGTGGCGATGGCAAGGGCCAGGACTTCTCGCCCCTGGCCGCGCCGGTGGCCCGCCACGCGCGTGCGGTGGCCACCATCGGCCGCGACGCCGAAGTGATCGAGGCCGCGCTGGCCTCCACCGGCGTGCCGCTTCAGCGCCACGCCACGCTGGAAGAAGCCGTGCGCTGGTGCTTCGCCCAGGCCCATGAAGGCGATGCCGTGCTGCTGAGCCCGGCTTGCGCCAGCCTGGACATGTTCCGCAACTACGCCCATCGCGCCGAGGTGTTCTCCTCCACGGTGCATGAGATCGCGGTAGAGCGGGGAGAAGTTCTGGAATGAGCGCTGCACGGCCGCTCCGAAAGCGCTCGCTCCCCCTCGGGGGGATCGGCGCGCAGCGACGTGGGGGGCCCCAATGAGCGCCGCCCGGCCGCTCCGTAGGCGCTCGCTCCCCCTCGGGGGGATCGGCGCGCAGCGACGTGGGGGGCCCCAATGACCCGAGGCGCCTCCGCCGCCGTCCCGCGCGCCGCCACCTGGCGCGAGCGCTTCGCCGTGCTCGTCGCCTGGTGGCCGAAGGCCCGCTCGCGCGCCGAGGCGCTGCCGATCCGCGACTGGGTCTCGGTGGGCAGCGGCAAGCCCAGCGCCGTCTCCGGCTTCGACCAGCCTCTGGCCTGGGTCGTGACCGCGCTGCTCGCGCTCGGCCTGGTGATGGTGTATTCGGCCTCGGTGGCGATGCACGACAACCCGAAGTTCGCCAACTACTCGCCGACCTATTTCCTCAACCGGCAGGCGATGTTCATCGCCCTCGGCTTCGTCGCGGCGCTGGTGACCCTGCAGATCCCGATCTCGGTGTGGGAGAAGTGGGCGCCGTGGCTTTTCGCGGCTTCGCTCGCCGCCTTGATCGTCGTGCTCGTGCCCTTCATCGGCAAGGGCGTGAACGGGGCGCGGCGCTGGATCCCGCTGGGCATCATGAGCTTCCAGCCGAGCGAGCTGGCCAAGCTGTCCATCGCCATGTACGCGGCCAGCTACATGGTCCGCAAGATGGACGTGAAGGAGAACTTCGTCAAGGCGGTGTGGCCTATGGCCGTGGCGCTGGGGGTGGTGGGCGTGCTGCTGCTGGCCGAGCCGGACATGGGCGCCTTCATGGTCATTGCCGCGGTGGCGCTCGGCATCCTCTTCCTCGGCGGCGTCAACGGCCGCATGTTCCTGCTCAGCGTGATGGTGCTGGTGGGCGCCTTCGTGCTGATGATCGCCTTCAGCGAATTCCGCCGCCAGCGCATCTTCGCCTACCTCGACCCCTGGAACCCCGAGTACGCGCAGGGCAAGGCCTACCAGCTGACCCATTCGCTGATCGCCTTCGGCCGCGGCGAATGGTTGGGCCAGGGCCTGGGTCAGTCGATCGAGAAGCTGAGCTACCTGCCCGAGGCGCACACCGACTTCCTGCTGGCGGTGATCGGCGAGGAACTCGGCTTCATCGTCGTGCTGGCGGTCATCGCCGCCTTCTTCTGGCTGACCCGCCGCATCTTCGTCATCGGCCGCCAGGCGATCGCGCTGGACCGCGTCTTCGCGGGCCTGATGACCCAGGGCATCGGTATCTGGTTCGGCGGCCAGAGCTTCATCAACATGGGCGTGAACCTGGGGCTCCTGCCCACCAAGGGGCTGACGCTGCCGCTGCTGAGCTACGGGGGCTCCGGGATCCTGATGAACCTGGTGGCGCTGGCCATCGTGCTGCGCGTGGATCAAGAAAACAGGCAACTCATGCGCGGAGGCCGCGCATGACGGGCATGTGCAACATGACCGCCGTGCATCGCACGGGTTGGCTGTTTCGGTGCAGGCTCACATCGCTTGGCGATGTGAAGGCCGCCTCGGCGGCCGGCCGGAACCAGAATCGACAAATGATGAGAGGCGGGCGGCAATGACGCGGCATCTCGTCATCATGGCTGCCGGGACCGGTGGGCACGTGATCCCCGGCCTCGCCGTCGCGCGCGAGATGCAATCCCGCGGCTGGGCCGTGAGCTGGCTGGGCACCGAAGGCGGCATGGAGAACAAGCTGGTGCCGCCCTCCGGCATCGCGATGGACCGGCTGGCCTTCAGCGGGCTGCGCGGCAAGAACTTCGTGCAGACGATGTTCGGCGGCCTGCGCCTGCTCAAGGCCTTCTGGGATTCGGCGCGCATCCTGCGCAAGCGCTCCGCCGATGCGGTGCTGGGCATGGGCGGCTACGTGTGCTTCCCGGGCGGCATGATGGCTTCGCTGCTGGGCAAGCCGCTGATGCTCGTCAATGCGGACGCGGGCCTGCTGCTGTCGAACAAGGCGCTCTTGCCCGTGGCCGACAAGGTGGCCTTCGGTTTCGACGGGCCGGCGGTGGGCAAGGTCAAGCATGGGCTGGTCACCGGCAACCCCGTCCGCGCCGAAATCGAATCCATGCCGCCGCCCGAGGTGCGCTTCGAAGGCCGCGAGGGCCCGCTGCGCCTGCTCGTGGTCGGCGGCAGCCTGGGCGCCAGGGTGCTCAACGAGATGGTGCCGGCGGCGCTGGCGCAGATGCCCGCCGAACAGCGGCCGCTGGTGATGCACCAGACCGGAACGGCTCACCTCGACGAAGTCCGCGGGCGCTATGCCACGCTGGGCGTGCAGGCCGAGGTCCAGCCCTTCATCGACGACATGGCCAACTGCCTCGGCCACTGCGACGTGATCGTCTGCCGCGCCGGCGCGATCACGGTGAGCGAGCTGTGCGCCGCGGGCGTGGCCAGTGTCCTCGTGCCGCTGGTGGTGAGCACGACCGCCCACCAGCGCGACAACGCGGCCTGGATGGCCGAGCGCGGCGCCGCCATCCACCTGCCGCAGAAGGAGCTGACGCCGCAGAAGCTGGCCGAGGCGCTGCAGCGAGTGAACCGCCGGCAGCTGATGACCATGGCCCAGAAGGCCAAGGCCCTGGCGCGCCCGCACGCGGCCGCAAAGGTGGCCGATGAGATCGAAAGGCTGGTGGAGACATGACGACCCCCAGGCTTGCAGCTTCGCTGCTTCACCACCCCCCGAGGGGGCTCGCTTCCTTGGGGCGGCCCTGCGAAAGCGTGAAGCACGCCGTCAAGCACATGGCCCACTTCGTCGAGAACCTGGGCAAGCCGACGAAGGGTCGGCATGCCGTGGAGGGCGGAGCATGAAGCACGCCGTCAAGCATATCCATTTCGTCGGCGTGGGCGGCGCCGGCATGAGCGGCATCGCCGAGATCCTGCACAACCTGGGCTACGCCGTCTCGGGCTCGGACCAATCCGACACCGCCACCACCCGGCGCCTGGCGGGGCTGGGCATCCGGGTGCACCACGGCCACGAAGCCTCGTACATCGACGGTGCGCAGGCGGTGGTGATCTCCACCGCGGTCCGGGGCGACAACCCGGAGGTGATCGCCGCCCGCACCCGGCGCATCCCGGTGGTGCCGCGGGCGGTGATGCTGGCCGAGCTGATGCGCCTGAAGAAGGGCATCGCGATCGCAGGCACCCACGGCAAGACGACCACCACTTCGCTGGTGACCAGCGTGCTGGCCGAGGCCGGCGTCGATCCGACCTTCGTCATCGGCGGCAAGCTCAACTCGGCCGGCGCCAACTCGCGCCTGGGCTCGGGCGAGTACATCGTCGTCGAGGCCGACGAGTCGGACGCCTCGTTCCTGAACCTCATGCCCGTCCTGTCGGTCGTCACCAACATCGACGCCGACCACATGGACACCTACGGCCACGACTTCGCGCGGCTCAAGGGCGCCTTCGTCGACTTCCTGCACCGCATGCCGTTCTACGGCTCGGCCATCGTCTGCGCCGACGACCCCGGCGTGAAGAGCATCGTGCCCATGGTCTCGCGGCCGGTCGTCAGCTATGGATTCAGCGAGGATGTGCAGGTGCGTGCGGTCCACGTGCAGGCGTTGGTCGGAGGCCAAATGCGCTTCACCTGCAAGCGCCGCAACGGCGTCGCGATGCCGGACCTGGACATCACGCTCAACCTGCCGGGCGAGCACAACGTGCGCAACGCGCTGGCAGCGATCGCCGTGGCGACCGAGCTCGAGCTGGCAGATGCCCCCATCGTCACGGCCCTGGCGAAGTTCGACGGCGTCGGCCGGCGCTTCCAGCGCTATGGCGAGCTCGCCGCGAAGGAGGGCGGCCGCTTCACGCTGATCGACGATTACGGGCACCACCCGGTCGAGATGGCCGCGGTGCTGGCCGCCGCGCGCGGAGCCTTCCCGGGCCGCCGCCTGGTGCTGGCGTTCCAGCCGCACCGGTACACCCGCACCCGGGATTGCTTCGAGGATTTCGTGAAGGTGATGGGGCAAGCCGACGCCGTGCTGCTGACCGAGGTCTACGCCGCGGGTGAGTCACCCATCGTCGCCGCCGACGGCCGCGCCCTGGTGCGTGCGCTGCGCGTGGCCGGCAAGGTCGATCCGGTGTTCGTAGACGAGGTGGCCGAGCTGCCCGCCGAGATCTGCGGCTTCGCCAAGGACGGCGACGTGGTGATCTCGATGGGCGCCGGCTCGATCGGCGGTGTGCCGGCGCAGGTGGCCGAGATGGCGGGGAGTGCGGCATGAGCGCGATCGATGTGAAAAGCCTGGGCAAGGTGGCGGTGCTGATGGGCGGGGACTCCGCCGAGCGCCCGGTCTCGTTCATGTCGGGCCATGGCGTGCTGGCTGCACTGCGCTCGCAAGGTGTCGATGCGCATGCCTTCGATCCGTCCGAGCGGGCGTTGACCGAGCTGAAGACCGAAGGCTTCGCCCGCTGCTTCATCGCGCTGCATGGCCGCCATGGCGAAGACGGCACGGTGCAGGGTGCGCTCGAGCTGCTGGGCATCCCCTACACCGGCTCCGGCGTGATGGCCTCGGCCATCGCGATGGACAAGGTGATGACCAAGCGTATCTGGGCCTTCGCCGGGTTGCCCACGCCGCGTTGGAAGCTGCTGGGCGCCGGCGAGCACGGCCGCGAGATCGTGCGCTGCGTGCCCGACGACCTCGGCTTGCCGTTGATCGTCAAGCCGGCGCGCGAGGGGTCATCCTTCGGTGTCAGCAAGGTGGCCGGGTATTCCGGGATGATGGAAGCGGTGACCCTCGCCGCACAATTCGATTCCGACGTGCTGTGCGAAGAGTTCATCGTCGGCGAAGAGGTCACCTGCCCCGTGCTGGGTGAGGGCGCTTCTGCCACCGCGCTGCCGGTGATCCGCATCGTCGCCCCCGACGGCAACTACGACTACGAGCACAAGTACGTCTCCGACGAGACGGTGTACGTGGTGCCGAGCGGCCTGCCCGAGGCCGAGGAGCGAGAGATCCAGCGGCTCGTCGTCGAGTCCTATCGCCTGCTCGGCTGCCGCGGCTGGGGCCGCGCGGACCTGATGATCCGCGCCAGCGACCGCCAGCCCTTCCTGCTCGAGATGAACACCTCGCCGGGCATGACGAGCCATTCGCTGGTGCCCAAGTCGGCGGCGTCGACGGGCATGGATTACGAGCAGCTGTGCCTGTACCTGCTGGCCGGCGCCACGCTCGACAGCGCCGTCCAGCATCGCCGGGACGAGGTGTGATCGAGATGGCCACCGCCGCCAGCAGCCTGCCTCCCGACGTGCGCATGATGAACGCCACTGCCGTGGCAATCGTCGCGCTCGCCGGTGCGGTACTGCTGGCCGCGGGCGCGGCCTGGGTCGCGCGCCAGCCGGTGTTCGCCTTCCGCTCCATCCGGCTCGAAGGCGAGGTCACGCGCAACAGCGCCGCCACCATCCGTGCCAATGCGGCGCCGCGTCTGGCGGGCAACTACTTCACGCTGGACCTGCAGGCCGCACGTCGCGCGTTCGAGAGCGTGCCGTGGGTGCGCCACGTCGTCGTGCAGCGCGTGTTCCCGAATCGCCTGGTGGTGAAGATGGAAGAGCACCACCCGGTGGCGGTGTGGAAGGGCGACGAGGGCAACGACCGGCTCGTCAACTCCTACGGCGAGGTCTTCGAGGCCAACCTGGGCGATGTGGACGACGACGACCTGCCCGAGTTTTCCGGGCGCGACGACGAGTCGGCGGCCGCCATCCTGGCGATGTACCGGCGCCTGTTGCCGCTGCTCAAGCCGCTGGATGTGGCGCCCACGCGCGTGGCGCTGTCCGGCCGCGGCTCCTGGCAGGTGGAACTGGACAACGGCGCCGAGCTGGAGCTCGGCCGCGGCACGGATGACGAGGTGATGGCCCGCACGGCGCGATTCGTGCGCACGGTGACCCAGGTCGCCGCCCGCCAGCGCCGCGGCTGGGACCGCGCGGACCTGCGTCACGCCGACGGTTACGCGCTGCGGCTGAAGGGCCCGCTCGCCCCGGCCGCGGCGAGCGAATCGACAGACTGAGGGATCGCAACAAGATGGCCAAGGACTACAAGGATCTCGTCGTCGGACTCGACATCGGCACCGCCAAGGTGATGGCGGTGGTCGCCGAGGTCATGCCCGATGGCGACCTGCGCGTGGCGGGGCTGGGCGTGGCCGCCTCGCATGGATTGAAGCGCGGCGTGGTGGTCAACATCGACGCCACCGTGCAGTCCATCCAGCAGGCGCTGAAGGAGGCCGAGATGATGGCCGCCTGCAAGATCGAGCGCGTCTACACCGGCATCACCGGCAGCCACATCCGCGGCCAGAACTCCACCGGCATGGTGATCGTGCGCGACAACCGCGAAGTGACGCCGGTTGACGTGGCCCGCGTGATCGAGACGGCCAAGGCGATCAACATCCCGAACGACCAGCGCCTGCTGCTGGTCGAGTCGCAGGAGTTCGTGATCGACGGCCACGAGGTCAAGGAGCCGATCGGCATGAGCGGCAGCCGGCTCGAGGTCAAGGTGCACATCGCCACCGGCGCCCAGAGCGCCGCCGAGAACATCCTCAAGTGCGTGCGCCGCTGCGGGCTGGAGGTGGACCAGCTGTGCCTGTCGCCCACCGCGTCAGCCTCGGCCGTGCTCACCGACGACGAGAAGGATCTCGGCGTGGCGGTCGTCGACATCGGCGCCGGCACGACGGACGTCGCGATCTTCACCGGCGGCTCCATCCGCCATACCGCAGTCATCCCCATCGCCGGCGACTTGATCACCAGCGACATCGCGATGGCGCTGCGCACGCCGACCAAGGATGCCGAGGAGATCAAGGTCGAGTACGGCGTGGCCAAGCAGCTGCTGGCCGACCCGGGCGAGCAGGTCGAGGTGCCGGGCCTGGGCGACCGCGTGCCGCGCATGCTCAGCCGCCAGGCGCTGGCCGGCGTGATCGAGCCGCGGGTGGAAGAAATCTATTCGCTGGTGCACCAGGTGATCCGCGATTCCGGCTACGAGGAGCTGCTGTCCTCCGGCATCGTGATCACCGGCGGCACGGCGGTGATGCCGGGCATGGTGGAGCTGGGCGAGGACATCTTCCTCAAGCCCGTGCGCAAGGGCCTGCCCACCTACTCGGGAGCGCTGTTCGACATGGTGGCCAACCCGCGGTCGGCCACCGTGATGGGCCTGCTGGAGGAGGCCCGGATCGCCCACACACGCGGCCACAAGGCGGCGCAGCAGGCGGGCTCGGTCAAGACCATGTTCGGCAAGGCCAAGGATTGGCTGTTGGGAAATTTCTAGTGAGTTCTAGTGAGGACTAGCAGAACGAAGAGCCTCGAAGACGGGGCCGCCAGTTCGGTAGTTCAAGGCAAGCAAGTACGGCAACTGCAACGACGACGGAGGTTCATATGCCCATCGAGATGATCGAAGAATTCGACCAAGGAACGCAGATCAAGGTGATCGGCGTCGGCGGGGGCGGCGGCAACGCCGTCGAGCACATGATTTCGCAAGGGGTGCAAGGGGTGGAGTTCATCTGCGCCAACACCGATGCGCAGGCGCTCAACCGCAGCGCGGCGGCCCAGCTGGTGCAGCTGGGCTCCACCGGCCTGGGAGCGGGCTCCAAGCCCGAGGTCGGCAAGTCGGCCGCCGAGGAGGCCGAAGCCCGCATCCGCCAGGCGATCGAGGGTGCCCACATGCTCTTCATCACCGCTGGCATGGGCGGCGGCACGGGCACCGGCGCGGCACCGGTGATCGCGCGGGTCGCCAAGGACATGGGCATCCTCACCGTCGGTGTGGTGACCAAGCCCTTCGACTTCGAGGGCGGCCGCCGCAGCAAGCAGGCCGATGCCGGCGTGATGGAGCTCGAGGCCAACGTCGATTCGCTGATCGTGGTGCTCAACGAGAAGCTGCTCGAGGTGCTGGGCGACGACGTCACCCAGGACCAGGCCTTCGCGCACGCCAACGACGTGCTGAAGAACGCGGTGGGCGGCATCAGCGACATCATCCACATCCCGGGTCTCGTGAACGTCGACTTCGAGGACGTGAAGACGGTGATGAGCGAGCCCGGCAAGGCGATGATGGGCACCGCGATGGCCGGCGGCCCCGACCGCGCCCACAAGGCGGCCGAAGCGGCGGTGGCCTGCCCGCTGCTGGAGGGCATCGACCTGTCCGGCGCGCGCGGCGTGCTGGTGCTGATCGCCGCGGCCCGCTCGACCTTCAAGCTGGCCGAGAGCAAGAACGCGATGAACACCATCCGCCGTTACGCCGCGGAGGATGCGCACGTGATCTACGGCACCGCCTACGACGACTCGCTGGGCGACCAGCTGCGCGTGACGGTGATCGCCACCGGCCTGTCCTCCTCGCGCCGCGCGCAGGCCCCGCTGACGGTGGTGCAGACGCAGACCCACCTGCGCACGGGCACCGACAACCTGCCGCTGCTGAACAACCCGGTCCAGGGCGCCGCGCCCCTCGGTGCCTCCCATGCCACGGGCGCCGCCGTGCCGCAGCAGGACTACAGCCAGCTCGCCACGCCCAGCGTGTGGCGCACCGGCCGCACCCAGGCCGCGGCCAAGGTGGAGGCGCTGTCCAGCAACGGCATGGACGAAATCGAGATCCCGGCTTTCCTGCGCAAGCAGGCTGATTGATCGGGTCCGTTCAGAACGTCGTTGGGCAGGGCAGGCCGCGCAAGCGGCCTGCCCTTTTTCATGGGTGCGCCCGGCAGGGCGCACTTACTTGGAGGTGCAAGTCCTCTCCTCACCCGGCAAGGGGAAGAGGTAGCCGAACGGCAAGGGTGTTGCGGGTGACTGCAAATCCGAAGGAAGCCGAAGGCAAAGCGCTGGCCTGACGAACAGGAAGCGGATACGAGGCGGCGTTGCGGGGTGAGGCGGCCCATATCGTCGAAGCCCGGTACTTGCACGGGACGCAACGACGTAGATCCGACAGGCATAAGCGTGAAGGTGAGTGCGCAATACCCGGGGAGATCTTGAATCCTGC
>NZ_JBPZHD010000008.1:0-371779 GCF_051857595.1 Ideonella flava
CCTTCGGCTTCCTTCGGATTTGCAGTCACCCGCAACACCCTTGCCGTTCGGCTACCTCTTCCCCTTGCCGGGTGAGGAGAGGACTTGCACCTCCAAGTAAGTGCGCCCTGCCGGGCGCACCCAAAAAAAAGGCCCTGCATCGCAGGGCCTTTCGATCGGGGTATCGCCCGGGTCAGCGCACCACGGCGATCTGCTCGCGGTTGCCGCCCTTGTACGTGTACAGGGTCAGGGCGCCGTTCTTGATGTCGCCCTTCTCGTCGAACGAGATGGTCCCGGTCACGCCCTTGTAGCCGGAGGTCTTGGCCAGGGCAGGCAGGTAGACCTTGGGGTCAGCCGAACCGGCCTTGACCATCGCGTCGACCATCACCATCGTGGCGTCGTAGACATACGGGGCGTAGATCTGCACGTCGGCGTTGAACTTCTTCTTGAAGTCGACCTTGAACTTGTCCATCGCCGTCTTCTGCGCACCTTCGACGCCACCGGCCTCGGCGCACACCACCTGGCCGTCGGCCATGGCGCCAGCGGCCAGCTTGGGCAGCTCGCCCGAGCAGATGCCGTCGCCGCCCATGAACTTGGCCGTGATGCCCAGCTGCTTCATCTGGCGGATCATCGGGCCAGCCACCGCGTCCATGCCGCCGTAGAAGACCACGTCGGGCTTGGCGGCCTTGATGCTGGTCAGGATGGCGGTGAAGTCCGTCGCCTTGTCGTTGGTGAACTCGCGCTTGGCGACCGAGCCGCCGGCACCCTTGACACCCTTCTCGAACTCGTCGGCCACACCCTGGCCGTAAGCGGTGCGGTCGTCGATCACGGCGATCGTCTTGCCCTTGAGCTCGGTGACCGCGTACTTGCCGAGCGTGCCGCCCAGGTGCACGTCGTCAGCCACCACCCGGAAGGTGGTCTTGAAGCCCTGGCGGGTGAACTTGGGGTTCGTGGCCGAGGGGCTGATCTGCGGGATGCCCGCGTCGGAGTACACCTTGGAGGCCGGGATGGAGGTGCCCGAGTTCAGGTGGCCCACCACGCCGTTGACCTTGGAGTCCACCAGCTTCTGCGCCGCGGCCGTGCCTTGCTTGGGGTCCCCCGCATCGTCTTCGGCCAGCAGCTCGAACTTGGCCTTCTTGCCGCCGATCGTCACGCCCTTGGCGTTCAGCTCGTCGATGGCCATGCGCGCGCCGTTCTCGTTGTCCTTGCCCAAGTGCGCGATCGGGCCGCTGGTCGGGCCGACGTGGCCGATCTTGACCACCAGCTCCTGTGCGTGGAGCGAGCCGGCCAACAAGGCAGCCGCAGCCGCAACGACCACATTCAGTTTGACTTGCATAGGTAAGAACCTCCGGTATGGATGTGTTGAGAAAACATGGGTTGAAGTGCTCTCAACGGGCGAGACACGATACTCCAAAACAATGCGCGCCCCTATCGAGAACGGGCCCCGGGACAACCCGAGCCCGCGTCGTGTCGGGACGCGGGACTGCCCGCCTTGAACGTCGCAAGGCGAGTGGCGGATGACCGGCCCCGCTCAGCGCTGCGGGTGATGCTGCAGGCGATGGCCGGCGGCTTCGTAGCGCTTCCAGCGCGCACGGCCCTCGGCCGTCCCGACCGGATCGGTGGAGACCACCTCGGCCACTCGTTGATGAACGCCAGCAAGGTCCAGGTCGTCTCGGCCCAGGTTGATGGCGGTGTCGCAGCCCAGGGCGGGCTGCTGCTCGGCCAGGAGCCAGAGCAAGGTGCGCTCACGCACCTGCGCTGGGGGCAACGAGCCGCCGGGACGCAGTAGCACGTGCGGTGTGAAGTCCTGCGGATCGGCGACCCAGAGCGATTGATCCAGCCGCTGCAGCAGCGGCATCGGCCCGTAGACCGCGACGCGCTCGCCTTCTCGCTGCTTCTTGCGCAGCAGCCGGCCAGTGAAGTCGAGCAGGTCGACCACACCGGTGAAGAAGACGACCTCCGCCACGGGCCAGGCGTGCCGTCAGGCCTTGCGCCCGGCGCGCGACAGCACGAAGTGCGTCAACAGTCCGACAGGCCGGCCGGTGGACCCCTTGTTGGCGCCGCCCTTGTAGGCCACGCCCGCCACGTCCAGGTGCGCCCAGGGGAAAGCCTTCGTGTAGCGCTGCAGGAACTTGGCTGCGGTGATGGCACCGCCGGCACGCGAGCCCACGTTGGCCATGTCGGCGAAGTTGCTCTTCAGGGCCTCGTCGTACTCCTCGTCCAGCGGCATGCGCCAGCAGGGATCGTCGGCGCGGCGCGAGGCGGCTATCAGCTCGTCGGCGAGGGCGTCATCCGGCGAGAACAAGCCTGCATGGTGATGGCCGAGCGCGATGACGCAGGCGCCGGTCAGGGTCGCGATGTCCACCACGGCCGCCGGCTTGAAGCGCTCGGCGTAGGTCAGCGCATCGCACAGGATCAGCCGCCCCTCGGCGTCGGTGTTCAGGATCTCGATGGTCTGGCCGGACATGCTGGTGACGACATCGCCCGGCTTGGTGGCCCGGCCGCTGGGCATGTTCTCGCAAGCAGGCACGATGCCCACGACGTTGACCTTGGGCTTGATCTCGCCCACGGCGCGCATGGTGCCGAAGACGCTGGCCGCGCCGCCCATGTCGAACTTCATCTCGTCCATTTCGGCCGCCGGCTTGATCGAGATGCCGCCGGTGTCGAAGGTGATGCCCTTGCCGACCAGCACCACCGGCGCGTCCTTCTTGCCGGCGCCGCGGTACTGCATGACGATGAAGCGCGGCGGCTCTTCGGAGCCGTTGGTCACGGACAGGAACGAGCCCATGCCGAGCTTCTCGATGGCCTTCCGGTCCAGCACCTGCACGTCGAGACCGAATTCCTTGCCGAGCCGCTTGGCCTCGTCGCCCAGGAACGTGGGCGTGCAGACATTGGCGGGCCGGTTGGCAAGCTCGCGGGCGAACCCGACGCCGGAGGCGATGGCCTGTCCCTGCGCCAGGCCCTGGCGCGCCTGGGCCAGGCCCGACTTGTCGGTCACCAGCGAGACTTTCGCGGGCATGGCGACCGCCTCGGCGCTCGGCTTGGTGTGGCGATAGACGTAGCCCGCCTGCTCGACGGCCAGCGCGAGGGCCTCGGCATGGGCAGCGGTCCAGGCGTCGCCTGCCAGGGCGACGGCGAGATGCTTGACGGAGCGGCCCTTGAGCAGCGCCAGGGCCTGCGATACCGCAGACCTGAAGGCCTTGGCGGAGCCATCCTTGGAGGCGGAAAGCACGACACGCGCGCTCTTCAAGCCCTCGACCCCGTGCAGGTAGAGCGTGCGTCCGGCCTTGCGCTCGAAGTCGCCGCTCTTGACCGCACCGGAGACCGCCGCATCCAGCGCCTGGTCGCCCACCGCGGCCTGGCCATCCGCGGGCACCACCACCACGAGCGCATCCGCCACCACGCTGCCAAGGCCGCCGGCCGGGGTCGCAAGAGCTTGAAAGTTCATAATCCGTCTCTCTTGGATGTGAACGTTTGATGTTATTCGATTCGACTGTCCGCAAGGAGTTGGCGCGCAGTTTTGGTGCGACCCTCGTCGTGATCCTGACCATCGTGCTCACGATGATGCTGATCCGCACGCTGGGGCTTGCAGCCAATGGCGCCGTGGCACCGCAGGACGTGGTGCTGCTGCTCGGGTACACCGCGCTCGGCCAGTTGCCGATGATGCTGGCACTGTCCCTGTTCATCGCCACCGTGATCAGCCTGGGCCGCATGTACCGCGACAGCGAGATGGCGATCTGGTTCAGCAGCGGTGTCGGCCTAGCGCGCTTCGTGCGGCCGGTGCTGCGCGCGGGCTCGCCCGTGCTGCTGGTGGTGGGGCTGCTCGCGCTGCTGGTCTGGCCCTGGGGCAACCAGAAGACCACCGAGCTGAGGGTGGCCTACGAGCAGCGCTCGGACCTGTCCCGGGTGGCGCCGGGGAGCTTCCAGTCTTCGGCCGATGGCAGCCGGGTCTTCTTCATCGAGCGGGCCGGCAACGAAACCGAGCCGGGGGTGGGCCGCAATGTGTTCCTGCTGGCCCGCAGCCAGGCCCGCGAGAGCGTGACCACCGCCCGCGCCGGCCGCATCGAGACCGAAGGTGACGACCGTCTGCTCGTGCTCGACACCGGCCACCGCAGCGAGCAGAACAACGAGACCGGCGAACACGCACGGCTGAGCTTCGAGCACCTGCGCATGCTCGTCGACCCCGGCAAGGCCCGGGTGACGGACGTCGCGCCGCCGAAGGCGATGACGACGACCGCGCTGCTGAACGATCCGCAGCCTCGAAACCAGGCCGAGCTGACCTGGCGCCTCGGCCTGCTGTTCGGCGCCGCCAACCTGGTGTTGCTGGGCATAGGCCTGTCGGCCAGCAACCCGCGGCGTGCCAGCAACTGGAACCTGCTGTTCGCGCTGCTCGCCTTCGTCGTCTACTACAACCTCATCAACCTGAGCCAGGCATGGGTCGCCGCCGGCCGGCTGGGCATGGGCGCGGCGCTGGTCGGCTTGCACGGCATGGCGTTCGGCGTGGCACTGATGCTGATCTGGTGGCGCGACCATGCCACGTCCATCCCTCGCCCAGGGGCTGCGCGCCGCCCGGCCGAAGCCGCCGGAGCCAAGGCATGAGGACCGTCCGGCGCCTGCTCTACCGGGATGTGATCTGGTCGGTCGTCTTCGTGGCGATCGCCTTCCTGTCGCTGTTCTTCTTCATCGATTTCCTGGAGGAGCTCGAGAGCGTCGGCCGCCAGGGCTACACGGTCTGGTTCGCGGTGCTCTCGGCGCTGCTCGAACTGCCCGGGCGCTTCTACGAATTGTTCCCGATCGCGGTCCTCATCGGCACCATCTACGCCATGGCGCGCCTGGCGCAGTCGTCGGAGTTCACGATCCTGCGCACCGGCGGCCTGGGGCCGGGTCGAGCGCTGCAGCTGTTGTTGACGCTCGGCGTGGCCATGGGGGTGATCACCTATCTGGTCGGCGAGTACGTCGCGCCGCTGGGTGAACAGCAGGCGACGTCGCTCAAGGCCCGGTTTCGAGGGGGCCAGGCCCTGGGCCGCACAGGGGCCTGGCTGAAGGAAAGGCGTGGCGAAGGCGCCGAAGAGCGCAGCCTCTCGATCAACGTCCAGGGCACGGACGCGAAGGGCGAGATGCGCGGCATACGCGTCTTCGAGCACGATGCCGACGGCGTGCTCGTGCGGCGCCTGCAGGCCGCCACCGCGCGCGCCGTCCGTGCGGACGGTCAGTCCGTCTGGAGGCTGCAGGACGTGCGGGTCACCGACTGGCCGGCCGAGGGCCAGGGCGCCATCGTCGAACGCCACGTCGACCGCCTCGACTGGCCGACGACACTGCAGGAGAACGTCGTCGCCGCCGCCATCTCGCCCATCCGCAGCATGTCGACCGTGGACCTGTGGCGCTACAGCCGGCATCTGCAGCACCAGGAGCAGGCGGCCCAGCGCTACGAGCTGCAGTTCTGGCGCCGCGCCTTCTATCCTTTCGCCTGCATAGTGATGGTGGCCCTCGCCCTGCCCTTCGCCTACCTGCATGCCCGCGCCGGTGGCATCAGCCTGAAGGTCTTCGGCGGCATCATGCTGGGCATCAGCTTCGTCCTGCTGAACAACGTGGTCGGGCACCTGGGCCTGCTGCGTGACTGGACCCCCTGGCTGGCCTCGGCGCTGCCCAGCCTGCTGTACCTGCTGATGTCTCTGGCGGCGTTCGGCTGGCTGGTGCGCTACCGTTGAGCCCATGCCGAGCCAAGGACTGATTCTTTTCGCCCACGGTGCACGCGACCCTCGCTGGGCCGAGCCCTTCGAGCGCGTGGCCGCACGCGTGCGTGCGCTGAGGCCGGATTGGGCGGTTTCGCCGGCCTACCTCGAGTTCCTCTCGCCCGACCTCGATGCCGCCGGCGCTGCGCTCGCCACCGGCGGCTGCCGCGAAGTGGAGATCCTGCCCCTGTTCCTGGGCGCCGGCGGGCATGTCCGCAAAGACCTGCCCGATCGCGTCGAAAGACTGCGCGCCACGCACCCTGCGGTCCGATGGACGCTGCGCCCGGCCGCCGGCGAATCCGACATCCTGATCGAAGCCCTCGCACGGCTGGCCGTGCAAACGATGGAGGAGCGGGGATGAACCTGCACCAGTTCCGTTTCGTGCAGGAAGCCGTCCGCCGCAACCTGAACCTCACCGAGACCGCCAAGGCCCTCTACACCTCCCAACCGGGCATCTCCAAGGCCATCCTCGAACTGGAGGAAGAGCTCGGCGTCGACATCTTCGTGCGCCACGGCAAGCGCCTGAAGCGCGTCACCGAGCCGGGCCAGCAAGTCCTGCGCTCGGTGGAGGTCATCCTGCGCGAAGTGGCGAACCTCAAGCGCATCGGCGAGGAGTTCTCCAAACAGGATTCGGGCCGGCTGTCCATCGCCACCACGCACACGCAGGCGCGATACGTGCTGCCTGGCCCGGTCGCCATGCTGCGCAAGCGTTTCCCCAAGGTTCAGGTCAGCCTCCACCAGGGCACGCCCGAGCAGGTGGCGCAGATGCTGCTGGCCGACACCGCGGACATCGGGCTGGCCACCGAATCGCTCGCCGACTACGACGAGCTGGTCACCCTGCCCTGCTACGAGTGGCAGCACGTGATCGTGGTGTCGGCGGACCATCCCCTGGCCCTGGTCGACCGGCCCACGCTGGAGCAGCTGGCCGAGGAGCCGCTGATCTCGTACCAGCCCGCCTTCGCCGGGCGCCGACGCGTCGACCAGGCCTTCGCCCTGCGCCACCTCAAGCCCAACATCGCCCTCGAAGCCATCGATTCGGACGTCATCAAGACTTACGTCCGCAGCGGCCTGGGCGTGGGCATCATCGCCGAGATGGCGATGAGGGAAGGCGGCAATGACGCCGACCTGGTGTGGAAACCCGCCGGCCACCTGTTCGGCAGCAACACCGCCCGCGTTGCCTTCCGGCGCGGCGCCTACCTGCGCAGCTTCGTCCTGACCTTCGCCGAGCTGCTGTCGGACCGCCTTTCCCGCACGCTGATCGAACGCGCCATGGGCGGCGCTGGAGAAGACTATGAGCTTTAGAACGACGCCCCCCGAGACGTCTTCGACACCGGGCCTCCAGGCAGTCACTGGAGCCACCGAACCGCCGGCCCTGACGAGCCGATTGCCCGAGGTCGGCACGACCATCTTCAGTGTCATGTCGGCCTTGGCGGCGAAGCACGCGGCCGTCAACCTCGGGCAGGGATTCCCGGACTTCGACTGCGACCCGGGCCTGGTCGACGCGGTGACGGCGGCCATGCGCGCGGGTCACAACCAATACCCCCCGATGCCCGGCGTGCCGGCGCTGCGTCAGGCGCTTTCCGCCAAGATCGAGCGCATCTACGGTCGCCGCTATGACCCCGACAGCGAGATCACCGTCACCGCCGGCGCCACGCAGGCGATCCTGACGGCGGTGCTGGCCTTCGTGCATCCGGGCGACGAAGTGATCGTGCTCGAGCCCTGCTACGACAGCTACGGCCCGGCCATCACGTTGGCGGGTGGACGGATCGTGAGGGTGCCCCTGAACCCGGCCGACTTCCGGATCGATTTCGCCCGACTGCAGGAGGCCATCACGCCGCGAACGCGGGCGCTGATCGTCAACACGCCGCACAACCCGACGGGCACCGTCTGGCCCGCGGCGGACCTCAGGGCCCTGGCTGAACTGCTGCGGCCGACCAAGCTGCTGGTGATCTCGGACGAGGTCTACGAGCACATGGTCTTCGATGGCCAGCGGCACGTCAGCGTGAGCAGCGAGCCCGGCCTGGCCGAGCGGAGCATGGTGATCTCGAGCTTCGGAAAGACCTACCACGTGACCGGCTGGAAGGTCGGTCACGTGGCGGCGCCGGCGGCGCTCATGGCCGAGTTCCGCAAGGTGCACCAGTTCAACGTCTTCACCGTCAACTCGCCGATGCAGCACGGACTGGCGGCATGGCTGGCGGAGCCTTCGCGATACGAAGGCCTCTCCGGCTTTTACCAGCGCAAGCGCGACCGTTTCCGTGAAGGCCTGGCCGGGACGCGATTCGAGCTCCTGCCCTGTGCCGGCAGCTACTTTCAGTGCGTGGACTACAGCCGCATCAGCAGCCTGCCGGACCACGCGTTCTGCGATTGGCTGACGAAAGAGGTCGGCGTGGCGGCGATCCCCTTGTCGGCCTTCTATGCCGATCCGCCGCAGCGGCCGCTGGCCCGCTTCTGTTTCGCCAAGACCGAGGCGACGCTGGACGAAGCGCTTAGAAGACTGAGACGACTGTAGTTCCGCCTCAGGCGAGCCCGTGCTGCGTATCGGGCCCCACGGCGTGCGCCGCGGGCTCGTCGCCCAAGGGCAGCAGCACGTCGACGGCCGGCAGGAGGGCGCCGCCTTGCTGCCACAGGTCTCGCGCAATGGCGTACAGCAGCAGCACGTCCTTGTAGGCGGGCAGGTCGAACAGCTCGTAAGCGGGATCCTTGCGGAAGAGCATGGCTTCGAGCACCGCCATGGCATCCAGCGGCTCGGCCCATCGGGCCTGCAGCTCCTGGACGGCCTGCGGATACTCCTCGAGCACGCGGCCGCTCATCGGCCCGGCCTCCCAGTCCGGCGCATAGGCGTTGAAGCGCCGGTTGAAGCGGGCGCGGATGCGCTCGAAGGCATCGCGGTCGCCCTGGCGGCGATAGATCTCGAGCAGCTTGGTGTACGGCAGGGGGCTAAGGCCACCCGTGCTGCGCAGGTGCGACATCAGCAGGTCGATCGCCGCGTCCTCCTGGCCCAGTGCAATGAAGAAGTCGGCCTGCTGCTCCAGGTCCAGCAGTTCTTCGACGGACACCTCGCGCACAGCCGCGCCATCCGCCGACGGATCCAGCACCATCACCGGCGGACCGCCGAATGCCGTCGTCCGCTCGTACGGCTTTTCCGCCGGGGTCTTCGCCTGCGGGCTGCCATCACGCTCGATGGACAGGGCAACCGGCAAGGGCGCCGTGGCTTCGGACACCAGGTCGGCGAAGCCCGACGGCGCGGGGGCCTCGGCCGGGCGCCAATCATGCGGCGACTGCAGGTCGGGAGGGTTCGACGATACCGGTGCCGGCGAGGGGATGGCCTCAGGCGTCCACCACCGCGCGGAATCCGCCGCCTGCTGGCGACGAAGGCGCAGCGTCAGCCAGCCGGCCACCAGCAGGGCCAGCGCGAGCACGCTGGCCAGCCACGGCACCGCCCGCTCGCGGCGTTCGGCTTCACCCAGGCGGACCTGCAGTGCAGCGGCGCGCTCGCGATCGGCGGCGCCTTCGCGTCGCAGGTCGGCCAGGGATTTCTCCAGCGCCTGCACGCGGCCGGCATCCGCGGCTGCCGCGGGTGATTCGGCTGACCCGCCGGCCGCCGAGGCGGTCGCCTCGGGATCGCCCACGCGGACCGGCGGCATGAAGACCGGATCCTCGAGGTCGAGCTTCAGGCGCGGCGCACTCGGCTCCAGCAGCAGCCGGTTGCCCGCCGCTGGGGCTTGCCGGCCCACCACCGGCGACTGGGCCGCAGCCCGTGCGCGTGCGCGCGGGGCAGACGGCGTCGATGGCGCCGCTGCCGTGCGCGCTGGTCGGCGTTGTGACGCTGGCGTGGCATTCCGGGGAGCGCGTGCCAAGGCCGGCGCCTCCGCGGTCTCACCGCCTTCCGCGGCTACCAGCGGAACCGCGCCCGGCGCACGGGAAGGCTGCGTCGCAACCGCCGGCGCGTTGGACGAAGGGGGATCGGCAAACGCGGTGAAGCGGCGCGAAAAGCGGCGCTCGCAACCGACCGTGAGGGAGACTTCGATCACCGGCTCGACGATGGCGGAGCGGGTGGTGATGCGGGCAATCCAGTCGGACTCGGTGGCTCCGGTGGCCTTCGAGGGCTCCAGCCTCACCCGGACCTGGTCTTGCCCGAAGCGGCTTTCCCCGGCGGCGACTTCTGCCGAGACGCACTCGGGACCCAGGCGTTCACCGGGGTCCAGGTGCAAGGGGACGGGAAGGTCGAGTGACTGCCCGAGGACCACGGAGCCCGAGACTCGACCGAAGCCGATGGCCTGGGCCACGGGGGTGGTGGCCGATGCGGCACAGGCGAGGATCAGCGCGGTCGCTCTTGGTGGCATGCCGGAAGGCATTCATCCGTTGAAGTGGCGGGCCACTCTATCACCAAGTCTTACGTCAGCAGATGCAAGAATCGAACCCAGCATGCCTTTTCACACAGAGGTCCACGATGCCCTCCGAACTGCTCACGTCACAGGAAGAGCAGACGCTCATCCTGACCTTGTCCGACCCGGCCACCCGCAACTCGCTGTCGCCCCAGGCGGTCTCGGCCGCCATCGAGGCCCTCAACCAGGCCGACCAGAATCCCGACGTGCGCGCCGTCATCCTTCGCGGCGACGGGGCCCACTTCTGTGCGGGCGGCGACCTCAACCGCATCGGTGGCGCTCGCGAGCGGCCCCCTGAAGCCCAGGCGGCGTCGATCGAAAACTTTCACACGCTCGTCGATGCCATGCGCAGCTTCCCCAAGCCGGTCATCGCAGCCGTGGAGGGATTCGCCGCGGGTGGGGGGATGTCGCTGGCGCTGGCCTGCGACCTGATCGTGGCGGCCAGCGATGCCCGCTTCGTCATGTCGTACGCCAAGGTCGGCTTTTCGCCAGATGGCGGTTCGACGTGGCACCTGGGGCGCGCGCTTCCGCGTGCCCTCGCCCTCGAGTGGGTATGGCTGGCGGAGCCGCAGACTGCCGAGCGGCTGTGGTCGCTCGGGCTGGTCAACCGGCTGGCCGAGCCGGGGCAGGCCCTGGCGATGGCGCTGCAGCTGGCTCGCCAGCTTTCGGCCATGGCGCCGAATGCCGTGGCATGCGCCAAGGAGCTGATCCAGGCCGCACCCAACCGGCCGTTGCCACAGCATCTGGACGAGGAACGCGACGCCTTCGTCGCCAACCTCTTCCACGACAACGGTGGTGAAGGCCTGGCCGCCTTCTTCGCCAAGCGGCGGCCGGTCTTCAGATAGCGGGGGTCAGGTGTCGTAGCCCGGCATCTGCCGATCGAGCCGGCGCTTGAGGCCCGGCCAGGCCAGGTTGCCCCCCTGCCCGCGCGTCACCTGCGCGGCCTGTGCGCGCGCCGTCGCGATGATTTCCGGGTGGATGGTGGTGAGGCTGCCGCCGCCGGCCTGCGCGCGGACCTGGATCGTGCACGAGGCCTCGAAGAAGTACATCGCCTGGAAGGCATCGGCGATCGTCGGCCCGACGGTCAGCAGGCCGTGGTTGCGCAGCATCAGGTAGGTCTTCTCGCCGAGGTCGTTCACCAGCCGGGGCTTCTCTTCATCTCGCAGGGCCACGCCTTCGTAGTCGTGATAGCCGAGGCTGGCCAGCACGAAGATCGAATGCTGCGAGATCGGCAGCAGGCCATCACGCTGGGCCGAGACGGCCACCCCATTGAGCGTGTGCGTGTGCAGGACGCATTGGGCATCCGGCCGCGCCGCGTGCACGGCGCTGTGGATCGTGAAGCCTGCCGGGTTGACCGGGTGCGGCGAGTCGTCGAGCTTGCGGCCCTCGGTGTCAATCTTGACCAGGCTGGAGGCCGTGATCTCCTCGAACATCATCCCGTAGGGGTTGATGAGAAAGGCATGGCCATCACCCGGCACACGGGCGCTGATGTGGGTGTAGACGAGGTCGTCCCACTTGAACAGGGCGACCAGCCGGTAGGCCGCGGCCAGGTCAATTCGCGTCTGCCACTCTTCGGGCGAGCATCCGGGCGGCGGCGGGGTGCGGAAGTCGTTGGGCATGGTCTGTCTCCTGGGCCCCCGAGATCACGTTCGGCGTCGCCCCAAAGGGCTGTCGTCACCGGGGGCGACACGGCGGCAACTCGGGCGACGTCGATACACGGCTATGGACAATACCGCCGGCGATGATGCGCTGTTTGTCGCATCAGGGACAAATCATGAATACCCCCATTCTTACAATCGACGAGCGACACAACATTGATGCCGGTGCATGGTTTTCTTCGCTGTCCCCGACGCTTCGGGCCGCCATCCTGGCACGGGCCACGGTGAGGCGCCTGGCCGATGGGGCGTCGCTGGCCGCCAGGGGCACTCCGGCCGAGGACTGGGTCGGCGTGGCCAAGGGCGCGGTGCGCGTCAGCTCGGTCTCTTTGTCGGGCAAGCAGGTCTCGCTGACCTATGTGGAGCCGGGCACCTGGTTCGGCGACATCGCCCTGTTCGATGGGCTGCCGCGCACTCACGACGCGAGTGCCCATGGCGCCACCACCTTGCTCATCGTGCGCAAGGGCGACTTCAGGGAGCTGCTGTCGCAGCACGTGGAGCTCTACGATGCCCTGCTGCGCCTGAACTGCAGGCGGCTGCGCCTCATGTTCAACCTCATCGAGGACCTGAACACCAAGCCGCTGGCCGCGCGCTTGGCCAAGCAGTTGCTGCTGCTGGCCAAGAGCTACGGCATCGAGCAGGGCGAAGAGATCCGCATCGGGCTGCAACTGGCCCAGGAAGACCTGGCCCAGCTGCTGGGCGCCTCGCGCCAGCGGGTCAACCAGGAGCTGAAGGAATTCGAGCGCGACGGCGTGCTTCGCGTCGAGCCGGCGCGGCTCGTCGTGCTTTCGCGCGAGAAGCTGATGGCGGCGGCAGAGCGCTAGCAATGAGCCGGGTCTGCCGGCTCGAAGGATGAGCCGATGGAACAGTACACCGGGACCAAGCCCGTGGCGGCCAGCCACGCCTTCGACGTGGCGGCGCTCGAAGCCTGCCTGCAGGACAGGCTCGAAGGTTTCGCCGGCCCGCTGAGCATCGAGCAATTCAAGGGCGGGCAGTCCAACCCCACCTACAAGCTCGTCACGCCGGGCGCGTCCTACGTGATGCGCACCAAGCCGGCACCGGTGGCCAGGTTGCTGCCCTCGGCGCATGCCATCGAGCGCGAGTACCGCGTGATGTCGGCCCTGCAGGGCACAGGCGTCCCGGTGGCCCGCATGCACCTGCTGTGCGAGGACGAATCCATCATCGGAAGAGCCTTCTACGTGATGGAGTTCGTCGGCGGCCGGGTTCTCTGGGACCAGTCGATGCCGGGCATGCAGCCGTCCGAGCGTGGCGCCCTCTACGACGAAATGAACCGCGTCATCGCGGCGCTGCACAGCGTGGATGTCGCCGCGGCCGGCCTGGCCGACTACGGCAAGCCGGGCAACTACTTCGAGCGCCAGATCGGCCGCTGGAGCAAGCAGTACCTGGCCTCGGTCACGGGCGCGAATCCCGCGATGGACCAGCTCCTCGACTGGCTGCCCACCCACATCCCCGCCAGCGCGCGCGACAGCACCCAGGCCAGCGTCGTGCATGGCGACTATCGGCTCGACAACCTGATCTTCCACCCCGTCGAGCCGCGCATCAGCGCCGTGCTGGACTGGGAACTCTCGACCATAGGGCACCCGCTGGCCGACTTCAGCTACCACTGCATGAGCTGGCACATCCCCTCCGGCGTCTTCAGGGGCATCGCCGGGCTGGACCATGCCGCCCTGGGCATCCCGGGCGAGCGCGACTACGTGCGCCGCTACTGCGAACGCACCGGCCGCGCCGATGTCGACGCGGTCATGGCGGACTGGAACTTCTATCTCGCCTACAACCTGTTCCGCCTCTCGGCCATCGCGCAAGGCATCGCCAAGCGCGTGGTCGACGGCACCGCGGCCAGCGCCTCCGCCCGCGCGACCGGCGATGCCGCGCCGGAGCTGGCCCGCCTCGGCTGGCAGTTCGCCCAACAGGCCTGATCCCCTCCCCCACCACGAGGAATCCTCATGGACTTCGGCTACTCTCCCCGCACGCAGGAGCTGCGCGCCGCCGTCTCGGCCTTCATGGACGAGCACGTCTATCCCAACGAGGGCCGCTACTGGGCCGAGCTGCAGGCCCACACCGAAGCGGGCAAGCGCTGGACGCCGTTGCCGCTGATCGAGGAGCTCAAGGCCAAGGCGCGCGCCGCGAAGCTGTGGAACCTGTTCCTGCCCGACAGCGAGCTCGGTGCCGGCCTGTGCAACCAGGAGTACGCGCCCCTGGCCGAGATCATGGGCCGCACGCCCTGGGCCAGCGAGGTCTTCAACTGCTCCGCGCCGGACACCGGCAACATGGAGGTGCTGGTCCGCTACGGCACGGCCGAGCACAAGAAGCGCTGGCTGGAGCCCCTGCTGCGAGGCGAGATCCGTTCCGCCTTCGCGATGACGGAGCCGGCCGTCGCGTCATCGGACGCGACCAACATCGAGGCACGCATCGAGCGCCAGGGCGACGAGTACGTGATCAACGGCCGCAAGTGGTGGACCAGCGGCGCCGGCGACCCGCGCTGCGCGGTGATGATCTTCATGGGCAAGACCGACCCGAACGCGGCGCGCCACTCGCAGCAGTCCATGGTGCTGGTGCCCATGGACGCGCCGGGCGTGAAGGTGCTGCGGCCGCTGACGGTGATGGGTTACGACGATGCGCCGCACGGCCACATGGAGGTCGACTTCACCGACGTCCGCGTGCCCACCTCGAACATCCTGCTCGGTGAAGGCCGCGGCTTCGAGATCGCGCAGGGCCGCCTCGGCCCCGGCCGCATCCACCATTGCATGCGCCTGATCGGCCTGGCGGAACGCTCGCTCGAGCTCATGTGCGATCGCGCGCTCAAGCGCGTGGCCTTCGGCAAGCCTGTGTCCCAGCAGACGGTCACGCAGGAGCGCATCGCGGAGGCGCGCTGCATGATCGAGCAGTCGCGCCTGCTGACCTTGAAGGCCGCCTGGATGATGGACGTGGCCGGCAACAAAAGCGCGCAGGCCGAGATCGCGATGATCAAGGTCGTGGCGCCGCAGATGGCCTGTAAGGTGATCGACTGGGCGATCCAGGTCCACGGCGGTGGCGGCATGAGCCAGGACTTCCCGCTGGCCTACTTCTACACCCTGGCGCGCACCCTGCGCTTCGCGGACGGGCCGGACGAAGTGCACCGCAACGCGATCGCCAAGCTCGAACTCGGCAAGCGCCCGGCCGCGGCCTGAGGCCGTCAGCCGACGGAGTCGCCCGGATCCGCGTCGGCCGCCTCCTCGGCGGTCAGGCGGGCCTGGGCCAGCGCGACTTCGAACAGCTCCTGGCTCGCCCTCACCAGGGTCACGTCGGGGTCGGGCATGGCCACACGCAAGGTCAGTCGTGAACGCTGCACGACGAGCGCGAAGGCAGGCGCGGTCTCCGGAGCGCCCTGGGCGCGCTGCAGCAGCACGTCGCCCAGCGGGCCCTGCACCCAATGCGCCAGCCACGGCGTACGGTTGCTGACTGCTGCGTAGTGGGTCTTGAGATCACCCAGCAGGGCCGGGCTGAGCTTGGGCGAGAGCGCTAGCCAGCGCATCTCTTCGGGTGTCTCTTCGTCGAGCCGGGTCTGCACGCCGCCCACAAACCGGCTGAAAAGCTCGCTCTCGACGGCTTCCAGCAAGGCGCGCGGCATGACGAGCGCGTGCGCCTCGGGACCCAGCGCCAGCTCGCCACGCAGCCTCAGCTCGTGCGAGCCGAGGTAGTGGCGCTGCGAAGGCCCCCATTCGATGCGGCCTTCGAGCGCACCCGAACGGGTATCGATGACGAAGCCTTCTCGCTCGCGGATGCCGCGCATCGTCCAGCCCGCGGACTCGGCCCAGGCCTGGAGCGCCTCGCGGCCCTCGAAGCTGCTCGCTCTGAACAAATGCTGCCTGATGAACTTCAGCATGGTTGGATTAGAGTCGCACCAGAAACCAGCTGAGGAGCCGAGGTCATGATCGAAGTGTATTCGTGGGCCACGCCGAACGGACACAAGGTTCACATCATGCTGGAGGAGTGCGGCCTGGCTTATCGGACCATCCCGGTGGACATAGGCGCGGGTGACCAGTTCAAGCCTGCCTTCCTCGCGATCAGCCCCAACAACAAGATTCCGGCCATCGTCGACCCTGAAGGCCCCGACGGCCGCTCCATCTCCCTGTTCGAGTCCGGAGCCATCCTGCTCTACCTGGCCTCCAAGACCGGCAGATTCCTGCCCGAATCCACCTCCGGCAAGTTCGAGATGCTCCAGTGGCTGATGTTCCAGGTCGGCCATGTCGGGCCGATGCTCGGGCAGGCCCACCACTTTCGCGTCTATGCGCCCGAGAGGATCGCCTATGCGATCGACCGCTACACCAACGAAGCCCGGCGGCTGTATGCCGTGATGAACGGCCGCCTGGCGCAATCGCGCTACTTCGGCGGCAAGGACTACGGCATCGCCGACATGGCCATCTACCCCTGGCTTAGAAGCTGGAAGAACCAGGGCATCGACTGGAACGATTTCCCGCACCTCAAGGGCTGGTTCGACGAGATCGGCAAACGCCCGGCGGTGATGCGCGGCGTCGAGGTGCTGTCGGACCGCCGCCGCTCGATCACCGATGAGCAGTCGCGCGAGGTCCTCTTCGGCCAGCGGCAGTATGCCCGCCACTGAAGCCGCCCGACGCGCCTAGAATCCGCCCCCGCACTGCCCGTAGCTCAACTGGATAGAGCAGCTGCCTTCTAAGCAGCAGGTCGGGGGTTCGAGTCCCTCCGGGCAGGCCACCTGACCGTTCCAAGCGGTCCCAAGCATCCCTGGAAGCGCCGGAATCCCGGCAAAACCGAGGGTCTCGACTGAGGCCGGTTCAAACGGATTCGTAACTTCCCATCCCGAGTGGGGGGCAGCTGCGCGGGAACAGGCACATATGGCGGCGGCAAGTCCGGTTTGCCCCCCATGTCGCTCACGGATGCTGCCTGCCGCAACGAGCGCTCCGAAGTCCTGAGCCTGGTGGCATTCACGAAGAGTGCCAGCTGCGGGATGTTCGTGACGTTGGCCACCACCAGGTCGGGCCGACCATCGCCGGTGAAGTCACCGGCGATGCGGGCGCCGGAGGTCGAGTCGATCATCTCGAACGGGGCGTTGAAGACACCCGCGCCGTTGTTCAGTGCAATCGCGATCGTGGCGTTGAATCCGCTGCCGGCGATGTCGATGTCGCCGTCGAGGTCAAAGTCGGCCGCCTGAATGACACCACCTGGGAAGGGCGGGGTCGGACAGAACGCGACCGGGCCGAGCAGGCCGCCCTGGTTGAGCGAGATGCGAAGGCCGCTTCGGCCGCCGTTGGAGCCGCGTCTCGAGCTGGCGCCGACGTCCGGCTGGCCATCGCCGTTGAAATCGGCGAGCACGGCGTCGTTGGGATTGCCGTCGTAGCCGAGCGTCTGGATGAGCTGGAAGCGGCCGTCGCCGAGGCCCTTCTGCAATCGGAAGTCTCCGGAGCCGAAGTCCGGCCCGCCGGTGCGGATGACGGCCAGCGCGTCCGGAATGCCGTCGAGCGTGAAGTCGGCGATGAGCAGCTTGATCTGGGATGTGGTGCTGTTGCCCGAGACGATGGGGGCACCGAAGCTGCCTTGGCCATTGCCCGGAAGCACCGCGAGCTGCGAGAGGGTGTGAGCGATGATGTCCAGGTGGCCGTCGCCGGTGACGTCGGCCACCGCCACCGTGTCGTTGGAGGCATGCACCTCGCCGGTCGAGTAGACCGCGAGATCTCGGAACTTGCCGGTGCCATCGCCGAGCAGCACCCAGACGTTGCCGACTTTCGGGAAGAGATGGACGAAGCCGGCGACGAGGTCGAGCTGGCCGTCCTCGTTCACGTCGGCGAGCACGATCTGGCCGATGCCGTCTCCCGCCTCCACATCCATCGTCCGGGACAGGACCGCCTTGCTGAAGTGGCCATTGCCCTTGTTGAGGTAGGTGAAGACGCGCACGGTGAGCACGCCGGGCTTGGGCAGCACGACGCCCATCATCACGAGATCGAGATGGCCGTCGCCGTTGACGTCGGCCTTGGCCGGCGCTCCGACACCGGCCACCGGCTGGCTCTCCGGAGCCTTCAAGCGGCCTTTGCCGGCATTGAGGGTGGCGTAGACCCGCCCGGCGTCGGCCGAGAGCGTGACCAGGTCGATGCGGCCATCACCATCGAGATGCACCGGCGTGGGATGGTCATGGCCGGTCACCCAGTAGCTGAATGAGCCGAACGTGCCGTCACCGCGACCCTCCAGCAGGACGAGCGTGTTGCTCTCGCTGGCGTACTCGTTGTTGACGACGAGGTCCGCCTTGCCGTCGCCGGTCCAATCGGCGGCCGCTATCCAGGATGTGGCGAAGGAAACGTCCTCGTAGACCTTGAACGCCGGGAAGGTGCCGTTGCCGTTGCCCAGGCCGATCTGCACATCGCCTCCCGAGGCGTTCACCACGGCGACATCGAGCCTGCCGTCGCCATTGAAGTCCGCGAGTGCAAGCCGCAAGCCGGAAAGTTCCTGCGAGAACTCGAACACCTGCGCCCCGAACTGCCCGCCACCGAGGTTGAGCATCGACCAGATCGGCCCGCCGGCCGCGCCGACGATGTCGAGCTTGCCGTCGCCGTTCACGTCGGCGAGCTTGATGTCGTAGGCGCCGAAATCGCGGTCGAAGATGGTGGGGGGATCGAAGGTGCCGTCGCCGTTGCCGGCGAACAGCTCGATCCGCGCGGTGTCGCGCGCGACGAAGACGATGTCGATCTTGCCGTCGCCGGTGAGCTCGGCGACGGCGATGTGGCCTGCACCGCCTTCCAGGGCCGGCGCCGTCACCGTGAAGCTGCCGTCGCCATGACCGAGCAGGACCTTGATCGGCCCGTAGCCGCCTGTCGTGCCGGTGAGGACGGCGAGGTCCTGCCTGCCGTCGCCGTCGAAGTCGCCGGCTGCCACCTCGTAAGCGCCGTCCTGCGCGCCCAGCGGGGTGCGGATCGGCTTGCCGAGCTGGCCGGCTCCGTCGCCCGGCAGCACATCCACGCCGCCGAGAAAGGCGTCCGGCCCGAGGTTGGCGACAGCGACGTCGTTCTTGCCGTCATTGTTGAAGTCGGCAGTCGTCAGGCTCTGGGGCAGGACGCCAGTCGTGGTCGCCAGGTCGGGAACGACGAACCGCGGACCCGCAGCGTGGCTGGCCGGGCTGAAGGCGAAGGTCAGGGCGGCAAGTGCGCCCACCACGAATGTCTGCTGGCGCATGGCACGCCTCCAGTCGGTTGGCAGTTGATCGCGGCGGGCTGCGGCAATTCGCGTGCCTCAATCCGGCTTCGACTGGTTGGGCCTGAGCCACAGGCACGGAATGCCGCATCGGTGCCTGGGTGCTCAACGGAAACGCGGTCTCGCGCGCCTTTCGCCGTGAGGGCAGACACTTGCGTCTGCGGTCCTTTGCCCTTCCGCGAGGGATGAACGAGCCCGCTCAATGCGGGCGTCCACCAGAATGTCGAAGACCCACTGGGAGCGCCACATGGCCACTGCTTTGGACCGGGAACTCAAGCGACAGATTACCGTCAATGGTGCGGCCTACACCGTCGTTCTCGATCCCCAAGGGATGCGGCTGGTCGGGAAGGGAAAGCGGCGGCCAGAGGTGGAGTTGCGTTGGAGCGATCTGCTGAGCGGCGAAGCCGCACTTGCAGTTGCACTGAACGCATCGCTCTCAGGGGATCTTGCAAGTGCGAAGGTTGCCAGTGCCAAAGGCGCGACGGGGCAGGCCAAGCTGGCCAGCAAGAGGCCTACACGCTGAAGGCGTTCGGTTGTCGAAGTGAACCTCGTTCCTCGGATGACGACCAGTTGCCGACGTCGACCGCTTCGCGGCAGCCGCTCCATCAGCTGCGCTAGAAGCGCGTTGACAGCGCGCGCACACGGTCAGGACCATCACGCCGGCCCGAGGTGCCCGAGGTGATGAAGGCCTTCTGGCCGTCCAGCACCCAATGCTCCCCATCGCGTACGACGCGCGTATTCAGCGAGCGCATATCGCTACCGTGGTTGCGCTCCGTCAGTGCGTAGGACGCCTTGAGACGGATCAAGGCCGCCCGTCACAGACCAGTCTTGGCCTGACTTTGTAAGTCAGCGGCGGTTCTGCAGCGGTCCCGGTCGGTCGCCGGTCAATGCGCTAGTCGCGATCACCGTCACCTCCCGGACACCGGCTTACGCGAACGATCGTTGCGTCAGCCCCAGGAATCGAGACGCTAAGACCCTTGACTTGTGGCGCTGGCGGCCGCGGCCGTGATGCGCACCAGATGGCGGTAGCGCAGGTTGAGCAGTACATAGCAGATCATCGTCGCCGTAAGGCCCACCAGCGTGGCTTCGAGCCCGAGCGGCAACATCAGCACGAGTGCCGTCAGGACGAACACCGCCGCGGTGTTGGACAGCAGGTAAGGCCGCAGCTCCGGCACTTCCTTGTAGTAGCCGTACTGCTTGCCCAGGAAGAACAGCACGGTACCGGCGACGGCGAGTTGGCGGAAATCGCGCGGGTCGAGGCTGCCCAGGATCGCGTGCCGGATCAGCGAGGCCAGAATCGCCAGGCCGATGAGCAGGAAGAGATGCGAGTAGAGGATCGAATGTCCAGTCCTCAACTTGCGCCGCTCCAGCAGGTGGAAGCTGTCGTAGTAGATCCACCAGATCGCCGACACCATGACGAATCCGCTGACGGCGGCGATGACGTTGGAACGGTTCCAGGCGATGTTCGCCAGGGCGGCGGAGATGCTGATCACCGATTCGCCGAGCATGATGAGGGTCAGCAGGCCGACCCGCTCGACCAGGTGCGGCGTGTGCGCGGGCACGACATGAAGGCGCCGGTCCAGCAGCACCAGGGCGGCCATGTCGAACAGGATCCCGGCGTAGAAGACAAGGTAGCTCCATGGCGGCTGAAGCAGGATTGAGGACAGGCTGATCGCGGCGCCGACGGCGAACACAGTGCCCACCGTTGTCGAAAAGCCATGCCGGTCGTGGTGCTTGCGCTTCGACACGAAGTACATCCCGGCGATGATCATCCGCGCGCCGCAGTAGCAGGCCACGGCCAGCGCGTATCGGTCCTGGGCAACGGCCGAGGCCTGCGCGGAGATCACGATCAGCAGGAACATGATCACCAGGGTCGACAGGCGGTGCTGGCGGCTGTCGGTGTCGAACCGATTGGCATAGATCGTGTGGCCCACCCAGATCCACCACAGCGGCAGGAACACCAGCACGAAACGCACGAACTCGTGCGGCGGGATGTGGCCACCGTGCGCATCGTTCAGGATCTCGCTGGCGTCGCCCAAGGCGACGACGAATATCAGGTCGAAGAACAGCTCCAGCCAGGTCGCGCGGCGGTGCGGGTCAAGATATCTCAAGTCCTTCACAGGCCGATGGTAGGGTTTGGATCCCAGCCATGCGCCTGTCGAGGCCACTCGGCCATGGGCAATCCTTCGCCATCACAGGTCGCAGCAAGTGTGTGCCATGAAGAGCAAGGTTCGGAGCGAGCGAGGTGCGCCGCGCTCGGCACCTCGCGCGGCGTGGCTTCCCTGTCGCTGCTCTTCAGCAGTTTCCTGCGCAGATGTGCGCCAGCGCGCTGCCTTGCGGCCGGGCCAACGTGGCGTGCAGCGTGCTGAACGCGTCCGTGCAGACCTCGGCCGGTGCCATCGGGTGAGATCCCGCCGCCGGGCACGATGCCCTGCACGCGCGGGTGGTGCGTCAGCGCCGATCCCAGGTGTGCGGCACCAGTGTTCGCGCCGATGCGTGCACCCAGATGCTTGGGATCGGCGGCGACGGTCTGCAGGACCTCGGTGGCCACATCGAACAGCTGTCCGTATGCCGGCCACCTCAAGCACGCCCGACCAGCTTCGCCACCACCTCATCGAGTGTCACCACCCCTTCACACGGCGCACCCTCGAAGGCGATCCATCCATCGTTGAAGCCGTCCAGCATTCGCATCCGGGGCGTCGGATGGCGCATGCCCTGCGCCTCGAGGCGGCTCTCCCATTCCTCCCGAGGCACCGCGACCGCTCTCACTCCGCGCCCAAGTGCTCGCCCCAGCACCTGCGCCAAATCATTCGGCGACACCGGCCGCGCGCCGGTCAACTCCACGATGTGATGTCCCTCGGCGCCTTGCATCAGCAACTCCGCCGCCACACGGCCGACGTCCTCGGTCGCTACCATCGGCACCGCGCGATCCAGTGGCTGAAGGAAGGACGCGATCTCCCCCGTTGCCCGCGCCGCCTCGACATCCCACTGCAGGTTCTCGATGAACCAGCTCGGTCGCAGCACGGTGACGGGCATCGGCAGCTCCGCCACCGCCCGCTCCAACGCGCCGAGTTGCGACAGCAGGTTCTCCTGCGCCGCTTGCGCGCCGATGGTCGACAACACCACCACCCGCCTCGGGCGCGCCGAGAACAAGGCCGCCCGGATCGCGGCGATGCGCGCCGTTGACTCGGGGAAGCCCGGCGAGGGATCGAAGGTCGGCGGCAGCATCACGAACACCCCCTCGCAGCCGCGGAAGGCCTCGGCCATCGCGCCCGCATCGTCGACATTGGCCTGCGCCAAATCGCAGCCGCGCTCCCGCCATTGCGCGGCCTTGGCCGCATCGCGCACCACCGCCCGCACCGGCTGCCCCTTTGCCAACAGCGCCCGCGCCAGCGCGCTGCCCACCTGTCCCGTGATTCCCGTGATAGCGAACATCATCCGACTCCATCGTTGCGCGGCCCCATGCCGCTCGGAACCGGATTCTGGGAATATCGCCTCATTTCACCGATAGCATGGCTGGCATGAGATTGATGCGGGTGGCGCATGAACAGTTTCGATGAACGCCTGCTTGGCGGACTGGGCGTGTTCCTGGCGATCGCCGATGCCGGCAGCTTCGCGGAGGCGGGACGGCAGCTCGACATGTCCCAACCAGGCGTGAGCCGCGCGGTCTCTCGTCTGGAGCAGCGCTTGGGCGCTCGGCTCTTCGACCGCACGACCCGGTCGGTCCGCCTCACAGACGAAGGTCGGCGCCTGCGGGCGCAGGTGGGCCCGCTGCTGGCAGGTCTGGAGGAAGCGACCGCCGAGGTCGCAGCCGGCCGCTCCGCCGTGCGTGGTCGGCTGCGTGTCCAGCTGGATCCCTTCTTCTCGCGCATGGCGCTGGGGCCGCGCATTGGCGATTTCCTCGCCGCCCATCCCGCGCTGACGCTGGACCTGGTGACCCGGGACCAACTGGGCGACATGATCGCCGACGGGTTCGATCTCGCAGTGCGCTTCGGGCACCTGCCGGCGTCGAATCTGATCGCGCGCAAACTGCTGGACACCCGCATCCTCACCGTGGCCGCGCCGGCCTATCTGGCTCGTCGCGGGCGCCCGGCCTCGCCCAGGGACATCGAGCGCGACGCCCACGCCTGCATCGACTTCCGCGATCCGGCGACGGGCCGGCCCTTCCCCTGGGAGTTCCATCGCAAGCGACGCCGTGTGATCGTGCCGACGGACGGTCGATTGATCGTCAACGACGCGGGCACGCTGCTCAGCACGTGCTTGGCCGGCTACGGCCTGGCACAGGTGATGGACTTCGGCACACGAGGGTTGCTGGATCAGGGGCAGCTCGTTGAACTCTTCCCCGACTGGGCCGACGAGCGCTTTCCCCTGCATGCGATCTATCCGTCGCGGCATCAGGTGCCGGCGAAGGTCCGGGCGTTCCTGGAGTTCGTCGTAGGGGTCGTCCATCCTCTCGCCTGCCGATAGTCGACAGAGATCACCACCGGCGCGACTTGCCTAGCCGCGACGTCGGACGTTGAAGATCACCTGAAAGAGGAGCGGCCCGCTGCACGGCGGCTCTACACGCGGTTTCACATTCCACCTGGATACACACCCCAGGTCAGGGAAACTAGCCGTTATGGATATAGCGCTATATCTCTCGACGCGCGCTTCTTCTTACCCCCTGGCACCCGCATCCGGAGGCAACCGGCAGGGTCCTCGTCCGAAAGGCAGAACATGAGATTGCAGTTGGGAACCTTGATGGTTGCATTGGGAGCCGGCGCCGGCCTGCCGGCCTTGGCCCAGACGTGCGAGCCCACGACCATCACGCCCTACATCAACATCGGCGGGCAATGGATGCAGACGGCCTCCGCCACGCTGAAGGCCGGTCAGTCGGCCATCCTCGGCCCGCAGCCCGCCACCGGTGGCACGTGGAGCTGGAGCGGCTGCGGCACCTCGGGCGACTCGCGCGAGCAGACCATCCAGCCGACCGCGTCCTGCAAGGCCACGGCCACCTACACCAACTCCTGCGGCGCCAAGAGCAAGCAGCCCTTCACGATCAAGCTGGGCGCCTGGAGCAGCGTGAAGTGGGGCGGTGGCGGCTACGTCACCGGGTTGGTCTTCCACCCGAAGAAGCGCGAGGTGCTGTATGCGCGGACCGACATCGGCGGCGCCTACCGCTGGAACGCCGCGACCTCGTCCTGGCTGGCCATCACCGACGGCTTCGGTCCGGCCGAGAGCTTCCACCACGGCGTCGAGAGCATCGCGCTGGACCCGAACAACGATCAGCTGGTGTACATGGTCACCGGCTTGTACAACTCGGCTGACGCCACAGCCCGCCTGTACATCTCGAGCAACCGGGGCGCCAGCTGGACTTCGGTCAACCTGCCCTTCTCGGCCGGCTCCAACAACGGCGGCCGGGCCATCGGCGAGCGCCTGATGGTCGATCCGAACCGGCCTTCGACGCTGCTCTACGGCTCGCGCACCGCCGGCCTGTGGAAGAGCACGGACTCGGGCCGCAACTGGGCACAGGTCACCGCGCTGTCGTCGGCCAAGATGACTGCGGAGCAGATCAACGCCGTCGGTGGCAGCGCCATGGGCGTCGAACTGGTGGTGTACGACACGTCCACCCGGGGTACCGGCGCGGCCACGCAGACGATCTACGCCGCTGTCGCGCCCGACTACGCCAGCGTGGCCGGGCTCACCTCGAACCTCTACCGCTCGACCAACGGCGGTGCCTCGTGGAGCCCGTTGGCGACGCCGGTGACCGGCTTCCACATCCCGCACATGGTGCGCGCGGCCGACGGCATGTTCTACGTCGTGTTCACCCAGGGCGCCGGCCCGGGCGCCACGGGGCCCGGCCGCCTCTACAAGTTCGACGGCACGACCTGGACCTTGCTTGCCAGTGTCGACCCCACCCAGTGGACCAGCTTCGGCTATGGCGGCTTGTCCGTCTCCGGCAGCGGCGCCACGACGCGCATCGCGCTGGGCGTCACCAACTCCTGGGGCAACTGGAGCGGGCAGCCGGTCGTCCAGCTTTCCGACGACGCGGGCAGGACCTGGCGCGAAATCGCGTCCACCATGCCCCACACGCCGCCGAGCGACGGGTTCTCCGGCTGGATCGACGACGTCGAGATCGACCCGTTCAACCGGGACCGCGTGCTGCACGTGCACGGCGGAGGCATCTGGGAAACCCGCGACGCCTCGGCCGCCACGCCGAGCTGGACCGAGCGGGTCGACAACCTGGAGGAGACCGCCACTCTGGGCCTGGCCACGCCGCCGGCCGGGGCGACCTACACGCTGATCGACAGCGCCGGCGACATCGGCACCTGGGTCTACACCGACCTGACCAAGAAGCCGACGATGTCGCCCGGCGGGTGGGGCAACGGCAACTCGGCCGACATGGCGTGGTCCGATCCGCAGTACATCGCCACCGTCGGCTACTCGCCCGACACCAACAGCGGCCGGGGCCACTGGTCGGGCGACGGCGGAAAGACCTGGGCTGGGTTCGCGACGCTGCCCAGCGGCGCCGCGGCCGGCGCGGGCACCGAAGCGAACATCGCCGTCACGGCCCGCAACCGCGCCATCTGGGCGCCAGCGAACGCGGTGCCGTCGTACACCACGAACAACGGAGCAAGCTGGGTGTCGACCAACCTGCCGGCGCTGGCGAACATCAACGCCAATCGCAGCTACCGCATGGTGGCCGACCGCCGCAACCCGAACAAGGTCTATGCCTACGATTCGGGCGGCGCCTGGTGGGGTTCGCCGGGCCGGGTCTACGTCTCGACCAACGGCGGCCAGACCTTCACGCTGAGCCAGGGCTCGGTGGCGGCCGGCCTGCGGGCCAACGCCTTCGGGTCCACTTCGCTGGCGGTCAACCCCAACGCCGAGGGCGACCTGTGGCTGGCCGACGGCAACACCGTCTACCGCTCGGTGGATTCCGGCGCGACCTGGGCCCGGTTCGACAACTTCGCGTCGCTCTGGGGCGACCGCGAGCCATGGCAGTGGCCCGAGGTGCACGGCGCCAGTGCCGTGGCGCTGGGCAAGCCGGCGCCCGGCTCGTCGTACTCGGCCGCGGTCTACGTGGTGGGCGCCATCAACGGCGTCTGGGGCGTCTACCGCTCGGACGACGCCGGTGCCTCGTGGACCCGCATCAACGACGACGCCTCCCGGTTCGGCGGCATCGGCATGATCGCGGCCGACCAGAACATCCATGGGCGCGTCTACGTCAGCGGCAGCGGCCGAGGGGTGCTGTACAGCAACTGACCGCACGGGCCCTGACCACCGGAACGGCGGCGCCGCGCGCCGCCGTCACCGGACGAATGCTGAAGCTGCTGGTCACCGGGCATGCGGACCCGCCGCCCTTCTGAGCACAACGCTCCGGCGCCAACCCGACGCCAAGCTCCGGGCCTGGCCAGGGGACGCCTGTCCAGCGCCCATTCCTACACTCCGCGAACCCACCCGCGTCCAACGCTCGCCTTCCCATGCCTCTGATCGCACTCCCTGAAACCGCTCAACCTCACAGCGCCGCGCCACGGCAGGCTGATCTTCGGTGGCTCCGGCAAGCTGCGTGCGCCGCGGCCTTGCTCAGCCTCGTCGCGGGCTGCGGCAGCGGCGGCGGTGCCCCGGCCCCGTCGGACACGCCGCCCGTCTCGACAGCGCCCCCGCCTCCTCCGCCTCCTCCGCCTCCTCCTCCGCCTCCGCCTCCGCCTCCTCTGCCTCCCCCGCCTCCCCCGCCCGACACGCACGCGAGCGCGGGCTGCGGCAGCGCGGCGAAGTTCAGCACCGGCTACCAGTCGATCACTTCCGATGGCGTGCAGCGCAGCTACTGGGTGGAGATGCCGGCCGGCTACGACCCCGCCACGCCCTACCCCGTCATCATCGGGCTGCACTGGCGCGACGGCAGCGCGGACGACGTCCGCGGCTGGAGCGGCTTCTACGGCCTGAAGAACGAGTACGGCAACACGGCCATCTTCGTCGCCCCCCAGGGCCTGGATGCCGGCTGGGCCAACACCAATGACCGCGACATCCGGTTCATGCGCTCGATGATCAGCCAGTTGCAGCAAGGCGCCTGCACCGATACGCAGCGCGTCTTCTCCACCGGCTTCAGCTTCGGCGGCATGATGTCCAACGCCATCGGCTGCCAGATGGGCGACGTGGTGCGGGCCATCGCGCCCATGGCGGGCTCGCTCTGGAGCGGATGCGCCGAGTCGCAGCACCGCGTCGCGGCCTTGTTCATCCACGCACAGGACGACAACGTCGTCCCCTACTCGGAGGGCGAGGAGGCGCGCAACGTCTTCACCGCACGCAACCAGTGCAGCGACAGCACCGCGCCGGTGGGCATCAACGGATGCGTCGAGTACCAGGGCTGCAGCGCCGACAAGCCGGTCGTCTGGTGCGGTACCCCGACCGGCGGCCACTGGTATCCGGGCTTCTCTGCCAAGGAAACGAAGACCTTCTTCGACCGGTTCTGAGTGCCCCCAGGGCCGGGCTGCGCCCAGCCCGCCCCCCGTGGGGGTTCAAGCCAAGTGGCAGAGCCACATTGGCTTGAGAGTGCCCCCAGGGCCGGGCTGCGCCCAGTCCGCCCCCCGTGGGGGTTCAAGCAAAGTGGCAGAGCCACATTTGCTTGAGAGTGCCCCCAGGGCCGGGCTGCGCCCAGCCCGCCCCCCGTGGGGGTTCAAGCCAAGTGGCAGAGCCACATTTGCTTGAGAGTGCCCCCAGGGCCGGGCTGCGCCCAGCCCGCGCCCCGCGGGGGTTCAAGCAAAGTGGCAGAGCCACATCTGCTTGAGAGCGGCGCGGGCCCGGTGGCCCCGATTTCTTCCGAAGCGGCCTGGCTCACATCGGCTTGAAGCGCGGCTGGAAACTCTGGCTGACCGGCAGCCGGGTCTGGCCGTCCTTGAGCAACACGTCCATGCTGCCCAGTCGGCGCTCCACGCGCGCCACCTGCGCCAGGTTGACGACGATGGCCCGGTGGATCTGCCAGAACTGCTCCGGGTCCAGCTGGTCCAGCAGCTCGCGAAGCGACAGGCGGAGCAGGAACTCGCCTTCGCGCGTGACGGCGCAGGTGTACTTGTTGTCGCTGCGGAAGTGGCTCACGTCGGCCACCATCACCAGATGCAGGCGATCACCCTGCGAGGCCTGCAGCCAGCGCAGCGGGACGGCGGCGCTGGGTCCGGGTGCGGCCGGCATCTGGGGCGGCTGCCACTGCTGCAGCCAGCGCGCCAGTTCGGCCGGGGGCAGCTGCAGGCGCTGCTGCAGCCGCTGCACCGTTTCGGCCAGGCGCTCGGTGGCGAGCGGCTTGAGCAGATAGTCCACCGCCCCCTGCTCGAAGGCAGCCAGCGCATGCGCGTCGTAGGCGGTGACGAAGACGATGTGCGCCAGGCCCTTGATCCGCTGCGCCAGCTGCAGGCCATCCAGGCCCGGCATGCGGATGTCCACGAACACGATGTCCGGACGATGCTGCAATGCCAGGGCCAGGCCCTGTTCACCGTCTTCGGCTTCGGCGACCACCTGCAACTGGGGCCACAGCAGGGCGAGCCCCTCGCGCAGGCGCTGGCGCGGCAGGGCTTCGTCTTCGATGAGGAGGGCGCGGGGGGCGGTGGGGTTCAAGGCGGGGGCTCGGTCCAGGGGAGTTCGATGCGGGCGCACACGCCGCCTTCGGCGAGTTGCTGGATGCTCAAGTGTGCCGTGTCGCCATAGAGGCCGGCCAGGCGGTCGCGCACGTTGGCCAGGCCCAGGCCCTGGCCCTTGCCGGGTGAGGGGGCGAGCAGGCCGGCACCGTTGTCGCGCACCTGCAGCACCAGCCGCGGCCCTTCGTGGCGGGCCTCGATGTCGATGCGGCCACCTCGCGGCAGCGGCTCGATGCCGTGGCGCACGGCGTTCTCCACCAGTGTCAACAGCATCATCGGGGCCAGTGCGTGGGTCTCGCAGCCGGGTTCGGTCTGCACCGCAAACTGCAGGCGATCGCCCAGCCGCGTGGCCATGACCGTGAGGTAAGCCCGCGCCAGCGCGAGCTCGCGCCCGACGCTGGACATCGGCTCGCGCAGTGAGGGCAGGGCCATGCGCAGGTAGTCGTGCAACTCGCCCAGGAAACGCTCAGCCGTGGCAGGCTGGCTGCGGATGAGCTGCTGCAGGCTGGCCAGCGCGTTGAACAGGAAATGCGGCTCCACCTGGGCCTGCATGGCCTTCAGCTCGGTCACACTCATTTGGCGCGCGAGCTCGGCCATCTCGGCGGCCTGCTCGGCACGGGCCAGCTGCCAGCGCAGCTTCTGCTCCTCGCGCCAACGCCACCAGCGCAGCGGCAGGTGCAGCAGCAACGCAAAGGCAAGGGCAGGCAAGGCGGCGCGCAGCGCCGTTGCAGGGCCCTGGGGCGGCAGCCAGGACAGCCAGCCTCCGGGCGAGAAGGCGACGCCGAGCACGGCGCCGGCGGCGGCCGCCAGCGGCACGAACAGGCCCCACCAGCGCGCGGGCAGCACCAGCCAGGCGGCGCTGTAGGCCAGCCACAGCTGGGCCGACACGCCCACCCAGCGCGCGTGCGGCCATTGCCAACGCGCCAGCGCCCAGGCGGCCCAGAACAGCAGGGCGGGCAGCAAGGCGCTGCGCAAGGGTGGGCGCCAGGCCGGGGCCATGGAGGGGGCCACCGGCGGCTCGCGCCGTTCAGTCCAGCGCGGCATTGCGCAGCGGCTGCGGCGGCATGGCAGCCAAGGTCTCGCGCTGCTGGACACGGTTGCGCCGGGCCTGTGCCCAGTCGATGCCGATGGGCGTGGTGGTGGCCGGCACATCCGGGCCCACCACCTCGAATTTCAGGTCGCGCACCCAGACCTGGCCTTCGCCCACCTGGGCCACGCCCAGGGTGAGCCAGGGCGCATTGGCGGGCACGTCCAGCACCACGCTCACCTCGTGCCACTGGTCATCGGCGGCTGGCACGGCGCCCACGGGCAGGCGCTTCTCCACCCCCGCCTGGCCCATTGCCACCGGCGTGAGCAGATCGTGGTCCATCTCGCCCAGGCCGAGGTAAAGGCCGCCCCAGCCGCCCCCCGCCTCGGCGCGCGCCTGGCCGCTGAAGCGCACGCGCTGGCCGGAATAGCCGCTGACGCTTTGGTAGGCGTGCCCAACGCTGAGGATCCCAGGGTTCAACTTGGCAACGGAGCGCACGGTGAGGCTGGGCGAGCTGCCGGGAAGGGCCGCGTCGATGCCGATCTCGTACTGGTCGACGGGTGCGCCGATGGCCGCCGCATCCGCCCGTGGAGATTTGCCGGCCTGCCAGCCGGCGGGCATCTGCAGGCCGGTGGCGCCGACGCTCAAGACCAGCGCGGCGAGTGGGGTGACGAATAGGGCTCGGTAGTCCATGTGGATTTCCTTGATGGGTTGGTGTCGGGGATGGGGCGCGCTCAGCGCAGCGACAAGTTCGCCGGCGTCTTCTTCTGCCCAGCCATCAGCTGCTTGCCCTGCAAGGCGCTCTCTCGGAGCTGCCCGGCCGCCTTGGCCGCGAAGACATCGGTGGTCACCGGCACGTCGGCACCCACGGCCTCCAGGCGCAGGCTCCGGGCCCAGGCTTGACCGCTGCCCACCAACGCCAGGCCGACGTTGACCACGCCACTGCCTTCGCCGTCGGCCGGTACGTCGGCCACCACGCTCACCTCGCACCACTCGGGGCAGCCCGCAGCCCCCAGCGGCGGCGTGGTGGTGTAGGCGTTCGTGAATGCCAGGAACGGCAGCGGGTCGAAGCCCTGGCTCACCACCAGGCCGCCCCAGCCATCGATGCCGTCCGTCTTCACCTGGGCCGTCAGGCGCACGCGCTTGCCTGCATAGCCGAAGGCGTACTGGCTGATGCTGCCGATTTCGGTGGGTTGGCGCTGGCCCAGCGCCTTGACGGTGAGCGCACGTTGGCCGCTGGCTTCGGTCTCGGGAGCGACGCCGGCCTCGTGCGTCTGGCCTTGCGGCCAGGCATAGGAGGCCATGGCCATCCAGCCTTCGGGCTGACGCAAGGCACCTGCCCCGCTCGCGGTGACGGCAACAGCGGCCAGCGGTGCTGCCAGCAGGATGCGGTAATCCATGATGAGAATCCTTTCGGATGAAGTGGGAACGGGGCGCAGTGTGGATTCAGCACCTGGGGCGCGGCCAACGACTTGCGACTATGCACAGCCAGCGTCGACAAGGCACGCTGGCAGCCGACGAGCGCCGGGCCGGCTCCCGGCCGCGTCAGGGCTTGGCAATCAGTCTCCCCCCCTCACCTTTCCCATGGTGCCCGATCCCGGGAGATCCGCGAGAGGCGATCGATCCCATGCGCGGCCCGCGCGGCCTCGCGCGCGAACGCCAGGCGCGCGACGCAGGTCGACCCCATCGTGGCGCGAACCTTTCTGTTCGAAGCATCGCTGCCGATGCCATGCCACGCCACGCCACGCCACGCGGAGGACATCCTCTCTTCGATCCGAGCCTGTTCCGTGGGGCTCATGACCCCGGTGGCGTGGCCCCTCCATGCGGGATTCGATCGCGAACCGTCACCGAACTCGACGCCGCGCCCGCCGACTTGCGATGACGAAGCCGCCAACCGCGCCAAGTCCTGCCGCGGCCGAACGGAAGCGTCATGCGGATGCGCTACAGGTCCTGCGCTGGCGAAAGCCCAGCAACGGGCGATGGTCGCGGCTCCGGCTGGAACGCAGCGGCCGCGATGGCCGCTGCGTTGATCGACCGGGCGTCAATAGCTGGCGACCAGGCTGACACCCGAGAAGGTGGAGTAGCCGCGAAGCATGATGTAGTAGTCGCCCGCGGAGGTGGCGGTGACGGTGCAAGTCTCGGCGTTACCGGTCTTGTAGGGGCGGCACAGGTAGGTGCTGGTGGTCGGCCGAGACCCGAAGCGCGTGTAGAGATCCGCGTCACCGGTGCCACCCGAGATGCTGATCGTGAGCGTCTTGCCGGCCGGGGTGTTGATCCGCCAGTACTGCTGGCTGCCGGTGGCTCCCGATATCCCCGTGACGGGCTGGCCGTTGGTCAGGTACGGGTCGCCGCCGCCGACGGAGTAGGTCGCCGTCAGCGTGACGCCGCTGTAGGCCGAGTAGCCGTTGAGCAGCACATAGTAGGTCCCTGCGGCGGGTGCGGTATAGGTGCAGGTTTCGGCATTGCCCGTCTTGTAAGGGCGGCAGTCGTAGGTCGACAAGGTCGGCCGCGAGCCGCGCCTGGTGTACAGGTCTGCGTCACCCGTCCCGCCCGTGATGGTGATGGTCAAAGTGGTCTGTCCGGCCGGCACGTCGATCTTGAAGAACGCCTGCGACCCGCTCGCGCCGCTCAGGCCGGAGACCGGCGTGCCGTTGGTCAGCACCGTATCGCCACCGCCGCCACCACCGCCGGGGTTGGGCACCGGCACACCGACGGCCTGCCAGGCATTGGCTACCGAGGTCTGCTCGGCGAGCGTATAGCCCAGGTTGACGGCGGCCTGTACCGTGGCGTTGCCCGCCGCCAGGAAGTTGGCGTTGGAGGTCAGGACGTTGACATTGGCCTCATAGAAGATCCGGATGGCCTTGTCCATGCCGAGCCCGGTCACGTTGATGGCGGACTTGCCGCGCGGATGGGTGCCACCCTGCGAGAGCAGGTAGAACGCCAGGTTGGCGATACCGGAGCTGTAGTGGACGTCGACATTGCCCACCCCGCTGTACCAGTAGTCCTTGGACGCGCCATCCGCCGCCGGGTCATTCATGTAGCGAAGCGCGGGCGGAAGGATGTCCTCGCCGATCTTCCAGGTGTCTGTCGACACGGTCAGCGTGCCGGTCTTGCCACCGTCTACATACGCCTCGGTGAAGGCGCCGAAGATGTCGGACATGGCTTCGTTCATGCCGCCCGATTCACCCGAGTAGACCAGGCCGGACTCGTTCTCGGTCACGGCGTGGGTCAGCTCGTGCGCGGTGACGTCCTGGGCCCGCGCCAAGGGCAGGCAGCCCTGGCCCGAATTGCCGTCGCCGTAGACCATCTGGGTGCCGTTCCAGAAGGCGTTGCAGTAGTTGGTGCTGTAGTGCACTGAGCTGATCAAGGCGGCGCCGGCGTTGTTGTAGGAGTCTCGATTCCAGAACGCCTTGTAGGCCTCGTAGGTGGCGCCGGTGCCGTCGTAGGCGGCGTTCACGTCGATGTCACTGTTGGCCCCCTGACCTTCGGAGCGCTTGAGCGTGCCCGGAAGGCTGGTGCCGTTGTTGGCGCTGTAGACCCTGCGGTTCTCCGCGAAGTGGATCTGCGGATGGACGCCCACGATGGCACCGCTGTCGACGTCGACGTACACCTTGTCGCGAACGGGATCCTGCCCGCGCAGCCCGGTGGCCACGGTCTCGTACGCCATGTGGATGAGGCCTTGCGGTGACACGAAGTACACCCGGCGCGGCGGCGTGGTGGCCATGCCGGCGAAGCGCGCATCGGCCATCACCACCGGGTGGACGGCGCTTTCGCCGATGTCGTTGGAGCCCAGGCTGGCCGCGATGTCGCCACGGGCCGAACCGTTGATGGCAAACACCCGGCCCTTGCCGTCCACGTGGACGACCAGGTCGCCCCCGACCACGTCGATGCCGCGGTGCGTCAGGACGTACCGCAGGTGCTGGTTGCCCATGGCATCGATGTTGACCTTGCGCAGGTGCAGGTCGGCCGGGCGCAGGCGCAGGGCGGCCAGCACCCGCGACAGGACCGGGCGCATCGTTGATTCAGTGGCGCCCAGCGCTGTCACGTTCAGCTTCGGCGCTTGCCCCAGGTCCCCGCGCAGGAAGGTCGGCACCCCGTCGGGCGCCGCCTGGATCACGTCGACAGAATTCAGCGCACCGAGGGCACGAGCGACATCTGCCGGCGTGTTGCCTGGAATGGCGGCCAGGGCACTGGTGGTCAGCGCCAGACCGAATGCCAGGGTGGCGATCAGCCGTCTCTTGGCCCAGCCCGAGATCAATGAACTCATTGCGTCTCCCAAAGTAGAGTCAACTTCGAGTTCACGCGTGGCAACGCGTGATGCCATGTCGTCCTCACGCGCACGTTCGTCGCGCCGCGGCATGCTGGGCTCGCGTGTTGAGGTGTGTCAATCCCCGCAAATCGCTGCCCGTGCAGACCCGCCGACCAGCGGACGCAATCGCGAGAAGCTCATCACCGCCCATTCCGCGTGGCCGCCCGAGCTGCACTTCGACGGCCTGGGTGGCCATGGCGTCATCGACCCGATGGGGGAAGTCCCGCTGGCTTCCTGATCCCGCCTCGAAATCGCTTTCCGGCCCCTCGCTGCCTCACCCTGCGGACAACGAGCCGACTTCCTGGCCTCAGCTGCCCCGTCCTGGCGGCCATCCGCCCGGCTGTCCAAAGCGCGCGCCTGACGAGTGTTTGGGCGCCACTTTCGGCGACTGGTCCGCCAGTAAAACATCCAAACTGACCAAATCGGTAGTTCTTCCTCAGGTGCGGGCGACCTTGGCCCGAAACCCTGCCAGCGGCTGCAGTCTGCCGCCCTTCCACCGGAGTCCAACGTGTTCAAAAGCCTTCGTCTCGGCGCGCGACTCTTGCTCGCCTTCGCCAGCCTGGTCGTCATGGGCGCCCTGGTGGCTGCCTTCGGCATCCACGGGCTGATGAGTCTCAACGACGTGAACGACAGCCTCTACGAGAAGGAGCTGCTGGGCATCTCCTACGTCAAGGAAGCCAACATCAATCTGATCTACGCCGCCCGCGCACGAGGGCAGTTCGCGCTGGCCACCAGCGATGCCGAGCGGCGGGCCGCGCGCGAGACCTTCAAGGAGTCGGTCGACACGATGCGCATGTGGCTCGACAAGTCCCGCCCCCTGTTCCATTCGGCGCAGGGCCAGGAGCAGTTCGACAAGCTGGAGGGCATGATCAAGGTGTGGCTTCCGGCCGCCGACGCCTACCTCGCCGCGGCCAGCGGAAAGCCGCTGTTGGCGGCGGACGCCGAACTGGCCAAGCTCGACCTCGCGGTGAAGCAGTCGAACAAGGTGGTCGATGACCAGCTCACCGTGCTCACCAAGCTGAAGGAGGAAAACGGTGCGACCGCCTCCAAGGAAGGCACCGAGCTGTTCCGATTCGTCAGCCTCGTCATGGGAGTCCTGACGGCCGCCAGCGCGATCGGAGGCGTGGTGATCGGCATGCTCATCACTCGCGGCATCACCCGCGCCCTGGGCGGCGAGCCAGGCGACGTGGCCACGGTCGCCAACGCCGTGGCGGCCGGCAACCTGACCACGCACATAGACACGTCCCGTGCTGCCCCGGGCAGCGTCGTGGCCGCCATGGACCACATGCAGCAGTCGTTGCGCAAGGTGGTAAGCCAGGTGCGCGCCAGCAGTGACAGCATTGCGACCGGCTCTTCGCAGATCGCGACCGGCAACGCCGACCTCAGCCAACGCACCGAAGAGCAGGCCAGCAACCTGCAACAGACGGCCGCCTCGATGGAGCAGCTCACGGCCACGGTCAAGACCAATGCCGACACCGCCCGCCAGGCCACTCAACTCGCGGGATCGGCCACGGCAGCAGCCGGACAAGGGGGTGTCGTCGTGGGCCAGGTGGTGCGCACCATGGAGGGCATCACCGCCTCGAGCAAGAAGATCGCCGACATCATCGGCGTCATCGACGGCATCGCCTTCCAGACCAACATCCTCGCGCTGAACGCGGCCGTGGAAGCGGCCCGTGCCGGCGAGCAGGGCCGGGGCTTCGCCGTCGTCGCGAGCGAGGTGCGCACGCTGGCACAACGCTCGGCCGCGGCCGCCAAGGAAATCAAGGGCCTCATCACCGAGAGCGTGGAGAAGGTCGAGGCCGGCAGCCAGCAGGTGGGCGAAGCGGGCCGCGCGATGGACGACATCGTGACGCAGGTCCAGCGGGTGAGCGACCTGATCGGCGAGATCGGTTCGGCCACGCACGAGCAGACGCAAGGCATCAGCCAGATCGGCACCGCCGTGAGCCAGCTCGATCAGGTCACCCAGCAGAACGCGGCCCTGGTAGAAGAAAGCGCGGCCGCTGCGGACAGCCTCAGCCAGCAGGCCGCACGCCTGGTCGAAGCAGTGGGCATCTTCACGCTGGACACGGCGCAGCGCAGCCAGGGAAGCCCCGCCGCCGCGGCACCCCGCGCGGCTGTCGCACGCCCGGCCAAGCCCCAGACGGCCCGCAAGCCGGCGGCTGCTCCGGCGCCCGCTCCGGCGGCCCACGCCCAGGAAGAGTGGGCGTCCTTCTGAGCGCCGACGGGGTCGGCTGAAGCAGCAGACGCTTCAGGAGGCGACTGGACCGCCCACCAGCGGCCGTCGCCTAATATGGCCGGATGAACGAAGGCACCCGCTCCTACTCGACCATCGAAGTGGCCAAGCGGCTCGGCATCTCGCTGCAGACGGTGCAACGCTGGGTGGATTCCGGGCGCCTGAAAGCCTGGAAGACGCCGGGCGGCCACCGCCGCATCGATGCGGCCAGTGCCGAGAAGCTCTTCGTCGAGTATGAACAGAGCCTGGGCGCGGACACGCCTTCCAGTCCGTCCCTGGCGACTCCGACGCGGCCGGTGCGGGTGGTGATCGTCGACGATGACGCCATGGACCGTGAGCTGATCTCGGCGCTCGTCCAAGCCGCCTTGCCAACGGCCCAGTTGCAGGTGGCCGGCAACGGCTTCCAGGGCCTCGTCATGATCGCCAGGTTCGCCCCCGAGATCGTGGTGACCGACGTCCACATGCCTCACATGGACGGCTTCGAGATGATCCGCAACGTGCTGGCGGATGCGCAGACGCGGCCCCGGCTGATGATCGCCGTGTCGGCCAAGTCAGCCGCGGAACTCAAGGATTTCGGCCAGTTGCCGGCCGAGGTCCTGCTGCTGCGCAAGCCGCTGGAGCGCGAGGCCTTCGCGGCCGCCCTGCGGCGGGCTTGACGCGCTGGCGCGCCCGGCTGGTGAATGCCGCCTGCCGGCAGTACAGTCGAGCGCAGACGGAACCGGCGCCGTTCAAGTGAGGAGCAGTTTGACTCGTTTGACACCGTGGATCCGGCGGCCGCAGGCAGCCCTGGGCGGGCGGGACGGGCCGGACGCCGAGGCCAGCCGGCAGTCCGCCCTGGAAGAACTCGCCGCGGCCCGAGCCATGCTTGAAACGCTGAGCGCCCAGCACCGGCTCCTGCTGCAAGAGGTCGACGACCGCAACCTCTTCCTGGCGAACCTCTCGCACGAGCTGCGCGCGCCGCTCAACTCCATCATCGGATTCGCCGACGTGCTGGTATCGGGAACGGTGCCCCCGGCGTCACCCAAGGGCGAGCACTTTCTCAGGAACATCCAGGCCAGCGGACAGCATCTTCTGCAGCTCCTGGACGACGCGCTGGAAATGTCCAGGCTGGATGCCGGCCGCTACGAGTTCCTCCCGCGGCCCGTCGACCTGGAGGATCTCATCGCCCAGGTCATCGACCTGCTGCACACGCGCATCGTGCGCAAGAGCCTCGAGATCGCCGTGGATGTGGACGGCCGGCTCAGCGGCATCGTGGCCGACCCGGTGCGGCTCAAGCAGGCGCTGATGGGCTACCTCGGCCATGCCGTGCAGTTCACGCCCGAAGGCGGCCGCATCGGTGTGCGGGCCTGGCCGCAGGACGCGGAGCGCTATCGCCTCGAGGTGGAAGACCCCGGGCCGGCCATCCCGCCGGAGGAGGCGGTCCACGTGTTCGCCGGCTTGACGCAGGCCGGTGGCTCGATGTCGGAACGGGCGCAGAGCATCGGCCTGAGCTTCGCGCTCACCCGGCGACTGGTCGAGGCGCAGGGCGGCGAGGTCGGCATGCGCAGTGCTCCGGGCGCGGGCACGGCCTTCTTCCTGGTGATGGACAGGGTGCAGGCCACGCGGGTATGACCAGCGCCCTCCCCTGGCTCCGGGATATCAGTCCGCCTCGATCTTGGCGGCCTTGACGACCTGCGCCCAGCGGGCCAGTTCCGACGTGCTGTAGTCGTTCAACTGCTGCGGGCTCATGTAGTCCGCCGTGGCGCCCAGCTCGGTGGCCTTCTGCTTGAAAGCCGGCGTGGCCATCACCTTGGCGATCTCGGCCGTGAGCTTGTCGATGATGGGCTTCGGCGTCTTTGCGGGTGCGAACACGCCGAACCAGGAGGTGGCGTCGAGCTTGGGCAGCCCCGCCTCGGCGGCGGTGGGCACGTTCGCCAGCGAGGCCACGTGCGAGCTGCCGGTGACCGCCAGGGCGCGCAGCTTCCCCGATTGGATGAAGGGGATGTAGGGCGGCGGCGTGCCGAAGGTCAGGTCCACCTGGCCGCCGAGCAGGTCCTGCAGCGCCGGGCCGGTGCCCTTGTATGGCACGTGGGTCATCGTGATGCCGGCCTGCTGCTCGAGCATGGCCCCGGTCACGTGCTGCAGGGAACCGTTGCCCGACGACGCGTAGCTCAGCTTGCCGGGGTTGGCCTTGGCGTAGGCCACCAGTTCAGCGAGTGTCTTCACAGGCAGGCCTTCGCGAACCACGATGACCTGCGGTGCGCTCAGCACGTTGGCCACGGCCTGCAGGTCCCTGGCCTCCCACTGCGCCGCCTGCTTGACCACGTGCGGCGTGATGACGTGGTAGCCGGAGTACTGCATCAGCAGCGTGTAGCCGTCGGGCTCGGCGCGCTTGACGGCGACGGCGGCCAGACCGCCGCTGGCGCCACCGCGGTTGTCGACGACCACGGACTGCCCGAGCGCCTTGCCGAGCGGCTCGGCCAGCATGCGGGCGGCGATGTCCGTCGTGCCTCCGGGTGCAGTAGGCACGATGAGGGTGATCGGCTTGCTTGGATAGGCCGCTTGGGCGTTGGCACCACCGGCGAAGCTGGCCAGCAGGAGCAGAACGATCTGGCGGCGATGGAGATTCGACATGGTCGGGTTCCTGCGATGGAGGCTGGAAGGAAGCGGGGAGCTCAAAGATCGCGGGCCAGCGCGCGCTCGCGGATCGCCTCGAAGTCGGCCGGCACGGCGTGCAGGTCGAGCCGTCGGCCGGCCTTGACGATCTGGCTCGGGATGTCATGGCCGATCAGCGCCGGCAGGCGCTTCGCGGCTTCGATCAGGCGCTGCAGGTCGACGCCCGTGCGGTAGCCCATCAGCTCCAGGGCGTGGACGATCTCTTCGCTGCACACGTTGCCGGTGGCGCCCGGTGCATAGGGGCAGCCGCCGATGCCGCCGAGCGAGGCATCGAAGCGGTCGGCTCCTGCGTCCATGGCCGCCAGCACGTTCGCCAGGCCGAGGCCGCGCGTGTTGTGGAAGTGCAGCGTCAGTTCGGTCGCCGGCCAGCGTTCGCGAAAGGCCGCGGTCAACTCCGCCACCTGGCCGGGGTAGGCCATGCCGGTGGTGTCGCACAGGGTGACGCCGTGCGCGCCCATCTCGTCGACGAAGCGGGCACACCAGTCCAGCACGGTCGCGGCCGGCACGTCGCCTTCCATCGGACAACCGAACGAGCACGACAAGGACACATTGACGGTGGCGCCCGCCTGCCCGGCCAGCTCGTTCACCTCCCTCAAAGCCGCATACGACTGCCCACGTGTCATGCGCAGGTTGGCGAGGTTGTGGGTTTCGCTGGCCGACATCACCAGGTTGAATTCGTCGGTCCGGGCATCCACCGCCCTCTCGGCGCCACGCACGTTGGGTACCAGCGCGCTGTAGACCACGCCCGGCTGGCGCGTGATCTCGCGCAGGACGATCTCACCATCGCGCAGCGCCGGGATCGCCTTCGGCGAGACGAAGGAGGTGACCTCGATCTTGGCCATGCCGGCCTCGGACAGCGCATTGACGAGCGCCACCTTCTCATCGGTCGGCACGAAGGCCTGCTCGGCCTGCAGCCCATCGCGCGTGCCGACCTCCTGCATGTGGATGCGCCGGCCGGCGCCGTTCCAGATCTTGTTCATGCCACCACCTTCTTGCCGCGCAAAGCGGCGATTTCCTGGCCGGACAAGCCGAGCTCGGCCAGCACCGCGTCGGTGTCGTCGCCCAGCCCCGGTGCGGATGAACGCACCGTGCCCGGAGTGCCGAGCAGCTTGGGCACGACGCCTGGCACGTCGAGCTCGTAGCCGTCGCGGGTCTGCTGGCGCAGGATCATGTCGCGCGCCCGGTAGTGCGGGTCCTCGACGATGTCCTTGGCGGTGTAGACCTTGCCGGCCGGAACGCCGGCCGCGGCCAGGCGCTCCAGCACCTGCTCGACCGGTTGCGAGACCGTCCAGTGCTCGATCGCGGCATCGATCTCGGCCACGCGGGCCACGCGTCCGGCGTTGTTGCCCAGTTCCGGATCGGCCCCCAGGTCGCCTCGACCTATCGTCTGCATCAGCCGCTTGAAGATGCTGTCGCCATTGCCCGCGACCAGCACATAGCCATCGGTGCAGCGGTACGCGTTGGACGGAGCGATGCCCGGCAGCGCGCTGCCGGCGGCCTCGCGCACCGCACCGAATGCGCTGTACTCGGGGATCAGGCTTTCCATCACGTTGAACACGGCTTCGTTCAGCGCCACGTCGATCACCTGGCCTCGCCCGCCATAGACCTTGCGGTGATAGAGCGCCGTGAGGACACCGATGGTGCCGTGCAGGGCGGCCAGCGTGTCGCCTATCGAGATGCCGCAGCGCACCGGCACCCGGCCCGGCTCGCCGGTGAGGTGGCGAAGGCCGCCCATGGCCTCCCCGATGGCGCCGAAGCCCGGCAGGTCGCGGTACGGCCCCGTCTGTCCGTAGCCCGAGATGCGCAGCATCACCAGGCCGGGGTTGGCCGCTGACAGGGCCTCGTAGCCCATGCCCCAGCCTTCGAGCGTCCCCGGGCGGAAGTTCTCGATCAGGACGTCGGCTTCCTGGATCAGGCGCCGCGCGATGTCCTGCCCCTCGGGGCTGCGCAGGTCGAGCGCGATCGAGCGCTTGTTGCGCGACTGCACCTGCCACCACACGGAGGTGCCGTCCTTGATCAGCCGCCAGTTGCGCAGCGGGTCTCCGCTGCCGGGGGCCTCGATCTTGATCACGTCGGCGCCGAACTCGCCCAGCGTCTTGCCGGCGAAGGGCCCGGCGATCAACTGGCCCATTTCGATCACTCGCAGGCCTTGCAGCGCGCTGGCAGGCAGGGCACCAGTGGAAGGATTCATCGATGGTTCCTCGTTTGAAGGCATTCTTGAAGCAAACGCTCCGCGGGTGAATGCCAAAGGCGCGGCCGCTGCTTTCGCGGATGGAGAAAGCAGCGGCCGGGTCTTGGCCCATGACGGCGAGAGCCGGTGCCTCAGCGCCCGCGGGACTGGCAGAGGTGGTCGATCAGCAGGCGCACGTGCCGAGGCACGACCTTGGCGTCGCGCAGCCCGATCAGCAGGCTTCGGCTCGCCCACGCGTCCTCGAGCGCGATCTGCCGCAGGTTCATCGAGCGCACGTGCGGCTGGATGGCCTCGCCCGGCAGGATCGCCACCCCCATCCCGGCCGCCACCATCTGGCATATCGCGTCGAAGCTGCGAACCTGGATGCGCATCTTCAGCCGACGCCCCAGCGCCTCGGTCTCGGCCTGCAGCCTGTTCGCCAGCGAAGTCCCCTTGGAAAGACAGACGAAGTCAAATTCGACCGCCTCCTCGAAGCGCACGGCACGGCGCCGCGCGAGGGCGTGGCCACGCGGCACGACGAGGACCAGCCGGTCCTGCCGGTAGTCCAGCACCTGCAGGCCCAGGGCCGGCGTGCGGTCGGCGAAGATGCCCACGTCGGCCCGCCCGTCCAGCACGGCCAGCACGACCTCGCTGCTGTCCTTCTCCTCGAGTTCGATCCGAATGCCGGGACTCGCGTGCGAGAAGGTCGAGATGTCGAGCGGCAGGAACTGCGTCACCGCCGAGGTGTTGGCCCACAGGCGGACCACGCCCACGAGGCCCGATGCGTAGTCGGAGAGCTCGGCGGCCAGCTGGTCCACATCACTCAGGATGCGGGCGGCATGGCGTTGCAGGGCCTGGCCCGCGACCGTCAGCGTGACCCCGCGGGAATGGCGCTCCAGCAGCTCCGCCCCCACGGCGGCCTCGAGATCCGAAATCCGCTTGCTCGCGGCACCGACGGCCAGCAGCGCCAGCTCGGCGCCTTTGCTGATGCTGCCGGTGCGGGCCACCAGGCTGAACAGCGAGAGCGACACGAGGTCGAGGCGGTGAAGGTTCACGTCCGATGCGGCATCCAGGTCCTGCCGCATTCTCGACCATGAAATGCACCGGAGCAGGCCTTCTTTTCGCCACATCCGGACCCTGCCCTGCCGGCAGACTCGCGAGAGCTTTTCAGGACACCCCATGTCTCGCCGCCGCCTCGTCATCCACTACCTGCTCGGGCTGTCCTGCACGTTTCTCGGTGCCTGGGGCCTGGAAGCCACCGGCTCCCTGGTGCCCCTGGCGCTCGGCGCCGCCGCAACGGTCATGCAGACCGCCGCGACCGTCCGCATCCTCTGGCGACGACGCGCCTGAACGCCAGGGCGGCTGGCCCTGACGCGTGGCTCGTCAAGCCACGAAGCGGCAGGCCGAGGCGGCCGTGCGCGTGTCCATGTTCCGTCCGCGATTCATGTGGTCGTCGAACTCTGCGGCGCGGCCCAGCATGCGGGCATACAGGAAGATCGTGAACGCCGCCGTCTCCAGCGCGTCGGCCCGGATCGTGCCCGCGCGGTAGGCTGGCCAGACGGTCTTCAGCAGCAGCGCGGCGATCACCGCATCGATGTTCACGCAGTAGACGTTGCGCGATACGCCTTCGTCGAAAAGCTTCTGCACCACTGCCTTGTAGAAGTCGTGGAAGACGTTGTGCTCGCCACGCTTTTGCATGAGCTCGGCGATGAACACTACGCGCGGATCCACGTTCACCGGCTTGCCCTTGAACACCGGGGGGTTGACGCCCGGGGTCTTCTGGCTGTCGACGTCGCCGGTGTTCTTCTTGCCGGCCTTGTAGCTCGCGTAGTCGGCAACGTAGCGCGCCGCCAGCGCCTGCACGTCCACCCCGTGCGCCGGGTTTCGGCCCCCTTGGCCCCGAGATCGTGCCGGGCCCGTTGCTCAGCAGCAGGCCGACGAGGGTCTGGAAGGCGAACAGGTCGCTGTCGCGCGGCTCTTCGTTCAGCAAGGCGATGCAGGCCACTTCGGTGAGCGAGCGGCGGCCCAGCAGGTCGGCTTCGTCGATGCCGCAGAAACGTGTCGGCTCGTGGCGTGAGGCCTCGACGGACGCTCCTATGGACGTGCCGAACAGTCGCATCCACGCCGGCAGGCATTCGACCGTCATGCGCGAGACGCGCCTGCGTATCAACGGCCCCCAGCCCAGGGTGGTGGTGATGGCTGCCAGCACCGCGTCGGCCGTCGGATGGCCGCGCAGGCTTTGCAGGTAGAGCACGAAGATGGAACGGGCGCCTCGCGCGCGCAGTCCGGCGAGCATGGCCTCGGCCAGCGGGTCGGGGCGCTTGCCCAGCATGGAGGACGCATCGGCGTCGCGCAGTGGCGCGAGATCGAAGCCCTCGTCGAGCGCGTCCTTCAGCCCGGCGGCCGAGAAGCGCTCGATCAACTGGCGGGCCATCGCGCGGGCGCCTTCGGTGCGGCGCGGCCCGACGATGGCCAGCGCCGCGGCCAGCACTGCGTTGGGCGCGTTGCCCTCCTGCCGCGAGGCCTGCGCGGCAGCGAGCGCCGTGTCCCCATGCAGGTTCAGGAAGGCTCCCACCGCGACGCTGACCAGCCGGCGGTCGTTCTCGCCGCCCGGCTCTTTCAGCAAGGCCAGGCCGACGTTCGCCTCGAGCGTGTACTGGGCCGCTTCGAGCACCGACACGCCGTTCAGGCGCGTGACCTGCGTCTTCGAATCCATCTGCGACACGGCCGAAGCGTCCTTCATCGCCTCGCGGGCGAACACCGCGCCGACGTGCCGCTCCCAGTGCCTCGACCTGGAGGTCGTACGGCGCGACTGCGCGCACGGGCGGCAGGTTCAGTTCCGGCGGCAGCTTCACGCCCATGCTGGAGCTGAACCAGGGCTTGAGCTCCATCGTCCCCTCGGGGGCGAAATCCGGCTTCTGGCCGTTGGCCGCCATCACCGCCGTGAGCGCGGCGGGAATGTCGGAGATGGCCCAGGCCCTGGAGCGCTCCCATCGCATCGCCGAATCGAACGTTCCGGGCAGCGGCTGGGCCTGGCCATCGCGAAGGAGATCTGCGCGCGGCACGGCATCTCGATCCAGCTGATGGACGCTCCGGGCGGCGGCCCGGGCCTGTGCGTCGAGCTCTGGTGGCCGCCGTCCGCCGCGGCCCGCTGAGCCCGCCGCCACGCGCCTACGTCAGGGCCTGCGGTCGCAGAGCCGTCGGCTCGATGCCGAACATCCGCTTGTGCGTTCGCGTCAGGTGCGCGGAGTCCGCGAACCCGGTCTCGTGCGCCGCCTCGGTCCAGGAGGCCCCGGACATGACCGCCTGGATGGCGAGGTTGATGCGCATCCACAGCACGTAAGCCCGGAAGGAGCTGCCCGTCCCGGCCACGAACAGGTGTCGGAAGCGGCTCTCGGACAGCGCGACCGTGGACGCCACATCGGCCAGCGACAGGGGGTGGCGGATGTTCGAGCGGATGTATTCCAGCGCCTTGGCGAGGCGGGGGTCCAGCTCGACGTCCGGCTCGGTCGTGTCCCCGCAGAGCAAAGCGACGGCCGACATCGCCGCCTCGACCATCAGCGGGGCCGAACCCGCGGCCTGCCGGACGCCGTCGAGCGCACGGGCAGCCGCACGCGCATCGGCCTGCGGCAGGGCCGAAACCTCGCCGGGGCCGAAGCGCTCCATCAGCGCGCGGCCGGCCCGGCTCTCGGGCTCGACGAAGAGATGCGCCAGGGTGGCCGAACCATCGACCTCGAACTGGTGCGGGCGGTGACTCGGGACCAGCGCCCCTTCGAACGCCGTCCAGGCGCCTTGCGCATCGGTGCGGAACCGGAAGCTGCCCTGCAGCGCCAGCGCCAGCTGATGGGCGTGGTGGTCATGCCACTGCGTTCGACCCTGGCCTTGTCCTATCCACAAGCTGCCGCCCTGCCAGAAGTAGACACGGCCGGTCGAAGTGACCGCGGAGAAGCGCTCGCGCTCCCGGGTCGGCTGATGCGCAACGGCTTGAACGCTGGTCATGGTGAGTGCTTTTGCAAGTCAGCCGTTTCGTTCAAGCCGGCGGAGAGGCCCGCTCGAAGAATGGAGCCCATCACGCAGCCCCACGTCAGGAGTCCCGGATGAACCGCTCTGCCCACTTCGCTTCCCGAATCCGCCCGAATGTCCAGGCCGAACTCGATGCCGCCGCCGCACGTGAAGCCCGCGGCGAGCGCGCCAGTGCCTTCACTCATCTGGAGCGGGCCCACGTCCTGGGACAGCACTCGACCGTCGAGCATGTGCGCGTCCACTGGGCCATGTTTCGCTGGGCGCTGCGAAACGACGTCATGGGCGAGGCCTTCGCCCAGGCCTTTCGCCTGGCGGCCGCCGGCCTGAAGACCTGGCTCGGCTGGGTGCCCACCGGGAACACGGGCGGCTCCAACGTCAGCGGCTTCAGGCCGATGCCGGTGTCGGCGGACCTGCAGAGGCTCATCGACGCCGCCCGCCTGGTGCACTAGCACGCCGGGCGTCCTCGCAGGCGCCCACACGACTTCCAGCGACTCCTCGGGTCCCCGCTTCGGGGTGCCCGCGGACGTCTTCGTCCCATCAAAGCAAAGGACCTCAGCCATGTTCCGATCCCTCTCGCCCTCCTTGGCCATCGTAGCGACTTTGGCCGGCCTGGTGACCGCCTGCGCCGCGCCCCCGACGGACCTCGACCTCTCGCTGCAGCACGCCAGCTCGCACGGCGCATTCGTGGTCCGCCTGGACCCTCCGCCGACCGGGCCGGCCATCAACCAGATGCATGCCTGGCAGGTTCGCCTGTCCACGCCCGACGGCGCTCCCGTGTCGCAGGCCAGCATCGCCTTCGACGGCGGGATGCCCCAGCACGGCCACGGCTTCCCGACCAAGCCTCGCATCACCCGCGAGATTTCTCCGGGCGTCTATGCGCTCGAGGGCATGAAGTTCAGCATGACCGGCTGGTGGGACATGCGCCTGGACATCCGGGCGGGCGATGTCAGCGACGGCGCCGTGTTCAACGTCGTCCTGAACGAAGCCGGCATCCGGCGCTGAGCGAGCCGCGACCACGGGAGAACATCTCATGCCTCAGCTGCGCAACAGCACTCGCACGGCGGCGGCGCTGCTGGCCTTGGCGGCCGCGCTGGCGTCACCCCTCGTGCTCACGGGCTTCGGTCGCGCCGAAACGGCGGCGGCCCGGTTCGATTCATGGTCCAGGGACGAGGTCGCGGTGCTGGCGTCGATGAGCATCCGCAAACTGCCGGCTCCGCCGACCGATCCGTCGAATGCGGTGGCCGAGCGGCCGGAGGCTGTGTCGCTCGGGAAGCGCCTTTTCGCCGATCCACGCCTGTCCCGCAACGGCGCCGTCTCGTGCGCCAGCTGCCACGCGCCGGACCGCCAGTTCCAGGACGGCCTGCCCGTGGGCCAGGGCGTCGGAACCGGCAGGCGCCGGACCATGCCCATCGCCGCGACGGCGTACAGCCCCTGGCTGTTCTGGGACGGCCGCAAGGACAGCCCCTGGTCGCAGGCGCTCGGGCCGCTGGAAGACGGCGTCGAGCATGGCGGCAACCGGGTCCGCTTCGCGCGGGTCCTGCAGGCCCACTATCGGCAGGACTACGAGGCCCTGTTCGGTGCGATGCCCAGGCTCGAAGGCCTGCCCGGGGACGCCAGCCCGTTGGGCTCCAGCGAAGAGAAGCAGGCGTGGGGCCGGATGACCGGCGAGCAGCAGGACCAGGTCAACCGCCTCTTCGCCAACCTCGGCAAGGCCATCGCGGCCTACGAGCGCACGATCACCTACGGCCCGTCGCGCTTCGACCGCTACGTCGATGGCGTCACCCAGGCAGATCGTTCCAGCCCGCCGGCGCTGTCGGCCCAGGAAGTCCAGGGACTGCGCCTGTTCATCGGCAAGGCCCAATGCGCCACCTGCCACAACGGCCCGCTGTTCACCGACCAGGCCTTCCACAACACCGGCGTTCCGGCCAGGGATCCGGCGCACCCGGACCGGGGTCGCGGGCGGGGCGCCGGCCAGGCGAAGGTCGACGAGTTCAACTGCCTGGGCCGCTACAGCGATGCACCACGCGAGGCTTGCCAGGAGCTCGCCTTCATGGCGACCGACGACCCGGCCCTGGAAGGCGCGTTCAAGACACCGAGCCTGCGCAACGTCGAACTGCGTGCGCCGTACATGCACGCGGGGCAGTTCGAGACCCTGGACGACGTGCTCGGGCATTACGTGCGCTCGCCCCGGGCCGCCGTCGGCCACTCCGAACTGGCCCACGCCGGCGAGGGACACGCCGGGCGCCAGCCGATCCGGCTGAGCGAGCAGGAGATGCGCGACGTCGTCGCCTTCCTGCGCAGCCTTTCAGGGCCGGTCGAGGAACTCGCCGGCAAGCACGACTGAGGCTCCCGGAACCGGGTCTGCGGGCATGGAAGGCCCGCAGACCCCGGCAGGCCCAGACGGCGCGCCCGAGCACGCCGCACAGCGATTCAGCCGACCCCGGGCCGGGACGGCCCGGCGTCGTGCTTCATGGCGGCTTCCGATCCCCCGGGGGCCGCAGCTTGTCTTGCGGTCGGCCTTCGCGTCGATTTCTACGGCGGTCAGACCAAATCGATCACCGGCGGAGCCCCCGGCGACGCTTGTCGCCCCACACTCCACGAGTGAAGAATCGCCGCGTGTGAGGGTTTTCACCGGTTAGACCTCTTTCGCGTGTTTGCGAAACTGGCATGACCAGTTGGTGCTGAATTGGTCATACCACCGTGCGGATGGCGTGCGGTTCGCAGCACCCCGCCTGAAGCCTCTGACGGGCCGCATGCGCCGCGGCCTGCCTACCCTGTGCCGGGTCCAGGACCTCATCGGCCCCCCGCTCCAACTCACCCGGCATCACTCCAACCCGTCCAGCACGATCACCAACCCGATGAGCTCCCTCACCCGACGCACCTTCCTCGGCACCGCCGCCGCAGCGGCCGCCCTGCCCCGCGCCGAGGCCGCGCCCGCGACCTTCGCCCCGACATGGGCCTCGCTGGTCGACGGCTACCGCACGCCGGACTGGTTCCGCGATGCCAAGTTCGGCATCTGGGCGCATTGGAGCGCGCAGTGCGTGCCCGAGATGGGCGACTGGTACGCGCGCAACATGTACCGGCAGGGCAACTGGCAGTACGAGCATCACCTCAAGACCTACGGCCACCCCACGAAGGTCGGCTTCATGGAGATGCAGAACCGCTGGAAGGCCGAGGCCTGGGAGCCCGAGGCCCTGATGGACCTGTACGCGAAGGCCGGCGCGAAGTACTTCGTGGCGCTGGCCAACCACCACGACAACTTCGATGCCTACGACTCCAAGTACCACGCCTGGAACTCGGTTCGCATCGGCCCCAAGCGCGACATCGTCGGCACCTGGGCCAAGGTGGCCCGCGCCAAGGGCCTGCGCTTCGGCGTCAGCAACCATTCGGCGCACGCCTGGCACTGGTTCCAGACCGCCTATGGCTACGACCCCGAAGGCCCGCTGGCCGGCCAGCGCTACGACGCGTTCCGCCTGACCAAGGCCGACGGCAAGGGCACCTGGTGGGAGGGCCTGGACCCGCAGGACCTCTACACCGGCCGCAACATGGTGATGCCCGACGGCATCACCACCGTTCGCACGGCCAACGAATGGCATGACGGCAACACCGGCGCGTGGGACGAGAAGCCGCCGGCGGGCAACCCCGCTTTCACCCGCCAGTGGTTCCTGCGCGCCCGCGACCTGATCGACAGCTACAAGCCCGATCTCGTCTACTTCGACGACACCGGCCTGCCGCTCGGCCAGGCCGGGCTCGACATCACCGCCCACTACTACAACGCCAGCATGGCCTGGAACGGCGGCAAGCTGGAGGCGGTGGTCAACGGCAAGATCATCCCGCCCGAGCGCCGCGCCGGCCTGGTCGAGGATGTCGAGCGCGGGCAGCGCGACAGCATCGAGCCCCTTCCCTGGCAAACCTGCACGTGCATCGGAGACTGGCACTACAACCGCGGCCTCTTCGACAACCACTCCTACAAGTCCGCGGCCAGCGTGATCCACCGGCTGTCCGACATCGTCTCCAAGAACGGCAACCTGCTGCTGTCGATCCCCGTGCGCGGCGACGGCAGCATCGATGCCGACGAGCGCAAGTTCCTCGAGACCCTGGCCGGCTGGATGGGCCGCAACGCCGAGGCCATCCACGGCACGCGGCCGTGGCGCAGCTTCGGCGAAGGGCCGACCCGCGTGACCAGCGGAATGTTCAGCGAAGGCCAGGCGCAGTCCTTCACCGCCGAGGACATCCGCTTCACCACCAAGGACGGCGCGCTCTATGCAATCGCCCTGGGCTGGCCCTCGAGCGGAGTGCTTCGCATCGCCGCCCTGGCGCAGGACTCGGCGCTCGCACCGGGCGCAATCGAACGTGTCGAGGCGCTGGGGTCGACCGATCCGCTGCCGTTCACCCGCAGCCGCAAGGCGCTGGAGGTGCGGCTGCCCCAGGGGCTCGCCAACCCGATCGCCGTGGCGCTGAAGATCCGTGGCAACGGCCTGGCGTGAAGGCCACCGCCCCGGCCATGACCGACTCGAACCCACGATGAAGACAAAACACCTGTTGCAAGCCGCCGCCCTGGCGTGGTCCGTGTGCACGGCCGCGATCGCGGCCGAACCGGCGCAAGTGCGCCTGACGATCGCCCAGGACACTGCCGGCCCGCGCATCGAGCCCGAGGTCTACGGCCACTTCGCCGAGCACCTCGGCACCGGCATCTATGGCGGCCTGTGGGTCGGCCCGGACTCGAAGATCCCCAACACGCGCGGCTGGCGCAACGACGTGGTGCAGGCTCTGCGCAAGCTGGAGGTGCCCGTCGTACGCTGGCCCGGCGGCTGCTTCGCCGACGACTACGACTGGCGCGACGGCATCGGCGATCCGGCCAGGCGCCCTGCCCGGCTCAACAAGATCTGGGGCAACGTGATCGAGCCCAACAGCGTGGGCACGCACGAGTTCATGGACCTGGTGGACCAGCTCGGCAGCGAGGCCTACCTCGCCGGCAACATGGGCTCGATGCCGCCGCGCGCGATGGGCCAGTGGCTCGAGTACATGACCTCCGACAGCCAGTCCGCCCTGGCCCAGGAACGCCGCCGCAACGGCCGTGACAAGCCTTGGAAGGTCAAGTACTTCGGCATCGGCAACGAGAGCTGGGGCTGCGGCGGCAACATGCGGCCCGAGTACCAGGCCGACCTGCACAACCAGTACGAGACCTTCCTGCACGCGCCGGTGGTGCGCGTGGCCTCGGGCGACGGCCAGGGCAACGACCACCTCATCGAGGTGCTGATGGAGCGCTCGGGCTCGCACATGGATGCCTTGACGCTGCACTACTACACCATACCGGGCGACTGGTCGAAGCATGGGAGCGCCATCGGCTTCAACACGCAGGAGTGGGCAACGACGCTGAAGAGCGCCATGGGCATCGGGCCCCGCATCGAGGGCGTCATCCGCTTGATGGACAAGCACGATTCCGCGAAGCGCATCGCGCTGTACGTGGACGAGTGGGGCACCTGGTACGACGGCGAACCCGGCACCAACCCCGGCTTCCTGCAGCAGCAGAACTCGTTGCGGGATGCACTGGTCGCGGCGCTGTCCTTCAATGCTTTCCACCGCCACACCGAGCGCGTGAAGATGGCCAACATCGCGCAGATGGTCAATGTGCTGCAGGCCATGGCGCTCACCGACGGACCGCGCATGCTGCTGACGCCGACCTACCATGCCTTCGACCTCTACAAGCCCTTCCGCGGCGCCACTCCGCTCAAGGCGGACCTGCAGACGCCGCGCTGGCGCGAGGGCGAGGTCGAGCTGCCGGCCGTGGACGCCTCCGTGGCGCGGGCGGCCGACGGCAGCACGGTGCTCGCGCTTGTCAACCTCGATCCGAAGCGCGCCGCCCGGGTGCAGACCAACCTCAGCGGCCAGGCGACCGGCCGCGTGCTGACGGCCGGGGCGATGGATGCTCACAACACCTTTGCCGAACCGAATGCGCTGGTGCCGGCCCCGTACAAGGCCGGCAAGAGCGGCGCGCCGCTGGCGCTCGACCTGCCGCCGAAGTCGGTCATCGTGGTGAGGATGACGCCATGAGCCGCCCGTCCAACCTCATTCACGGGGGCACCACCCGCCGAGCCGCCATCGGCGCCGGCCTGGCCTTGGCGGGCGCGAGCGCCCTGTCGCAGGCGCCGGCGCCCAGCGACGAGCAGCGCTCGGCGCTCAAGCAGGCCAATGCCGACCCGACGCTCGCGCCCGACCTTCTGCTGCCTGAAGCCGACCTGGCCTGGTGGCGCGACGCCAAGCTCGGCGTCTTCGTCCACTGGGGCCTGTATGCCATTCCCGCCCGGGGCGAGTGGTACATGTTCAACGAGAAGGTGCCGGCGCAGCGCTATGCGCAACTGGCGCGGCGCTTCGACCCGAAGCACTACGACCCCGAGGCCTGGGCCTCCCTCGCGGCGCAGGCCGGTGCGCGCTACATGGTGCTCACCGCACGTCACCACGACGGCTTTGCGCTGTGGGACAGCCCGGCCAGCTTCGGCCGCTTCGACGCCCGCCACGCCGCGGCGCGGCGCGACCTGGTCGCGCCCTTCACCGCGGCGGTACGGCGCGCGGGCCTGCACGCCGGCCTGTACTACTCGCCGATGGACTGGCGCTTCCCCGGCTACTTCCGCCCGCGCGAGCTGGCCGCCAACGCCGCGGCCATGAAGCGCCAGTGCTACGGGCAGGTCGAGGAGCTCATGAGCCGCTATGGCCGCATCGACATCCTCTGGTACGACGGCGGATGGCTGGCGCACCAGGGCACGGACGCCGACGCGGCATGGTTCTGGGAATCCGACCGCCTGAACCGCATGGTGCGCAAGCACCAGCCGAAGGTGGTCATCAGCCCCCGCTCCGGCTGGCAGGGCGACTTCGACATCACCGAGGGCGACCGGATCGTGACCGGCCCCATCCGCGAGCGCGCCTGGGAGCAGTGCTTCTCCATCAACCGGTCGGCATGGGGCTACACGCAGGGCGAGAACACGCTGAGCGGCGACGACGTGATCGTGCGTCTCGTCGAGACCGTCGTGCGCGGCGGCAACCTGCTGCCCAACGTGAGCCCCGATGCCGATGGCCGGATCCCCGCGCCGCAGCAGCGCACGCTGCGCGAGCTCGGCGCATGGATGCGCCAGTACGGCGAGGCGGTGCAAGGCACGCGCGCCGGGCCTTTGCAGCCGGTGGACGGCATCTGGGGCACGACGCAGCGAGCGGACCGCGTCTACGTGCATGTGCTGCGCTGGCCCACCGAGGAGCTGCAACTGCCTGCCCTGCCGCGCCCGGTGCGTGCGGCACGAAACCTTTCGGGCGCCAGCCTCGCCTGGCGCGAACACGAGCGCGGCCTGGCCATCACGGTGGCGCCGCAGGATCGCGGAGCCCCGGTGACGGTGATCGAACTCACGCTGGCCGCCGCGGGCTGAGGTTGCCGACCGGCGGGCGGCAGACCGCCGCCACGCCGGGCGTGCAGGCGAGGTGTGGGCGGCGGCTCAGCGGAAGATCAGCTGGGCGAACTGGTAGAGGTTGTCCGCCCAGCTTTCGCGGTCGTGGCCATGGCCATCGACGTTCCAGACGTGGGGGACGCCCTGCTGCTTGAGGGCGCGGTGCAGCGTCTGCGAGACGCCGAACAGGCCGTCCTGGCTGCCGCACGAGAGGTAGAGCAAGGCAAGCTGCCGCCGCGTGGCGCCGGGATCAGGCACCAGCTCGGCGGCAGGCAAGGTGTTGGGGGCGGCGGAGAAGCCGCCCACCCACGCGAAATGCTCGAGATGGCGCAAGCCGAAATTCAGCGCCTGTCCTCCGCCCATCGAGAGCCCGGCGATGGCCCGGTGCTGCCGGTCGCCGAAGCTCGAGTACTTCGCCTCGACGGCGGGGAGCAGGAAATCCAGCAGGTCGCGCTCGAAGTGGGCGAAGCCGGCCACGTGCTCGGGCGTGAAGGTGCGATCGGCCGGCGGCGGGCGGTCGTCGGGCAGCGCCCGGCCGTTGGGCATCACGATGATCATCGGCTGAGCCCGCCCGTCGGCCAGGAGGTTGTCGACGATCGTGCTCGCGCGCACGTAGCCGCGCCACTCGTCGTGGTTGCCGGCGATGCCGTGCAGCAGGTAGAGCACCGGGTACCGGCGGTCCGCCGAATAGCCTGCCGGCAGGTACACCGCAGCCTTGCGCCGCGTGCCGGTGACGCCTGAGTCGTAGCTGAACTCCTCGACCCGACCGTGGGCTATGCCGGGCCGCACGTCGGCAAAGCCGGCAGGCGCCTCGGGCAGGGCACGCACGTCATCGGGCGCCAGAGGCAGAGGCGCCGAGACGGGCGCCCGCGGCCGCTCGGGATTGCCGGCAGCGCCCTCTTGCGCGTGCGTGGCGCTGGCCAGGGCGATCAGGGCGACGGCGCCCGCGTGTCGGGCGAGGAGGAGCTGGCGGGTCATTCAATGCATTCGCAGGGTGGCGGCCAGTGACGTCGACGCCGTCACCCGACTTGAGGCGAACCTTCGGTCTAGCCCTCGTCGGTCCAGCGTTCGCGCGACGCCGTCAGGTGCCAGAACATGGCGGCCACGGCCTCCTGCGGATCGCGAGCCTCGAGCGCCTGGTAGATCGCTTCGTGCTCACGCAGCGCCGCGGCCCAGGTCCGTGCGCTCTCGGCACGGTCCGTCATGCGCGACGAGATCAGGCCATGCCGGCCGTCGTACAACTCGCCCACGATGCGCACCAGCACCGAATTGCCCGTCATCTCCGCGATCGCCACGTGAAAGCCCCGGTCGGCCTCCACCGACGATTGCCCGCGCCGCACGTCCTGCCGCATCGTCTCGAGGAAGGACTTCACCCGATCCAGGCCCGCCTTCGTGACCCGCGCCAGCGCCAGGTTGATGACCGAGCCTTCAAACACCGAACGCGCCTGCATCAGCTCGCTGGGGCTGTCGCCGAGGGCGATCGGCTCGGAGGTGCTTGCGGTGGGGGCCGCGCAGACGTACACGCCCGACCCCATGCGGATCTCCACCCGGCCCTGGATCTCGAGCGCCAGCAGCGCCTCCCGCAGCGAAGGGCGCGAGACACCGAGCTGCAGCGCCAGTTCGCGCTCCGGCGGCAGCCGGGTGCCGGGGCCGAACCCTCCCTGTTCGATCACGACACGGATCTGGTCGGCAACCTGGTGGTAAAGCCGGCGCGGCTCGGCTTGCTTGGCGTTGGGCATCGGGGCTCCTGCGTGGCCCGGGAAATTGGTCAGGCCAGATCCGGCCGAAGCTTAACCGAGCCTCGGCCCCGGTGTCCGGTCCGTTCAGTAGGCGTCGACCCTGATGCTGGCGGCGGTCAGGCCATCGCTGGTGGCGCGCAGCGTGGCCGGGCCACCCGCGCCCGTGGACTGCAGGATCACCTGCGCATGCCCGTTGAACACGCTGCGCTGCCAGGGCACGGCAGGCGTGGTCATGCGAAGCGTGGCCCAGCGGCGACCCTCCTGCGCTTCGTCGAACAGCTTGCGCGTGCCGGCTGGCGGCGTCGCGAAGACGAAGGCGAGCTCGTTGTTCTCCTCCAGCCGGGCCGGGTCGAGGTCGATGGCGCCCTGGCCCTCGTCGCGCCGCGGCGTCACCGCGCGGCCGTTGACGAAGACCTGCTGGCCGGGGGCGATGTCGCCGAGGAACAGCACCACGCGCTCGCCGGCCGGCGCTGCCGGGCGCTTGAAGGTGGCGCGCACCACGTTCCATGCACCGTCGGCGGGAAGCTGCTCGGGCGGCACCCAGGCGAACGCATCACGCCAGCCGGCCGCGCTCTTCTCGGCCACCAGGGCGGCTGCTTCCTCGGCTCCGGCAGCGGACCGGTGACGCCAGCCGACCGGGGCGGCGTAGCGATGCATCTCGGCCGGCTTGTCGGCCTCGTGCGAGCCCGGGTCACCGTTGCCCATCCCGATCAACCGTGCAGAGCCCGAGACCTCGAAGGCGATGCGCTGCTGGGCAGTGGGCACCACGCGGCCCTCGGCATCGACGACCTCCACACTGACCACCGCCACGTCCGTGCCGTCTGCCCGGATGCGCGACCGGTCCACCGTGAGCCTCACCGCCTTGCCATCGCCCGTGGTGGCCACCGTCTCCTCGGCGACCACCTTGCCGGCCTGGAAGCCGCGCGCGGTCAGGCTGCCCGGCTCGTACGGCACGCTCCATTGCAGGTGGCCATGGCGTTCCATGCGCTTGCGGCCGAGCGGCCGCCCGTTGAGCAGCAGCTCCACCTCCTCGGTGTTGGCATAGGCGCGCACGTCGATCGGCTGGCCCTCGCGGCCCGGCCAGTTCCAGTGCGGCAGCAGGTGCACCATCGGCTGGTCGGTCCACGCGGCCTTCAGGTAGTAGCCGCTGTCCTTGAGGGCACCGGTCGTGTCCATCATGCCGAACTGCGACGAGATGGCGGGCCAGCCGAAGGGCGTGGTCTCGCCGCGGTAGTCGAAGCCCGTCCAGACGAACATGCCGGCGATGTACGGGCGCTCGGCGTTGAAGCGCCACGCCTGCTCGAGCGACGCGGTCGATTCGCCGCCCGAGCGCCGGTCGTAGGCGGCGATGTGCACGTGCGCCGGGTCGTCGGCGTAGATCCCCCGCGTGGCGTGGGTGAGGCCCTCCTCGGTCACGACGACCGCACGGTCGGGGAAGCGGCGATGCATCGCGTCGATGTCGTGCTGCGCCTTGTAGTTGAAGCCCAGCACCTCGGAGCCGACGGAGGTGCCCTCGGCCTGGCCCGAGCTCGACGCCGCCAGCGTCGCCGGGCGCGTCGGGTCCATGCGCTTGACGATGGCCTGCATCTGGCGCGCCAGTCGGGTGCCGATCTCGGTGTTCTCGATCGCCCACTCCTCGTTGCCCACCGACCACAGCACGATGGAGGGATGGTTGCGGTCGCGTCGCACCATGCGCTCCAGTTCGTCGCGGATCTGCGGCGCCGTCCCCATCATCCGGTGCTCGTCGAGGACCAGCACGCCGAGACGGTCGCAGGCCTGCAGCAGTTCCGGCGTGGCCGGATGGTGGGCCGAGCGGATGGCGTTCACGCCCATCGCCTTGAGCATCTTCAGCCGCACCTCGTGCATGCCGTCGGGCAGCGCGATGCCGATGCCGGCATGGTCCTGGTGGTTGTTCGTGCCGTGCAGCTTGACGTGCTGGCCGTTGAGGAAGAACCCCTTGTCGGGGTCGAATCGGAGGGTGCGGATGCCGAAGGGCGTCTCGTAGCGGTCGACCACCTGCCCGCCGCGCCGCACCAGCGTCGCGAGCCGGTACAGCTGCGGCGTCTGCAGCGACCACAGCCGCGGGGAGTTCACGCGCAGGGTGGCCGACACATCGGCTGTTGCGTCCGCGGCCACGTGGCGAGCGGGCACGGTGGCGCGGGCGACGCTGCGGCCCTCGGGATCGAGCAGCTCGTGCTCGAGGGTGAACGACTCGGCCGCCTGGCCGTCATTGCGCACCGTCGTGTCCACGGCCACCTCGGCGCGATTGCCGTTCACCGTGGCGCGAACGAAAGTGCCCGAGTAGTCGACGTGCAGAGATTCGGTCTGCGTCAGCCAGACGTGGCGATAGATGCCCGCCCCTTCGTACCACCACCCCTCCTGGGTGGTGGCATCGACGCGCACGGCGACGACGTTATGGCCGCCGTAGTGGAGGTAGTCGGTGATGTCGACACGGAAGCTCGAGTAACCGCTCGCCTCGTGCCGCAGGTAGTGGCCGTTGACCCAGACCACGCTGTCGCGGAACACGCCGTCGAACTCCAGCGTCATGCGCTTGCCCTGGGCGGAAGCCGGGATGGACAGCTCGCGCCGGTACCAGCCGACGCTGTTCTGCGGGAACGCCCGGCCGATCGCCTTCGAGCCGTGCTGCGAGCTGACCCGTTCATCGAACGGCAGCTCGACCGCCCAGTCGTGCGGCAGGTCGACCCGGCGCCACGGCCGGTCGTCGAACTCGGCCGCCGCGGGGCCGTCGCCATAGCCGGCCTTGGCGAAGAAGAACGCACGCGTGCCGTGGTTGAAGTCCTGCGCCGGGTCGCTCGCGTGACCGAGCGCGAAGCGCCAGCCATCGTCGATCCGGATGCGCTGGCGCGCGGACTCTGCGGCCGCCGGGCCGGCGATCATGCCGAGCATCACCAGGAAGATCGAGGCGAGGAAAGAGACTCTGCTCATTGCTTTGCGTGCAACCCTGAAAAAAAGACGCGCAGTGGCCATCAGGCCACCCCACCGGCCACCGCGCGTCAACAGCGGATCTTGCAACCTCGCCCGGCGGGCCGGGACGGCGCCACCTTCACCTCGCCCGGCGTGGGCTTTGCTCCCCTGGGTGCCATCCCGACTCGATGTCCGGAAAGTCACGCCAAAAGGGACCGGGGCGCGGCCTTGTCGCATGGGCAACAGCCTGGCGAGCCCGGGCACCACGGCGGTGGCGACCTTTCGGGCTGTTCAGCGAAGGAACCGGGATCCCTGCGATGCCAGTCTGAATTGGTCCGACCAGTATACCGATTTCCGACCTTTGGTCAAACCAATTTGGCTCAGGACTTCACGTCGCCGCGCCGGCCTTCACCTGAGCCGCAACGCCCATTCGATGCCGCCCAGCACGTGCTGCTGGAACGCAGGCATCTGCCACACGTGCTCGTTATGGCCCAGGGCCGTGTAGAAGACCCGGCCCTGGCCGAAATCGCGGCACCAGGAGATGGGAAAGTGGCCCGGCGCGCGGGTGTTCGGATGCCGGTCCAGCGCGACCAGCTCGTGCACCGCGTCGGGCTGGAAATTCTTGAGGACGTAGATCTCCTCGAGCTGGCCGTCCAGGTTCCACTGGGCCGGCAGCTGGCGGTTGGCAGGATGCGAGGCGTCCTCGTTGATGGCCTCGATGGTCACCTGCTCGCGGTGGTAATCGAACTCGCCGCCCAGCATCTCGATGTACGGGCGAAATCCATGCAGGGTGTCGCTGGCGCTGTGGATCCCGATGAAGGCCCCGCCCTCCCTGACCCACTGGACGAGGGCCGGCCCATCGGGCAGCGGCAGCTCGCCGGTCGTGCTGGCGAAGATGATGCCCTGGTACTGCTTCAGGGCGGCAGGCTTGAGCTTGAGTTCCAGCGTGGCGCGGACCTGCTCACGATAAGCCGGCGAGTCCGGGGGATTGCTCGGCGGAACGGTGGCGAATTCGACCTCGTAGGCGCCGGACGTCGCTCCCAGCGATGCGATCACCTTCTCTGCGGTCTCGATGGAGCTGTGGCGGTAGCCCATCGTGGTCGTGACCACCAGGATCCGCTTCTTCGGCGAGGCGGACATCGAGTGCAGGGGCCAGCCGATCAGCGTGGCCGCGCAGACAAGCAGAACCAGGCGTTGCATCGGCGGATGGGTGGAGTGGGACCGGGCGCGGTTGTTCAACCCGCGAAAGTGTTCGCCGGCAGGCCGCGTGCGTCGGTTTCGACGGCGAACAGCGCGCCGGCCAGGGGCTCGACCGCCAGCTGGGCGGTGCGCAAGCCGAAGCGCGCGCTGGTGATGAAAAGCGTGCTCATCCCGGCGCCTCCGAAGCTCACGTTGGTGATGTGGCTGGTGGGCAGCTGCACTCGCAGCAGCTCCGCGCCCGTCCCGGGATCGTGGCAGCTCACGCAGGCCGCGCCCCAGTGGGCAATCCACAGCCGACCCTGGGCGTCCGTCGTCATGCCGTCCGGATACCCGTCGTGCGGGTCGAAGCGCAGCCACACCCGGGGCTGGGCGATGGCGCCGGAGTCAGGGTCGAAGTCCCAGGCGACCACTTCGCGCCGAAGGGTGTCGTTGGTGTACATCGTGCGGCCATCGAGCGACCAGGTGGGCCCGTTGGTGACCGCCCACAGCACGTCGGCCGCGCGGGTGCCCTGGCCCTGCGGATCGAAGCGGTACCAGGCCCCGGTGGGGGCCTCGCAGTCGAAATCCATGGAGCCGCCCCAGAAGCGGCCCTGCGCGTCGCACTTGCCGTCATTGAACCGGTTGCCGGAGCGCTCCGGCTCCGGCTCGTGCAGCCGCTGCAGGGAGCCCGACTCCGGGTCGAACAACGCCAGGCCGCGACGCAACGTCACCGCCAGCCCCGGGCGGTCGCGGCGCTCGGCCACCGCCGAGATGGTGTCCTCGAATCGCCAGCTGGCGCGGCCGCGGCCCTGGGCATCGCAGCGATTGAGCGTGCAATCGAGGATGTCGACCCAGTACAGCGCCTGCTCTCGGCTCGACCAGCAAACGCCTTCGCCCAGGGTGGCGCCCGCGCGCCACACGCAGCGGACGTCCGAGACGAGATTCGGTGCGGCGGGCATCAATCCGTCTCCTGCCGCGCCACGGCGCCGTCGCGGCCCCCGCGGCCGGACCAGCCCTGGGTGCGACGCGTGGGCCCGATGCAATCCATGTTGACTCCTGGCGCTTGACGGCCGGCAGCTTATCGCCGCATTGCGATATCTGAAAAATAGAGTTTCAAAGAGGTGTCATGCCAAAATGCGTATGAACACGGCTCAGGTCACGTCCAGCGCCACGCCATTGACGCTGAGCGCCGCCTTGCGGATGGCCTCCAGCATCGCGCGGCCGGCAGGCGAGAGCAACCGGTCCGTGCGCGTAATCAGGCCGTACGCGTCCATCTTGCACGCCAGCTGGATCGGCAGCACGGTCAGCATGCCGTGCTCGGCGTAGTAGCGCGCGACGTCGGCCGCGAGCACCGCCAGCATGTCGCTCTGCTGCAGCATGCGCGTGGCGAACAGCAGGGCCGCCGTCTCGATCAGGTTGACCGGCGCCTCCAGACCCTCTTCCTGGAAGGTCAGCTCGAAGCGGTGGCGCAACACGCTGCCGGCGGGCGGCACGATCCAGCCCGCGCCGACGAGGTCGCGCAGGCTGAGCGAAGGCATGGACAGCAGCGGGTGGCCCGGCCGCGCCACCGCGGACACCGGCTCCTCGACCAGCGGCTGGTAGCGCAGCGCGGTCTTGTCGTGGCTCTCGAACAGGCGGCCGACCATCATGTCCAGCTTGCCCTGCTGGAGCCGCTCCATCAGCACGTCGCTGGTCTCGATCTGCAGGGCCACGCGCAGGTTGGGATGCTCCTGCTTCACCAGAGCGACGGCGGCCGGCATCAGCGTCATGCCGGGCGTGGTGATCGCCCCCACGCTCACCTGGCCGAACCGGCCGGCCTTCAGCGCCTCGATCTCGTCGTGGGCCTGGGACAGGCTGGCCAGCGCCATGCGGGCATGGCGGACCATCGTCTCGCCGTACCAGGTGGGCCTCACGCCCCTCGGCAGACGCTCGAACAGCTGGGCGCCCAGCGCGTCCTCCAGATCTTTCAGCAGCTTGGACGCGGCGGGCTGCGTCATGTTCAGGACCTGGGCCGCCCGGTGGATGTTGCCCTCCTCTGCCATCGCGACCAGCAGCAGCAGCTGGCGTGTCTTCAGGCGGGCGCGGATGAACCAGTGGGTGTAGGGAGCGGACATGGGAACAGCGCACTGAAGGTATGCAAGATCGTATATGTCAACTGCGTGAAACTCAATTGGCCAGCTATCAGTCGCGTTCGTACCATCCCGCCCCACATCAAGCCGCAGTGAACATGGCCACGCTCAAGCACTACATCAACGGCCGCTGGGAGACCGGCGTCACCCTGGGCACACGGGAGAACCCGTCGGACCTGTCGGACACGGTGGCGGAGTTCGCCCGCGCCGACACCGCCCAGACCGAAAGCGCGATCCGCGCCGCCGCCGATGCGCGCGACGAGTGGGCCCTGAGCACGCCGCAGAGGCGCTTCGATGTCCTGGATGCGATCGGCAGCGAGATCCTCGCCCGCAAGGAAGAGCTGGGCCGGCTGCTGGCCCGCGAGGAGGGCAAGACGCTGGTCGAAGGCATAGGCGAGACCGCTCGCGCCGGCCAGATCTTCAAGTTCTTCGCCGGCGAGGCGCTGCGCATCCCGGGCGAGAAACTGGCCTCGGTCCGGCCGGGGGTGGAGGTCGAAGTCACCCGCGAGCCGGTCGGCGTCGTCGGGCTGATCGCGCCCTGGAACTTCCCGCTGGCCATCCCCGCCTGGAAGATCGCTCCGGCCCTGGCCTACGGCAATGCGGTGGTCTTCAAGCCGGCCGAGCTGGTGCCCGCCTGCGCCAGCGCCCTGGCCGACATCATCAGCCGCTCGGGCCTGCCGGCAGGCGTCTTCAACCTCGTGATGGGCAGCGGCCGCCAGGTCGGCCAGGCCCTGGTCGACAGCCCGCTGGTCGATGCGATCAGCTTCACCGGATCGGTAGGCGTGGGACAGGGCATCCTGAAGGCCGCCACCGCGCGCCAGGCGCGCGTGCAGCTCGAGATGGGCGGCAAGAACCCGCTGGTGGTGCTGCACGACGCGGACATCGCCCAGGCCGTCGATTGCGCGATCCAGGGTGCCTTCTTCTCCACCGGCCAGCGCTGCACCGCCTCCAGCCGGATCATCGTGACGCCGGGCATCTTCGACCGTTTCGTCGGCGCCCTGCGCGAGCGCACCCAGGCCCTGGTGGTGGACAACGCGTTGAAGCGCGGCACCGAGATCGGCCCGGTGGTGAGCCAGGCCCAGCTGGAACAGAACCTGGCGTACGTGGAAAGCGGCCGGCACGAAGGCGCCGAGCTGCTGGTCGGCGGCCAGCGCGTCAAGCGCGATACCGAGGGCTACTTCATGAGCCCGGCGCTGTTCATCGCCGAGCCCGAGCACAGGATCGCGCGCGAGGAGATCTTCGGCCCGGTGGCCTGCGTCATCCGCGCCCGCGATTCCGAGCATGCGCTGTCGCTCGCCAACGACACGCCCTTCGGCCTGTGTGCGGGGGTCTGCACGACCAGCCTGAAGCATGCGGCGCACTTCAAGCGCCACCTGCGGGCCGGCATGGTGATGGTCAACCTGCCCACCGCCGGCGTGGACTTCCACGTGCCTTTCGGCGGTCGCAAGGGCTCGAGCTACGGCCCGCGCGAACAGGGGCGCTACGCCGCCGAGTTCTACACGACGGTGAAGACGGCCTACATCAACGCCTGAAGACGAAGCACGGCCGCGTCTGCTGCATCCGCGCGCAGACGGGCCGAGTCGTCATCCGCCGTTCTGGCGCCGGCGATAGGCTTCGTACACCTGCTGCGCCAGGGCCTTCACCTCCAGCTGCTGCGCCTCGGTCAAGGGCGAAGTGGGAGAGATCTGCTGCAGCTTGGCGATCACCTCCCGGCTCGAGGCGGCACTGCCGGGGTTGGCTTCGTCCACGATGCGCAACCACGCCTGCCGATAGGCCTCGCCTTCGGCCGGGTTGGCTCCGAAGGGCTTCGCATCGGTCAGGAACGCAAAGGAAGCCAGGGTGCCGAAGTCCCCTCCCTGCGCCGACTTGCGCACGTCGGCCTGCAGGCCTTGGACCACCGCCGGATCGGCGCCCTCCTTGCCGTCGTAAGTAAGCCAGGTGAGGTAGGCCATGGCCGCGCCCGGCGCACCGCCCTCGTAGGCTTTCTGGAACAGCTCGCCCCGGCGCGCCAGCGTGGCGCTGTCGAAGACCTGGCAGCGGCTCTCCTGGCGCTGGGCACGAGCGATCTGGTCGTTCGTGACGCCGCCGAACGAGGCCAGGAGCTTCCTGACGGCCGCCGGCAGGATGGACAGGTTGTCCCGCGTGGTGAACATCGCCTCGGTCGCCCCGACGGCGTGGGCGCAGGCCTGCAGCGCGTGGGCCGCCGCGAGGGCCTCGTCCGGGCGGCCTCCGAATCCCAGCTGGACCTTGCGCTGCAGGTCCGCCGCCGATTCACTGTCGAAGGGATCCTTGGTCACCGGAGCCGCCGACGAGGCCGATGACGCCACTGCTGGCGGCGGGACGGCCGCCACCGTCGCCACGGTCTCGGCGACCATCGGCGGCGCTGCGCGCGTCGGTGCAGCCGCCGGCTCTTCGACGGGCCATTGCCACCACACCGTGCCTGCGATGGCCAGCACCGCGGCCGCGGCGATCGCGTGGCGCCCGTTCATCGCGCCCCTGCTTCGAGGACCACGCGGCCCAGGATCCCGCCCGGCTGGCCCGGCGGCGCCTGGATGAGCACGGTGACTTCACGTCGCGCCGCGCCCTTGGGCAGCAGCACCTCGAACGGCGCAGCGCCGTAGCCGGTCTTCTCGCCCAGCTTGACGCCATCCACCCAGACCTCGGCCTGGCCTGCGATGCTGCCAAAGACCAGCCGAGCCCGGCCGTCATTGCGGTCGGCGCGCACGGGCATGCCGGACCTGTACAGGCGGAAGGGTTCGGCTTCCGGGCCGCGGCGCATCGGCGGCTCGTCCCAGCCCCAGGAGTTCATGTCCGACTCGGCCAGCACGATGTTGGGATCGGGTCGCGTGGCAAAGGCCGGCGAGACGCGCCAGCTGAGCAGCGGCGTCGTCGGCTCGGCCGTCGGCACGCTGGTCGGCGCGTTGACCGCCTGCAGGGCGATCACGCTCTGCGCGCCTTGCACACCCGCGGCGGAAGCCCGCAGCTTCAGCTCGCCCTGGCCGTTGCGGCGACCTTGGACGATGACCTGCGCCAGGCCGTTGAACAGGCTGCGCTCGCTGGCCTTGTCGGGCTCGTGCGAGTTCGGGTCGCCATTGCCGACGCCGATGAGCGCGCCTTCGCCTTCGATCTCGAACTTCACGTGCAGGTTGGCCGTGGGCACCTCGCGGCCCTGCGCATCGACCACGCTCACGGTGATGGGCACCGCATCGAGGCCGTCGCCCGCGATGGCGTTGCGGTCAGGCGTCAGCACCAGCCGCGCCGGCGCCCCGCTCGTCTCGACCGTGTCCCGCCCGAGTTCCTTGCCGCCGGCCAACGCGACGGCCTCGATCCGCCCAGGTGCATAGGGCACCTTGAAATGCGCCATCTCGAAGGGATCGACGTCCTGCTCGCCGATGACCGCGCCGTTGAGCAGCAGCCGCACGCGCGGCGCGTTGCTGGCGACCATCACGTGGATGGGCTGGCCCTCGCGGCCGGGCCAGTTCCAGTGCGGCACCAGCTTCACGACCAGCCGATCCTTCAGCTTCACCCACTGGGCCTGGTGGATCCAGAAGGCGGTCTTGGGAAAGGCGGCCAGGTCCATCGCGCCGAAGAAGGAGCTGGCGCTGGGCCACTCGAACGGGGTCGGCTCGCCGCGGTAGTCGATGCCGGTCCAGATGAAGCTGCCGGCGATGAAGGGGCGGGTGGCAATGGCGCGCCAGGCATCCCGATGCGTGTTGCCCCACGATGACGGCTCCTCGTCGTAGCCGGCGAGCACCTGCGCAGGGCGGTCGCTGACGAATTCGCCGCGGGTCATGTAGGCCGAGGTGTCCTCGCTGCTGGTCATGGGCCGCTTCGGGTGCTTGCGGTGGTACTCGTCGTAGGCCCAGATCTGGTAGTTCACGCCGACGACGTCGAGCACATCGCCCGCGTTGACGCTGTTGAACAGGCCGCCGTGCATCGCCCCCGTCACCGGCCGCGTGGCATCGAGCTTCCTGATCGCCGCGACCATGCGCCTCGCCATCTCGTAGCCGGCTTCGGTGCTCTGCAGCGGCTCCTCGTTGAAGAGGGACCACAGGATCACGCTGGGATGGTTGCGGTCGCGCCGCACGAGCCAGGTCAGCTGCTGGAGGTAGTCGGGCGAGGGGTTGAAGTTGCGGTTCTCGTCCATGACCAGCAGGCCCATCCGGTCGGCCATGTCGAGCACCTCGGCCGCCGGCGCGTTGTGCGCGAACCGGATGGCGTTGACCCCCATCTCCTTCAGGCGGCGCAGCCTGTATTCCCAGATCGACTCCGGGATGGCGACGCCGACGCCGGCGTGGTCCTGGTGGATGCACACGCCGTACAACTTGAGCGATTCGCCGTTGAGGAAGAAGCCCTTGTCGGCGTCGAACCGGAGGGTGCGAAAGCCGGTCTGCACTTCCGTGCGGTCCAGCTCCTTGGATCCGTCGCGCAGCACCGCGCGAACGCGGTACAGCTGCGGCTGCTGCAGCGACCAGAGCTTCGGATCGCGAACCTCGAGCGTGGTGCGCGCAACCGCGGCGTCCAGCGCACCGACGCGAGCGCGCGCGCTGCCCTTGGCCACCTGGGCGCCGGCCGGGTCGAGCAGCGTCACGTCGACCACCGCTTCGCGCGCGACCTTCGCGCTGCTCTCCAGCGTCACCTCGACCGGTATCGTCCAGCGCCCCTGGCTCTTGACCGGGTTGGCGTGCAAACCGTCGGTGGCGATGTGCACCGCATCCCGCTTGACCAGCCAGGTGTGGCGGTAGATGCCCGCGCCTTCGTACCACCAGCCTTCCATCGCTTCGGCGTCGACCCGCACGGCGATGGTGTTGACGTCGGCGCCGTAGCGCACGTACGGCGTGATGTCGATGGAGCGACCGTTGTAGCCCGACCAGTTTCGGTTGACGACGACCCCGTTGACCCACACGGTGCTGTGGGTGGCGATGGCGTCGAACTGCAGTTCCAGGTGCCGGCCGCGGTCGGACTCCGGCAGCTGCAGGTAGCGGCGGTACCAGCCGATGCCGCGCGGGCGGTAGCCTTGCGAGGCGTTTTCCTTGGGGTCGAAAGGCCCTTCGACGGCCCAGTCGTGGGGCAGGTCGAGGCGCCTCCAGCCGGAGTCGTCGTAGTCGGCAGCGGCCGCGCCCCCGGCGCCATTGGCCTTGCCATTGAAGTAGCTCATGCCGTGGCCCTTGACGGGCGGCGCAGACACCTCACCGAGGTGGAAGAGCCAACCCTGGTCCAGGGACAGGCGATCCCGGCTGGCCAGCGCAGGCATGGCAAACATCAGCAGCGCAAGCAAGGCGCCCATCAGGCGGATGACAGGGTTCATGGTCTGGAAGTGGTTACCGATCTTCGGCGGCCAACGACAGGCACCCGGCGCATGGCAGCGCAGGCGTCGCGTTGATTGGTAAGACCGCAAGGCGCCGAAGGATACATGGGCAAACGCCTGGACCGGTGCTGCTTTCTGTAGGGAAATCCGTGAACTCGGGTTTGTACTGGTAAGACCGATTGACGCCAATGGCGACACTGGCATGACCAGATTGGTCAGGCCACGGATCCCGGGTTCACGGACTGTCCCGCGGCGTCGCCCCAGCGATGGGGCGGGGCCGGTCCAGCCTGATCTGCACCTGCCCAAGGTGCCCCACTGCCGATTCTTCAAGCCGTGATGGCCTGTGCCTGACGACCAGGCGCGGCGATCTGATCAACATGCCGAAACCCATGCCCAACAGACTGTGCAAGGCGCTGGTCGCCGCCCTGCCCTTCGTCGTCTCCGTCGCCGCGGCGGCCGAGGCGCCGCGCATCGCGCAACGGGAGGGCCGCCACGCGCTGATCGTGGATGGCGCCCCGTTTCTCGTCCTCGGCGCCCAGGTGCACAACTCCAGCAACTATCCCGAGGCCTTGAAGAAGGTCTGGCCGGCGATCGCCGACATCCACGCCAACACCGTCGAGGTGCCCATCGCATGGGAACAGATCGAGCCGGTCGAGGGCCGGTTCGACTTCAGCTTCGTCGACACGCTGATCGCCCAGGCCCGGGAGCGCCAGCTGCGCGTCGTGCTGCTGTGGTTCGGCACCTGGAAGAACACCAGCCCGCAGTACACGCCAGCCTGGGTGAAGTTCGACAACAAGCGCTTCCCGCGCATGGTCGACAAGGCCGGCAAGGACAGCTACTGCCTGTCTCCCTTCGGCGAGCAGACGCTGGAAGCCGACAAGCGCGCCTTCGTCGCCCTCATGACGCATCTGAAGAAGCTGGACGAGAAGGACCGCACCGTGCTGATGGTGCAGGTGGAGAACGAGGTCGGCACCTTCGGCCTGGTGCGCGACTTCGGGGTCAAGGCGCAGGCCGCCTTCGAGCGTGACGTGCCGGCCGCCGTGCTGGCTCGCAAGAAGGCGCCGAAGCCCGGGGCCGCGAAGGGATCGTGGCACGCCGTCTACGGCGACTACGCCGAGGAGTACTTCCACGCCTGGGCGATCGCCCGCTACATCGAGGATGTCGCCAAGGCCGGCCGCGCCGTCTACGACCTGCCCCTGTACGTGAACAACGCGCTGCGCGATCCACTGGAGCAGCCGCCGCAGCCCTGGAAGAGCAACTTCGCCAGCGGCGGCCCGACCCACGACGTGATCGACATCTACAAGGCCGCGGCGCCGCACGTCGACATCGTCGCGCCGGACATCTACCACCCGGAATGGATCAAGGTGCAGGCCCACCTCGGGCAGTTCCAGCGCTCGGACAACGCGCTGTGGGTCCCAGAGCTCGGCAACGCCGAGGCCTATGCACGCTACCTCTACCTCATCCTGGGCCGCGGTTCGATAGGCGTGGCGCCCTTCGGCATCGACTACTTCGACTACGCCAACTTCCCGCTCGGATCCAAGCGCGGCGACGCGGCCATGGTGGCGCCCTTCGCCCAGGTCTTTGCCGCTTTCGCCCCGATGCAGAAGCATTGGGCACGCTGGGCCTTCGAAGGCCGCACCTACGGCGTCGCGGAAGCCGAGGACCACCACGACCAGACGCTCGAGATGAAGGGCTGGAAGGCCAACGTCACCTTCGGCCAGTGGCAGTTCGGCGAGCGGGAGTGGCCGGGCAACCAGAAGGAGTCGCCGTCCCACGCGGCCCAGCCCGTGGGTGGGGTGTCCATCGCCCAGATCGCCGAAGACGAGTTCGTGCTCGTCGGCCAGTACGCGCGCGTGCGCCTCGAGGAGGCGCAAGGCAGCGGGCGGGCCCTGATAGACAGCGCCGAGGAAGGCCGGTTTGATGCCAACGGCCAGTGGGTGATGGAGCGGCGCTGGAACGGAGACCAGGTCGACTGGGGCCTGAACTTCACAGGCAGCCCGCGCGTGCTCAAAGTGAAGATGGGACGCTACAAGTGATGCCAGACCGCCAAAGCTTCAGCCGGGCGCTGAGAAGCGCCTTCCTCGGCGCCTTCTTCGCTCCGGCCGCGCCTGCCTGGGCGCAGGCCGCAGCGGACGTCGTCGTCCTGCCGGCGCCCGCGGCCGCCTGGCGCATCGTCGTCGGCCACTGGGAGGGCCAGTCCGAGCTGACGGGCGACAGCGTGGTCGTGCCGCCGCCCACTGCCGAATACGCCCGCGCCAGCCACCTCGGCGCCAGCGTGCGTGGCACGGCCGGCCAGCGGGAGGCGGTGCTCTTCGAATGGAAGGACCTGTGGCAGTCCAGCCTGCGCTTCGAATCCCGCGAGCCGATGGACCTGCGCCCCTACCTCGGCGGCACGCTGGAATTCGACCTCGACGTGGGCGAACTCGCCAAGGGCGGGATCCGCGCGAAGGTGAGCTGCGGCGAAGGTTGCGAGCGACCTGTGAGCCTCATCGAGCCCGGCCGCGACTGGGCCGGCAAGGGGTGGCAGCACGTCTCGCTGGCGATGACCTGCTTCGTGCGCGAGAACGCGGACTTCTCCAAGGTCAGCCTGCCCTTCGCCCTGGAGGGCATGGGCAGCGGCCGTGTCAGCGTGGCCAACGTGCACATCACCCGCAAGGTCAGGCCCGGCCTGTCATGCCCCGACTACCGCACCGAGTCGATCACGCCGGCGATGCTCAACGAGTCTTTCGCCATCGACTGGTGGTTGCCGCGCCACGAGCAGAAGCTGGAGGAAAAGCGCCGGCTCGTCGCGGCCGGCACGCCGCCCGAGATCGTCTTCATCGGCGATTCCATCACCCAGGGCTGGGAGAAGGAAGGGTTGGAGGTCTGGCAGCAGCACTACGCCGCGCGCCACGCGCTGGCGCTGGGCTTCGGCGGCGACCGCACCGAGAACGTGCTGTGGCGCTTGCAGCATGGCGAGATCGACGGCATCGCGCCCAAGGTCACGGTGCTGATGATCGGCACCAACAACACGGGCCACCGCGCCGAGAACCCCGAGACCACGGCCGCCGGCATCAGGCGCCTGCTGCAGGAGATCCGGCAGCGGCTGCCCAGGACCAAGGTGCTGTTGCTGGCCGTCTTCCCCCGCGGCGAACAGCCGGACGACTTCCTGCGCCGCCAGAACGAGCGGGTGAACAAGCTCATCGCCCGCCTGGCCGATGGCCGCAGCGTCCGCTTCCTCGACATCAATGCCGCGCTGCTCAACGCCGACGGCACGCTCAGCAAGGAGGTGATGCCCGACCTCCTGCATCCCAACGCGGCGGGCTATGCGATCTGGCAGCGCGCCATGGAGCCGACCTTGCAGAAGCTCCTGAACGAGTGACCGAAGCGCGCATGCGCCAGCGCCGCGGTCCGACATGAGCCGATGACCGCGACCTTCCCTTCAACAAGGGCCGGCACCGGCCCCAGGTGACACCCGAGATATGCCCATCAACGACAGAAATGCCGGCCCCTGGTCTCGGCGCTCCTTTCTTCAAGCCTCTGCCTGCGCTACCGCAGCCGCAGCGAGCCCGGCCATGGCCGCCGCAGCTGCGTTCTCTCCGACGTGGGACTCGCTGATCGACGGCTACCGCGCGCCGGAGTGGTTCCGCGATGCCAAGTTCGGCATCTGGGCGCACTGGACGGCGCAGTGCGTACCCGAGATGGGCGACTGGTACGCGCGCAACATGTACCTGCAGGGCAACTGGCAGTACGAGCATCACCTCAAGACCTACGGCCACCCCACGAAGGTCGGCTTCATGGAGATGCAGAACCGCTGGAAGGCCGAGGCCTGGGAGCCCGAGGCCCTGATGGACCTGTACGTGAAGGCCGGCGCGAAGTACTTCGTGGCGCTGGCCAACCACCACGACAACTTCGATGCCTACGACTCCAAGTACCACGCCTGGAACTCGGTTCGCATCGGCCCCAAGCGCGACATCGTCGGCACCTGGGCCAAGGTGGCCCGCGCCAAGGGCCTGCGCTTCGGCGTCAGCAACCATTCGGCGCACGCCTGGCACTGGTTCCAGACCGCCTATGGCTACGACCCCGAAGGCCCGCTGGCCGGCCAGCGCTACGACGCGTTCCGCCTGACCAAGGCCGACGGCAAAGGCACCTGGTGGGAGGGCCTGGACCCGCAGGACCTCTACACCGGCCGCAACATGGTGATGCCCGACGGCATCACCACCGTTCGCACGGCGAACGAATGGCACGAGCAGAACGACCGCGTCTGGGACGAGAAGGCGCCGCCGCAGAACCCGGCGTTCACGCGCCAATGGTTCCTGCGCTGCCGTGACCTGATCGACAGCTACAGGCCCGATCTCCTGTACTTCGACAACACCGGCCTGCCGCTCGGCCAGGCGGGCCTGGACATCGCCGCCCACTTCTACAACGCCAGCATGGCCTGGCACGGCGGCAAGCTCGAAGCCGTGCTCAACGGCAAGCTGGTGCCGCCGGAGCGCCGGGCCGGGCTGGTGGAAGACGTGGAACGCGGCGGCCGCGATGGCATCGAGCCCCTGCCCTGGCAGACCGACACCTGCATAGGCGACTGGCACTACAACCGCGGCGTCTTCGACAGCCACTCCTACAAGTCAGCCGCCAGCGTGATCCACCGGCTGTCCGACATCGTCTCCAAGAACGGCAACCTGCTGCTGTCGATCCCGGTGCGCGGCGACGGCAGCATCGATGCCGACGAGCGAAAGATCCTGGCCGACCTCGCCGAATGGATGGGCCGCAACGGCGAGGCCATCCACGGCACGCGACCCTGGCGAGTGTTTGGCGAAGGGCCGACCCGCGTGGCCGGCGGGATGTTCAACGAGAACGCGTCGCAGGCCTTCACCGCCCAGGACTTCCGCTTCACCACCAAGGGCGGCGCACTCTACGCGATAGCGCTCGGCCGGCCGTCCGACGGCCTGCTTCGCATCGCCTCGCTGGCCCAGGATTCGGCCCTCGCGCCGGGTGCCATCGAGCGCGTCGAGGCGCTCGGATCCACCGACAGCCTGCCCTTCACGCGCCTGCGCAAGGGCCTCGAAGTGCGCCTGCCCGAAGGCCTCGCCCACCCCATCGCGGTCGTCCTGAAGATCCGTGGCCAGGGCCTGGTCTGAACTTGAACATCCCCATGAACACGCCCCACAAGACACTCGCGGCGATCGCCGTCCTGGCCTGCGCCACCGCCAACGGATCAGCCTTCGCCGGCACTCAGTCCGTCGCATCGCCGCACGGTGATGCCGTCATCCGCATCGACGACGATGCCAGCCGGTTCTCGGTCCAATGGCGCTCCAACGCCGTCATTGCGGCCTCTCCGCTCGGCCTGGAACTCGACGGCGCGCCGGCCTTCGGCAGCCTGGCCCTCGAAAGCCGCGAGGACGTGGCGGTCGACCGCGCGATCCCGCTGATCGCGACCAAGGCGGCCAGCGCACGCGACCATTACCGCGGCGCGACGCTGACCTTCCGCGAGACCAGCGATCCCTCGCGAAAGCTCATCATCGACGTGCGGGCCTACGACGACGGCGTCGCGTTCCGCTATCGCATCGACGGCGCAGCACCGGTCAGCCTGAAAGGCGAGCGGACCGCCTTCGTGCTGCCCGGCGACCCTCAGTGCCTGCCGAGCCGCGTCAATGGTTCGCACGAAATGCCGTTCGAGAGCCTGCGCGTCTCGCAACTGGCCGCCGACACCGCCTACGACGTGCCACTGGTCTGCACGGCGGCGTCCGGCCGGGTGTCCTTCGCGATCACCCAGGCCCACCTGCAGGGCTACGCCGGCGCTTCGCTGAGCCGCGAAGGCCAGGCGCTGCGGATGCGACTGTCCCCGGTGCCGAACCGGCCCGGACCGGCTTACGTCTCCAGCGGCGGCCTGCGCACCGCCTGGCGCGTGGTGATGCTCGGCGAGCGGGCGGGCGACATGATCGCCTCGAACCTCGTAGGCAACCTCAACCCGCCGCCCGAGGGCGACTTCAGCTGGGTCGTGCCGGGCAAGGCGGCCTGGGACTGGTGGTCCGGCCCGCTCGAAGGTGTCAGGCCCGACACCGCGGCCTATCGCCGATTCGTCGACTTCGCTGCCGCCAGCGGCCTGCGGTACTACATGATCGACGCCGGCTGGTCCTGGGGCGCCGGCCCCTGCTGCGATGCCCGGCCGGAGACCGACGTGACGCGAGCCGCCGAGGGCATCGACATGCCCGCCCTGGTGCGCTATGCCGCCGACAAGGGCGTCGGCCTGCTGCTGTGGGTCCATTGGCAGCACATCGCCCCCCGCATGGACGAAGTGCTGGACACCTACGCCCGCTGGGGCATCAAGGGCGTCAAGGTCGATTTCATGGACCGCGACGACCAGGAGATGGTCGGCTTCTACGAGCGCCTGGCGGCGGCCACTGCCAAGCGCCATCTGCTGCTCGACCTGCACGGCGCCTACGTGCCGGCCGGGCTGCAGCGCAGCTACCCCAACTTCATCACCCAGGAAGGCGTGATGGGGGCGGAGTGGAACAAGATGGACAAGCGCATCACGCCGCAGCACAACCTCATGCTGCCGTACACGCGCATGCTGGCCGGTCCGATGGACTACACCCCGGGCGGCTTCCGCAACGGCACGCCCGCCTCTTTCGAGATCCGCGCGCAGATGCCGGTGACGCAGACCACGCGCGGGCAGGCCCTGGCGATGTACGTGGTCTACGACAGCCCGCTGCAGATGGTCTCCGACGATCCGACCGCCTACCGTGACGAGGCCGGCTTCGATTTCATCCGCCGCGTGCCCACGTCCTGGGACGAGACGCGCTTCCTCTCCGGCGAGCCCGGGCGCGACATCGTGCTGGCCAGGCGCCAGGGACGCACCTGGTATCTCGGCGCCATGACGGCCGACGAACCGCGCACCGGGCGTGTACCCCTTCGCTTCCTGCCTGCCGGGAAGTACCGCGCCACCGTCTGGCAGGACGGCGACACGCCGCGCACCCTGGTGCGCAGCGAGCGCACGGTGACGCGCAGCGATGTGCTGGTCCTGAAGCAGGCCGCGGCAGGCGGCGCCGCCGTGATCCTGGAGCCGGCCCTCTGACCGCACGACCGGGCTTGACCCGGTCGGCCCGTCGAAGAACAGAGCAGGCACCGAGCCCCGGGCACCGCGCGCTCGCCGGCTCGACGACGACAGTCAATGATGGACGCCGGCCGGCTGCGACAACCGCGGGCGCACCCAGCGCACCAGGGTTTCGAAAAGCTCGTCCACATGGATGGGCTTGGCGACGTGGTCGTTCATGCCGGCCGCGATGACCTTCTCGCGGTCGCCCGCCATCGCGTTGGCGGTCATCGCGATCACGGGAAGGTCCTTCAGGCCAGGGCGCTGGCGCAGGGCCCGCGTGGCCTCGTAGCCGTCCATCACCGGCATCTGGCAATCCATCAGGACGGCATCGAAGCTCTCGCGCTCCAGCGCGCCGAGCGCCTCGCGGCCGTCCGCAGCCACGGTGACGACGATGCCGGCGCCGTCCAGCAGGTCGCACGCCAGCTCCTGGTTGATGGTGTTGTCCTCGACGAGCAGGATGCGCGCCCCGGCCAGGCTCGCCTGGCGTGTCTGCAACAGCTCCTGCCGCTGCTCGCTGCGGCCGGCATACGCGGCCGGCCGGCCAAGGGCGCCGAGGCAGGCGTCCAGCAACGCTGATGGCGTGACCGGCTTGGTCAGCAATGCGGCCACCTGCAGGTGGCGGCCGTGCAGCTCGCGCTCGGCCAGATCTCGACTGAAGGCGGTGATCATCAACACCGTCGGCTGGCCATGGTGGCCACCGGTTTGCGCCAGCCGCGCCAGGCACTCGATGCCGTCCATGCCCGGCATGCGCCAGTCCAGCAGGACCAGCCTGAACGGTCGGGCAGCGGCATCGGCGCGGGCCACCGCCGCCAGCGCGGCCTGTCCGTCACCCGCCGATTCAGCCTCGAAGCCGAGCGATTCGGCCAGGGCGCACAGCAGCTCGCGGGTCGGCGGGTGGTCGTCGACGACGAGCAGGCGCGTGCCCCGCAGCTCGCCGGCCTCGGGCACCGGATGCGTTCCGGCCTGCAGGCGGAAGGGCAAGGTGAAGTGGAAGCAGCTGCCACGGCCGGGCTCGCTTTCCACCCCGATCTCGCCGCCCATGCTCTGGACGAGGTGCCGGCAGATCGCGAGCCCCAGCCCGGTGCCGCCGTAGCGCCGGCTGGTCGAAGCGTCGGCCTGGGTGAAAGGCTGGAACAGGCGCTCGCGCGACTCGGCCGTCATGCCGATGCCGCTGTCGCGCACCTCGAAGCGCAGCGTCACGCGCTCGGCCGTGCGCTCGACCGGCCGCACGGCCACCATCACCTCGCCGCGTTCGGTGAACTTGACCGCGTTGTTGACGAGATTCAGCAGGATCTGGCCCAGGCGGGACGGGTCGCCCATCAGGTCGCCGGGCAGGTCGGGCGGCAGCGCGAACAGCAGCTCCAGCCCCTTCTCCTCGACGCGCATGCCCACCAGGTTGGCGAGCTGGTCCAGCACGTCGCCCAGCTGGAACGCGACGGTCTCGATCTCCAGCTTGCCGGCCTCGATCTTCGAGAAATCCAGGATGTCGTTGATGACGCCCAGCAGCGACTCGGCGGCGCCGTGGACCTTTTCGACGTAGTTGCGCTGGCGTGCGTCCAGTCCGCCCTGCAGCGCGAGGTAGGACATGCCCAGGATGGCGTTCATCGGGGTGCGGATCTCGTGGCTCATGTTGGCCAGGAATTCGCTCTTGGCACGGGTGGCCACCTCGGCGGCGTGCTGGGCCCTTTCCAGTTGCTCGGTGCGTTCGCTCACGCGCCGCTCCAGCGTGTCCGCGAGCTCCCGGACCTCGGCTCGCGAGCGCCGCAGCCGCAGGAGCAGGTACAGCGTGCCGCCCAGCGCAGCGATGCTGCCCGCCAGCACGGAACCCAGCCACCACTGCTGCAGCTCGCGCTGGCGCAACTCGGTGGCTTGCAGCTCGCTGCGGCGCTGCAGCTCCGCCAGCTCGCGCCGGCGTGCCTCGTCCCGCCTGCGCTGGGCCGCCTCGAGCAGGCGCTCGGCGCTGCGCTCGGTGCTTGCCTTGGCTTGCATGTCGGCCGCCTCTATCGCCAACCGGTAGGCTCGCTCGCGGTTGCCGGCCAATGCCGTCAGCTCGGCCAGCCGGCGTGCGGCCATCGCCTGGAACAGCGGCTCGCCGAGCGTGAGCGACTCAGCGTAGGCCTCTTCCGCCGCGGACAGCGCAGCCGCCGGGTGTTGCAGCGCCTGCTCGATGCGGCTGCGCTGCTGCGCCATGTGGAAGGCGCTGGCGCGCAGCTGGGTGGCCGCACCGATGGCCCGCGCGCGGTGGTTCTCGGCCAGCGCCTCCTCCAGCCGCCCCTGCTTCAGCAACTGCTCGGCATGGTTGCCCACGGCGACCGAAAGATTCACCGGCGTGCCCACCTGCGTGAAGATCGCCAGGGTCTGGCCGATGAGACGCTCGCCCTCTTCGTGGTCGCCGCGCCTGTGGGCTTCGTTCGACAGCCCCAGCAGGGCGAAAGCTTCCTGAAGCTTCGAGCCGGCCGCCACCGCCTGCTGGCGCATCTGCTGGAACTGTTGCACCGCCTCGGCATAGCGCTCGCTCTGCAGGTACGAGACCGCCAGCCCGTGGTGCGCGTACGCCATCACGAGCGGCTCGCCCGAGCGCTGGGCCGCGTCCATGGCTTGCAGGGCCATCGTGACCGATTCCTCGAGCCGGCCGGCGCGCCGGTACACGAGCGCGCCGCGGAACAGTGCTTCGCCGAGCAGGTCCGGCCGGTCGACGCCCTCCAGCACCGCGATGCTGTGGGAAGTGAACTCGACGAGGCGCTCGACGCGGTTCTGGTTCACCGCGCTCAGGCCGAGGTTCATGTCGGCCTGCGCCGTGCCGGCACGGTCGCCCGCGGCCGTGGCCTCCCGCAGGGCCTGCTCGGCGCGCGCGATGGCTTCGTCCGTATGCCCGAGATGGACCTCGATGCGCGCCAGCAGGTTCAGCGAGCGCACCCGGTCGACGGCGGGCGCGTCGGGCGGCAACTCCTCGTGCAGGCGCAGGGCCTGGGCATACGCGCCGGCGGCGTCGTTGTCGGCGAGCTTGCGCACCGCCGTCGCGCGCTGCCGCCAGTCGTCCATGGGTGCTGCCATGGCGGCCGCCATCAGCAGCGGCCATACCCAGACCAGCCTCCATCGAACGCTTGCGAGCGTCACATGCGCAGACTCACACCGAAGCCGATCTGGCGGTCGCCGCCCCGCCCAAGTCCGCGGACTTTGCGCACTGCCGAGCTTTCGAGGTCGCGACGGGTCGCCTCATGAGGAGATCTTGATCCGGCGTCCGGGCGCTGCGCATAGAGAGATGCCCTAACGCTTGACGGGACCCTTCGCCGGGACTGGCAGGCGCGGCCCGACGGCGGTTTGACGGCTCGCAAGTGGGGAACTCCCCGCTCTTTCCGGCGCTGCCTGCACACCCTAGACTGTCAAGCCTTGGTCGGCTGGAGCAACGGGTGCGTTCCCTCTTCCCACGGGCGAAGGCGCAGCGATGGCGCGAAGCGGGGGCCAGCGCGATGGCCTGCGCGGGGATGGGCGTCGCGGTCTGCTGCAGCGTCGCGCACGCCGGCCAGGACGTCGGCGACATGGACATCACCGAGCTGGTCAATGTCCGGCTCTCGCCCTTCGACGTCGCGTCCAACCTGGACCGCGGCTACAGGGCCTCCAACGCCGTCTCCGGCTCGCGCTTCGACGCCCCCATCCGCGAACTGCCCTTCGCCATCCAGGCCTTCAGCGAGGCCTTCATCGTCGACCAGAAGCCGGTGAACCTGTTCGACGTGGCACGCTACTCGCCCGGCGTCACCTACCGCAGCAACGACTTCAACGAAGGCAACGCCAACCTGGCGATCCGCGGCTTTGCGGTGAGCCAGCTGGCCGGCGCTCCGCAGGTGCTGCGCGATGGCCACAACGGGCCGTCGATCTTCGATTTCACCAACGTCTCGCGGGTCGAGGTGGTGAAAGGACCGTCCTCGTTCCTCTACGGCCAGGTCGCCCCGGGCGGCATCGTGAACGTCATCACCAAGAGCCCGCAAGCGCGCTTCTCCGGCATGGGCGAGCTCGGCTACGGCTCCTATGGCCAGTACCGGGCCCAGGCGGATGTCACCGGTCCGCTGACGAGCACGCTGCTGTTCCGCGTGGCCGCCTCGTACGACGAGGACATGCACTACTGGAAACCCTACGATGCCCACTCCAGCACCGTCGCCCCTTCGTTGCAGTGGAGGCCGGACGACCGCTTCAGCCTGTCGCTGAAATACGAGAACTTCCACAAGCTGGAGTCCCCGCAGGTCATGCAGAAGCCGGGCTACGGGCGGCAGAGTGGGGCCGTGCCGACACCGGGAGATCCGAATCGCGCCGGCGAGGACGTCCCCGGCCTGCCGGACGACTGGAACAGCATGGCCGACGTCGACTATCGCAGCAGCGACGCCCAGGGCGCCACGGCATGGGCCGACCTGCAGCTGGACGAGCACTGGAACCTGCGTACCCGCTACTCGCAGCAGCAGTACGTGATCGACATGCTGTTCTCCGGCAACCTCGGGATGGCGAATAACACGACCTTCCTGCAGGGCCGCCGCCTGCGGCAGCAGTACTACGAGAACCGCGATCGCACCTGGTCGGTCGACGCGGTCGGCAAGTACCAGTTCGCCGGCGCGAGCCTTCGCCTGCTGCTCGGTGCGCAGCAGGTGACGCGCCGCTTCGACCGTCGCGCCGGCCAGGCCCCCAACGATCCGGCGCTGGGCAGCGACCCGGTCGCCTCGCCGCTGCCGCTGTGGGACCTGCGCGACCCGTCCACCTGGAACCGTCAGGTGGACATTCCCCTGTCCGCGCTGACCGCTTCGCGATTCGATGTCAGCACCCGCAATGCCGACCGCTCCTTCTATGCCGGCAGCACCTTCGGCTTCTTCGACGACCGGCTGCTCGTGCTGGCCGGGCTACGCAGCACCTCCACCCGCACCGAATTCATCGACCGGCTGGCCGGATCGACCCAGCCGTTCTCATCGCGCAAGACCACGCCGCAGTACGGCATCCTGTACAAGCTGGCGCCCGGGATTTCGGCCTTCGCGTCCTACGCCGAGTCCTTCGTGCCAGGCCAGCAGATCCTGCGGCGGCCCGACGACACCTTGGCACCGGCGCAGCCGACCCAGGGCCATGGCTACGACTTCGGCCTGAAGGCGGATCTGCTGGACGGAAAGGTCTCCGGCACGCTGACCTTGTTCAACCTGCGCAACAGCAAGATCGTCAACGACCTCTCGACGACCAATGTCGACGGCTCGGTGTCCATCCGCAGCGTGCAAAGCGGCGAGCAGCGTTCGCGCGGCCTGGAGCTGGACGCCACGCTGCAGCCCACCCCAGACTGGCAGGTCTACCTGTCGTACAGCTACATGGACGCGCGCATCGTCGAGTTCAGCGGCCGCGACGCCGAAATCCTGGCCCAGGATCCGGCCACGCTGGATGCGGCCGGGCTGGCGAACTACAAGAACGCCTACCTGCTGCACGGCGCCAGGCTGCAGATGAGCGCGCCCCACATCGCCAACCTGTGGTTCCGGCACGACCTGGGCGACGGCCTGTACCTGGGCGGCGGCTTCAATTTCGTGAGGGACCAGACCCTGCTGCCCGACAGCCCGCCGTCCCTGCGCCAGACCTACACGCTGTGGAATGCGCTGGCCGGCTATTCGTGGACGAGCGGGGGCCGGCGGTTCAGCGCCGAGCTGATGGGCAAGAACCTGGGCGACGAGCACTACAGGCCCTCGCAAAGCACGCGGTCTCGGCCGCGCGAGGTGCTGGCCACGCTGAAGGTCTCGCTGTGACCAGGCCGGGGCGACGCAGCTCCGGTGGGGTCGGTGGGAGAGCACTCTGGCTGGCAGGGGCCTTGCTGCTGGTCGAGTGGCACCTGCCACGACTGGCGGCGGCGCAGGCCCCGGTGCAAGAGGCCCGCAGCAAGGTGGAGGCCGCTTTCCTGCGCAATTTCGCCCGCTATGTGTCCTGGCCGCCCCAGGCCTTCGAGGGCGATCGTTCGCCGTGGACGGTCTGCGTCCTGGGCGAAGACCCGTTCGGGGATGCGCTGCCCGAGGTGCTGCGCGGCCGCGTCGAGCAAGGCAGGCCCTTCGAGATCCGCCGCGCCGATGCGCTGGAGTCCTTGCCCGCCTGCCACATCCTGTTCGTCTCCATCGCCAACGCGGCACAGCGGCGCTCGGTTCTGCGCCGGGTGAAGGACATGCCGGTGCTCACGGTCGGCAACGCGTCGGAATTCCTGGCCGAAGGCGGCGTGATCCGGCTGCAGCCGGGCGAGCGCATGGAGATGAGCGTCAACCTCGACCAGGCCCGCAGCGCCTCCCTGGGCATTCCCACCAAGCTGCTCGAGGTCTCGCGCGACGTGGTGGAGAACGGCGTGCTGAGGAGGTTGCGGTGAGGTGGCTCTGGCCCAACGGCATCCGCGCCCGGATGGTGACGGTGCTGGTGGCGGGCGCCTTGCTGTCGCTGATGGCCGCCAGCGGCGGATTCCTGCTGGTGCAGCATTCCACGCTGGAGCAGCGTGTTCGCACGCTGATGCAGGCTCACGCCCAGTTGATCGCCGTGGGAGCCGAATCGGCCGTGGCCTTCGAGGATCCGGTGCGTGCGCAGGAGATCCTGGACCCGCTGCACGCCAACCAGCAGATCCAGCAGGCTCGCATCGTGCTGGGCAACGGTCGCGTGCTCGCCCGCTACGCCGCGAGCGGCGCTGTCTCGGCGCCCATGCCGGCCACCCTGGAGCAGGGCCTGAGCTTCGCCCCCGACGGCCAGCGGGCCTATTTCGGCCTTCAGCTCAATGATGGCGGCCGGCTGGACATGGCCATGAGCCTGGCGGAGCAGCAGCGCCAGACGCGCGACGCGCTGGTGGTGTTTGCCCTGTGCCTGGTGGCCGCGGGCATCGTGGTCACCGCCGGCGTGATGGTTGCCTTGCAGCAGGCGATCGTGAAGCCGATCTCGGCGCTCGCGGGGGTGGTCGATCGCGTGCGCGAAGGCGCCGACTATGCGCAACGGGTCCCCGTGACGGGCGCCGACGAGGTGGCCCGCCTCGGCCGGGCCTACAACGCGATGATGGACACGATCCGCGCCCGCGAGCAGGAGCTGAGGCGGCACCAGGAGAAACTGGAGAAGACGGTGCAACAGCGCACCGGCGAACTCCAGGCGGCGCGGGATTCCGCGGAGGCGGCCAACGAGGCCAAGAGCCAGTTCCTGGCCAACATGAGCCACGAGATCCGCACCCCGATGAACGCCATCATCGGCCTGTCCAGCCTGGCCCTGCGTGGCCCGCTGCAGCCGCGCGAACGCGACTACGTGCAGAAGGTCCAGGGCGCCGCCCACTCGCTGCTGGCCATCATCAACGACATCCTCGACTTCTCGAAGATCGAGGCCGGCAAGCTCGACATCGAGTCGGTGGAGTTCGACCTGCGCGACGCGCTGTCCGGCCTGGCCGACGTGATGGCGCTGAAGGCCCAGGAAAAAGGCCTGGAGCTGCTCTACGCCCAGCCGGAGGACCTGCCCGTCCACCTGGTGGGGGACCCGGCCCGCCTCGGCCAGGTGCTGCTCAACCTGTGCAACAACGCGGTCAAGTTCACCGAGCGCGGGGAGGTCGTCGTGTCGGTGGCGGTGGAAAGCTCCGATGCCGACAGCGTGCGCCTGCGCTTCGAAGTACGCGACACCGGCATCGGCATCACGCCCGAGCAGCAGTCGCGCCTGTTCCGCCCGTTCGAGCAGGCCGACTCGTCCACGAGCCGGCGCTACGGCGGCACCGGCCTGGGCCTGGCCATCAGCCACGCGCTGATCCGCATGATGGGGGGCACGCTGGAGCTGGAGAGCACACCGGGCCACGGCAGCCGCTTCCACTTCTCGATCACCTTCGGCCGCCGGCAGCTCGACGCCGTTCCCGCCAAGGGCACGCCATCCTCGCGGGCACGCGGGCTTCGCACGCTGGTGGTGGACGACAACGACGAGGCGCGCGGGCTGCTGGTCGAGATGCTGCAGCGCATGGACACGCAGCCGGACGCGGCCGCCGGCGGCTCCGAGGCGCTCGCCAAGGTCTCCCTCGCCGAGGCGGCCGGCAATCCCTACGGCCTGCTGATCCTCGACTGGCGTATGCCCGGCATGGACGGCCTGGAATGCCTGCAGGCGCTGGCAGGCCGCACGCCCCCGGGCGCACAGGCGCCGACCGTCCTGATGCTCACCGCCTTCGACCGCGACGAGGCCGTGCGACGGCTGGAGGAGCATCGCCTGGCTGTGGCCAGCGTGTTGACCAAACCGGTGACCCCCTCCACGCTTCACGACGCCTGCAATGTCGCCCTGGGAGCGACCACCATCTCGAGATCCAGGGCTTCACGGCGCCACGGCGCGATGGTCGAGAACCAGGCCCGGCTCAAGGGCGCGCGTGTCCTCCTGGTCGAGGACAACGAGGTCAACTGCGAAGTGGCACAGGAGCTGCTCGGGCAGGCGGGCATCGTGGTGACGATCGCACGCGACGGCCGAGAGGCCCTGCAGACCCTGGAGCGCGAATCCTTCGACGGCGTGCTGATGGATTGCCAGATGCCGTCCATGGACGGTTTCGAGGCGACGCGGCGGGTGCGCGAGAACCCCGCCTGGAAGGACCTGCCGGTGATCGCCATGACCGCCAATGCGATGGTCGGGGACCGCGAAAAGGCGCTGGCCGCCGGCATGAACGACCACATCGCCAAGCCGATCGACGTGAACCACATGTTCGCCACCCTGGCGCGCTGGGTTCGCCCGACGGCGGCTTCCAGCACATAGGGCTGCGGCGACCGTCAGGATCGCGTGGGGATGCGGCCGCACCGGCGCATTCGACGCGTCTTGTATTGGTGTCAAGTGTTCAGGGGTGACCCAAGGCGCCCGCTCCTTGGCCCGGGGGATGAATCGAGTGCAACAAGTCGCAAGACAGTGGGTGCATCAATGTTTCGTGATGATTGGAAGCGCCTGGCTGCCTATAAAAGTCGAGCACGGCGTACGGGACCCGTGCACGACCAACGGTGAACTGGATAACCTGCTCGATGACAGCCCAACACGATCCGCAGCCCAACCTCACACGGCGGGCCCTCGCCGCCAGCCTCGGCCTGCTGCCGGCCATGCCTCTGCTGGCCGGCACTCCTGCGCCACAGGGGCCCACGGGCCCAGGGGCCCTGACGACCGGCGTCTTCCGCCACTCGGGGCTGCTGCTCACCGACAACGATGCCGCCCGTATCCGCGCGCACATCAAGGCTGGCCAGCAACCCTGGACGGACTGGTGGAACAAGCTGCGCGCTGATCCCTCTGCCCGCTTGGGCGTCCAGCCCTCCCCGCGGGAGGGCGCCTACCGGGCCGACCACGGCGCGGACCGGTTGTACGGCGACATCTGGCGCGCCTGGTCGCTGGCACTGTGCTGGAAGCTGTCCGACCCGCAGGACAGCCGCTATGCCGACGATGCGGTGGCGACCCTGGACGCCTGGGGCCGCACCCTGAAGGAGGTCGGAACGGTTCCTCCCGGATCGACCTCCCATGATGACCACACCTACATCCTCCTGGCCGGCATACAGGGCCACCAGTTGGCGCAGATCGGCGAGATCATGCGCTCCTACCCGGGTTGGTCGCAGGAGAGCCAGACGCAATTCAAGGCGATGCTGCTGAACGTCTTCGCGAAGATCTCGTCAGGCTGGCTCACCGACATGACGGACAAGGGCTGGGGCCTGTGGTCCCACGCCAACTGGCACCTGGCCTCGATGGTCGGCACCATGGCCATCGGCGTGTTCTGCGACAGGCACGACCTGTACCGGCAGGCCTGCGACTACTACGCGGCGAACAACCGCGGCGAGCGCAAGATGTTCGGCAACGGCTCCATCGTGCATGGCGTCTATTTCATGCACCCGGGACACCTCGGGCAGTGGCAGGAGAGCGGCCGCGACCAGGGCCACTCGACACTGGGCATGTCGCTCGGGGGTGATTTCCTGGAGATCGCGTGGAACCAGGGCGACGACCTCTACGGCCTGTACAACAACCGCTTCCTCGCGGCGGCGGAGTACGTGGCGCGCTCCAACCTGCTGGACGAGAACGGCAAAACCTATGCGCTGCCCTTCTCGCCGCAGGATGATGCATCGCGGCCCCACGCGAACATCTGGACCCAGGTGAACCAGTCGTTCCAGCACGGGCGCAACGCCTGGGAGCCGATCTACAACCACTATGTGAACCGCATGGGGCTGGCGGCGCCGAACGTCGCGCGCATGGTGCCGTTGTGCGAGCCGAAGTTCGGGGGCAGCACCGACGACGTCTGGTGGCCGACGCTGATCCATCGCCGCCCCAGCTATTCCGGCCCGATGAAGCCGGCGTCCGGGCTCACCGCCAACGTGCGCGATGGCAAGGCCGTGCTGTCCTGGTGGGGAAGCGTCGGGGCCGGCTCTTACGTGGTCAGCCGGGGTGGCGGCGCCAACGGCCCCTTCAGTCCGCTGGCGACGGTCTCGGCCAGCGAACTGCTGACCTTCACCGACACCCCACCGAACGGCGTCTGGTTCTACCAAGTCACGGCCGTGAGCGGCGCCGGTGTGAGAGCCGGCTCCAACGTGGCTCGGGCCGCCGTGCCGGGCGAACCACGCTTCTCGATGCCGCTGAACGGCCGCAACAACACGGACATCTATGCCGCTCAGCGCAGCCCCTCGGGCGAGTGGAGCGTCGGCGCCGGCAGGCTGCTGAACGGCGCGACCTGGGGCGAAGGACGCCTGATGAACGACAAGGCCATCGCGTTCGACGGCCTGGCCTCAGCCGAGGGCAACACGGCGGGGGTGAAACTGCCGGCGGGGATCTTCAGCGAGCTGGACGACTTCACCGTGTCGCTGTGGGCCTACGCGAACGCGCTGCGCTGGGACAGCGCCCTTTTCTACGCCGGTCACGACGGCTTCTCCGGCATGGCGATCTCGCCGCAGGCCGGCAGGGGGGGGATGCGCTTCGCGATCTTCGGCGCGGGGGGCGACGACTGCCAGTCCGTGGAAACCTCCAGCGCCATGCCCACCCGGCGCTGGGTCCACGTGGCGTTCACCTTGCGCGGCACCACCGGGCGGCTCTATGTCGACGGCATGGAGGCAGGGAGCTCCGACAGCATCTTCCTGTCGCCGCGCCAGGTGGGCGACCAGTTGGCCTTCCTGGGGCGCAACTGGGGCCACCCGTCGTTCAACGGCCGCATCCAGGACTTCCGCGTCTACGCGGGGGCGCTGAGCGCTTCCGAGGTGGCGGCACTGGCCAAGTGAGGACGGCACGGCGGCGCATGCGTGGCGCCGCGGGGCGCTTGCGTGGCGCCGCGGGGCGCATGCGTCGTTCGACGGCCGCGTCCAGAGGTTCCGTGTCGCGGCCGTGGCGCTGAGCGCCGAGGCGGTCGCAGCACTGGCGAAATGATGTGATGGCGGATCCGGCGGCGCCGGATCCGCGGGTGTGCCTGAGTCGGGGCTGGCCGATGGTCAGGCCGGGCCTGATCAGCAAGCCCGTCGCCTGCCCCGAAGGCATGCGAGCCGGGCGCCTGGCATGGCGGCCCATGGCGCCGCATGAAGCCGCCCCATGCATCCCTGCGCCGATCCACTTCATTGGCCGTCCAGGTCGAACTCGATCTCGGCCGTGGCTTGCCGCGCCTGGCCAGGCGGCCGGAAAAGCCAGCGCTTCACGGCGGCAATGGCCGGCTCATGCAGCCTCGGGTGGCTGCTGCCGACGACCTCTGCGTGGCCCACGGTGCCGTCCGGATTCACCGCCAGGCGCACATGCACCCATCCCTTTCGCAGGCGACGCATGAGGATGGCGGGGAACTCGGGTTCCACGCTGGCGGCCACCTCCAGGGGCGGCGGCTCTTGCTCAGCCGCCGTGCTCTGGTCGCTCGCGCCGCCTGGCGCCGGATGGGCAGCGGGCTGGCCCGCCTCCACGGACGATGCCAAGGCGGCGGGCGAGGCCCGCTCGGGCTGCGGCACGACCGTGACGGTGCCCGCCGACGGGGCCGACGCGGCGATCATGACAGCCGCCGGTACGCGTGCCGGTTCACGCACAGGCGGCGCCGGCGCGACCGGGACCGGGGCCTTCGATCGCTCGGGACCGGCCTGCGCCGCCGGCGCCTTGGACGCCAGCGCCGGCGCCGCCGGGGTCCCCGCGGCCGCGGGGGCCGCAGGCCGCTTGGGCGAATCCGAGTGGATGCGGATCCACTTGAAGACCTTGTCGGCCTCCCGCTGCGCCTGCTCGGCATGCGACTCGAACTTCGGGTCGACCTTGGGCTGGTCCGAATCCGCCTGCGCCGCAGCGAGCGACGCCCAGCACGCGCCGAGCATCACCAGCCACCGTGGTCTTGGCCGCACGACCCCTGCCCTCGCGCGCGCCGTGCTCACTGGAACTTGTAGTTCAGCGCAAGGCGCAGGCTGCGGCCCATCACGTCGTCGAGTGCCGGCAGGACGTCGCTGTTGTCGTAGACCGCTCGCCGGTCGAAGGCGGGGCGCTGGTTGAACAGGTTGCCCACGTACGCACTGGCGGTGACATTGCGGATGCCCGAGTAGGTGACGAAGTAGTCGGTGGTCACGGAAGCGCGGACGCGGCAGTCCCTCGCGTCCAATCCGAAGTTCGCCACGCAGCCCGCGGCGTTCCAGGCCGTGTCATCGGGGTAGGCCTGGAGGGATGTGCCGCTGCGGTAGTTCAGCCGGATGCCGTTGACAACCTCACCGCTGGTCAGGGAAGTCGTGAGGTTAGCTTTCCAGCGCGAATTCCCGTAGTAGCCGGCCAGGTTGGGCGAGAACGAACCATCGCCGTAGGACGGGCGGTAGCTGATCAGGTAGGTGCCCAGCAGGCCCAGCTCCACGCCGCCCAGGGGCGTCGCGAAGCGCGTCCTGGCGGCGACATCCACGCCATCGGTCGAGGTCCGGCTGATGTTCTCGAACCGGGTCATCACCCTCGACAGGGGGCCGCTGGTGACGCCATAGCGCTGCTGCAGCTCGGGCGTGGTGAAGGTCCGGTCGTCGCGCAACGGCGAGCGCTCGATGCGGCTGTCCGGCGGCAGGGCCGCCTCCTGGTCGAGGATGGCGTCCGTGCCACGCAAGCCGATCTCGTCCTTGCGGCTGATGTTCCAGTAGTCGAGCGACACGCTGGTGTCGGCCGCCGGCTCGAGCATCATGCCGACCGTGAAGCTGCGCGAAACCTCGGGCTTCAGGCCCGGATTGTTGTTGACCACGTTGAGCACACCGGCCTGGCATTCGTTCTCCTGCACCTGCTGGGCCTGGGCCGTCAACGCGCCCCTGCGCGGGTCGTCCTCGGGCAAGGCATCGGCCTGGGCGCGCAGGTCGGCCGCATAGGCATTGGCCGGCGCGCAACGCCGGGGGTCGCTGACGCTGGCGAAGCCCGCGCGCGACGACGAGGCGGCCTCGGTCAGGTTGGGGGCGCGAAAGCCCGTCTCGGCGGTGGCCCGCAGCAGCAGTTCGCGGCTGGGCTGGAAACGCAGTCCCAGCTTGGGCGACAGGTGCGCCTCGAAGCCGGGGAACTTGTCCACCCGCCCGGCCACCTGAACCTCGAACTGCTCGCTGACAGGAAGGTCCAGCTCCGCGAACACCGCCCCATGCTGGCGTTGGCCATCGGTCTGCGCGTTGCCCGAGCCCACGATGTCGCCGGACATCACGTTGTCGGTGGGTTTCATGACGAAGCGTTCGTGACGCAGGTCGACCCCGATGGCGAAGCCGACGGCACCGGCATCGAGCTCGCCCAGCTCGCCGGTGAGCATGGCGTCCCAGGCCACCTGGGTGAAGCGGCCGTTCGTGCCGTACTCCGGGAACAGCGTGCTCAGCACCTCCTTGCTGTTCGGCTGGTTCAGCCGGTAGCCTCCGGGGATGTTGAAGAAGTCGGGATCGACTTCCGAGTCGGGCCGGCCCATGTCGGTCCGCCCGCCGATCATCCGGCTGAATCCGCTCCGGCTGAACGAGATGCCGCTGTAGGTGGCGCTGCTGCTCGAACCCAGCAGCGACAAGGCTGACTGCCACTCGTAGACGCCCGAGCCGCCGCGCGCGCCGGCGACGAGCCGGTAGTTGTCACCCTCGCCGACGATCTTCGAATCCGCATCGGTGAAGCGGTACACCAGGCCGGCCGGGGAGCCGGTGGTGTTGAGCGGATGGGAGGCTGGCAGGGCTGGGGAGTAGAAGGCAAGCGTCTCGCCGGTCTTCGGGTTCCCCCAGAACGTGGCCGGATCGGAGCTGCTGTAGGTCGGGTTCGCCGAGATGTAGGTTGTGCGGGTGTGCGACCACAGCACATCCGAGAAGCCCTCCACCTCCGGCGTCAGCTTTGCCTTGGCGCTCACCAGCAGGCTGGCCCGGTCGGCCGCCGGTTGGGCCTGGAAGCGCTGGTACCTGTCGTAAAGGCACAGCCCCCCCTGCAGCATGCCCGCTTCGCAGCCGGGCAGCGGGGCGACGGTGTCCTGGCCGACGTCGTAGAGGTTGCCGGGCCGGCTGTAGATGGACAGCTGGTCCTGGCCGGCAGGGATATAGCGCCGCGAGCGGGCGCTGGCCCGGTCCAGCACATCGCGCCAGACGACGTTGTCGCGGTGGAAGAGCTCGAAGTTCGCGAGCACGTTGTAGCCATCGGTCTTGAGGTCGCCGGTGCCGGCGGCCAGGTGCGCGGCCTGCGAGCCGAAGGTGCCGCCGGGCAAGGTCGCGCCGATATCCACGCCCATCTCCAGCCCGCGGTAGTCGCTGCGGGTGATGATGTTGATGACGCCGGCCACCGCATCCGAACCGTAGACGGCCGATGCGCCGTTCTTCAGGATCTCGATGCGCTCGATCGCGTCCAGGGGCAGGTTGTCGATGTTGGTGAAGATGTCCTGGAAGTCGGCCAGCCCGTAGGGCGCGATGCGACGGCCGTTCAGCAGCACCAGCGTGGCCTCGTGGCCCATGTTCCGCATGGAAACCGACGAAGCGCCGGGGGCGAAGTTCGTGCCCTCTCCGATGTCGGTCAGCGAACGGGTGGTCCACGGCAGGCTCTCGAGCATCTCGGCGAGGGTCGAGACGCCCGATCGCTCGATGTCGACCCGGCGCAGGACGACCACCGGATCGGAGGTCTCGGACTCGATGCGCTTGATGTTGGAGCCGGTGATCACCACCCGCTGGACCGGATTGGTCTCGCCAGGTGGCTCGGCCTGGGCTTGCGCGCCCAGGGGCATGGCGAAGGAGAACGCCGCTGCGATGGCGGCGGCAAGGCGTGTTTGTTTTTGGGCGTGTCCCATCGTGGCTCCAGAAGACCGTTGGCTGAAAGTCGTTGCGGCCGCCACGAGGGCGGTGCCGACTGGCGCGCGAATGTGCCGTCACCGCCGCCCGAAGTGATCGCCGATTCATGACCATGCGCGATTGCCGGGCGTGTTTCACGCATGTCGACCGTGCTTCACGTCGTCATCCTTCCGTGATGACACGGGACGGCCTGGCCCGGTACCTTGCGGCATGGTCAAAGAACGCCTGCTCTCCCGTCTTGCCGTCGCCGCCGCGCCGCGGCCTGCGTCGCGCGCCCGCGGCTCGAGTTATGCACGCCTTGCCGCCGTCCGCGCCGCGCGCGACCGGATCGTCTCCCGTCGGCGGTTCGAGGACATGCTGAACCGGCGCGATGCAATGGGCTCGCCGCACTGCGTGCTGCACGTCGGCGTCGACGCCCTGGGCGAGCTCAACGCCACCCACGGCTACGACGCGGGCGACGCGGCGCTGGAAGCCACCTTGCAACGGCTGTGCGCCGTCCAGGGCCTCGCGGCGCTTTGCCGAGTCGCCGGCGACGAGTACGCCCTTTGCCTCGACTTGCCCCTGGCCGAAGCCGAAAGGGCCGCCGCCGCGATCGTCGACGACCTGCTCGGCGGGGACGCGGCGGGCCTGCCCCAGCCCATCGGGGTGTCGGTCGGACTGGCGGCATCGCCGCGCGACGGTGTGGGCCCGCCCCTCATGCGATGCGCGGCCATGGCCATGCGAAGCGCCAAGCACCAGGGCGGGACCGCCCTGGTGCTGTACGACCGCGAGGCGCAGTTGCGGCACCAGGCCGAGATCGCCATGGCGCGCGAACTGCGCCACGCCATCGCCAGGGATCAACTGCGGATGGTGTACCAGCCCAAGGTCGACGCGCACTCGCTCCAGGTCACCGCGGTCGAGGCGCTGTTGCGCTGGGAGCACCCCACCCTGGGTTGGGTGAGCCCGGCGGAGTTCATCCCGCTGGCCGAGCGTTTCGATCTGATCCATGCCATCGGCGACTGGGTGATGGAGCAGGCGCTGGAGCAGGCCGTGCAGTGGCGTGGGGACGGGCTGCACATGCGCGTGGCGATCAACGTCTCGGCCCGCCAGATGTGCAGCGAAGCGTTCGCGGCGCGGCTCGAAGCCGGGTTGTCGCGCCTGGCCCTGCCACCGTCACGCTTCACTTGCGAGATCACCGAGTCGGCTGCCGGCGAGGACACGGCGCTGGCACGTCGCGCATTCGCCCGGCTGAAGCGGGTGGGCGTGCACGTCTCGGTGGACGATTTCGGCACCGGGCACTCCAGCCTGGCGGCGCTGCGCCATCTGCCGGTGCGCGAGCTCAAGCTCGACCGCTCCTTCGTCAAGGAGGTGGTCGAGAGCCCCGAGGCGCTGGTGCTCGTGAAGGCAGTGGTCGAGATGGCGCACAACCTGGGCTTGCGCGTGGTCGCCGAGGGCATTGAAACCAGCTGCCAGCGCGACCTGCTGGTGTCGGCCGGTTGCGATGAGCTGCAGGGTTACCTCTTCGCCCGCCCGATGAACGCCAAGGCCATCACGGTCTGGGCCTGCGACCACCGCTTCACCGCGGCCCCTTCGTTCAAGCCCTCGCTCTTTGGTGATCCGCTGCCCGGACCTGCCGACGCCGCTACGCGCATCGCCGGGCCTTGAGGCCTTCCCGCGGTCAGGGCGCGTCGACGATCGCCCCGGCCGCGGAGCGCACCAGCGGATGCCCGGAGAAGCCGGGTCCGATGCGCGCCAGCATGGCAGCCGCCTCCGCCTGGCGGCCTTCCTGGGCCGCCCAGCGCGCCGCGAGCGCCGTCGCGGCGGCATGGCCGAGGTCCTGCGCCGCCCCTTCCATGACGGGCTTCAGGCAGGCCATGGCGCCGGCGCGGTCGCCCTTGGCGTCCAGCAGCCGCGCCCGCAGCCACGGCAAGCCACGCAGGATCAGGCCCTGGCCGCGGCCGCAGGACTCGGCGAGCTGCAACTGCCGCTCGGCCTGCGGAAGCCGGCCCGATTCGAGCAGGACGTGCAGCCACCACATCAGCATCCAGCCCTCGCGCCCGGCCGCGCCTATGGCCTGGTACAAGCCGACGGCCTCCGCGAAGGCGGCGTCGGCACCGTCGCTGTCACCCCGCTGCACACGCGAGTAGGCCTGCGCGGCCCACCAGGCGGCGCGAACTTCCTCGGGCAGGTCCGCCGCATCCTCCGCGCTGTCCGGCACCGGGGGATGGACGGGCAGGCCCACCATGGCGCGGACCTGGCACGCGAGCATGGAGCTGCGCCAGAGATCGCCGCGGTCGCCGCGGGCCTGCGCGTGCGCCACGCCGTCCTCCGCCCGCGCCAGCGCCTCCTCGGCCAGCCCGCACATGGCTGCCGCCAGCGCCGCCTGGCCATTCGAGCGGACCGCCACGCCGTGCAGCTGAGCCGCCCTGGCACGTTCGGCTGCCTCGCGCCACAGGTCGAGCGCAGCGCCGAAGCGGCCCTGCGCCTCGCACAGCCTGGCCCGCGCCCTGAGCCATTCGAGCCTGGCCATCACATGCGCGGGCTCGATGTCGAGCACCACCGTGAGCATGGTCTGCGCCCGCTCCCATTCGCGGCGGGCACAGGCTTCGAGTGCATGCGCGAGGACTTCGGCGGCCCAGGCGTCGCCGGTGCGCCGGTCGGCCAGCGCCACCTCGCTGGGATCGATCCTCTCCTGCAGCCAGCGCGCCAGCGCGCGACCCAGCGCCGTGGCATCGGGGGCATGCAGCACGCCTTCGGCCTCACCCCCCGGGAACAGCAGCCGGCAGTCCAGCACATAGGCCTGCGCGCTGCGCCGGACCCGGGTCAACGCCACGTGCTGCGCCCCGGTGGATCGCTGCACGGCGAGCGCGCGTGCGGCGGCGTCGGCCCGGGGGTCGACGCGCTGCAGCGCGGCCACGACCATCGGCACCGGCACCGGTGCCAGCCGGCTGTCCTGCGACAGGGCCTGGCACACCAGCGACATCAGGCCGAGCGAGACCCAGTCCAGCGACGGCGAGCCGGTGAGGTTCTCGAACGGCAGCAGCGCGACGCGTTGGGGCAGCGCAGCCCCGCCCAATGGCGCCGGCTGCAGCCTGTCGGGCGGCAGCACCTCGACCACGTCGCTCGCGAACTGGTAGCCGACGCGGTGGACCGTGCGGATCAGGGGCGGCTCGCCCCGGTCGTCTATCGCCCGCCGCACCTTGGCGATCGCGTTGGCCACCGACCCAGGGGCGACGACGTCTTCGCGCCACAGGCACTCGAGCAGTTCGTCCGTGCGCACCGTCCGGTCGCGATGGCGCAGCAGGAAGGTCAGCAAGTCGAAAGGGCGCGGCTCCAGCGCCTGGAGCCGCCCACCGGTCCGGATCTCGCGCGTGCGCGGGTCGACCTCGCACTGGGCGAAGCGGTAGATGGTGCCGTCCATCGTGCCCGTCACAGCCGGCTCGGCAGGCAAGGCACGGGAGGGGCCGGCCGCGCACCGGCGAGGCACTCCCCCAAGTCCCTGAGGTATCGCGGCACGAGGCCATGGCTGGCAGCCAGCAGGTACTGCTGGTGGCAGCGCCGCGCCGCTTCGAGATCGTCCTGGGCGAGTCGCACCCGCGCCGCGACGGCACTGGCCAGCGGCAGCTTGTCGAAGCCCGGGGGCAGGCGCTCCAGCATGGCCTGCGCTACATCGCCCTTATCGGCTTCGGCAAGCAACCATGAGGCGTCCCACACCGCCCAGGCCCGCCACAGCGGAGGAAGATGCGCATCGCCCAACATCAGGCCCAGCGATTGCAGCGCCTGTTCCGGCCGCCCGCGGGCATGCGCGAGCAGGGCGTGGCAGTGGTTCAGCTGCCCCTGCGCGCTGGCGCCCAAGAGCGACCGAGCGGCCGTCAGCTCCGCCTCGGCCTCGTCGAGCCGACCGCAATGCACCAGCGAGCGCAGCAACCACGGCAGCACGTCGCCTTCGTTCAACCGGTTGCCGCTGGCGCGCAGCAGCCGCAACGCCTGCGTGAAGAACTCGACGGCTTGTGCATGTCGCCCGGCGACCGCCGCCTCGTGGCTGCGCGAGCTGGCGGTCCAAAGCCGCTCCAGCGACGACAGTCCCTCGTCGGCCGGCAACGCCTCGACCAGGCGCTGGGCCGCCGCCGGCACGCCGAGGATCATGTAGCCCCAACTGCCATTGCACACGGCCGTGCAGAGGCAGATGCGATCCTTGGACTGGACAGCGGCCGCAAACGCCTGCTCGGCATGGGCGGCCGCTTCGCTCCAGCGCCCGAGCAGCACGAAGTCCGTGGACGCGTTGCTGCCCGCCGTCACCAGCTCGCGCATCGAATGAAGTTCGCGGGCGCTGTGGACCAACTGCACCGTCAGATCGGCCGCTCTTTCCCGGTCGCCCAAGGCGCGGGCCATGTAGGCGAGCATCGTGCCGCGCGAGAGCGACAGCAGGCGGTTGCCGCTTTGCTCACAGGGGGCACCCATCCTGTCCAGGGCCTGCTCGCAGGCGGCATGGTCGCCCATGAAGTAGGCGGCCTGGGCGCGGATAAGGTGCGACCTGGCCACTTCTTCTGGCGGCCCATCCTCGCCCAGCCAGTACAGGCTCTGCTCGATGTGGTCGATCGCAGGTTCGAACGCCTGGGCATACATGTGCGCGCGCGCCAGCGCCATGTTCACGCGGGCGGTGAGCAGACCGTCCCTGCGTCGCTGGGCTTCGGCCAGCAGGCCGCGCGCTATCGGCCGCGCGGCGGCGAGATCGGCCATGCCGCAGAGTGCGCGCAGCAACTCGAGCCGCACCGGCGTGCTGCCCGGAGAGAGCATCTCCGCCATGCGCAACAGGTTGACCGCCTGCTGATGTCTTTGCTGCGCCTGGGCCTGCAGCGCGCGGGCGAACGCCGTGCTGACCAGCGGATTCGGCTCATGCGACACCGCAGGCGGCTTCCCGGTGCCCGGCTGCAACAGGCAGGCGAGTGCGCCGGCGCCACGGGGCCCGAGCTCACCCGGCGTTGCGGCCTCGGCCTCCACCGTGCCGAGGCCCAGGCATTCCAGCGAGAGCCGGTACTCGGAAGATGGGCGCGTCACCTGCCCCCGCACGATCCACTCGGCCCCGGTGGCTGCCCGCACCGAAGCCACGGGATCGGCGCCGGTACTCGCGGCCCCGTCCAGCGCGGCCAGCAGCGCCGAGACCGCCACGGTGGAGATCCCGGCCTCGCCACCGATCGCCCCGGCCACCAGCGACATCAGGCCCAGGCACACCCAATCCAGGCTCGCATCACCGGTCGCGTTGTCGAAGGGCAGCACGGCCACCCGGCGCTGCGGAGTGGCGCCAACAGTCGCCGGCGCGGCACCAGGGGCGCCGACGAACCGGTACCCGATGCGTGGCACGGTGCGTATCGCAGATGACTCACCGCCATCGCCCATCGCCTGCCGGGCTTTCATCACCGCCCGGGCCAGGGCAGCGTCGGATACCCGTTGACCTGGCCACACGCCAGCGAGCAGCTCACGCCGGGTCACCACCCGATCGGGCCGCTTCGCCAGATAGGCCAGCAGCTCGAACACGCGCGGCTCGATCGGGCGCCGGCTGCCGGCGACGCGCACTTCGCGCGCTCCGAAATCAATCTCGCAAGCGCCGGCTCTAACGAGTAGGTTGGGTGTCACGACGGGTTCGGATCGAGCGATCGGCGCGACCGGGCTGATGGAAAGGATGTTGTCGCAGGCGATTGTGCCGGCCGGCTCGTGCAGTGGCCGTGAACTGCGTCACGGCCACCTCGGGTGCTCGGATCCACCTCGCACCGGCGATGAATCGTGCCGTCCGTCGTGCCCGTCATAGCCGGCTCGGAAGGCAAGGCACGGGAGGGGCCGGCCGCGCACCGGCGAAGCACTCCCCCAAGTCCTTGAGGTATCGCGGCACGAGGCCGTGGCTGGCAGCCAGCAGGTACTGCTGGTGGCAGCGCTGCGCCGCTTCGAGATCGCCCTGGGCGAGTTGCACCCGCGCCGCGACGGCGCTGGCCAGCGGCAGCTTGTCGAACCGCGGGGGCAGGCGCCGCAGCATGGCCTGCGCCTCGCCGCCCCGATCGGCTTCGGCAAGCAACCATGACGCGTCCCACACAGCCCAGGCCCGCCACAGCGGGGCCAGCTGCGGATCGGACACCACCTGGCGCAAGGCTTTCAGCGCCTCCTCCGGCTGGCCGCGCGCATGCGCGAGCAAGGCGTGGCAGTGATTCAGTTGGCTGTGCGCGGCGGCGCCCACCAGAGGCCGCGCGGCCGTCAGCTCAGCCTCGGCGTCGGCCAGCCTTCCTCCATGCACCAGCGAGCGCAGCACCCCCGGCAGCACGTCAACTTCGTTCATCCGGTTGCCGCTGGCGCGCATCAGCCGCAACGCCTGGGTGAAGAACTCGACGGCTTGCGCGTTCCGGCCGGCGCTCGCCGCCTCATAGCCGCGCGAGCTGGCGGCCCAGAGCCTCTCCAGTGGCGACAGATCCTGATCGGCCGGCAAAGCCTCGACCAGGCGCTGTGCCGCTGCCGGTACGCCGAGGACCGTGTAGGCCCAGCTGCCACTGCACACCGCCTGGCAGATGGAGATGCGATCCCCGGCCTGGACCGCAGCAGCAAACGCCTGCTCCGCATGCGCTGCGGCTTCACTCCAGCGGCCGAGCAGCACCAGGTGGGCGGACAAGTTGCAGCCTCCGGTCACCAGCTCACGTATCGAATGAAGTTCGCGGGCGCTTTCGGTCGCCTTCAGCATCAGCTCGACCGCTTGATCCCGGTCGCCACGCTCGCAGACGATGAACGAGAGCATCAAGCCTCGTGAGATGAGCAGCAGGCGGTCGCCGCTTTGCTCGCAAGAGACACCCATCTTGTCCAGGGCCTGCTCGCAGGCAGCGTGATCTCCGGTGAAAAAGGCAGCCTGGGCGCGCATGAGCTGCGCCCTGGCCACTTCTTCCAGCGGACCGTTCTCGCCCAACCAGTACAGACTCTGCTCGATGTGGTCGATCGCAGGTTCGAACGCCTGGGCGAACAGATGCGCTCGTGCCAACGCAGCATGCACCCGGGCCGTGAGGAGCCCGTCATGGCGCCGCTGCGCTTGAGCGAGCAGGCCGCGCGCGATCGGCCGCGCGGCGGCGAGATCGGCCATGCCGCAGAGTGCGCGCAGCAGCTCGAGCCGCACCGGCGTGCTGCCCGGAGAAAGCATCTCGGCCATGCGCAACAGGTTGGCCGCCTGCTCATGCCTTTGCTGAGCCTGGGCCTGCAACGCGCGCGCGAACGCCGTGGTGACCAGCGGATTCGCCTCCTCGGACACCGCAGGCGACCTTTCGGTGCCCGGCTGCAACAGACTGACGAGTGCTCGGGCGCCACGGGGCCCGAGCTCAGCCGGCGTTGCGGCCTCGGCCTGCACCGTGCCGAGGCCCAGGCATTCCAGCGAGAGTCGGTACTCGGCGGACGGTCGCGTCACCTGCCCCCGCACGATCCACTCGGCCCCGGTGGCTGCCCGCACCGACGGCACGGGATCCGCGCCGGCAATCCGGGCGCCGTCCAGCGCCGTCAGCAGCGCCGAGACCGCCACGGTGGAGATCCCTTGCTCGCGACCGATGGCACCGTCCACCAGCGACATCAGCCCCAGGCACACCCAATCCAGGGTTGCATCGCCGGTCGCGTTGTCGAAGGGGAGGATGGCCACGCGGCGCCCCGAGGACGACGTCAAAGCGGGCGGTGGATCGGCACGCTCTCCGACGAACCGGTAGCCCACCCGCTGCACGGTGCGGATAGGCGACGAACCACTCGCATCGCCTAGCGCCTGGCGTGCCTTCATCACTGCGCGCGCCAGTGCGGCGTCGGACACTGGCTGCCCCGGCCACACGCCCTCCAGCAGCTCTTGCCGGGTCACCACCCGGTCCGGCCGTTGCGCGAGGTAGGCGAGCAACGAAATCACGCGCGGCTCGACGGCGCACTGCCGGCCGGCAAAGCGCAACTCGCACGCGCCGAGGTCGATCTCGTAGGGGCCGGCTCTGACGAGGAGGTTCTGTCTCACGCTTGTTCTGATTCTTCTGATGGCCAATGGCACGGCGCCGCTGCTTGAACCGATGGCATCGCAGCAGTGGTCGATAGCCGGCGAGAGTCTGCTCGGTGTCGCGGCCAGGTGGGTGTGAACAGCGTCACGCCCTCACCGTGCGCGGCCCGTGATCAAGGTTCGGTGATGACTTGCCGGCGGGTCGTCGCCAGACTGGTCGACATGACGCCAGCCGCTCGTCCGTCCGCCTTGGGCACCGCGCCACCACTGGGCCCATTCATCAAGCGCCTGCTGCAAGGCAGCCTCGTGCACCTGCATGGCAGCGCCGGGGCCGGCCTGGAGCCGACCTTGCGCCAAGCGTGCACGCGCGCAATCGAAGGCCTGTGGCCACGGCGCCGGGCATTGAGGCGGCTGCTGCGCCGTCCGCCGCTCCTGCACAAACTCGACTGCAACCTTGGCGAGGGCAGCCCGCGCTTGACCCTTCTGGACCACGCCACCCTCGGACTGCACCTGGCCGCCAGCAAGGCGGCACGCGCGCTGCTCGACCAGGCGGGCGCCGACTGGCGGGACCTGGAGCAAGCGGCTCATTTGGAGGGGGCCGCTCGCACGCCCTGGCCGCCAACGCCGGGACTGTTCGCGCAGGCCGTGCGCAACACCATCGAACACGCCACCGACGACGACGGGCTTCGCCTGGCGCTGATGGAACTGGCCATCGCCATCGTCGTGCCGGAATACGTGGCCCTGTGCACCGGCCTGCTCAGGGGCGGCGCAGCCCTGGCGCTGGAAAGCCCGCCGCAAGGCTTCGCCCCGCCTCCTCACAGAACCGTGCCGGCTCCCACGGCAGCGGGCGGCCCCTCGCCTTTGGCCGGCGCTCTTCCCGGCCAGTGGTTCCGCATGGTGCTCCATCAACAATGGACCGATGCACAACTGACCTGGTGCAGCCACAACGGCCGCTTCTACATGTTCTCGAGCCCACTGGGCAACCGAGCCCATTCCTTGAGCCGCCCCGCCCTCGAAGGCCTCATCCAGCGCGGCCATTTCGCCAGGCTTCGGGCGGCATAGGGTGCGCGACCTTCCCGCCACCGGCGCCGCCCTCGGGTCGCGCCCGTCGAACGCTGGCGGGAGAACTCCTGTCGCACACAAGTTGAAGTTGGCGCTGCAGCGGATGCTGTTGTCCGTGCAGACGCTGCGCCTGTCCTTCGGCCGGTCGGCGCCTTTCCCGAGCGTGGGCCTGTCGGTGTTGCCGATGGCCGGCGAGAAGCCGGCCACCGCGGCCGCCGTGCCTTCATCCCTGGACCCGGCCCTGCGGCAACAGATGCGCGAGGAACTGTCCAGGCTGCTCGACCAGGTGCCTTCGGCTCGCACGGTCTTCAAGGCGCTCGGCACCGTCGAGCGTGCGCTGGGCAGCCGTCGCCCGGACGCCCTCGATCTGCTGCTCCCCGCCTTGCTGCAGGAAGCATCGAGACAGATCGCGCGCCTGGGACGGACGGAAGACGGCGACGTCCTGCGCATGCTGGGACAGCGTCTGTGCCTGCTCAGCGGCTCGCCGCCGGTGGACGAGGTCGACAGCGGCGCATTCGAGCCCGGCCGCAACGTCGAGGTCAGCGACATCAGCCTCACCATGTTCATGGAAGTGGACTCCTAGGGTCGCGGCCCACCGAACCGGCCCTCCGGCGGGCTGCCGATGACGAACGGGCCGAGCGCCCGACGGCGTCGACGACGTCGATGCGGTGGGTCGCGTCTTTCATGCACCCTGCCGTCAGGCTCGCTCGCCGCTCCTGCCAAGCGCAGGGGAGAAATGCGACCCGCCGCGCCTGGCTCGGCGCAGCGGGTCGCGCCGCGGTCAGCGCAGGCCCGCGCCGCCCTTGCCGATGTAGTCCTTGGTCTTGCCGATCAAGTTGCCGCCATCGGTTTCGGGAGCGGTCTGGTCACCTTCCCCGGCACCGAACAGCAACGCGGCCACGTGGGAGCCGGCCACGTCGTAGACCTTGGAGAACACGTACTCCACCTTGTTGTCCTGCCAGTGGTTCTTGGTGTTGTTCTGCGCCGGGTTTCCGAGCGGAAGCTGCCACATCACGGTGGGCCGGCCCACGGTTTCGGCGAGCTTCTTGCTCCAGGCCAGGTAGGTCGCGAACTTCTGGTCGTTCCACCAGGCGTCAATGCCATACGTGGCGGCGTACCAGCCGGCATCGCGATCAGAGGGATCGGTGGTCAGGAAGTCGCCGTCCGCAGCCCCCAAGGCCAGCATGTAGCGCCCCGTCTCCTCGGCGTTGCCGGTGGCCGCGTAGTTCCACGGCGATGCATGCAGGCCCACCGAAGCCTTCGGGGCGTAGGTGCGAACCATGGAGATCATGCAGCGCGCCAGGCCGGAAGCGCTGTCCTCATACCAGGCGCAATCGGTGGGGTTCGCCGCCCTCACCTGGGCCGGCACGGCATGCGGATCGGCGTTGGCGCCCCGCACGAAGCCCCAGAGGTCGGGCTCGATCTGAAGCATCACGCGCTCGTTGCCGATGGTCTTCAGCAGGAAGCGCCAGTCGGAGAGGTAGCGCTTGAGGATGTCGGCATTGTTCATCGCCTGCAGCTCGACGCTGCCCTCGCCACCGGCGGCGGACTTCATCACGTAGTAGGTGAACACCGACAGGCGCGGGCGCGATGCGCCCTGCCAGGTCGCGCTGGCGTTCTTCTTGATGTGGTCCGCGACGTACCTACCGGGCAACAGCGACGTGTCCTGCCAGCAGCCCCACCAGCCTGCGGTGCTGCAGAGGCTGGCGCACCCCTGGGTGCACGAGTCGCTGGGCATCGGCTTGCTGGCGATGTAGACGTAGCGTGCGTCGAAGGGTGCCGACGCGGCCGTCGAGTCGTCCATCTGCGCGCCGATGAGCAGCCTCTTGGAGCCCATGAAGCTCGTCAGGCTGCCGCTGGTCGACACCGAGCACTTGCCATTGACCGGATTGAAGTACCACCTCTGGAAGGCGGACGTCTGGTCCCAGCGTTGCTGCAGGCCCGAGCCCGACTTCGTGTCGGGGACGGTGAGCAGCTGCCACGAGTAGTTGGAGCCGATCTTGTAGGCCCCGGCACCTGCGGCCGAGATGGACCACTGCTGGTTCGTGTACCCGGTGTAGCTCCACTGCGCGATGGAGGCCCCCTCGGTGGTCGAGAAGCCGCTCAGGTCCAGCGACTTGCCGCTGTGCACAGGGCGGATCGTCCAGGCGCCATTGCCCAGGTTGGTCACGGTCCACTGCTGGTTCTGGCCGCTGGTGTTCGTCCACTGGACGACGCTCGCCCCATCCTTGCCGGACCAGCCCAGCACGTCGAGCTGCAGGCCGCTGCCTTCGTTGACGATGTAGTACTGGCCGCCGCTGACCGGTGCGTCGGTGCAGTTGTCGGCTTGTGCGACGCCCGTGAGCGCCATGCTGGCAGCGAACACGGCCAGGCAACGGGCCAGGGCTCCTCTCGACGGGCGTCTGGTAACTCTTGATTCAGGCATGTCTCTCGGTCTCTCGAATTGGAGTGGTCTGTCGAACGTGACATCGTCCGCCGAGCCCGTGGGCCCGCCGAAGCATCACGACCTGGACACTATCCAGCACCGCGCGGCGAGGCATGAGCGATCCATGACGATCCCATTCCTGGTCGTGATGGCGTGCACCACTCGACGTTCGACGCGAACATCGTCACGGCGAGGACGACGAATGGAAAGGTCCGCCACGCGGCCCTAACCAATAAAGTTAACGGATCAAAGGATTCCCTTGCCGGATGGGAAGGAGGGGGCGGGCCCGGCCGTTGCGCTGCGCCGCAGCGTTCAGGCAACGGGCGGCCAGGCTTCGTCCAGCTCGCGCCGTGTTGGCAGGCCGTCGCAGTCGCCGGGGAACTGAACCACGCGGGCGCCGATGCGGTTGCCTCGCAGCGCCGCATCGGGCAGCGCCAGGCCTTCGAGCAGGCCGCTGATCACGCCGGCGGCGAAGCCGTCTCCGGCCCCGACGGTGTCCACCACCCCCGGGACGGGCACGCCCGGCACGAGCTGCCGGCTGCCGTCCCGGCCGGCGCACCAGGCGCCGCGCGGCCCGAGCTTCAGCGCCACCTGACAAGCGCCCAGTCCGAGGTAGTGGTCGGCGATGGCCTCGGCGTCGTCCAGGCCGGTCAGGAGGCGACCCTCCTCGATGCCGGGAAGCAGCAGGTCGCACAGCGCGGCGAGCTCGTTCACCGCGGCCTTCATCGCGGCCACCGAGGGCCACAGCCGTGGCCGCAGGTTGGGGTCGAAGGACACGAAGGCGCCCTGGCTGCGGGCCCAGCCCAATGCCTGGTACACCAGCTCCTGGCAGCCGCTCGAAAGCGCGGGCGAGATGCCCGTCAGGTGGAGGTGGCGCGTGCGAACGGCGCCCAGCCGCACCAGGTCCTCGGGGCCCATGCCGCTGGCCGCCGAGCCCCGGCGGTGGTACTCGATCTCGGGGTCGCTGCCATCCAGCGTGCGTCCCTTGAGCATGAAGCCGGTGCGTTCGCCCCCGCAGCTGCGCACCAGGGCCGTCGAGACGCCCTCGGCCGTCATGGCGTCCAGCAGGAACTGCCCGAAGCTGTCCGCGCCGAGGCGGCTGAGGTAGCCCACGCGCAGCCCCAGCCGGGCGAGGCCGATGGCCACGTTCAGCTCCGCGCCGGCGCCGTAGCGTCGAAAGCGACCGGCGTGCGCCAGCGGCCCGGGCTCCTCGGCGGCGAAGAGCACCATCGCCTCGCCGAGCGTCAGGACGTCGAACTGCATCACATCACCGCGCCGAGCTGCCAGGGCACGAACTCCTCGTCGCCCAGGCCGTGCTGTTCGCTGAGGGTGGGTTCGCCGGAGGCCGCGGCCAGCATCAGCCGGAAGATGCGCTCGCCGGCCTGCGCCACGCTGAGCGTGCCATCGACGATCTCGCCGGCGTTGAAGTCCATGTCCATGCTCATGCGCCGGAACATCGCCGTGTTGGTCGCGAGCTTCAGCGAAGGCACGGGCTTGCAGCCGTAGGTCGAGCCGCGCCCGGTGGTGAAGCAGATCAGGTTCGCGCCGCCGGCCACCTGGCCGGTGGCCGACACCGGGTCGTAGCCGGGCGTGTCCATGAAGACGAGGCCGCGGCTGTGCACCGGCTCGGCGTACTCGACCACGTCCATCAGTGTGCTGCCGCCGCCCTTGGCGACAGCGCCGAGCGATTTCTCGAGGATGGTCGTGATGCCGCCGGCCTTGTTGCCCGGCGAGGGGTTGTTGTTGAGCTGCGCGCCGTGGCGCGCGGCGTAGTCCTCCCACCAGCGCAGACGGGCCAGCAGCGCCTCGGCCACCTGCGGCGAAGCGGCGCGCGCGGTCAGCAGGTGCTCGGCACCGTGGATCTCCGGCGTCTCCGACAGGATGGCCGTGCCGCCATGGCGCACCAGCAGGTCCACCGCGGCTCCGAGCGCGGGGTTGGCACTGATGCCGGAATAGCCGTCGGAGCCGCCGCACTGCAGCCCGACCACGAGTCGGGACACGGGCACCGTGCTTCGCCTGGCCTCGGCGGCCTGCGCGGCCAGCTCCCGCACCAGCGCCTGCCCGTGCGCGATCGCCTCGCGGGTGCCGCCGGCATCCTGGATGGTCATCGTGCGGATACGCTCGCGCGTGGGCGCGTCCAGGCCTTCGACCAGCGGCGCGACCTGGTTCACCTCGCAACCCAGCCCGACGAGAAGCACCGCAGCGAAGTTCGGATGGGCCGCGTACCCGCGCAGCGTGCGGCGCAGGAGCTCGAGGCCTTCCCCTTCGGCGCTCATGCCGCAGCCGCTGCCGTGGGTGATGGCCACCACGCCGTCCACCCCGGGCAGCGCCGCCGGCCCGCTGAAAGCCTGAGCGATCGCCTTGCAGGCGGTGGCCGAGCAGTTCACCGTGGACAGCACGCCGATGTAGTTCCGGGTGCCGACGCGGCCGTCGGCCCGCACATAACCTTCGAACGTGGCGGACTCTTGCGCGGAGAGGATGGCGTCATGCCGGACACCCGCGCCCTGCCCCGGCTGCGTCTGGCCCATCTCCACGTTGTGCCCATGCACGTGTTCGCCAGGCTCGATGGGCACGCTGGCCACGCCGATCGGTTGGCCGTACTTCAGCACCACCTCGCCCTGTGCAATGAACCTCAGCGCGATCTTGTGGCCCGCAGGGATGGCCGCGCGCACGCCCAGCGTCGATCCGTCGGGCCCTGCTATGCCCGTGTTCGCGGCCAGCTCCACGCGCGCCACCGCGACGTTGTCGGCGGCGTGCAGCACGATCAGCTCGTGCGCCGGCACGCCTTCAGTCGACATGGAACACGCACTCCATCGACGCCCAGTGCTCGCCGGCGGCCCGGGTGGGCAGCGGGCGTTGGCAAGGGCTGCAGAACGTCCACCAGCGCTGCGTTTCGGGATCCGCGGCGATGGCGGCCATGTCGGCCTCGAAGTCGCTGCCGAGGTACTCCCAGTAGCCGAACAGCAGGTTCTCCGGCTCGCGCAGGAAGATGCTGTAGTTGCGGACGTTGGAGGCCGCCAGGCGGGCCAGCACGGCCGGCCACACGGCGGCGTGCAGGCGCTTGTATTCGGCGATGTGTTCAGGTGCTATCCCGATCACCATGCCCATGCGTTGCATTGCTTGCTCCTTGTTCAATCGCCGGCCAGCACCGCTTGCAGGCGCGGCTGCTGCAGGCCCGGAGTGTGCAGCCGGGCCAGTTCGACCAGCGGCTGCAGGCGCCGCGCCTTCTTCTGCTCGTGGTTCTGCGCGATATCGGCCAGGCGATGCGCCAGGAAGGGATTGAGCAGCCGCTCGCGCAGCCCCACCAGGTAGGCCCGCGCCTCCTCGCCTTGCTCCAGCGCATCGAACACCGGCAGCACCTCGTGCTCCCAGATCGCCTCGAGCGGCTCGCGCAAGCCCGGCTCCTGCATGGCCTGCAGGACCGTCATGTCGCTCGCGCATCGGCCCTTGGCCCACAGGTCGGCCAGCACCGTATGGCCCAGGTTGAGCAGGAAGAGCTTGAGCCGTTCGAAGCGGGCCAGCCCATCGGTGACGACGATCGCCGGATGTCGGCAAGGCAGTTGCAGGCGCGGCTGGGATTCGATGGCCCACAGCGCGTAAGGCTCGGCCACCGCACCCACCGGCTCCAGCGCCTCGGAGACGATGCGGTCCACGAGCGAGTTGGCCCACACGAGCTGCGCCTGAAGCCAGTCGATGAAGCCCTCGGCGCAGTGCCACTCGCGCGCCAGACGTACGACGATCTCGCGCAAGCGCGAGCCGTTGCGCGACACGAGCTCGCACGGCAGCAGCGTCAGCCAGGCCCCGGGCCGTGCTTGCCAGCGGTCATGCAGAAGCACCAGCAGCTTGGCCGGGAAAGAGGCCGGCGCCTCTGCCGGGTCGGCCAGCAGATGGGGGCCATCCTGCGGCAGCAGTGCCCAGCCGTTGTCGCCGGTGTTGGAGACGATCACCTGCACCGGTCCGCGGACTCGATCGCGCACGGCGGGCCAGTCGCTGGCGGCGTGGAAGGCTTCGCGTACCGAGCGGCAGTTGGTCCGCATCTCCACCGCCTTGCCGGCCGCCAGGCCGCGGACGATCACGTCGAAGCCTTCGGCGCGCGCGAGCGCCTCGGTTCGCTTCGTGCTGGCGGCGCTGGCGGTGGTCTGCACCACCGTGATCCCCCCGAGCGCCTCGCCGCTCTGCGCCGCCTCGCTGACGAACAGATCGACGTGCGCCTGCAGGAAGCGGCTGGTGCCGAACTGCAGGATGGGATGCTCCCCGGTGCCCATCGCCCGGGTCAGCACTCGATGATGGCCTTGATCACGCCTTCGGCCGGATCCAGCAGGCGATGGAAGCTCTCCGGCACCTCGGCCAGCGCGAGCCTGTGCGTGGCCAGCGCCGCATCCGGCACCAGGCCGTCGCGCATGGCCTGCATCACCGTCTCGAAGTCCTCGACAGTGGCGTTGCGGCTGCTGAGCAGCGTGGTCTCCCGGCGGTGGAACTCCGGATCGGAGAAGCGGATCTCGCCCCGCACGATGGACACCAGCACGTAGCTGCCGCCGTGCGCGATGAACTTGAAGCCCCGCTCCATCGCCTGCGCATTGCCGGTGGCGTCGAACACGACGTCGAAGAACTCGCCGCTGGAAATCCGCTCCAGCTCGGCCTCGTCGCCATCGCCGAGCTTCACGGCGCCGGCCACGCCCACGTGCTTCAGGGCGACGTCGAGCCGGTCCTGGCGGCCGTCCAGGGCGGTCACCAGCGCGCCGCGGAGCCTGGCGAAGATCATCGCCGCCAGGCCGATGGGCCCGGCGCCGACGACCAGCACCCGCTGGCCCGCAGTCACCTGGCCGCGGCGCACCGCATGCGCACCGATCGCCAGGAACTCGATCATCGCGGCCTGGTCCAGCGAGATGCCGTCGGCCTTGCCGACGTAGCGCTGGGGCACGGTGATGTATTCGGAGAAGGCGCCGTCGCGGTGCACGCCGAGCACCTGGATCTGCACGCAGCAGTTGGGCTTGCCCTGGCGGCAGGCGGCGCAGTGGCCGCAGGACAGGTACGGCATGACGTAGACCGGATCGCCGGGCACCAGGCCGCTGTCCGCATCGGCCTCTTCCACCACGCCCGACAGCTCGTGGCCCATCACGCGCGGGTACTCGAGGTAGGGCTGGTTGCCGGTGAAGATGTGCAGGTCGGTCCCGCACACGCCCACCCTCTTCACCCGCAGCAGGACCTCCCCGGGTCCCCTCTCCGGCTGCGGCCGCCGAAGCGCCAGGAGGTTTCTCGGGGATTCGCAGATGACAGTCAGCATGGCGTCTGAGGGCGGCACTAAATTGGTCAGACCACTATAGCACGCAAGCTTTTGTGGTCTAGCCAATTCAAGGGCCGGCGAGGGTGGCCCCTCGCCCTTCAGACGTCCTGGCGACTCCTTTTGCCGGGGAACGCAGCAGCCGTCAGAGACCGACGATCTGCATCTGCAGGTCGCCGTGCGCGTAGATCAGCGCACCGGTGTCGGTCGACACGCTCTCGTGGGCGCTGCCGCTGGGGGCGAGCTGGTAGTCACCCTCGCACAGCAGGTAGTCGTCCTGGAACAGGTCGCCCTGCAGCATGAGGCATTCCTCGTCATGGCCGTGACTATGGTGCGGCACGCTGGCGCCCGGCTCGGCCAGCCACAGCATGGCGGCCACCGGCCCGTCCTGCCACAGCAAGCGCCGCCTGATCAGCGGGGCGTAGTCCTCCCACTGGTCGGGCGATTCGCGCACGGTGCGCGATTCGCCGGCGTGCGCCGGATCGCCGGGCCGCAGGACCCGTTCGCGCAGGAGCACCAGCGCACCTTCGGCGCCGGCGCAAATGCAGGCGCCGGTGCGGCTCGCCGCCGCGCTCTGCACGTGGTAGTCCAGCGGCCCGAGAGACAGGGGCACGGCCGCCTCGGTTTGCAGCAGGGCCCGGCCGCGAACCAGCAGCCACTCACGGCCCACGCCGGGATCGCCCGCCGGCAACAGCCACGCCCCCTCGGGCGACAGCTGGACCATGCGGACCCTGAGCGGCTCGCCCGGCCGCTGTGCCCCCTCGCCTGGCGCCTGGCGGTACAGCTCATGCACCACGCGCTGCGGCGTCTGCTCCAGCAGGACCCGCTCGCGACGGCGGACGTTCACCATCGTGCGGTTCAGGCCAGCGCTGCGGGCGGCGCGGCTTGCGAGGCGCTCGCGCAGGCCGACAGCGGGCACGCCTTCTTCCCACGCTTCGGCCAGCGAGCCGTGCAACAGCGCCACGGCTTCGTCGGCCAACGGGTCCGGGGCCGGGCGGATCGCGCCGCCTGCCTCCTGGAGGTCGTTCGGGGCACTCATGGCAAGCCTTCCTTCCTGGTCTTCGTCCCGAATCGTCACAGCGGCATCTCCTGGCAGCCGGCCTGCGCCAGATGTTCCCTGAGGGCCTGCAAGGATCGGCGGATCTGCGACTTCACCGTTCCCAGCGGCGAGCGGGTGCGGGCGGCGATCTCCTCGTGGGTGAGGCCGCGGAAGAACGCCAGGGCGATCAACTGGCGCGGTTGCGCCTCCAGCGAGGCGAGTGCCCGGTGCAGAAGGTGCTGGCCGCGCGTCGCCGCGAGCAGGTCGTCCGGTCCGGCACCGTCCTCGTCGCACAGCGCCGCCTGCTCGTCGTCGTCCAGCGGCAGATGCGACTGGCGTTCGCGGCGCCGAATCGCATCGATCGCCCGCGACCGGGCCATCGCCAGCAACCACGTCAGCGGACGGCCCCGGCCGGCGTCGAAGCGCTCGGACTGGCGCCAGACCTGCCAGAAGGTGTCCTCCACCACCTCCTCGGCCAGGCTGGGGTCGTGGACCACGCGGCTGACGAGCCCGAAGACGCGCGACGCCGTCGCGTCGTACAGGGCCGCCAGCGCCTTGTCGTCACGCTGGCCGATGAGGGCGATCAGCTCGCCGAGCGCGGCGTCGTCGAGCCGCACATGGAGGGTGCCGGAGGCGAGCTGCGCCTCTTCGGCTACGGGTTCCTCGGCGAGCGGCTCGCCGTCCTCGGCCAGCGCATCGCCTTCCATCAAGAGATGCGCGACGGCGACTTGCGCAACACCTTCCGGGGCGCTGGCGATGGATGAGTCTTCGGGCCTCATCGCCTGGCCCCGCTCAGTGATCTCGGGGCCCGTTTCCGACGCGGCGTGCGGCGGCGGCGTGGCATCGGCATGGCTTCTCCTCGCATTCGAGCCTCTCCATTGCGCCATGGCGGCGCGGGAGGCAAAAGCGGGTTTACGCCACTGGGCGCGCAGCGGATGCGATGCGCCCTCATCGAACGGCCGCAGGCCCACGCACGCAGGGCCCAGGGCGGCCAGGGCACGGCACTGCAGGGCGGCCAGCGGACGGGCCAGGTCGGTCGCGATCACGGCGGTTCGCTCCTTGTTGGTCCCCTGGATTACGACGGCGGGCGACGGCCGGATGCCCGCCCCGAGGCCAGCAGGGTCAAGGAGCGGGGAGGCGATCCAGTTCCGCGCGCAAGGCCTGGAGGTAGGCGGCAGAGTCCTGCACGTCGCCGTGGCCCACGTCGCGCAGGCGAAGCAGGCGGGCGCGCGCGCCGGCGGCCTGGCGCAGCGCCTCGCTGTGGGCCGGGGCGATCAGCGTGTCCGACTCGCCATGGACGAGCCACACCGGCCCTTCGATGCGATGGATGATGGCGTCCGTGCGCAGCGGGTAGCGCAGGAGCGCCAGCGGCACCCACGGGTACTGCTCGGCCGCCAGGGCCGCCATGCTGCGGTAGGGGGAGACGAGCACGGTCAGGGCCGGCCGCACCTCCACCGCGAGATGGGCCGCGAGGCTGCTGCCCAGCGAGCGCCCATAGACCACCACCGGCCGGCCGGCGTACTGCGGCGCCACCGCCGCCCACGCCGCGCGGACGTCGTCCATGAGCTGCGCCTCGCTGGTGATGCTGCCGCTGCTGAGGCCATAGCCGCGATAGTCCAGCATGAACAGGTCGAAGCCCGCACGGCGGTAGAAGTCGGCGTTGACGAACCAGCTCGCCAGGTTGCCACCGTTGCCATGCAGGAAGAAGACGAGTCCCCGGGCCTCGGGCCGCTGCAGGTGCATGGCGTGCAGCCTCGCGCCGGGAACGTCGACCCAGACCTCATGGATGTCGGGCTCGGCCAGGGCGGCCGGCTTTTCGGGGGGCCACGGATCGGGCTGGAACAGCAGCCGCTCCTGGCGCCACCAGAGCCACGCCAGGGCCATCACGTACAGCAGCAACGGGACGGCGGCCAGGAAGAGCAGCCAGCGCATGACTCTGGAGATTCGCGGGTTCATCGGCATCATCGTCGGGCCGGGATGCCCACGATACGCGCCACGACGGGTGGCGGATGCGAATGGAGAGGATGGTGGATGTCGGGGTGAGACGATTCGAACGTCCGACTCACTGCTCCCAAAGCACAGGAGGAATCTAGCATACATGCGGGGCAGCGGCCGATTTTGGTAACGTAGGTCCCCCCATCCGGCACTTGCCTTCCCGGGGTGGCAGGTCTCCCGTTACCAATTTCGGCACCCCTCAGTCAGCGGGCTCCCCGCGGCGCAACTTCCTCACCTCTTCGACTGAGAAGGGCTTTTCTCACGCGTAGTCGAAAGTTGCAGGCATGGCAGGGGCTGGCAAAGTCAAGCGTTGACGAGGGAGACCCCTCGGGGACCATTCGGCCGCCAGCGGCCAGATCGTCCCTTTCGCTCGAACGCCTTGAATCACCATCCTGGATAGGAGATCTTCAAGCCGTAGGCAATATAGCGCGCGCGGCCGAACTTCAAAAAATCGAGGTTCGTCAGCGGATTCCTGAGAGTCCCATCCATAGTGAATGCCGCGCTTGGTCCGCCATCCAGTCGAAGTGCGTTATAGGCTCCCAGCGCTTTCAGTACCGGGCAAAGTTCGGCTGCCGTCGTCGCGCCGTCTGACGTTGAGGATACGAACACGATCCTGGGCGGCATATAGCTTGTGATAGCTACCGCCGACCACCTACTCAGAAAGCCGTCCGTGGAGCACACGCCGTCCCTTACGATTGACGTCGAAGAACTGATTGCCCAGTAGTTGTAGGGGCCCACCGGCGTGGACGTGTCCATATAATAGTCGCGACCCATGCTAGGGCCTTGGAAGATCACCCGTTTCTGGTTGTCCGCGATTCCGTTTGGGGAACCAGGAAACTTGCTGGCCGAGCCGCCGGTCGTGCGATTGTCACCAAGAACATGCTTGTTGTCCGTGAGGTATCCCTTGGCGAGCCCGAATTGCCCGGATACCAAACCGTAATCACCCTCCCAATAAAACCCATTGACCATCATTTGAGTGTTTGGAGACCAATCTGTGATGCGGGTCAGGGGCAGACGTGTTGCGTTGTTGACAAACTGCTCAGGCGAGTATCGAATTGAGAAGACTTCGCGCGGGTCCGCGAGCGTTGAGATGCCGATGTGAATATATGGCGGGATCGTGGTGCACCAATCGAGGTATTCCGTGCCGGTCGGCAGGAGTCCATTCGCAATAATCGTCTGATTGGCTGGGTAATTCAGGGCGGCGGCACAATCGGTCCATCCCTGCGCATTCGTAGGAACGCCGGCTGGAGTGACCAATGCAACTGCGGCATCCGGCTCCGCAAGAGAAGACGGTGCCGTTGCCGAATGCACTGGACCAGTCTTGTGCAGTTCTATCGTTCGCGTCCTCGACTGGACCGCCGCGTCTCTGGCAGCCACTCCTTGCGGACTTGCACTCTGCGGCCGCGGAGACTTAGGCGGTTCATCGGCCAACAGGGGCGCCGCCTTGCGTGAAATCGCCGAAACTTGGAGCGACCCTGGCTTCAGCAGGGGGATTGCTGGATAAATGTCGACCAAAGGGAAGTCATCGCCGATGTCATGTGCCGCCACATTGAATACTTGCGGCAACTCTGTCGCGCCTGCGGGCAGCGTCAGTATCGTCCCGAACTTCAACTTCTTTTGGAGCGCAACCTTGGGGTTGTAATATACGGAGACGCCCTCGTCGTGATATAGACCCGTTGCAGCCGAAGTGGGCACATAGGTGGTTGTGCCCTGCGCAATCTTCTTCTCCAGCAGCACGAAGATATCGCCTCCGTAAAACCCTTCGGCGATCTTCAGCGGAGTGGTCAAAGAAATCTCGCCACTTGCTGTCTTCGGGCCGGCCACAGGAGCCAGATGTACGCTTCGAAACCGACCGTAGGGAACCGAGAAGGTGGCAATCACCGTGCTCGTCCCTTTGCTTGTGTCGGCCAATCCGACAAAGGGCGGCGTAGTCGATTGATAGCAAGCCTTGTCCGAGCAGACCGTCAGGTCGCCGAGTTGCACCTGACTATCAGGCGTGGCATCTTCGATGGCCAGGCTCACCCGCACACGTGTCATTCCCGCAGGAACGGCTTGACCCGCTGCAAGCTGTTCCACGCGCTGAGGCGGAAACGCAGGCCCGGCGAACACCGTCGAAGCGAGCAGGCCCGCGAACGCGGCCACCCATATATATGGCTTCATGAACACTCTCCTTGAGGTTGTAATTGGGGAACCAGCATCCGGCTGGCTCCAGGATGAAAGGATGCTGAGGTGGGTGGGCCACAACGTTGGCACGGACCGCCACACAACCGTAGAGGCGGCTGCAGTTGTGCGCATGTATCCGTGACGACGAACCGAGCCACCCTTCGAGGCCCGGCTGAGCAACGCGCTGCGGGTGTGCCACCCTTCTAACTTTCTACCTGCGCGTCACTTTCACTATAACCGCTCGACTGCCGGATGATCGGAAGGGCGGCCAGCGGCGGGAGTCGGTGATTCGTTGGGTGCGTCCCACTGTGCTGCTCTCCCAGGAAGAAGGCGACGACATTTCTCCACAGAGCTGCTTCACTCGTGTTGTCGGGCTCCCGGCACCCGTCTCCCCACTTCGCCCAGCTTGCTTCGTCGCATCCCACGCGGCGCGCCGATTCGTTGATCGGTGCACGCGGCTACGCCGCCTCCACACCGACTTAGCGGACTGGCTCGGGAAGCGTTGGTCAACTTGCGCAGCGCGCTGGATCATGCCGGTTGTTTCATCTCCATCGCGACGGGCAAGTTTGCGGTCCCTGTCATGTTTTCAGCGAGGATCTCCCGCGAAGCTGCGTAGGCTCGACGCCTGCAGCCGCGCACCAACGTATACCAGTGCCGGCGCGACACGCTGACCAGTGGCGCCGCGGCCTTGATGTTCTTTGGCCGCGCGAGGTAATGGAGCTCGAACACCTTGCGATCGAGCACATCCGGTTGGAACGCATCGCCAACGCGCTTGCCGAGTTCGAGCCCGACCAGGTCGAGCCGCCCGATTGCGTTGAGTTCCTGAAGCCCTGGTCGGCGAAAGCGCGATCGTTCAACGCCTATCGCTCGCTTCTGCGCGAGCTGTTCCGCTTCGCCATCGAGAAGGGCCGGAGAAAGGCCGGAACCAATCCAATCGACGGGATCATCAAGACGAAGCTCGAAGTGCCGCGCACCAGGTACATCACCGACAGTCAGCTGCGGCGCATCAAGATTGCTCATCTGTACGGCGAAGCAAAAACCAAGAGAGGTCGGCCCCAGCGCACGCGCTCGGGCATGAGCCATGGCTTGCCTCATCGAGATCGCGTACCTGACCGGCCAGGACATTGGCGTGCTGGTTCGCATCCTCAAGAAGGTCGACCCCGAGCAACCGGACGAGCCCCACGTGTGCGACGAAGGCATCTTCTTCCGACGCGACAAGGTCAAGCATTCGACCGGGGCCGCCGTGATGGTGGAGTGGACACCCCGCCTTCGTGCAGCAGTGAGCCGCTTGCTTGCGCTCCAGGCGGAGCGCGCCTTGCGTAAGCGAGCCAGCCAGCGCGTGGAGACCAATCACCTCTTCACGAAGCAGGCTGGCACCCCCCTCAACTACGAGGCTGCTTCGAATGCTTGGCAGCGCGGCATCAAGCGCGCCGAGGCCCTCTACAAGGTCCCGCCCACGATGTTCCGGGACATTCGCGCAAAGGCATTGACGGACAAAGAGGCCCGTGAAGGCATCCGCGCGGCGAACGCGATGGGCGCTCACTCCACGGAGGCGCAGACCCCAGGACTACGTGCGGCGCACGAGCGCCCGGCGGGTCGGCGCAGTCAAGTAGCTGTTCCCGGCCAATGAAATCTGAGACAGCTGGCCGAGGGGGAGCGACGCCGAAGGTTTCGCGGCGAAAGTATGAGACACGCGCATGCAGGCCGCAGGCAAGCTCAGCAGAGAAGGCTGAGACATTCAACAGCGATGAACGTTCGCTTCCGACCCAAAGCGGTCGTCGCGATCTGCAAACTTGACGTCCGAATGCGGTCAGCCAATCGGTACTTCGCGCGCTCACTTGAGTTGCACCGTCCGCATAGCGTTGCGGTCGGCCCGGTGTTTTGCCTAAACGGTGCGCTAATTCCGGCACCCTTGATCGCCTTCACCAGATTGGCTGGACCAGTATCGTCCTCGTCGTCGCGGCGCGGCCTGTATCGGTCCAGATTCCGCGAAGCAGGCCGCCGACCCTTTATGCTTGTCTGTAGCTGCCGCCGGTCAGCGGCGAGATCCTAAGCAGATGAACGAGACCGAAGCCACTCCACGCGACCCGCTCCAGGGCACCCAAGTGATGAGCACTGTTGCCACGGGCGGCGGTGGCGGCATCTTTCAGGCTCGGGTTGGGGCCCTCTACCTGGCAAATATGCTCACAGGGTTACCGACGGCCCTTTGCTTGCACGGCGCTCGGGTCGAAGAGCTGCGCTTCGAGGCGCGCTACAAAAGCGTCCACACCGATGACGTCTACTGCCGACTCACGGACGCGAAGGGCACCTGGCTGCAACTCATCCAGTGCAAGCGGGGCTTGAACGCCACGGCGGGCAACACGGACTTCATCGACGGTCTGCAGGGTGCCTGGCGCGACTTCCTTGGTATCGAGGGCAGCCCCTTTGGCCGCGCCTGTGATGTGCTGGTGCTTGCAACCATCACCTCGGCGTCGGCCGCCAACCAGGCGGCAAAGCGCCTGTGCGAACTTGCTCGTGCATCGGTAGACCTTGCTGACTACCTGCAGAAGGTTGACTCCAAGCTCTTCAACAAGAAGCACAAGGACACCTGGGAAGCATTCAAGGCGGTCTCGAAGGAGACCTTGGCCGACAAGTACACGGAGGAGCTCGTCTTCCATCTGCTCCGGCGTCTTCGGGTCGACATTCACGACCTGGGCACCGATTCCTCGCAGGAGCTAAGTCTCGTCCAAGCACTTTTGTATTCAGGACAGCCGGGAGACTCTGGGCAGCTGGTGTGGGATGGCCTGTTCTCTTATGTCCAGGAGCAGGGCATCGCCGTGGGTACCGTAACTCCGTCGACCTGGGCTCAGACGGCAAAGGAAGGGTTGCAAGCGGCAGTGAGCCGCCTGTCCTCATCACGCGGACTTGGCAACGTCGCCGAGCGCTTCACTCAGCGAGCTCTGCTTCAGCTCTCCCTTATCGCGAACGCTCTACCCAATGGCGCCCATATCCCCCGCGGGGAGTGTGTCGGCCGTGTGTTGGCGGCTCTCGACGAACGCCAGCTTCTCATCGTCACTGGCGGCCCTGGCGCGGGCAAGTCGGCTGTTGTCTCAGAGCTTGCTCCTCTGCTGCGTGAGTCCGGCCCACTGTTCTTCTTCCGAGGCGATGAACTTGACGTGCCGACCCTGGCAGCAGTTCAGTCCCTCAACGGGCTTCAAGACCCGGTACTTGGCCTCGAGACACTGCTGAGTACAGGAGTACCCACCGTCATCATCGACTCGTTGGAGAAGGCTCTCGAGGCACAGAACCCGGGTGCACTCGAAGAGCTGCTCGCACTCGTTCGCAAGAACAAGTCTTCGAGGCTATGCATCACGACACGCTCATATGCTCTCAACGGCCTGTACACAAACTTCCTCTACAGTTTCCCCAGCCAAGTGGTTGACGTACCGGTCCTGACGGACGTGGAGATCGCCGCGGCAGTGGCTGGAAGTGCGCTCGAGGAAGTTGTTGCCAAAGACGCGGGAGTCAAGGAGGTTCTGCGAACACCCTACTACCTGCAGCTTGCTTTCAAGTGCGCCTCCGCGGGAACTGCACTACCAAGTGCTTCGGGCAATGACCTTAGGCGGATACTGTGGACAGAGCGGATTGCACCCAGCAAGGGCGTTTCGGCCGCCATGCGCACAAGGCGGAAAGCCGCCTTCGACGAAGTTTGCTACCTGCGCACCGAACGCTTCGCGCAGTTCGTTGAGGCGCCTGCAGACGCTGAAGCGGTTGCGTTGCTGCTGCAAGAAGGCGTGCTTGCCCAAGACGATGCTGCTCGTGTGTCCCCGGCGCACGACGTTCTGGAAGACTGGTCACTGTTCTTCAGGGTAGAGCGCGAGGTCCGCTCCGCGGAGCGCGACTGGTCAGCGTTGTTCGCAAAGCTCGGCTCACATGCGGGCATGCGACGAGCACTGCGCTCATGGACAGCCCAGAGATCGGCTGAAGGCGACGATGACGCGTACGCGCTCTTGGAGGCAGCTCTTCGGCCCGATTCGACGATTGCGCAGCTGTGGCGCGACGAGATAGCCATCGGTCTGCTGCGCTCTGAGCGAGTCGAGGACCTTGTCGCAAGGCTTGGGAGCAATGGCGCCTTCAGCAGCGTAGCTTTGCTTCAGCGTCTTAGCCACCTGCTAAGGGTTGCTTGCAAGGGCCCGACTTCCATCGACTACTCGCACCTAGCATCCGACCCGGCCAAGAAGGAACTTGTAGCCCGGGTTGGGATGGCCGCCCCGGTAGGCAAGGCGTGGGACGTAGTGATCGGACTGGTCGCGAGGGCATTCCCATCCCTACCGCCGCAAGCTTACGCATGGGTTGTCCAGCTCGCTGAGGATGCAGTCGCGCACGATGACGCCTGGTACCAGCCTAGCCCGCGTGTTGCCGACGTCTTCAGCATGGCTGAACACTATTGCTGGCGAGACAACGACACGTGGTACCGAGAGAAGTCAGTTGGCAAGCGGTTCTACGAGCTCCTGTGCCGCTGCTCCGGAGCTGACCCCGCCAAGTTCAAGGTGTTCATCGACGCACTTGTGAAGCGGATCTCCGAGGACCGAGAGGACCGCGACGTCTATGCAGAAGAGCGCTTGGAGTTCCTCACCAACGTCAAGCACTGCAGGGAGCCCGTCTACTTCAACGCAGACTTGGTGCGCACTGCGTTCTGGGCCCTCTACACCGCACCCGGGCCACGAACAGAACGTCACTTCGCCATGGACGGCTGGGAGGCAGCAATGGGCCTCAGCCAGAGGGTGACGCATGCGTTCTTCCCTCCGTCCGTGTTGCAAGGGCCCTTCCGCTGGCTCCTGCTCTACTCCTTCGCCAAGAGCGTGCGCTTCGTCGTCGACCTATGCAATCACGCAGCTGCGTGCTTTGCGAAGTCGCATCCCGAGGAGGTCACCTTGCTTTCGCCGGAGCAAAGTCCAAACGGGCAGGCCCACATCCACGACTGGCGGCTTTGGGCAGCCTATCGCGGGCACTCCGTCTCCAGCTACTTGTTGAATTGCGCCCTCATGTCGCTAGAGGAAAGACTACTCATCGAAGCGAAGACGCAGCCGAAGATCATCTCCGACGTCCTTGAGTTCATTTTGGAGAGCGGGGAGTCGAGCTTCACTACGGGGCTGGTGGCAGGCGTCCTGATGGCGCACCCGAACCTTGTCACTGCGAAGATGCTGTCGCTCTTCAAGTGCCCTCAGTTCTTCGCCGACGACATCGCGCGTTACGTAGGCGAGGCGAGTCCTCTGGCTATCCACGGCGGCCACGACGGCCTGGACGACGAGAGGCAAAACGAGCGCATCGCTAGCAACAAGCTGCCGCACAGAAAGCAGCACCTAGAGATGCTCGTGCTCCGCTTGCAGATCATCCGCCCCGACCTCCGGGAGGGCATCTTTGCAATCCTCGACAAGCACATTGAAGATCTCAAAAACGCTCAAGACGTGCCTGACGGTTGGCGCATGGGGCTCAAGCGCATGGATGCTCGCGGGATGAAACTTGGCGAGCCAGTTGATGATGGGAAGTACGTCCCTCTGGAGATCGCGAACCTAGAACCCGAGCTCAAGCAAGTAAGCGACGAAGCCCAATCAAGAAGTCAGCTCATGAACCGGCTGGCGGCTGTCCGACTATGGGCAGGAGCCATAACACAGCCAACACTCACCTCTTCCCCGGAGGCCGCAAACCGGTTTTCTTCCTCGTCCGAGGTGTACGAGGAGTTCCAGTGTCTTGTTAAAGAGGTCAAAGGTCAGGACGAGGCCATGCTGCTGGGGCTAGATGGCGATCTACCTTGTGCGTTGATTCAGCGCTGGCCGACCGACACATCGGAAGGCCTCCAATGGGCCAAGGGTTATCTTTTCGACGTCAGCTCGAAGCGCTTGGACAATGACGCTTGGGTTCGCCGTAGTCCTGCGACGGGCGAGCTGAGAGCTAAGACGCTCATCTTGCTGGCAAGCGTAGACCCAGGCAATCCCAAGCTGCCTGCGTCACTCGCCAACATCATTACGGAGCCCGTCTGGAAGGTTCGCCGGGCTGGCGCCCTTGCCATCTCCGAGGTTCTGAGGCCCAAGCAGCCTCAACTCGCCGAGAGCGCGACCACGGCGCTGGCGCTGTACGCCGAAGCGCTCGATACGACGATTGGCACTGCGCAAAGTCGCAGGCGTGACTTCGTCGAACAGGCAAGAGACGCAACCAGCAAGGCGCTGGTGGCAGCCCTTACAGGCGGGAAGCTTCCGCCCAGACCTAGTCCCAAGAGCCTGGCCGCCGTCAAGGAGTGGACGATTGCGCTCGATGCCGCCCGCAGCGAAACGCCAGAGACTTGGAGAGTCCAGGCGGTCATGACACTGGTGCAGCTGATGGCTGACCAAGAAGGCAAGCCCCGAGTTGACCGGTACGACCCGGACTACGTCGACTTTGAAGCGCGCTGGGAAGTGGGCGACCTTCTGGCGTCTGAACTGCTGGTTCAGGGCACGGACAAGACACCTATCTTCGAAGCTCTTGACTACTGCATCAAGCACGGCCCGGAGCTTAGTGAACGAGTGCTGGAGTCGACCCTGCGCGGGAGCATGAAGCAGGAATACACCAACGCGGATGCCTTCTGGCGGGTGTGGGACCGTGCCGCAGCAAAGCTCCTTTCAGACGAGTCGTTACGCACGCGCTCTCGGCGCTTGAACAGCAAGAACGAGAAGCCGCTCGCCGTTCTGTTGTTCCAGTCCATTCCGTGGGTCAAGACCTTCCACGACTTGCCGCTGCTGAGGAGTCGCCCTCGCTTCGTGGCCGACCGCCTTGCCGCAGCAGGCGACAGCTGGCAAGCACTCGAACATCTTCTTGCGCTGATGGCAGGTGTTGGCAGGGCATCGGCGGTCCCTTCCGCACTTGTACAACTGAGGGATGCGATAGCCAAGGCTCCGGCTGAATTGTTCAACGACGGAAGCAGCCTTTGGGACGCTGAGACTGTCTGCCAAGCGGCGGTGCACGAGCATCGTCAGGCGCTCCTCCGCGACGTGACCCTCAGGCAAGCTACTCTGGACGTGCTGGACAGGCTCGTAGACGCTGGATCGTCCTTGGCCTTTCAGTTGCGCGACTACCTGGCGACGTCGTCGCCGGGTATACCCTCCAAACTCTTAGTCTCAGGCTCAGCTGCGCAGCCAATCAAGTAGCGGCGCGCAGCAACAGCTATCCTTCCGAAGAGCCGACCGTCACAAATGTCGGCTACTGGCCGGAATTGCCTGTTCAGCGCGCCAACACGCAGCCGACATCGAAGGCAGCCGCACCCCCAGCCAGTCCCCTGCCTTCAGGCTGGCCCGCTAGATCCCCGCTTGCACGGCGTCGCGAGGCCCGGCGTGACCTCGAACTCAATCGGACGCTGGGTCTTGTGCTGTTCAACAATAACGCGTGAAGCCACCCAGTCGCCGTGGGATACATATCGGACCTTGAGGCCGACCAACTTGCAACCGCGCAGCTTGACCGTCGAAACGCAGGCGCTGTTCCGCGAAGCCACGGTGCCGGCTAATTGACGACCGAAAGCTTGAAGACTGTGCCCCGGTCGCTGGCACCGCCCAGGAGGGTTGTGCCGTAGAAGGTGGATGAGCCCACCAGCAAGAGATCAGCGCCCGGGTGTGCCCCGTCGACGCGCCGAGGCAAGTCGCCGAAGGTGTGGAGCAGGGTCAATTGCCCGTCGAGCGTGATTCGGTACACCGTTCCAAAGGTGCCGAATCCGCCGATGGACGAGGTGCACGTGGTGCCATAGAGCTGGCCGTCCGGCGCGTAGACGAGGCCCGCACAGGGCTCGCGCGGCTGCCCCGGGGCGTAGGAAAAGGAATGCACCACCTGGTACGCACCACCGGGCGACGGCGACACGCGATACACCGTGCCACCGTTGAACGCGCCTCCCTTGTAGGTCGTGCCGTAGAGCATGCGCCCCACCCAAACCAGGCCGGAGTAGGGTTCGGCGCCATCGTCCCCGCTGATGCCGGCGAACGAATGCAGCACGGCCATCGGGCCTCCGGCCTTGCTGATGCGATAGAGGATGCCGGCGAAGTGAACTCCCCCCGCTTGGGTGGTGCCGTACAGGTTGCCGCTGCCGTCCTCGACGGGAGCTCCCAACGGGCCACTGCCGTCGGCGCCGGTGTTGCTGAAGACGTGCCGCACCTTGGTCGCCCCGGCGGCGCTGATCCGGTAGAGCGCGCCGTCGCCGCCGACCGAAATGCCATAGAAATGGCCGTCGCTGGACAGCATCAGTGTCTTTCGCGGGTGACACAGCGGGCTTCGACCCTGGCCGAACCACTGGATCACCGACACGTCGCCGTCCAGGCCCATGCGGTAGAAGGTGCCGCAGCCGTTCGCGCCGCCGCCGGAGGTGACGCCATAGAACTGGCCATTGCGATAGGTCAGGCCTTGGGGGCTGCCACCGTCGAGAAGGCCAGTGAACGAGTACAGCACCTGCATGGCGCCATTCGGCGCCATGCGATAGACCGTGCCGTGGTCGGAAGCGCCACCGTAGTACGTGGTGCCATAGAAGTTTCCATCGGGGCCTTTCACCAGCGTGCCAGACGAGGGCTGGTCGCCCTCGCCAGCGCCTAGTGCATGCAGCTGTGCGTACTTGGTGGCCACCAGGCCGGCCTCGGCACCCTCGGCCCGGGCGCCAGCGGCGATGGCCACGGCAACCAGCACACCCAGCATGGCGGCAGTGTGCGGCTTCACCACGGCAGCCCCACCTGCGAACTGAGCGTGTAGTTGGTGACCGGCGCGCCCGCGAGGGTGGTGATGTGGTCCACCCCCTTCAGACGAAACGCGTTCTTGCCGTCGAAGGCCACGATGCCGTGGCCCGTTCCAGTCGCGGCGCGGATGCCGGCATGCGCCCAGCCCACCGTCGTCAGCGTGAGCGGCTCGCCGAAGACCAGGTTGGTGGCGACTACCACGGTCTCGTCGACGGCCAGGAAGGCGTCGGGCGTGACGATGTCAGTGTTCACGCTCCAGTCTTTCCAGACCGTCGGCGGGCGGGACGATACCGGCAGCACGCGAAACAATGCACCGCCCGACGGGCCGTGGGTTTCCAGGCTGCCTTTGACCTGCACCCTGTAGTACAGCACCCCGGGCTCGCCGGCGAGGCCCGGCGCGTCGATGGTCAGCACGTCGGTGAAGCCAGCCAAGGCGCCCCCCACTTCTTCGCCATCGCCCACCGCGTTGTTGCTGGCGCGCACCAGCACCTTGCCGACGGGCTTGACCAAGCCGGTTCCGCCACCCGTGCCCCGCGGGCCACTGTGGGAAACCGTGGCCTTGACCTTGGTCATCATCGACCCATCGAAGTCTTCCTTGCAGATCGATTCGCCTGGCGCGAAAAGGCCGCCCAGGTCGATGCTTTGCACAGGGAAGCCGGCACCGGAGGCCCGGCCTCCGCAGGCATACGCGAAGCTGCCCACCTGGTTGGTCGGCGGGGTGGCCGCGCCCAACGTTGGCCAGGCAAGGCCGGCCGCGGTGGCCAGCGCGAGCGTGGTGAAGCGGGTGAGCGAAGTGCGCATGGTGAAGTCCTTCGGTTGACAAGCCTCGCAATCGAAGCCCTGGCGCGAGACTAGATGCCTGTGCAACCGAGCCACCAACGGATCGCCAACCGATCAGTCGATCGTGTCCCCGACCCCCTTGCCGTAGGGGGTGGACCCCCTACATTCACCGGCTACTTCAGCCGGCGGCGCTCGAGTGACCGGTGACTGAGGAGCGGCGGGCGTGCAAAGCGAGGGCCGTCGAATGTCAGGTGAGCAACCCCGCTGACATTCAGGCCGCCGCGGCCGAATGACCTTGCCCAGTCTCTAGCGAGCATCCAGAGCTGCCCAACTCACGTGCAAGGCTCGTCGGCACATGCAATCGCAGTTGTCGAGGCGTCCTTAAGTCTCAGGATGCACACCACCAGCGGCGGGCGTAGTATTTGTGGCCAAGCGATTGGATGGCAAGGGGGGCTGGGCAGCCTTGCCTCTTCGCAGCGGAGGAACGCCATGGATGTCGCACTCGACCGGGACGCCTTGTACTACCCGTACATCCACATTCGCGATGCGAACTGGCTCAAGGCGACGTTGCTGACCTTTCCACAAGTGCGTCGAATCGTTCCCCACGACTTCCGGCTGAACGACTTGGAGGAGGTCAAGCCCTTTCGAGACATCAAGGGTGCAAGGGACGAGCCATTGCTAAGCGACGAGCCAGCTTACTCGTACTCCGTTTTTCAGGCGCAGCAACGGCTGCTCGTGACGTTGAAAGGGGCGGAGGAGGATCAGCTCGGTCAATACTCACTCGAGAGCACGCAGTCGGACTTTCCGAAAGATCCCAACGCCTTTCAACTGCATGCAGGAAAGATGGAGCCGCTGCTGGACTTTTTGTGCGCCAAGAGTCTCGCTTGGCCGGCGCGTCGCATCAGCTCGAGCAACCCAGGCGAGTGGTTCGCACTTCATCCTCGCCTTGGCGAGGTCGTGATGTCGCTGATCGCGATGGCGATTGCCAGTGAAAAGCAGCTTGACATCGTGACCAGTTCTGGGCGGGTTCATCGGACATTGGCTCGCATGGACGAAGACGCGCTGGTGGCGTCCCTTTTCAACTCGGGTGCACCACCTGGCGCGAAAGGGTCAGGGGGAGGCTCGCCGTCCGACATGGCCGACGAACTTTGTCAGGTCGTCATGCTGACCATGTTTGACTTGTCGAAGTTGTCAGCCGAGAAGATTGCGGAGTTGCAGAAGGAAGGCAAGGACTTGCGACGGTTCAAGACCGAGCTGCTCAAGATTGCCGCGACCATTCCAGACATTGCGAACCCAGACGAACGAGAGAAACGCTTGATCCAGGCAGCCAAGGAAGTCGAATCGGAATGGGAGAAGTACAAAGGTTCGCTGCCTCGCTTTGCTGTTGACGCGCTGTTGTCCACCGCGGCATGGAAGGCTCCAGACTTGTTGACCTCAGCGCTTGATGGAGCAACATCGGCAACGGTGCTCACGGCCGGGACCGGCATCCTCGTCGGACTCGGCGTCTATGCCGGGTTCGCAGCCTGGCGAGGCTACAAGGACAAGTCGTCGAGCCCGTACCAGTACCTCACGCAGATTCAGCGTGCGGGCGCAGCGGTTACGCCGATCCCGGCTGTGTCAATGGGGCAGGTTTTTCCGAAAGACCCACCGCCGCCGCCCGGCATCTGACGCTCGATCAGCGAACCCACCCGGTCCGCACCGGCTCGCGAGCGGTGGCCGGCATCGGTGTCCACGCAGTCCTACGCGGTCTCAATCGTCGAATGCCTGGTGACGACTACTGCTGTCGTTCAGGCCATCAGCCCCGAGTGACTGAGTTCAGTCTAGACCTGCCTTTGAAGGTCAGCGGCAGGTCTGCAGCGGTTGCAGCCGGTGGCGGTCATCGGGTGAACTCACGGTCACTTGCAACAACCTGACCTTCACTGCCACGGCCGGCAATGCTGTGAGCGTCGGCAAACCGTAGCAACGCCGACGCCCGCGGCGTCATCGCAGGGGCTCTGGCTGTGAACGACCGGTCCCTCTCTACGCGACGGGCTCGACTCGACCCACAGCAGGCCACCGGCGTCCCCGACCTCGCCGCCGCAGAGCTGCCGCTTGAGTTTGGGTCTCTTTGGCGACAGCGGCTGCCCACACAAGTCTCCGAGGCGTTCGAATGTGGCGGGGACTCGGAAGGCTGCGCCCAAGGATGGGACGATCGCCGGCACCAAGGGGCACTTCACGCCTTGGTCGAGATGCGGGAGCGTAAAGCAGCAACCTCCGGCACCATGCGGTCACAAAGGAGGAGGAATGCCTTGACATCCACAAGATTGGGGACGAGACCCCTGTTCCTCCCCATGCTTGCGTGTGGGCGGCCCGCTAGAGTGGCTCGGTCCACGCGTTACTTCTGCCGGAGGGTTCTATCGTGAAACTGCGGGTCGCAACCTTCAACATGGAGAACCTGTTCACTAGGCCGAGTGCAATGGCGGACGGCGCAGGGGCCAAGGGACAGGCGGCAATCGACGACCACGCGACCCTGAACTCCATCGTCGCCAAGGATCTCTACTCCGACCACGATAAGTCGATCCTTCTCGACCTCGCGAGGCGCTATGGCTTCGCGGCTCTGAACCCGCCGTCCAATGCGCTGGTGTTGCTCAACAAGGTGCGCGGACAACTGTACTCAACGTCCGGAGGAGTCACCATCGTGAAGGCCAAGGGCCGCGGTGACTGGACCGGATGGTTCGAGTTGCGGATGAAGGACATCAAGTGGACCGCGACCTACAACACAGGTCGTGTTGTCTCCGAGATCAGTCCGGACATTCTGGTGTGCATCGAGGTCGAGAGCCGGCCAACGTTGATGCGCTTCAACGAGCAGGTGTTGAAGGCCGAGTTCCATCACGAGTATCCCCACGTTATGGTGATCGACGGAAACGACATGCGAGGTATCGATGTCGGCATCCTCAGCCGCTACCCCATCAACGGCATCCGGTCGCACGTCGACGACACGAACCCCACGGGCGAACTAACGTTCTCGCGGGACTGCCCGGAGTATGTGATCCAGCTGTCTGACGACAAGTCGATCGTCGTGATCCCGAACCACTTCAAGTCGAAGCGCGGAGGCGACTCGCCCGCCGTGCAGGCGCGCCGGCTGGCGCAAGCGTCCGCGGCCAGTGCAATTGCCAAGCGGGCTCAGAAGGTCTCGCCGCATGTCCTGCTGGCGGGCGACCTCAACGACACCCCTGACAGCCCCACCATCGCACCTCTCTTGATGGACGGCTTTGCCGACGTGATGGACCACCCATCGTATCCAAAAGATCGGCCGGGGACTTACGACACGGGTACGGCCAGGAACAAGATCGACTACCTGATCATGTCCCCCGCGCTACAGGGAGCGCTGCAGCAGACCGGCATCGAGAGGCGTGGCTCCTACCACCCCAACACGTGGAAGCCCTTCGACACGGTAAAGAGCAATGCGGATGAAGCATCGGACCACCACCTTGTGTGGGCCGACTTCGAGATCTAGGTGGTGCAGTCCCTAGCCGAGCCGCGAGCCAGCGGCACGACAACGCGACACATCGCGGTTGGCTCGCTTCGTCGCCGCGCCGCGGCCGGGAGCAAGAATGGCTGAATTCTGGGAGGAAGAGTTGTCGGCCGCCATGCTTGCGGCAGGGGACCAACCGCTCAGCAGGGAGGAGGTCGACGTTCTGTGGTCGATGTTCCGTGCGATCGCAACTCACTGGCAAACGGAGAAGATCGACCCGGAGCTGATGCGCAGCCGCTGGCTGGACATGCTTGAGGCCCGCAGTTCCGGGCAGGTGGACTTCCGAGGCGAGTACCGCCACGCCGCCGAAGTCTGGAAAGCGATGGTGGACAAGCTCACAGAGCCGGTCGCAATCATCAAGCTGTTCGCGGACACAGTGGTGACAAAGGAAGACCAGGCAAAGAGCCGCATCGCACACGTCAAGTTCTACGTGGCCAACGACTTCATCCGCTGCTTCGTCGCCAAGGGCGGCTTCAGGGGTTTCGTGGAGAAGGCGCGGAATCACACAGGCTTCATGGGCGGCTCAAGGTTCCGCGAGTGGCCGCCTGTTCGCACCGGGGATCGTCGATGAACGCCGCGTACGACTACGTCATCGTCGGCAGTGGGGTGGCCGCAACCCTAGTATGCGACCGTCTGCTCGAAGCGGATCCGCTGACCTCGATCCTCGTGCTTGAAGCCGGCGAGCGCATCCCGGCGCGTGACCGACGCAGCTGGTGGGACCTCGTATTGGCAAAGCGGACCCCGTACTCCATCACGTATGACGACGACAAGCCCGGCGGGGAGTCCCGGGAGAGCTATTCAGTCGGCAATGTGCTGTGGACATTCAAGGAGTCGCGGGTCCGCGCATACGGCGGCTCGACGATGCACTGGGGAGGATGGTCACTGCGCTTCAAGGAGGAAGACTTCGAGTGTCGCTCGCGCACCGGGCGCGGTGCAGACTGGCCATTCAGCTACTCGACGCTGGAGCCCTGGTACGAGCTTGCCGAGCAGAAGTTAGGCGTGGGCGGAGCCATGAATGACGAAGGACCGAAGCGTCGCTGGGGCTATCCCCTTCCCGCATACTCGTGGAGCGCGCATGAGTCGGAACTCGCCGGCGCTTTCGAGAAGCATGGCCTGACGCCGGGCCACATGCCGATTGCCCGCTTCAAGCGCTGCATGACCACGGGCACTTGCAAGTACTGCCCTATCGGGGCGCGGTACTCAGCCCAGGATCACATGGATGCGCTGCTCTACGAGCCGGCGCACGCCAACTTCCACTTGAAGACCGGCGCGCCAGTCCGGCGCATCGTTGCCGACCGGAATCGCGTCAACGGTGTCGAGTACCTCGACGCCACGACTGGGGAGTGGTGTGTTGCCAATGGCGCGAAAGTCGTCGTCTGCGCAGGGACCTACGAGTCAGCCAAGCTACTGCTTGCGTCCACGTCGCCGGAGTGGCCTACGGGGCTGGGCAATCGCTACGACCAAGTCGGGCGATACATCGTGACCCATCTCCTGTTCAGCGTTGAAGGCACACGAAAGGACAACCCTCAAGGCTGGTTCCAGGAGTACGACTTCCCGACACTGATGTCGCGGAGTTGGGACACCCCGGAGAAGCAGGCGGACGGCAAGATATTCGTCTTCAACAATCGCGCGCTGCCAAAGATCGAGTTCGACAACCTCATGGTGCAGGGCAAGTCGAGGAAAGAGATCGACGAGATCGTCAAGGGACCGAGGCGCGCTGGGCTGAGCGCGTTCATCGAGGAGTTCGGCGATCCAGAGAACCGGCTGAGCCTCGCGCCTGGCATTGGCAAGTTCGGTTTGCCGAAGACACGCGTCAGTTTCTCTCGGCGCAATCCGGCTCGTTTCATGGCAACGGTGACAGCCGCCCAAGCCAAGCTCGCCGAATGCTTGGCCTCTCTCGGTTACGAGCGCAACGAACCGACGAAGGAGAACCCTCGCGGAGACCACGCCTCCGGGATTTGCCGGATGGGCCGCAGCCCGGACTCCAGCGTGACCAACGTGAATCTGGCGGTCCATGGCATCGAGAATCTTTTCGTCTGCTCGAACGCCGTGCTCCCAAACGCCGCGGCAGTCAACCCAACGCTCACCCTAGGAGCCCTTGCGCTTCGCCTCGGAAGCTGGCTCGCGGAGGAGTCGCGCTCATGATCGACGAAGACAAGCTCGACCTCCGCACAATCGCGTCGATCGTCAAGGCCGCGACAACGGGTGGGCACACGACACAGTTCGCGATGCCTGCTCATCGCCTTGCGTTCGGCACCGAAGCGGCCCGCTCGACGGCAAAGAGCGCGGTCGACGCAGCCGTTGAGGCGTTGCTGCCAAAAGCGGGGCCTCCACCGCCGGAGCTGTCCGGGATCGATGCAATCAAACTCGCATTGCGGACAGCACTGCGGCTTGAGTTCGCAACCATCCCGCCCTACCTCACGGCGCTGTGGTCGATCATTGACCAAGCGCATCCGGTCGCGATCTCCATTCGTGCGATCGCCCACGAGGAGATGCTCCATCTCTCGCTCCTGTGCAACCTGCTGTCCGCATTGGATGAGCGCCCCAGCTTGACCGGCGAGGCGGTCCCGAGGTTTCCGAGCCGATTGCCAAGTGGCGTGCACCCGGAGATCGAGTTGCGCTTGGAGGGCTTCGGGCCTCGAACCCTCGACACATTCATGGAGATCGAGCGACCGAAGGTCGCCATCCCTATCGAGGGTGAGCCATTGGAGACGTTCCCGCCCGAGGACGTGACCATCGGCGAGTTCTACGAGGAGCTTCTCCAGGGAATCAACCGGCTCAATCCACCGCTTGACGCCCGGCGCCAGATTGCCGGGCCGTTCACTTGGTTTGTGATGACTAAGCTCGGCGATGTAGAGCAGGCGATCAAACTGATCATGGCCCAGGGCGAGGGCGCCAGCGGCGTACCCTTTCCGAAGTACAAGCACCACCTGTCGCACTACTATCGCTTTAAGTCCTTGAAGCTGCTGACGAAGCTCGAGTGGGACGAGGACGCGAAGCTCTTGCGGAAGAAGGATCAGATCCCGGCGCCCGCAGTCTTCACGCTAGCCCCTCCTTCTCCGGAGGGTTACGGCCCAGCCGCTCCGCGAGAGTTGCGCACGGCCAGCAATCGGTTCGAGAACACGTACTCACAGATGCTACGCCTGCTGGAAGAGAGCTGGCTGGAGGGTGGCGACAAGTCGTTCCTCCGCGCGCTGGAACTGATGTTCGAGCTAGGCCCGCTCGCGCAGACGATCATGCGGATCGGGACGCCGGACGGCAGAGGCTACTGCCCGAGCTTCCGGTACCTGCCATGACAGCGCCTTCGGGAGGGTAGGTGATGCGCGTGCCGATCCGGAGGGTTCCCACAGGCAGCAAGTGGACCACCCATTCTGTCGGTTGCTGTTCCTCGTCGCCGGGCCTAGGCCAAGGCCTGTCGCAGGGCATCCGCCCATCGACTCTTTGCTGTCGCGACCCAATATTCAGCCTAGCTTCATTGCCCCAGGACTTCCCGGTTGCCGTCGTTCGCGAAAGACGGCTCCTGGCCGGCAGCCGCCTTCTGCTGCTGCCTGTAGACCCGTAGGACAAGCCTCTCGTCGCTGGTGACTCCATTTGAGGCACGCGATGCGCCACACATGCATCGATCTGCCCGAAGCCTGCGTTACCAGTTTTCGCCCGGGTTACCAAGCTGCCTAATTTTTGTGCAGCCCGGAGATGCAGGGAAAGGCTAGCGCTGACAAGAAGTTAGGTTGGTCGGGGTGAGACGATTCGAACGTCCGACCCACTGCTCCCAAAGCAGTTGCGCTACCAGGCTGCGCTACACCCCGACGAAGGGGCGCATTGTAGCCGCCGGGTCAGAGCTTCACGTCGCTCAGCACCACGCCGTCCTCATCGGCATAGAGCCAGTCGCCCGGACGGACCCACTCCCCTTGCACGCGCACGGGCTCGTCGAGCGTGCCCTCGTTGCGGCGCGCGGTGGGCATGGGACAGTGGCCGAGGGCGAAGATGCCGACGTCGGCCGCCCGCAGCTCGGCCAGGTCGCGCACCGCCCCGTTCAGCAGCACGCCGGCCCAGCCGTTCTTTGCGGCCGCCAGGGCGAGATTGCCGCCCAGCAGCGCCTTGCGCAGCGAGGCGCCACCGTCGACGACGATCACGCGGCCCTCGCCCGGCGCCTGCACCAGCTCGCGCAGGACGGAGTTGTCCTCGAAGCAGCGCACGGTGCGCACCGGCCCATGGAAGGCGGGGCGGCCGCCGAAGGAGCGGAAGACGCCCGGCAGGACGCGAAAGCCGGCATCGGTGCGATCGCGGAAGCTGTCGCACAGGTCGCAGGTGGATGGGCTGGAGGTGGCAGTCATCAGGCAGGCTCGTCGGGGTTGGGATTCTTCAGCGGCGGGCGCGCCAGGCCCACCGGCCGGTGCTCGCGCGTCACCCTCAGGATGATCGAGGTGCTGGTTTCGGTCAGTTCGCAGAAGCGGGAGACGACGGCGTCCAGGTGGTCCACGTCGACCACGGCGATCTCCAGCACCCAGCTGTCCTCGCCAGTGACGTTGTAGGCATTGATGACCTCCGGCGTCTCGTCGACGATCTTGACGACCCGGGCGTACTCTGCCCGGCCGATGCGGATGACGGCGCGGATGCCGTACCCCAGCGCCTTCAGGTTCACCGTGGTGCGGTAGCCGGTGATGACGCCGGCCGACTCCAGCTTGCGCACGCGCTCGGTCACAGCCGGCTGCGAAAGGTGGACACGCCGGCCCAACTCCGTCATCGACAGCCGGGCGTCCGCCTGCAGTTCCGCCAGGATGCGGGCGTCGTAGCTGTCAAAGTCCATGGATGGGTTCATTGCCAAAGCGTATCACCAGCGCTACCTTGAAAACAAAGGCGCTACACACCTATCGCCTTTGACTTCTCATGGAAAGCGGGCAACGGCTTGCTTAACATTCCACCTCATGACGACCACCGTTGCCACCCGCCCGGCCGCTTTCGGCCTGTCGCCGCTGCTGATCGCCTGCCTGGCCGCCACCTGGCTGGTCTGGGGCTCGACCTACCTGGCGATCAAGTTCGCGCTGCTGAGTTTCCCGCCTTTCTTCCAGATGGGCACGCGTTTTCTTGCCGCCGGCGCGCTCTTGCTGGCGTGGATGCGCTGGCGCGGCACGCCGATGCCGACAGGGGTGCAATGGCGCAATGCGCTGATCTGCGGCACCTTGATGCTGGCCGGCGGCATGGGCGGCACGGCCGTCGCCGAGACCTCGGTCGGCTCGGGCCTGGTGGTCGCCTTCATCGCGGTGCTGCCGCTCATGATCGCGCTGGTGAACCTGTGCTACGGCGTCAAGCCGGGTCGGCTGGAAGCGGCCGGCATCGCGGTCGGCCTGGTCGGCGTGCTGATGCTGACCCAGGGTGCCAGCTTCCAGGCTTCCACGCACGGCTTGATCGCCGTGGCCGTGGCTTGCGTGAGCTGGTCCATCGGCAGCGTGCTGAGCCAACGCAGCCTGCCGCTGGCGCCGGGGGCAATGGGTTTCGCGAGCGAGATGCTGTGCGGCGGCCTGGTGCTGATGGCGCTTTCCGCCGCCACCGGCGAGACGCCCAGCTGGCCGCCCGAGGCGCAAGCCGTGGCCGCCTGGTTCTTCCTCGTTGTCTTCGGCTCGCTGATCGCCTTCAACGCCTACATGGTCCTGCTGGCCCGGGCCTCGGCCGGCCTGGCTTCGAGCTATGCCTTCGTCAACCCGGTGATCGCGATGCTGCTGGGGGTGGCCATAGGCGGCGAGACGGTGACCGGCTTCGAATGGTCGGCCGTGGCGGTCGTGCTGGCCGGCGTGGTGCTGCTGGTGGGCGGGCGCAACGGCAAGTAGCCGGCTTCAGGCGCCCTGCCCCGGCCGGGCCAGCGCCGCGGCGCGGATGGACGACAGCGTGCCTCGGGTGTGGCTGACGTCGGGGTCCAGCTTCAGGTGCAGGAGCGTCGGGCGACCCGCTGCCATCGCGGCCGCAAAGGCCGGCTCGAACTCTGCCGTTCGCTCGACGGTGGCGGCCTCCCAGCCATAGGCGCGGGCCAGCGCCGCGAAGTCCGGGTTGGCGAGGCCCGTGCCGCTCACGCGCCCCGGGTACTCGCGCTCCTGGTGCATGCGGATGGTGCCGTAGTGGCCGTTGTCGACCACGATGCTGATGAGCTTGGTGGCGCCGTAGGCCGTGGCCGTGGCCAGCTCCTGACCGTTCATCAGGAAGTCGCCGTCGCCGGTCAGGTTGATGGCCAGGCGTTGGGGCTGGGTGAGGCTCGCGGCCACGGCGGCCGGCAAGCCGTAGCCCATCGCCCCGGCGGTGGGCGCCAGCTGCGTCTTGCCGGCCCGGGCCAGGCCGCGGTAGCGCAGGTACCGGTGCAGCCAGCCCGCGTAGTTGCCGGCGCCGTTGGTGTAGATCGCATCCTCGGGTGCCAGTCGCTCGAGGGTCTTCACCACCTCGGCCATGTCCAACGGCTCCACGGGCGGATGCACCCGGTTGGCCTCGTAGTCGGCATGCGCGGCGGCGGACCACCCGGTCCAGGGCAACTCGATCGGCGCCGCCAGCGTTTCCAGGGCCTTGCCGGCGGATGACAACGAGGCCTGCAGCGCCACATCGGGCGCATAGACCCGGCCCAGCTCTTCAGGGCCCGGATGAAGGTGCACCAGCACCTGCCGCGGCCTCGGCGGCGAAAGCAGCGTGTAGCCGCTGGTCGTCATCTCGCCGAGTCGCACACCGACGGCGAGCACCAGGTCGGCCTCGTCGCGGATGCGGCGGGCCAATGCGGCATTGATCGCGATGCCCACGTCGCCGGCGTACAGCGGATGGCGGTTGTCGAAGACATCCTGGTAGCGGAAGGCGCAGCCGACGGGCAACTGCCAGTTCTCCGCAAAGCGCTGCAGCGCCAGCGCGCTGTCCCTCGTCCAGCCGTGGCCCCCCACGATCATGAAAGGCCGCTCGGCGGCCAGCAGGCGCGACCGCAGATCCCGCAACGCCCCCGGCGCAGGCCAGGCCTCGACGGGCTCGGAACGCGGCAGCACCGCGGCGCGCGTGGCCGTGGTCAGCAAGTCCTCCTGCAAGGCCAGCACCACCGGCCCTGGCCGGCCTTGCTGGGCGACGTGAAAGGCGCGGGCGATGTATTCGGGCAGCCGGTCCGCCGACTGGACCTCGGCAACCCACTTGGCCATGCCGAGCGTGCCGGGCCCGAAGAACTGGCGGTAGTCGAGCTCCTGGAAGGCTTCGCGGTCACGCTGGTCGGACGCCACCTGGCCCACCAGCAGGATCAGCGGCACGCTGTCCTGGAAGGCCGTGTGCACCCCGATGGAGGCGTTGGTCGCGCCCGGGCCGCGGGTCACGCAACACACACCCGGCCGGCCGGTGAGCCGAGCGTGGGCATCGGCCATGAAGGCTGCCCCGCCCTCCTGGCGACACGCAATGAAACGGATGCGCTCCCCATGCTCATGGAAACCATCCAGCACCGCCAGGTAGCTCTCCCCCGGCACGCCGAACACGGTGTCGACGCCCTGGGCGATCAGGGCCTCGACGAGCAGATGGCCGGCAGGCCGGGCGGAGGGGGCGGCATCAGGCATGCGCGGCACTGTAGCGCGCGGCCTGCACGGCCCCGGTCAGGCTCGCCGGCGGGTCGCCAAGCCGACGAAACCGGCCGTCACGATGCCCAGCACGAGCGCCGCCGCCGCACCGTAGAAGATGCCGCCGGACCCACCATGGTCGAGCAGGCTGCCGAAGAGCGGCGCCGACACCGCGAAGCCGACATCCAGGCCCGAATAGACCGTGCCATACACCCTCCCGGTGGCCCCGGGGGGCGAGGCCCGCTTGATCAGCATGTCGCGGGACGGGCCGGCCAGGCCGGTGCCGAAACCGGCCACTGCCGCGATGACGGCGGTCGCCAGGCCGGGCAACCATCCGGTGCCGGCCAGCAGCAGCAACACCGCCGAGGCTGCCATCGCGAATCCGATGTTGCGCTCCAGGGCGGAAGACCTGGCCACCAGGAACCCGCCGACCACCATGCCGGCCGCACCGCACAGCATGTAGCCCGTCACGACGAAGGCGGTGACGGTGCCGGGCAGGCCGAACATCTTCTGCAGCGCCGGGCTGGCGAAGCTCTGCATGGCGCTCAGCGCGGCGGTGGAGAAGAAGAAGAACGAGAAGCACAGCCACACCGAAGGCAGGCGCAGGAAGGCCATCGGATGCTCGCCATGGGGAGCCGCCGCGGCCCCGGCGCGCTCATGTGCCCAGCTGCCCTGCCGGTCGTCGATCGCCTCCCGGTTCAGCGCCAGCAGCGCCAGCACGGTCAAGGCCACCAGGGCGCAGGCCACGCAGGCAAGTCGCCAGCTGCCGGTGGCCTCGGCGATGCCGATCGAGAACACCGGCGCGACCGCCCAGCCGAGGTTGCCGGATATGCCATGGACAGAAAACGCATGCCCCAGCCGAGGCTGCGAGACGCGCTTGTTGAGGATGGTGAAGTCCACCGGGTGGAACGGCGAGTTGCCGAGCCCGGCCAGCGAGGCGGCGAGCAACAAGCCGCCGAAGCCGTTGGCCGACGCCGCCGCCAACGCGGCCAGCACGAAGCAGGAGAGCGCGGCGAACAGCACCGGACGAGCGCCGGTGCGGTCGACCAGGAAGCCCGCCAGGGCCTGCCCGATGCCGGAGACGACGAAGAAGGTGGTGACGAGCAGCCCCAGTTCCGAGTAGCTCAGGCCGAAGTCCCGGATGAAGGACGGGAACAGCGGCGGCAGCAGCATGTGGAAGAAGTGGGAGCAACCGTGGGCCAGGCCGATGAGGCCTATGGTCGTGAAGTCGCGGCGGGCCGACGCAGCCGCCGGCAACGGAACGGTGACGGTGTTCATGCGGCCCCACTCTAGGCGGGGTGGGCTCGTCACGGTTACGATAGTTCGACAAGTTCTATCGAATTCATGCCAAAGCCACCCGCCCCCATCCCGCGCCGCACCAGCCTGCCTCCGCAGGATCCGATGCGCTACGAGCCCACCGCCGTCCGCCCGGTGAGAGGCAAGGCTCGACGGATGGAACACCACATGGACATCCAGCCGCACTGGCACTCCTGGGGCCAGCTGGTGTTCTCAATCACGGGCGCGGTCCGGGTCTCCGCGCAAGGCGAATCGGGCGACAGCACCTACATCGTGCCGCCATCGAGGGCGGTGTGGATCCCGGCCGGCGTGGTGCACGCTGTCACGGCCATCGAGCAAGCGGACCTGCGAACGCTGTACCTGCACGAGAGCGCCGTGCAGGCCTTGGGAACGGAGGCCGACTGGGCTGTCTGCCGGGTGCTCGACGTGACCCCGCTGCTGCGCGAGCTGGTGCTGCAGATGGCGGTTGAACCGGATCCAGCGCCTGCTGCGGCCGACCAGGCACGCGAGCGGGCCATCGGCGCCCTCATCCTGGATGAATTGCGGCGCGCCCGAAGCGTGCAGCTCGGCCTGCCGATGCCGCGCGAAGGGCGGCTGCGCCGCCTTTGCGAGGCGATGCTGGACCAGCCGCTTCGTCATGCCGACATCGAGGGTTGGGCCGCCGAAGCGGCGACCAGCCCGCGCACGCTCTCGCGCTGGTTCAGCGAGGAGCTGGGCACCAGCTACGGCCAATGGCGACAACAGCTCCTGCTCGCCAAGGCCCTTTCGATGGCCGCGCGCAAGCAGCCCATGCGCCTCATTGCGGCAGAGCTCGGCTACGCCAGCCCCAGCGCCTTCAGCGCGATGGTCACGCGGGCGGTCGGCATGCCACCGAGCCGCTTCTTCGCCGAGGCCTGAGATCGGGCCGCGACCCTGCTTGCGGCCGCCCGAACGGCCCCCACCTAAAATTCACCCATGACAGAAGCCGTCTACGACTACACCCGCCAGGATGCGACCGGTGCCACCTGCACCGCCCACGCCTGGGCCAAGGTGCCCGCCCCGCTGACCAAGCCTCAGCGCGCGGAGCTGAAAGCCCGCGCCGCCGCGCTGCTCAAGGCCAAGGGCGCCGTCCTCGTCTCGCACTACTACGTCGAGGACGACCTGCAGGACCTGGCGCTGGAAACGGGCGGCTGCGTCGCCGATTCGCTGGAGATGGCCCGCTTCGGCCGCGACCACGCCAGCCAGACCCTCGTGGTCGCCGGCGTGCGCTTCATGGGCGAGACGGCCAAGATCCTGTCGCCCGACAAGCGGGTGCTGATGCCCGACCTCGAAGCCACCTGTTCGCTCGATCTCGGTTGCCCGCCTGACGATTTCGCCCGCTTCTGCGATGCCCACCCCGACCGCCAGGTCGTCGTCTACGCGAACACCAGCGCCGCCGTGAAGGCCCGTGCCGACTGGATGGTGACGAGCTCCTGCGCCCTGGCCATCGTGAGCCACCTGAAGGACCAGGGCCAGAAGATCCTCTGGGCACCCGACAGGCACCTGGGCCGTTACATCCAGCAGGAGACGGGGGCCGACATGCTGCTCTGGAACGGAGCCTGCATCGTGCATGACGAGTTCCGCGCCACCGAGCTGGAACTGCTGAAGGAAGAGCACCCGGATGCCATGGTGCTGGTGCACCCGGAGTCGCCCGACGAGGTCGTCAAGCTGGCCGACGTGGTGGGCTCGACCTCGCAGATGCTCAAGGCCGTGATCGACGGCAAGGCCAAGGAATACATAGTCGCCACCGACAACCAGATCATGCACCGCATGCGCCAGCTGGCCCCGGGCAAGACGCTGATCGAGGCGCCCACCGCCGGCAACTCCGCCACCTGCAAGAGCTGCGCGCACTGCCCGTGGATGGCAATGAACGGGCTGCAAGGCGTGGTGGATTGCCTGGAGCGAGGCATCGGCGAGGTTCACGTCGATCCGACGGTCGGCCAGCAGGCGGTGCGCTGCATTGACCGCATGCTCGATTTCGTCGCCGCCCATCCCGGTGCCCTGGCGCCCAAGGTCCAGGGCATGGTCCGCGGGATCGGAGCGGCCTGATGTTCGACCACGACGAATCGCTGGAAGAAGCCCGCGCACGCAACGTGCGCGACGCCCTGTTCGAAGACCTGGGCCGCGCCGACTGGACCAGCCTGCTCGTGCCGGCCGGGCAGCGCGTGAAGGCGCGCGTGATCGTGCGAGAGGACGCGGTGCTGTGCGGGCGCGAATGGTTCGAGGCCTGCCTCGCCGCGCTGGACCCGGCCGGTCGAGTGAAATGGCACTACGCCGAGGGCGAGAGCATGCAGGCCGACACGCCGGTGTGCGAGATCGAGTCCGAGGCGCGCGCCCTGCTCTCGGCCGAGCGACCGGCCCTCAACTTCCTGCAGCTGCTGTCGGCCACCGCCACCGTGACGCGCCGCCATGTCGATGCCATCGCGGGCGCCTCGCCCAACCCCAGGGGATGCGCGGTGCTGGACACCCGCAAGACCATCCCGGGCCTGCGCCAGGCGCAGAAGTACGCGGTACGCGTCGGCGGCGGCAAGAACCAGCGCCTCGCGCTCTGGCACGGCATCCTCATCAAGGAGAACCACATCGCCGCGGCGGGCGGCATCGCGGCCGTGCTGCGCAATGCCCGCGAGCTCGATGCCGGGGTGGACATCCAGATCGAGGTCGAGTCGGTCTTCCAGTTGCAGGAGGCCCTGGCCGCCGGCGCGACCAGCGTGCTGCTCGACAACTTCAGCCTCGGCCAGATGCGCGAGGCCGTGGCATTGACCGCCGGTCGCGCCCTGCTCGAGGCCTCCGGTGGCGTGACCCTGTCGGGCCTGCGCGAGATCGCCGCCACCGGCGTCGACCGAATCTCGATCGGCAAGCTCACCAAGGACGTGATCGCCGTCGACTACTCCATGCGCGTCCTCGAAAGCTGAAAAGTCCCGCAATTTCGCACCTCGGCAGGCCGCCGCGGCGCGACACTGCGACCCTCGCCTGACCACTGGAACCCACCGGCATGGATACCGCGTCGATCCACAACTTCTACGAAAAAGCCGTGTTCGCCGCCGTGCAGGAGCAGGCGCAGCACTACCCGCACCTGCAGGGCAACGGCGACACGCTCGCCGACATCGCCTGCGTGGCCCTGAACCGGCTGCCGCCCCGCTACATCCGCCACGACGTGGACTTCGCCTTCTTCCAGACGGAAAACGAGCGCAGCGAATCGGAGCGTTCAGTGCAGGAAGCCGTGGAGTTCGCCTTCGGCTTCGTGCAGGCGCGCAATGCCATGCGCGCCCGACGCTAGGCGCCTTCGGCTCAACGCGGGCCGCTGCGCGCCGGCCGGGTGAGGACCGTCGGGAAGCTCACGGGCAGGGTAAGGGGGAAATCCCTGCTGAAGTGCAGGCCTCGACTTTCGTGGCGCACCAGGGCCGAGCGAACGATGAGCTCGGCGCATTCGACGAGATTGCGCAGCTCGAGCAGGTCCCGCGTCACCCGGAAGTTGGCGTAGTAGTCGTCGATCTCGCTGCGCAGCAGTTCGATCCGGTGCAACGCCCGCTCCAGGCGCTTGGTGGTGCGCACGATGCCGACGTAGTTCCACATCAGCAGGCGAAGCTCGTCCCAGTTGTGCGAGATCACCACCTGCTCGTCGGCGCTCTCGACCAGGCTCTCGTCCCAGTCCGGCAGCGGCGGGGGCTGCAGCGGCCGGCCTCCCAGGATCGACGCGGCGCAGGTGCGGCCTATCACCACGCACTCGAGCAGCGAGTTGCTGGCCAGGCGGTTCGCGCCATGCAGGCCGGTGTAGGTGGCTTCGCCGACGGCGAACAGCCCCGGCAGGTCGCTGCGGCCATTCAGGTCGGTGACGACGCCCCCGCAGGTGTAGTGCGCGGCGGGCACCACCGGGATGGGCTGGCGCGCGATGTCTATGCCCAGCGTCAGGCAGCGGGCGTGGATGGTCGGGAAGTGCTCCTTCAGGAACGCCTCGCCGAGGTGGGTGGCGTCGAGCCAGACGTGGTCGACGCCGTGCTTCTTCATCTCGAAGTCGATGGCGCGGGCGACGATGTCGCGCGGCGCCAGTTCGCCTCGCTCGTCGTGCGCCGGCATGAAGCGCGGGCCCCATGGCTCCTCGGGCGTGCCCTGCCCATTGACCGGCAGGCGCAGCACCGCACCCTCGCCGCGCATCGCCTCGGTGATGAGGAAGCTGCGTTCCTGGGGGTGGTACAGGCAGGTCGGGTGGAACTGGATGAACTCCATGTTCGCCACCCGGCAGCCCGCGCGCCAGGCCATCGCGATGCCGTCGCCGGTGGCCGTGTCCGGGTTGGTGGTGTAGCGGTAGGTCTTGCCGACGCCGCCTGTGGCTAGCACCACGGCGCGCGCCGGCAGCGTCTCGACGCGCTGGCGGTCGATGTCGAGCGCATAGACGCCGTGGCAGCGCGGCGGCGCATCCTCGCGCTTGAGATGGCGTTCGGTGATCAGGTCCACCGCCATCCAGCGCTCCTTCAGGGTCACCATCGGGTGGGCCTTGGCGCGGGCCAGCAAGGCCTCGTGGATCGCTCGACCGGTCGCATCGGCCGCGTGCGCTATCCGGCGCACCGCGTGGCCGCCTTCGCGGGTCAGGTGCAGGCCGAGCGGCCCGGAGGGATCCGGCGAGAAGGGCACGCCCTGCTCCACGAGCCATTCGATGGCTTCGGGGCTGTGTTCGGCGATGAAGCGGGCCGTCTGCTCGTCGACCAGGCCCGCGCCGGCATCCTGCGTGTCTCGCACATGCGATTCGACGCTGTCGTCCGAACCCAGCACGCCGACGATGCCGCCCTGCGCCCAGGCCGTGGCGCCCTCACCAAGGTTGCGTTTGGCGAGCACCACAACCTGCTGCCCTTGCGACGCCAGGTGCAAGGCCACCGTCAGGCCCGCCAGGCCGGCCCCCACCACCACGACGGGGGCGGCCAGTGTCTTGTCTTGCATCGCGTTGGGAGGCCTCAGGGCCGGTGCCAGGGAGTGGCCATTCTAGGAGCCGTCGCTATTCAGTCATCCGAGCAGGCCCTCACGCCGAACAGGGCGCCCCAGGGTCGCACGCAGGGCAGGCTCGGCGCTCAAGCTGCGCAGAACGATCGCCTTGGACTCGGTTGCGCCAGCGCAATGCCGTGCGCGACCGAATGCCTAGATTGGCGTGGCCACCCCACCTTCCGGGGTGTTTCGCCAAAGGAGGATTCGACATGCATCCCATCTCATCGTGCCGCGCGGCGGGTGCGGCGCTGTTGATCTGCTCCTGGGCAGCCCAGGCAGACACCGTGACGCCCGGGGAGGTGACCTCGTGGGGTCACCCGTTCTGCGAGGATTCTTCTTTCGTGCGCGGGCTGGCCTATGACGGCAACCGCTACTACGTCGCCGACGCCGCCGATCACTGCATCGACGGCCGCCCGCGCGACGACACCGGCCGCATCTACATCTACGATCGCGACGGGAACCTGGTCAAACGCATCCCCGAGAAGCCGCCCGTACGCGGAACGTTCTTCCCGCACGGCGTGGCGACCGACGGCATCCGCCTGTGGACCGGCGACTATTTCGGCAACACCCTGTACGAGTACGACATCGCCACCGGCAAGCTGCTGCGCAGCTTCAAGTCGCCGGTCGCTTTCCCCATCCGGCTCGACTACCAGGCCTCGACCAGGACGCTCTGGCTGACCGGCTACGGCCGGCCGACAGTCTTCCAGGTTCGCCTCGACGGCAGCGTGCGCAAGCGCATCTCCATCAGCGGCTACGGACCGAACGCGTCGCCGGCCGTGGATGGCCGGGGCGACCTGTGGGTGGCCGGGATCGGGCTCGACAACTCGGCACGCCTGGCTCGGTATGCAAGCGACAGCACCGAGTTGCAGGCCTATGCATCACCCACTCCGTGGACGGCCCTGGCGACCAATATCAACAACCGGGCGGCCGGCTACCTGATCGACCTGCCCCTGGTTTACAACGACGCCACCGGCCACTGGGACGCCCGCTTCCAGCACTTCTCGGTGACGACCGTCGGGGGGCAGACGGACCGCCTGAACGGATTCGCCGTGCAGTGCGACAACCTGCGCACCGGCCAATCGACCGCGGCCCACTTCGGTGGCCCGGAGCATTGGAACTGCGAGGACGGCGGCCTGGCCGTGCAGCCGGGGGATCAGGTGCGCGTGCAGATCACCGGCACCGTGCGCTGAAGACCCATCGAGAGGATGAAGGGCACGGCGGCCGCCGTGCCCGCTCCGGCGAAAGCGCCGAGGTCAATGCACCACGCGCTCGAAGCTGAACTCGCCGTTCTCGAATCGCACCGGGATCACATCCTTGGCGCCGAACTTGCCTTCCAGGATCAGCCGGGCGACCGGGTTCTCGATCTCCTGCTGGATCGCGCGCTTCAGGGGGCGGGCGCCGAACACCGGGTCGAAGCCGACCTTGGCGATTTCGGCCAACGCCTCCGGCGACACGTCGAGCTTCATGTCCATCTTCGCCAGGCGCGTTTCCAGGATCTTGAGCTGGATCCTGGCGATCGATTCGATGTGCTCGCGGTCGAGTGCGTGGAACACCACCATCTCGTCGATGCGGTTCAGGAACTCGGGGCGGAAGTGCTGCTTGACCTCGACCAGCACCGCATCGCGAATGTCGTCGCTGGGCTTGCCGACCATCTGCATGATCATCTGCGAGCCGAGGTTGCTGGTCATCACGATGACGGTGTTCTTGAAGTCCACCGTGCGGCCCTGGCCATCGGTCAGGCGACCGTCGTCGAGCACCTGCAGCAGCACGTTGAACACATCCGGGTGCGCCTTCTCGACCTCGTCGAGCAGCAGCACGCTGTAGGGCTTGCGGCGCACAGCCTCGGTCAGCGCCCCGCCCTCTTCGTAGCCCACGTAGCCCGGGGGCGCGCCGATCAGGCGGCTGACCGAGTGCTTCTCCATGAACTCGCTCATGTCGACGCGGATCATGTGGTCTTCGCTGTCGAAGAGAAAGCCTGCCAGCGCCTTGCAAAGCTCGGTCTTGCCGACGCCCGTCGGGCCGAGGAAGAGGAACGAGCCGAGCGGGCGGTTCGGATCCGACAGGCCGGCGCGCGAGCGACGGATGGCATCGGCCACCGCGACGATCGCCTCGTCCTGGCCGACGACACGCTCATGCAGCTTGGCTTCCATCAGCAACAGCTTGTCGCGCTCGCCTTGCATCAGCTTGCTGACCGGAATGCCGGTCGAGCGCGAGACCACCTCGGCGATCTCCTCGGCGCCGACCATCGTGCGCAGCAGTTGCGGGCCCTGGCCGCCCTTGGCCTTGCCGGCCTCCTTGGCCTGCGCGTCCTTCAGCGTCTTCTCCAGCACCGGCAGCTTGCCGTACTGCAGCTCGGCGACCTTGTTGAAGTCCCCCTTGCGCTTGAGCTCCTCGACCTGGAACTTGATGCGGTCGATTTCCTCCTTGACATGGGCGGAGCCCTGGGCCGTGGCCTTCTCGGCCTTCCAGATCTCTTCCAGGTCGGCGTACTCGCGTTCGAGCTTGGTGATCTCCTCCTCGATCAGGCCCAGGCGACGCTGGGAACCCTCGTCGTGCTCCTTCTTCATCGCCTCGCGCTCGATCTTGAGCTGGATCATGCGGCGATCCAGCTTGTCCATCACTTCGGGCTTGGAGTCGATCTCGATCTTGATCTTGGCCGCGGCCTCGTCGATGAGGTCGATCGCCTTGTCGGGCAGGAAGCGATCGGTGATGTAGCGGTGGCTGAGCTCGGCCGCGGCCACGATGGCCGGGTCGGTGATCTCGACGCCGTGGTGGACTTCGTACTTCTCCTGCAGGCCGCGCAGGATGGCGATGGTCGCCTCCACGCTCGGCTCGTCCACCAGCACCTTCTGGAAGCGGCGCTCCAGCGCGGCGTCCTTCTCGACGTACTTGCGGTATTCGTCCAGCGTGGTGGCACCTATGCAGTGCAGCTCGCCGCGCGCCAGCGCGGGCTTGAGCATGTTGCCGGCGTCGATAGCGCCCTCGGCCTTGCCCGCGCCCACCATGGTGTGCAGCTCGTCGATGAACAGGATGATGCGGCCCTCGTCGGCAGCGACCTCCTTCAGCACGGCCTTCAGGCGCTCCTCGAACTCGCCGCGGTACTTGGCGCCGGCCAGCAGGCCCGCCATGTCGAGCACCAGGACGCGCTTGTGCTTCAACGTGTCCGGCACCTCGCCGGCGATGATCCGCTGGGCCAGGCCTTCGACGATGGCCGTCTTGCCGACGCCCGGCTCGCCGATCAGCACCGGGTTGTTCTTGGATCGGCGCTGCAGCACCTGGATGGCGCGGCGGATCTCGTCGTCGCGGCCGATCACCGGATCCAGCTTGCCCTGGCGGGCGCGTTCGGTGAGGTCGAGGGTGTACTTCTTCAGCGCCTCGCGCTGGCCCTCCGCCTCGGCCGAATCGACCGACTGGCCGCCGCGCACCGCCTCGACGGCCGCCTCCAGCGACTTGCGGGTCAGGCCATGGCCGCGGACCACGCCGCCGATGTCGCTCTTGGCGTCGGCCAGGGCGAGCAGGAACATCTCGCTGGCGATGAACTGGTCGCCGCGCTTGGTGCCTTCCTTGTCGGCCGCCTGCAGCAGTTGCACCAGGTCACGTCCGGCCTGCACGGGGCCGCCGCCCTGCACGCTGGGCAGGCCGTTGATGGCCGTCTCCATGGCGGTCTTCAGTGCGGCGGTGTTGGCGCCCGCCCGGTCCAGCAGGGCCTTGGGGCCATCGGGCTGCGCGAGCATGGCGGCCAGCAGGTGGGCCGGCTCGATGTAAGGGTTGTCGCGCGCGACCGCAAGGCTCTGCGCATCGGCCAGGGCCTGCTGAAAGGCAGTGGTGAGTTTGTCCAGACGCATGGGTCGAATACCTCCGTTGCCATGCCAACTGGGTATGGCGGGTGCAATTTCAAGGCCCGGCGGAGCCTCGGAGCTTGCGCTGGAGCAAGGCGGCGATCAGAGGGATTCGATGTTCTCGTCGCCTTCGCCGGGGTCGTACAGGCAGTCCCGGCCGAGCTGGTCGAGGCACAGCTCTGCCGTCCAGGGCAGCATCAGCGAGCCGCACCGGGAGTCGCGGTACATGCGCTCCAGCGGAAGCGACTTCAACATGGAGGCCCCGCCGCAGGTGCGGATGGCCAGCGTGCAGATGGCATTGGCGCTTTCCATGATGGTGTGGTGGCCCGCCAGCAGGCGCAGCCGCGCGTCGGCATCCGGATCGGGCCGGGCATCACGGGCCGTCTGCATGAACAGCGCCCTCGCCTGCTCCAGCGCGATGCGCATCTGCGCCACCGCCAGCTGCTTGGTGGGGTACATGCGGCGCGGCACGGGTGGCATGCCCGGCAGTTCGGCTCGCAGGTATTGCACGGTGAAGTCGTAGGCCGCCTGCGCGATCCCCATGTAGGGGGCCGACAGGGTGGCGAACATGTACGGGCAACGCTGGGTGGCCTCGAAGTAGCGGCCCTCGGGCAGCAGGCGCGCGCTGTCGCGCACGAAGACTTCCTTCATCTCCAGGTTGCGCGAGACGGTGGCGCGCATGCCCAGCGGATCCCAGTCGCCGCTCACCGTCACGCCGGGCGAGTCCGCAGGCACTGCCAGGAACAGGGCATCGCATTGCGAGGCACTCGGCACGTCCAGCGTGCAGAGCACGCCGTAGTAGTCGGCCACGCCGGCCAGCGTCGCGAACAGCTTGCGGCCAGTGACGATGTAGCCGCCCTCCACCTTCTTCGCCAGGGTGCCCCAAGGCGCCTTGCCGGCCGAGGCGGCCCCGCCCTCGGAAAAGGGCTGCGAGTAGACCTTGCCGTGGCGGACGATGCGCTCGTAGTGGATGCCGCGATGGGCCTCCTGATCGCGCTGCTCGGCCGGGCTGAGCCCGAGTGCCTCCGCCACCGGCCCGGCCCAGAGCGTGGCGCAGACGTGCATGTTGAAGGACAGGGCCGTCGCGCCGCAATGCCGGCCGATCTCGGCGGCCACCAGCATGAAGGTCATGAAATCGGCGCCGAGGCCGCCCCGGCCCTCGGGCACGCAAAGCGCCAGCAGGCCGCTTTCGCGCAGGTCGCGGATGTTCTCGACCGGGAAGGTGGCCTCGCGATCGTGCTGTGCGGCGCGGCCGGCGAAGCGGCTGCTGCCCAACTCGGCCGCGAGGGCGATCAACTCGCGCTGGCGTGGCGTGAGCAGCGCCGGGTCGCCGGCGATGTGCGAGGTGGCACGGGTCGACACGGTCACGGCAGGCCTCCTTGTCAAGGACGGGTCAGAGAATCTCGCCCAGCAGCCGATAGTGCCCGGCCTGGAACAGCAGCGGCGGCAGCGCGGCTTCGTGCATGCGCTCCACCTGGCCGATGAACAGCACGTGGTCGCCGGCCTCCTGCTGGCTGCGCAGCGCGCATTCGAAAACCGCCGTGCACCCCCCGAGGACAGGGGCGCCACTGATGCCGTCGGCCCACTGGCCTTCGGCAAAACGATCGGCCACCGCGCTGGCGAAGCGGCGCGACAGGTCGATCTGCCCCTCGGCCAGGATGTTGATCGCAAAGTGGCTGGCGGCGCAGAAGGCCGGCAGTGCCGGGCTGGAGGCGCGCAGCGACCACAGCACCAGCGGCGGGTCCAGCGACAGCGAGTTGAAGGAGTTGCAGGTCAGGCCGACCGCGCGGCCGTCGGCGTCACGGCAGGTGGCGATCGTGACCCCGGTGGTGAATCGCCCCAGCGCGCTGCGCAGGGCCTTGGCATCGAACGGCGGCATGGGCTGTGGATGGTAGGCGCAAACCAGCGGGCTGCAGCCGGGGATCAGCCCTGGGCGTTCGTGCCGAAGTGGCCCCAGCGCGCCAGCGCGGCGTCGTCGCTGACGCGCGCATCGACCCAGCGCGCGCCTTCCGGCGTGGTCTCCTTCTTCCAGAACGGGGCGTGGGACTTGAGGTAGTCCATCAGGAATTCGCAGGCCTGGAAGGCTTCGCCGCGATGCATCGAGCTGACCACGACCAGCACGATCTGGTCGCCGGGCAACAGGGGCCCGACGCGGTGGATGACCCGGGCGCCGCGGATGTCGAAGCGGGCGAAGGCGGTGGCGATCATCGACTCGATGGAGCGTTCGGTCATGCCAGGGTAGTGCTCCAGCTCCATGGCGCTGACCGACAGGCCATCGCCGCGGTCGCGGACCGTTCCGACGAAGCTGGCGATCGCGCCTACGCCCAGGTCATCGGCGCGCAGCGCGGCCATTTCGGCCCCGGCATCGAAGTCGGCAGTCTGGATCGTGACCCGGGGCCGGCTATTCATCTCAACCCCCGGTGACGGGCGGAAAGAAGGCCAGTTCATCCCCCTCGGCCAGCGGGGCGGATTCGTCGCACATCGTCTGGTTGAGGGCGGCGCGCAGCGCCTTGTGGCGGGCCAGGCTGGCGTCGAAGGGGGCGCCTCGGGCGATCAGTGCATCGCGCGCATCGGCCACGCGGCTGCCTTCGGGCAGCTCCAGCGGGCCGCCGGCACCCAGGGCTTCACGCAGCGATGCAAAGAAGCGCAGGCGGACGGTGATGGTGGTGGTTGGCGAGGGATTCGTCATGGAATCCATCCTCAGGCTCCAATCAGGCGGGCCAGCGGCAGGAAGCGAACCACGTCGCCGCGGGCGATCGCCTGTCCGGGCGGGTTGTCGAGCAGACCGTCGGCCCACACGACCGAGGTGAGCACGCCCGAGCTCTGGTTAGGAAAGAGCTCCAGTTGGCCTTCGCCGTTCAGCTTCACGCGCAGGAACTCCCGCCGCTTGTCCGGCTTGGGCCAGTCGAAAGCGGCTCGCAGCGGCAAAGCTGCGGGGAGCGCTGCAGGCATGCCCTGCAACGCCCGCAGCACGGGCGCCACGGCCAGCAGGAAGGTGACGAAGCTGGAGACCGGATTGCCAGGCAGGCCCATGAACAGGGCCTCGCCGCCGTCAACCGGACGCCGCACGGCGCCGAAGGCCAGCGGCTTGCCGGGCTTGATGGCCATCTGCCACAAGTCCAGGCGGCCCTCGGCCAGCACGGCGGGCTTGAGATGGTCTTCCTCGCCGACCGACACACCGCCCGAGGTGACGATGAGGTCGCTGGATTCGGCGGCGCGGCGCAGGGCGGCCCTCGTCGCCTCGAGCTGGTCTGGCACGATGCCGAGGTCATCCACCTCGCAGCCGGCGGCCTCGAGCAAGGCACGCAAGGTGAAGCGGTTCGAGTTGTAGATGGCACCGGGAGGCAGCGGCTCTCCAGGCATCACCAGCTCATCGCCGGTGGAAAACAGCGCCACGCGCGGGCAGCGCCAGACGGTGAGCGTGGCCGCCCCCACCGAAGCCGCGAGGCCCAGGGCCTGAGGCGTCAGGCGAACGCCCGCGGCGAGCACGGCACTGCCGTTCTGCACATCCTCGCCGCGCCGGCGGACCCACTGCCCATGCTCGACCGGACCGTTGACCCGCACCTCCGAAGGCTCGCCCGGGATCAGCTCGCACTGCTCCTGCATGACGACCGTGTCGGCGCCCTGCGGGACGGGCGCACCGGTGAAGATGCGCGCCGCCGTGCCCGGAGCCAGCGGGACGCCGACCGAGCCTGCCGCGATGCGCTGGCTGACCGGCAGCGGCCGGCCGGCTGCCAGATCGGCCAGGCGCAGGGCATAGCCGTCCATCGAGCTGTTGTCGGCCGGGGGGACGTCGAGCAGCGACTGGATCGGCTCGGCCAGCACGCGGCCGAGCGCCTGGGCGGTAGGCACCCGCTCGCGGTCTTTCAAGCGGCGCTCGCCGGCGACCTGGACGAGGCGCGCAAGGGCCTCGTCCAGCGGCATCAGAGGCGGGCGGGCGGGAGCGGTGGTGGTGTCTGCCATGCTGGAACGGAGCCTACACGCGGGCGCAAGACCGCATCGTCAGCGGCCGAGCCCGGTGTGCTCGGCGATGAAGGCCTTGACCTGCGCCGCGTCCGGCGGCATGACGGTGAAGCGCTTGGGCAGCCCTTCGATTCCCTCCAGGCCGGCGGGCCGCTCCGGCTCCCGGCCCAGGGCCTCGCGGATGGTCTCGGCGAACTTGGCCGGCAGCGCCGTTTCCAGCACGATCATCGGCACCCCGGGCTCCACCCGCTCGGCCGCCACCTTCACGCCGTCAGCCGTGTGGGTGTCGATCATGGTTTGGTGGCGCTCCCAGGTGCTCCGGATCGTGGCGACGCGGTCCGCGTGGGTGCTCTTGCCGGACTGGAAGCCGAACTCGGCAATGCGTGCGAACTCCGCCGGCGACAGCTCGAACCGGCCGTCACGCTCGATCTGGCTGCCGAACAGCTCGCGCGTGCGGGCGCCGTCGCGGCCCAGCAGATCGAACACGAAGCGCTCGAAGTTCGAGGCCTTGGAGATGTCCATCGAGGGGCTGGAGGTCTCGTGCGTCTCGGCGCCCTTTCGCACCCGGTAGATGCCGGTGCGGAAGAACTCGTCGAGGACGTCGTTCTCGTTGGTGGCCACGACCAGATGCTTGATCGGCAGGCCCATCGAGCGGGCCACGTGGCCGGCGCAGACGTTGCCGAAGTTGCCGGAGGGCACGCAGAAGCTCACCTGATCGGTGTCTTTCTCGGTGACCTGGAAGTAGCCGGCGAAGTAATAGACGACCTGGGCCAGCAGGCGAGCCCAGTTGATCGAATTCACCGTGCCGATCTTGTGGGTGCGCTTGAAGGCCAGGTCGTTGGATACCGCCTTGACGATGTCCTGCGCATCGTCGAACACGCCTTCCACGGCGATGTTGTGGATGTTCTCGTCCTGCAGGCTGAACATCTGGGCCTGCTGGAAGGGGCTCATCCGGCCATTGGGGCTGAGCATGAAGACCCGCACGCCGCGCTTGCCCCGCATGGCGTACTCGGCCGCGCTGCCGGTGTCGCCGGAGGTGGCGCCCAGGATGTTGAGTTCCTCGCCGCGCCGGCCCAGTTCGTACTCGAACAGGTTGCCGAGCAGCTGCATCGCCATGTCCTTGAAGGCCAGGGTCGGGCCGTTGGACAGGGCTTCGATGTGCAGGCCGGTATCGCCCAGTGCACGCACCGGCACGATGGCCGGCGTGCCGAAGGTGGCCTGGGTGTAGGTCCTGGCGACCAGGGCCTTCAGGTCCCCGGCCGGAATGTCGTCGATGTACAGCGAGAGGATCTCGTAGGCGAGGTCGGCGTATGGGAGCTGGCGCCAGCGCGCCAAGGTCGCTGCATCGACCTTCGGATAAGCCTGCGGCAGGTACAGGCCGCCGTCCGGTGCCAGGCCTTCGAGCAGGATCTCGCAGAAGTGCCGGGGCGTCGTATCGCCTCGGGTGCTCAGGTACTTCATCAGGCGAGCTCCTCCTTGCGGATGGACACGATGGGCGCCTGGACGCTCGTCAGGGCTTGCATCTTCGCGATGGCCGAACGCATGCGGCCCTCGACCGTGTCGTGAGTGAGGATGATGAGGTCGGTCGACTGCTCGCCCTCGGCCGACTCGCGCTGCAGCACCGCGTCGATCGAGATGTCGTGCTCGGCGAGGATGGTGGTGATCTTCGACAGCACGCCGGCCTCGTCGGCCACGCGCAACCGCAGGTAGAAGGCCGTCACCACCTGGTCGATCGACAGGATCGGGATGTCGGCCATCGCGTCGGGCTGGAAGGCCAGGTGAGGCACGCGGTGATCAGGGTCCGCGGTGTGCAGCCGGGTGATGTCGACGAGGTCGGCCACCACCGCCGAGGCGGTCGGCTCCGAACCCGCCCCCTTGCCGTAGTACAGCGTCGTACCGACCGCGTCGCCCTGGACCATCACCGCGTTCATCGCGCCCTCGACATTGGCGATGAGGCGCTTGGCCGGCACCAGCGTCGGGTGCACGCGAAGTTCGATGCCGTGCTCGCGCCGCCGGGTGATGCCCAGGAGCTTGATCCGGTAGCCTAGTTGCTCGGCGTACTTGATGTCGGTGGCCTGCAACTTGGTGATGCCTTCGACGTGGGCCTTGTCGAATTGAACCGGCACGCCGAAGGCGATCGCGCTCATGATCGTCGCCTTGTGCGCGGCATCGACGCCTTCGATGTCGAAGGTCGGATCGGCCTCGGCGTAGCCCAGGCGTTGGGCCTCCTTCAGCACCGTGCCGAAGTCCAGGCCCTTGTCGCGCATCTCGCTGAGGATGAAGTTCGTCGTGCCGTTGATGATCCCGGCGATCCACTCGATGCGGTTGGCGGTCAGGCCCTCGCGAAGCGCCTTGATGATCGGGATGCCGCCGGCCACCGCCGCCTCGAAGCCGATCATCACGCCCTTGGCATGGGCCGCCGCGAAGATCTCGGTGCCGTGCACGGCGATCAGTGCCTTGTTCGCGGTGACGACGTGCTTGCCGGCCGCGATCGCTTCCATCACGAGCGTGCGGGCCGTCTCGCAGCCGCCGATCAGCTCCACGACGATGTCGATGTCCGGGTTGGCGATGATCTCGCGCGCATCGGCCACGATGCTCGCCTGGTCGCCCACGATCGCCCGGGCGCGTTCCACGTCGCGCCGCGAGACGACCGCCAGCTCGATGCCTCGACCGGCGCGGCGCAGGATCTCCTCCTGGTTGCGCAGCAGCACCTTGAACACGCCGCTGCCGACCGTGCCCAGGCCCATGAGGCCGACTTGGATGGGTTTCACGTCTGTCTTACCTTCAGTTGTCTTCAGTGCGGGATGGCGCCACCGGCCCTGGGCGGCGAACCATCCCTCAGGTGCCGTGGCGCCTGCGATAGTGGTCGAGGAATCGGGCCACCCGGCCCACGGCTTCGGTGAGGTCGTCGGTGTTGGGCAGGAACACCAGCCGGAAGTGATCGGGCGTCGGCCAATTGAAGCCGGTTCCCTGCACGATCAGCACCTTTTCCTCGGCCAGCAGCTCATAGGCGAACTGCTGGTCGTCCTCGATCGGGTAGATCTTCGGGTCCAGGCGGGGGAACATGTACAGCGCGGCGGTCGGCTTGACCACTGAAACGCCGGGGATCTGGGTGAGCAGCGAATAGGCCAGGTCGCGCTGTCGGGCCAGCCGCCCGCCCGGGGCGACGAGGTCCTTGATGCTCTGGTAGCCGCCGAGTGCCGTCTGGATGGCCAGCTGGCCCGGCGTGTTGGCGCAAAGGCGCATCGAGGCCAGCATGTTCAGGCCCTCGATGTAGTCCTTCGCATGGCGCTTGTCGCCCGACACCACCATCCACCCGGCGCGGTAGCCGCAGGAGCGGTAGTTCTTGGACAGGCCGTTGAAGGTCAGGCACAGCACGTCGTCGGCCAGAGACGCGATGCTGGTGTGCTCCGCACCGTCGTACAACGTCTTGTCGTAGATCTCGTCGGCGAAGACGATGAGCTGATGCTGGCGGGCGATCTCGATGATGCCCTCGAGCACCTCGACCGGATACAGCGCGCCGGTCGGGTTGTTCGGGTTGATGATCACGACCGCCTTGGTGCGCGGGGAGATCCTGGCCCTCATGTCGGCCAGGTCCGGCAGCCAGCCGGCGCCCTCGTCGCAGTGGTAGTGCACCGGCGTGCCGCCCGACAGCGCCACCACCGCGGTATAGAGCGGATAGTCGGGCGACGGGATGAGCACCTCGTCGCCGGAGTCGAGCAGCGCGTTCATGCTCATGGCGATGAGCTCGGAGGCGCCGTTGCCCAGGTAGACGTCGTCCACCGTGACGCCGGAGATCTTCTTTTCCTGGCAGTAGTGGACGACCGCCTTGCGCGGCGCGAACAAGCCCTTGGAATCGGTGTAGCCGGCCGCATGTGGGAGGTTGCGGATCATGTCCTGCACGATCTCGTCGGGCGGCTCCAGGCCGAACGCGGCAACGTTGCCAATGTTCAGCTTGATGATCTTGTGGCCCTCTTCCTCCATCTGGCGTGCCTTGTCCAGCACCGGGCCGCGAATGTCGTATCCGACGTTGGCTAGCTTGTTGGACTTGGCGATGGGCTTCAAACCGGCGGCTCCTGCGGGTGGGGCGTTCAGGCGGCATGGCACCGTGCCAACCGCTTCATGGGATTGCGGGCCCTCCTTCGACCTTCCGTCGGCGAATGCTGCGTCGCAAAACGTACAATTTAACCATAGGCCTTTCGCAGCGACGGCGGTGGTATGCCGGGGCGCGAGCGGCCAGGGAGCACGATGAAATTCCAACCCGACCACCTCGATGGCGTGAATGCCATTTCAAGGCTAGAGCAGGGGCGCATCTGGGTACACGGCACGGTGTTCACCAGCAGCCTCCTGGTCCCCTGGCGGGGCGAGGTCCAGGCCTGGCCGGCCACCACGGCCGCCGACCTGTCGCCCGCTCATTTCGAGGCCATCGTTTCCCTCTCACCCGAGTTGGTGATCTTCGGCAGCGGCAGCAGCCATCGTTTCGTGTCGCCCCAGCTTTACCGCTCGCTCATCGAGCGACGCATCGGCATCGAGACCATGGACACAGCGGCTGCATGCCGCACGTTCAACGTGCTCGTTCACGAGGGCCGCAAGGTACTCGGCGCGTTTCTGATCGAGCCGTCGACCCGAGCCGCAGGGTAACCCGGGACGAGGAATACCTCACACATCAACTTATAATGTCGGGCTATGCCTTGCCAGGGCGCCCGCATAAGACACAACCCTCATGACGCCAGCCCTCAACAAACCCCTGCCGGAACTTGAAGCGCAAGCCACCAGCGGCGTGAAATTCACGCCGCAGGCCTTCAAGGGTCAGGCCATCGTGCTGTACTTCTACCCGAAGGACAACACCCCCGGCTGCACGACCGAGGCGATGCAGTTCCGCGACCAGCACAAGGACTTCCTCAAGGCCGGTGCCGTCGTGTTCGGTGTCTCGCGAGACAACATGGCCTCGCACGAGAAATTCAAGCAGAACCTCGAACTGCCCTTCGAGCTGATCGCCGATACCGAGGAAAAGCTCTGCCACATGTTCGGTGTGGTGAAGAACAAGATCATGTACGGCAAGAAGGTCAAGGGCATCGAGCGCTCCACCTTCCTGATCGATGGTACCGGCGTCCTGCGGGCGGAATGGCGCGGCATCAAGGTCGCTGGCCACGTCGAAGAGGTGCTGAAGGCCGTGAAGGACCTGAAGAAGGCAGCTTGACGCCGCGCCGCCGCGGATGTGCATAATGGGTTCATGCCCGAGACCCTGACGTCGAGCATCCGACACCGAAGAAGCCGCACAGTCGTCTGTGCGGCTTTTTTGTCTCTGGCCGCCGCGCATCATCGCCACTGAGCCCTTCCTCCATGCCTTTGCCGAAGCCACCAGCCACCCGCGCCGCCATCCTCCCGCCCTCCGCCTACGACACCCAAGCCGCGCCGAAATCGGCGCGCCACAGCCCCCAGGCCGGCGCCGCGAGCGCCGATGACGACACTCCCCGCCTCGCCCTGCGCCAGGACAGCTCCAGCGCCCTGGCCTCGCCTCCATTGCCTGCCAAGGCGCGTTCCGCCGCCCCACCCGCGCCGGCCACCCGTGCGACTCGAGCCACCGAACCCAAGCCGCGCAAGCCGCGCAGCAGCGGGCCGGCCAAGCTGTTCGTGCTGGACACCAACGTGCTGATGCACGACCCGATGTCGCTGTTCCGGTTCGAGGAACATGACATCTACCTGCCGATGATCACGCTGGAGGAGCTCGACGGCCACAAGAAGGGCATGAGCGAGGTCTCCCGCAACGTGCGGCAGGTCAGCCGGGAGCTGGACGGACTCGCCGGGGATGACAAGCTCGATCCCACGGCCGGGATCCCGTTGGCCAAGACCGGTCACCGTGAAGCCGGTGGCAAGCTGTTCTTCCAGACCACCCTGCGCGACATCAAGCTGCCTGCCGGGCTGCCGCAGGGCAAGGCGGACAACCAGATCCTGGGCGTCGTTCAGTCCTTGCGAGAGGAGCATCCCACCCGCGAGGTCGTGCTGGTGTCCAAGGACATCAACATGCGCGTCAAGGCCCGCGCCCTGGGGCTGTGCGCGGAGGACTACTACAACGACAAGACGCTGGACGACGGCGACCTGCTCTACACCGGCGTGCAGCCTTTGCCGGCCGACTTCTGGGAGCGGCACGGCAAGACGATGGAGAGCTGGAGCCAGGGCGGCCACACCTTCTACCGGATCAGCGGCCCGCTGGTGCCCGCCCTGCTCGTCAACCAGTTCGTCTATCTGGAGTCGCCTGGCGAGGCACCGTTGTATGCAAGGGTGACCGAGATCACCGGCAAGATGGCCGTTCTGAAGACCTTGCGCGACTACACGCATGGCAAGAACGCGATCTGGGGCGTCACGGCCCGCAACCGGGAGCAGAACTTCGCGCTCAACCTCCTGATGGATCCGGATTGCGACTTCATCACCCTGACCGGCACAGCCGGCACGGGCAAGACCTTGATGACGCTCGCGGCGGGCCTGAGCCAGGTCATGGAGGAGCGCCGCTACACCGAGATCATCGTGACCCGCGTCACCGTCCCCGTGGGCGAGGACATCGGCTTCCTGCCGGGCAACGAGGAAGAGAAGATGGGGCCCTGGATGGGCGCCCTGGACGACAACCTCGAGGTGCTCGCCAAGAGCGACAACTCCGCCGGCGAGTGGGGCCGCGCCGCCACCAACGACCTGGTGCGATCGAAGATCAAGATCAAGAGCCTGAACTTCATGCGCGGGCGCACCTTCCTGAACAAGTTCGTGCTGATAGACGAAGCGCAGAACCTGACGCCCAAGCAGATGAAGACGCTGGTCACCCGTGCCGGCCCGGGCACCAAGATCGTCTGCCTGGGCAACCTGGCGCAGATCGACACGCCCTACCTGACAGAGGGCAGCTCAGGACTGACCTACGCGGTGGATCGCTTCAAGGGCTGGCCACATTCGGGTCACGTGACCCTCGCACGCGGCGAGCGCTCGAGACTGGCGGACTACGCCTCGGACGTGCTCTGACGCCGGACCACTGAGCAGGAACGGGCACCCATCGGCGCCCGTTCCTGCTTTCGAAAGTCCTTACCTGGCCAGATAGTCGAAGAAGGCCTTGGGGCTCATGTCTCGTCCCAGGAAATCCTTCACCAGCTGCTCCGGCGGGCGCTGGCCGCCCTGGCTGAGCACCGTGTCGCGATATCGCTTGCCGACGACCGGGCTGAGGCGGTCGTCCGCGAAGGCGGTGCGAAGGTCCATCGCCACCACCAGGCTCCACAGGTAGCCGTAATACCCGGCGCCGTAACCGCCGGCGACATGGCTGAATCCGGCCGGGAACATCGTCCCCGGCACGTGGCCCAGGGGGGTCTCGCCCTCCATCCTGCGCCACAGCGCCATGGGTTCGGGAGCATCGGGCCCGTGCAGCGCCAGGTCGAAGCTCGCATACAGGTGCTGCCGTGCGGTCAGGCTGCCCTTGGTGAATTCGCGGGCCGCCCGGGCCTTCTCGATCAGTTCGTCGGGCACCGGCGTGCAGGCCGGGCAGACTTCCTGGAAGAGCCTGAGCACCTTCTTGTCGAAGACCCAATCCTCCAGCATCTGCGACGGCGCCTCGACGAAGTCGTGCTGGGTATTGGTCCCGGCGTTCAGGGCGTAGCGCGTCATCGACAGGTCCGCATGCAGGGCATGACCGAATTCGTGCAGCAGCGTGTCGAGCTCCTCGAGGGTCAGGCCCTTGCGGTCGAAGTTGACGACCAGCGCGGCCTGCGGGAGGCGGTGGGTCAAGGTCGAGCCGCTGCGATAGGACCACACCGCCGCATGACCGTACTTCCCGTCTCGTGGGTACAGGTCGACGATCAGGCTGGCCATGGGATCGCCGCTGGCCGCATCGCTGACGGCGTAGGCCTGCGCCTCCGGATGCCATAGCCTGGCCTGCACGGGCGTGAAGCGGATGCCCAGCATGGTCTCGGCGATTCGCATGACGAAGCGCAGGCTCTCCTGCGGCGGGAAATAGGCCCGGAACGACTCCTGGTCCACCGTGAAGCGCTCCTTGCGCAAGCGCTCGGTGTAGAACGCCACGTCCCATCGCTGCAGGTTGATCTTGTCCGCGGGCACCCCGAGTTGGCGACCCTTGGCCTCACGCAAGGCGGCCAGATCCCGTTGCTCGCCTTGTGTGACGGCCTGCTTCACGTCGCCGAGGAAGCGCTGCGCATTGGCAATGCTCTTGGCCATGTTGCGGCGAAGCTGGAAGTCGGCGTAGCTGTCGAAGCCGAACAGGCGTGCGTAATCGCGCCGCAGCCTGGCGATCTCGCCCAGCAGCTTGAGGTTGGCCGGGCCACCCTCGTTCATCTTGGCACGCCACATCTTCTCCCGGGTGGCGGCACTCTCGGCGTGCTCCATCACCGGGAAGTAGGTCGGATAGTCCAGCCCGAGAAGCAGACGCCCCCTGGGATCGCGCCGGGCGGCCTTGAGCACCTGCTCGGGTACGCCGATCAGGTCGGCCGGCTTGAAAGCGAGCCGGGTCTTGCTGTCTCGGACGTTCTTGTCGAACTGCTGACCCAGTTCGCTGATGCGATTGGCCAGCCGCTTGGCGCGCAGTTGGTCGAGCGGTTTCAGGCCGACGCCCGAATCCTCGAATCCCTCGAGCGTGACGCGCAACGCCTCGCGGTCGATATCGTCAGCCGCCGGCGAGGCCTTGGCCGCCCGGTACAGCTTGGCGCTCTGGCCCACGGAGGTGAGGAAATCCTGCCACCGCAACTCGCAAGCCTCGGCCGCGTCGCGCACCTTCTGGTCGGGGTGGACGTTGCGGATGAATTCGACCGGGCCGTGGACGTCCTCCACCCAGCTGTAGAAGACGTCGTACTGCGCCAGCCAGGTCGGTGAGGCGCCCACGCCCTCCAGACTCTTCAATCGCATCCGGGCGCCTGAAAGCCCGGTGTCGCAGGCCTGCTTCACTTCGGCCGCGGACTTGAAGTCCGGGAACGCCGGTCCCGGCATCTGCGCGCCGTCGGCCGCGTGGACCATGGGGCTCAGCGCCCACGCCGCGCCGCACGCAGCTATCAGCATCCGTAACTTTTCCATCGGGTTCCTGTGAGGTGGCAGTACGGGGTGCACGAGCAGGGCCGTGCACTCATGGCGGGCATTTTGGCTTGCCGCCCTCCGGTCCCTGGCCAAGATCCCCCACCAGGCAAACCCGAAATCTGGGTGGAATCTGGGCCCAAAACGTTTCCAAGTGTTTGAAAACACTGGCATTTCGCCTTGACAGCAAACTAGGGGGGCCCGTATCCTGCCGCCCGTGCCGAGGTTTCGTCGTCTCCCCATGGGCGCCCCAGCGCTCCGCCTCAGGATCCGCAGTTTGTCGCTCATTGGCGCGATGACGCTGGCGGCCGCCTGCTGTCAGGCCGCCCCGCAGGGCAGTGCTCACGACCCCGTGATGCAATTGCTGCAGGACCGCGGGATGGTCCAGGCCGACGGCAACATACAGGTATCGCCTCCCCCCGCAGACCCATCCCTCTTCGGGCAGGTGCGGGAGAAGACCACCGACCTGGTGATGGCCGCGATGAACTTCATCGGCGTTCGCTATCGCCGCGGCGGCACGACAGCCGAGAACGGTTTCGACTGTTCTGGCTTCACCCGCTACGTCTTCGAGAACAGCATCGGCCTCGTGCTGCCGCGTCGGGCGAACGAGCAGGCGCAAGCGCCAGGCCTGTTCAAGATCGGCAAGGACGAACTCAAGCCCGGCGACCTGGTGTTCTTCAACACGCTTCGCCATGCCTTCTCTCATGTCGGCATCTATGTCGGGGATGGCAAGTTCATCCATTCCCCACGCGCCGGCGGCGAAGTCCGCGTCGAAGACATGCGTGTCGACTACTGGGCCAAGCGTTTCAACGGCGCCCGCCGCGTGTCGCCACCCGGCGTGACGGATCCGGCGCCCGCACCGAGCTCCTGAAGCCGGGTTCCCCGAAAACTGACCCCGCTCAACGCCGTGCCGCTGCACGCGCGGCACAATCGGCCGCATGGGTGAACGCGTCATCCCGCTGACCGACTGGCGTCGAGCCCACGTGGCCTCGCCGGCGACCATGGTTCCTGTCACCGGATTGCTGTCCGATGCCTTGGGCCGGCCGCTGCGCGACCTGCGCATCTCGGTCACCGACCGCTGCAACTTCCGCTGCAGCTACTGCATGCCCAAGGAGGTGTTCGACAAGCGCTACGCCTTTCTGCCGCACGAGCAGTTGCTGAGCTTCGAGGAGATCACGCGCCTGGCCGGCCTGTTCGCCGCCCACGGCGTGCGCAAGCTCAGGCTCACCGGCGGCGAGCCCCTGCTGCGCAAGCACCTCGAGATCCTGGTCGAGATGCTGTCGGCCCTGCGCACCCCCGATGGGGACCCGCTGGACCTCACGCTGACTACCAATGGATCGCTGCTCGCCCGCAAGGCGCGCAGCCTGCGCGCGGCCGGTCTCAAGCGCCTGACCGTCAGCCTCGATGCGCTCGACGACGCGATCTTCCAGCGCATGAACGACGTCGGCTTCCCTGTGGGAGAGGTCCTGGCGGGCATAGACGCAGCGCTGGACGCCGGCTTCGGGCCGATCAAGGTCAACATGGTGGTCAAGCGGGGCGTGAACGACCACGAGATCATTCCGATGGCCCGCCATTTCCGTGATCGCTACGGCGCTCAAGCGGTGCTGCGGTTCATCGAGTTCATGGACGTGGGCGCCACCAACGGCTGGCGCATGGACGACGTGGTGCCTTCGGCCGAAGTCCTGCGGCGCCTTCAAGCACAGTGGCCTCTGGCGGCGCTCGAAGCGAGTGCCCCGGGCGAGACGGCCGAACGCTGGGCCTATGCCGACGGACGCGGCGAGGTCGGCCTCATCTCCAGCGTCACCCAGGCCTTCTGCCACGACTGCAACCGCGCACGGTTGTCGACCGAGGGCCAGCTTTTCCTGTGCCTGTTCGGCTCGCGCGGACACGACCTGCGCTCACTGCTGCGTGGCGGTGCCAACGACGCCGAGATCGCCTCCGCCATTGCGCACGTCTGGACGGCCCGCGATGATCGGTACTCGGAGTTGCGGGGGTCAGGCCACGCGGCCGGCCAGGGCGAACGCAAAGTCGAGATGCACTACATAGGCGGGTGAAATAGGGCCCCCACGGCCCCTGCCGGGGCCTGCCCCCCGAGGGGGCTCGCGCAGCGGACCGGCGAAGCCGGATCCGCGCACGCCCTGGGAGGGTGCGGCGCTTCGCGCGCACAAGCTTCAAGGGACGGGGTTGCGCCCCTCCGAAAAAGGACAGGTGTGTTTGTCAGCGCTGGACGGACATCACGCCCTTGTTGGCCAGGGCATCGGCGCGTTCGTTGCCGGGGTCGCCGGCGTGGCCCTTGACCCAGTGCCAGCCGACCTGGTGCTGGGCCACCAGCGAATCCAGGCGCTGCCACAGTTCCACGTTCTTCACCGGCTTGTTGTCGGCCGTGCGCCAGCCGCGCCGCTTCCAGTTGTGGATCCAGGTGGTCATGCCGTTCTTGACGTACTCGCTGTCGGTGTAGATGGCCACGCGGCACCGGCGCGTCAGCGAAGCCAGGGCCTGGATCACCGCCGTCAGCTCCATTCGGTTGTTGGTCGTCGAGCTCTCGCCGCCGAACAGCTCCTTCTCGTGGCCACCGGCGCTCAGCCAGGCTCCCCACCCACCAGGGCCCGGGTTGCCCTTGCAGGCGCCATCGGTGTAGATCGTCACTTCACTCAGGTTTTCGTTGTCGTTCACTGAACACTTTCTTCTTCGAAAGGCACGGTGCTGCGATTGAGCACCGGTGCCGCCTTGGGCTTGACCCGCTCGCTGCGGGCCAGGCCGATGAGACGCATGCCGCGCACCCGCTTGACCGCCACCAGGCAATAGACGGCGCCGAACACCGGCCACCAATGCGCGCCGACACGGTCCATCCAGGCGAATCGATCGAGCCAGCGTTGCGATGACATCGGCGGACGCCAGCAGCCGAAGCCGCCGGCCTCTAGTTCGAACCCCAGCAGGCGCAGCCAGTCGCGGGCGCGCCAATAGCCGATGAACTCACCGGCGCGAGGCAGGAAGAGCAGGCGCTGAGCACTGTTGGCGCGGGCCAGCATGAGCCTCGCGTGGCCCAGCCGCTGCCGCACTCCCCAGAGGCTGACCGGGTTCAGCCCGACGATCACCACCTTGCCCTCGGGCCTCAGCACGCGGGCCACTTCGGCCAAGGTGCGATGCGGATCGGAGGCTTGTTCCAGCGTATGGGGCAAGACCACCAGGTCGAGCGCCTGGTCGGGAAACGGCAGCGCGTCGTACTCGCAGTGCAAAGCCACCGGCACCGGCCCCATCGTCGGCGGCCCACCCGGTTCGTCCGCCGGCGGGGGCAACTCGATCGGCGCCGGCAGCATCAGGCTGTCGCTGGCCACCCAGCGCTGCGGCATGCGGTTGTTGCGCAAGGTGTCGATCTCAGGCAGGCCGACCTGCAGGGCGTGGAAGCCGAAAATATCGGCCACGGCCTGGTCCAGTCGCTCCTGTTCCCAGCCCAGCAGGTAGCGGCCGGGCGGGGTCCTCAGCCAGAGGCCCAACTCTATAATTGCGGCGTTTTGCGTCATGAATCTCGTCGCCCTGCCCGCCTTCGCCGACAACTACATCTGGATGCTGCACGACGGCCGCGAGGCTCTCGTCGTCGATCCGGGTGACTCGGCCCCTGTGATCGCCGCGCTTGGGCGTCTGGGGCTGGCTCTGACGGCCATTCTAGTGACGCATCACCATGGCGATCATGTGGGCGGTCTCGAAGCACTGGTTGCGCGCCTGCAAGGCCCGGTCCACGGCCCCGCGCACGAGGCCATGCCGGTCCCGGTGATCGGCCACGAGGCCGGAGACACAGTCACATGGCACGGCATCTCGTTCCAGGTGCTGGATGTTCCCGGGCACACTGCGGGCCACATCGCCTACCACGCTGGAGCGGCCCCCGGAGGGCCGCTGCTGTTTTGCGGCGACACGCTGTTCTCGGGCGGTTGCGGCCGACTGTTCGAGGGCACGCCGGGCCAGATGCACGATTCTCTCGAAAGGCTGGCGGCTCTGCCGGGCGACACACGGGTGTGCTGTGCCCACGAGTACACGCTGTCGAACCTGCGGTTCGCCCACGCCGCCGAGCCGGGCAACGAGGCCATCGCCGCGCACCAGGCGCGTTGCGAGGCCCTACGGGCCGAAGGTCGCCCCACGCTGCCCTCCACGCTGGCGCTGGAGCGCAGCATCAACCCCTTCGTGCGCTGTTCGGAGCCGGCAGTGGCCGCCTCGGCGCGTGCCCACGGCGCCCGCAGCGACGACCCGGTCGAGGTCTTCGCCGCGCTGCGCGAATGGAAGAACAACTACCGATGAAGCAAGTCCTTTTCCGACGTCCGGCGCTGGTGCCTGTGCTGCTGGCCATGGCGATCAGCCCGTGGTTCACCGGCTGCGCCACGACCGGCGAGCCGGCCGCCGTGGCGACCATCGATCCGCTCCCCGCCCCGCCCGTGGCCGCCGCGTCTATGCCGGTAGAGCCGGCTGCGGCGCCGGTCGCTGCCGCCGCCTCCGCCCCGGAGCAAGCCGCCGACGAAGGCGGCGTGGTGGCCACTCCCATCGATCCGGTCGAGCCCGATCGCCCGGTCGATCTCTTCGACGATCGGGCCAAGGTCGACCTGTGGGCCCGCGTTCGCAACGGCTTCGCCATGCCGCAGATCGACAACGACCTCGTGCGCCGCAGCGAGCAGTGGTACGCCCAGCGGCCCGACTACGTGCAACGCATGACGGAGCGCGGCAGCCGCTATCTGTTCCACGTGATCGAGGAGCTGGACAAGCGAGGCATGCCCAGCGAACTGGCCCTGTTGCCCTTCATCGAGAGCGCATTCAACCCGCAGGCGCAGTCGGTGGCCCGGGCCTCGGGCATGTGGCAGTTCATCCCGTCGACCGGCAAGGATTACGACCTCAAGCAGAACATCTTCCGCGACGATCGGCGCGACGTGCTGGCCTCCACGCGTGCCGCGCTGGATTACCTCGGCCGGCTGTACAAGATGTTCGGTGACTGGCACCTTGCCCTGGCCGCCTACAACTGGGGCGAAGGCAACGTGCAGAGGGCCATCGCGCGCAACGAGAAGGCCGGCCTGCCGACCGACTACCTGAGCCTGCGCATGCCGGACGAGACCCGGATGTACGTGCCCAAGCTGCAGGCGGTGAAGAACATCGTGCAGGACCCGTCCGCCTTCGGCCTGGAGTTGCCCGAGCTCAGGAACCACCCCTACTTCCTGAGCGTGCCGATCGAGCGTGACATCGACGTGAGCCTGGCCACCCGTCTGGCGGACGTGTCGCTGGAGGAGTTCCGTTACCTCAATCCGCAGATGAACAAGCCGGTGATCCTGGCGGCCGGCACCGAGCAGATCCTGCTGCCCTACGACAACGCCAACCTGTTCGTTCGCGCACTCGCCTCGCACCGCGGCCCCATGGCGACTTGGACCGCGTGGGTGGCGCCGAGGACGCTGCGGCCCGCTGATGCGGCCAAGCAGGTCGGCATGAGCGAAGCGGCACTTCGCGAGGTCAACCACATTCCCCCGCGGATGCTCGTCAAGGCGGGTTCTACGCTGCTGGTGCCCAGGACCGCGCGAAGGGACACCGACGTCTCCGAGCACATCGCCGACAACGCGATGATCGCCCTGGCGCCGGACGTCCCGCCGGTCAAGCGCCTCACGGTGCGCGCGAACCGCAAGGGAGAGACCGTCGCAGCGGTTGCCAAGCGGTATGGCGTCAGCCCCAGCCAGGTCGCGCAGTGGAACAAGGTCGGGATCGGCTCACAGTTCAAGCCGAGTGCCAGTGTCGTGCTCTACCTGCCGACGAAGGCGGCCACGCGGGTGGCGTCGACCAGCAGGAGCAGCGGTACGCGCCCGACCGCGCGACCGGTGGCACGCGCGGCGACGCCGAAGGCCGGCCCGGTGCGGATGGCCCGCAAGTAGCGCTGCGCGTCAGCGCCTGTCGACCAGCGCGTGCGCGATCGTCGACAGGTCGACGTATTCCAGCTCGCTGCCTGCCGGCACGCCTCTGGCGAGCCGGGTCACCTTCAAGCCCCGCGACCTCAGGCTTTCGGCCAGCACGTGGGCCGTCGCCTCGCCTTCGGCGGTGAAGCTGGTGGCGAGGATCACCTCCTCGACGCCGGCCTCGGTGGAGCGCGCAAGCAGCCCGGGCGCGCCGAGCGCGCTGGCGCCTATGCCGTCCAGAGGGCTGATGCGCCCCATCAGCACGTAGTAGTAGCCGTGGTAGCTCCCGGTGCGCTCCAGGGCCGCCTGATCGGCCGGTGTTTCGACAACGCACAGCTGGCGGGCGTCACGGCTGTCGTCGCGGCAGACGCTGCACAAGTCGTCGTCGGTGAAGGTGTGACACCGCCGGCAGTGCCGGATCGACTGCACGGCCTCGTCCAGGGCGCGGGAGAGTTGCTGGGCCCCGGCCCGGTCGTGCTGCAGGAGATGGAATGCCATCCGCTGCGCCGACTTGACGCCGACGCCAGGCAACTTGCGCAGGGCGTCTATCAATGCGTCGAGGTGGTTCACGCCCGCGTCAGAACGGCATCTTCATGCCGGGGGGAAGAGGCATGCCGGCCGTGATCTTGCCCATCTTCTCCTGGCTGGTCGCCTCGGCACGGCGCACGGCGTCGTTGAAGGCGGCGGCCACCAGGTCCTCGAGCATGTCCTTGTCGTCGGCCAGCAGGCTCGGGTCGATGGTCACGCGCTTGACGTCGTTCTTGCAGGTCATGACGACCTTGACCAAGCCGGCTCCTGACTGGCCCTCGACCTCGATCTGCGCCAGTTCCTCCTGTGCCTTGCGCAGGTTGTCCTGCATGGCCTGGGCCTGCTTCATCAGGCCGGCGAGTTGACCCTTCATCATGGTCGTTTCCTTCGGTGGTTTGTGTGGATTCAGGCCGGGCGTATCGAGCCCGGCACGATGCGTGCGGTCGAGAACTGGGCGAGCATCGCCTGCACGAGCGGATCTCCCTGGATGATGGCTTCCGCCTCGCGCTGGCGCTGGGCCGCGGCTTCCGCATCGCGCCGGGCCGGCGAATCGGCCGGCATGCCAGCCGTGACCTCGAGGCGCAGCGTCAGGCCGGTCTGGCCACGCAATGCGGCCTGCAGCTTCTCCGCCAAGGTCGGCGCGCGCAGGGTGTCGCGCTCGACCTGCAGGCACCAGCGCTCTCCGTCTTCGGCCGGCTCGATCCGGGTCAGTTCCGATTGCATGGCGAGTTCACGCGCCAGCGCTGTGACGGCGTTGGCGGCCACCAAAGCGCCCACCAGTTCGGCCCAGCGGTCGCCCAGCGCGGTGCGCCGGACGGCGGGGACTTCAGGCGCTGCCGAAGCCGAAGCCGGCACCGCGACCGCCGACTCGGGGACGGGGCTGGGCGCTGACACGGCCTCGCCTTCGAAGGGAGCCTCGTCCATCCAGGGCGGGGGCTCCTCTTCCGCAGCGGTAGCAGCAGCGGGCCGGGAGGGGGTCAATGAGGCCCGGGGAGCCGGCACTGGGGCCGGCGGGTTCGGTGCCGGTGCGGGCCTCGGTGGCGCTGCGGGCGCCCGCGTGACGACCGGCGGCGGCACCACCGCTCGCGCACGCTCAGCCACGCGGGCCTGCAAGGCGGCCGACGCCGGCGCCGCCACAGCCGCAGGCCGGGGCGACGCGGCACTGCGGGTCGCTCCACCATCCTGTGCCGGGAAGGCCAGGAAGCGCAGCAGAACCATCACCAGGCCGGCATATTCATCCGGGGCCAGGCTCAACTCGGCACGGCCCTGCAGCACCATGCTGTACAGCAGCTGGGTTTCGTCAGGCGCCAACACGGGTGCCAATTGGCGCGCGGGATCGGTGTCAGGATCGGTCGCGTCCAGCGCGCCCGGGACCACCTGCTCCACAGCCATCTGCTGCAGCAGCCGGGCCATCTCCTCGAGCGTGCCGGCGGCCGAAAGGCCCTGGCTGCGCAGGCCCTCGGCCAGGGCCAGCACGGCAGCACCGTCACGTGCGGCCAGGGCCTCGATCAAATGCTGGGCATGCCGGCGGTCGACCGAGCCCAGCATGGCTCGAACCGAGGCTTCCTCCAGCCGGCCGCCGCCGTACGCGATGGCCTGATCGGTCAGCGAAAGCGCGTCGCGCATCGAGCCGCGCGCCGCGCGAGAAAGCAGTCGCAGCGCTCCGGGCTCCACCGGCACGCTCTCCTTGGCGAGCACGTTCTGCAAGTGCTCGGCCACCGTCTGGGGCGCCATGGGCCGCAGGTTGAACTGCAGGCAACGGCTCAGCACGGTGGGCAGCATCTTCTCGGGGTCGGTCGTCGCCAGGACGAACTTCAGGTACTCGGGCGGCTCCTCGAGCGTCTTCAGCAGCGCGTTGAATGCATCCTTGGTGAGCTGGTGCGCCTCGTCGATCATGAAGACCTTGAAGCGGCCCACGCTGGGCTTGTAGGACGCGCGCTCTATCAGGTCCCGCGCCTCGTCGATGCCGCGATTGCTGGCGGCGTCGAGCTCGGTGTAGTCGATGTAGCGGTCGGCGTCGATCTCGCGGCACGCGGTGCACACGCCGCAGGGCCTGGCCGTGATGCCGCCAGTGCCATCGGGCCCGATGCAGTTCAGGCACTTGGCCAGGATGCGCGAGACCGTCGTCTTGCCTATGCCTCGCGTGCCGGTGAACAAGTACGCATGGTGCAGGCGCCCTTGTTCCAGCGCATGGGTCAGGGCCCGCACCACATGGTCCTGGCCGACCATTTCCTCGAAATTGCGCGAACGGTATTTGCGCGCCAGGACCACATAGCTCATGAGGGTCGATTCTACGGGCCGGACCATGCCCGCACGGCCGGCGCGCAGCCGCGTCGAAGCGGCCGCGCCTGCGCCTGGAACGGTCGCGGGTGACGGCTGGCCGATAATCCCGCCCCATGAGTTCCACGCCCTCTTCCCCCGGCACGCTGAGCTATGAACAGGCCGGCGTCAATTACGACCTGATCGATCCTCTCAAGGTGGCCGCGCAGCGGGCCGCCGCCGCCACAGCCGGCCACCTGGCCGGGCACGGTTTCAGTGAAGTGAAGGCCTCGCGCGGGGAGTCTGCCTACGTGGTGGATGTCGGGCCGTTCTACCTGGCCAGCATCGTGGAATGCCTGGGCTCCAAGGCCCTGGTGGCCGACGAGATGAAGGCGCTGACGGGCAAGAGCTACTACGCCGGCATCGCGCAGGACACGATCGCGATGGCCGTCAATGACCTCATCACGGTGGGCGCCACCCCGCTGGTCGTGCAGGCCTATTGGGCCGCCGGCGGCAGCGACTGGTTCGGCGACGCCCAGCGCGCGCAAGCCCTGGTCGAAGGCTGGAAGAAGGCCTGCGACGTCTGCGGCGTGGCCTGGGGCGGCGGCGAGACGCCGGCGCTGGCCGGCATCGTCGAATCCGGCCGCATCGACCTGGCGGCCTCGTGCACCGGCATCGTGAGCCCCAAGTCGCGCCTGTCCGTCGGGGATGCGATGGCGCCCGGCGACGCGATCGTGTTGCTGGCTTCGAGCGGCATTCACGCCAACGGGCTGAGCCTCGCTCGCAAGCTGGTCGAGCGCCTGCCGCAGGGCTACCTGACCGAGGTGGCTCCCGGCCTTTCCTATGGCGAAGCCCTGCTCGCGCCGACGACGCTCTACAGCCCGGTCACCGAGGCCCTGGCCAAGGCCGGCGTCGCGATGCACTACTGCGCCAACATCACCGGCCACGGCTGGCGCAAGCTGCTGCGCCACCCGGGCACGCTGACCTATCGCATCCACACGGTGCCGCCGGTGCCGACGGTGCTGAAGTTCATCCAGCAGCATGCGCGGCAGGATGACCGCGAGGCCTATTCGACCCTCAACATGGGCGCCGGCTTCGCGCTCTTCGTGGCGGCCGAGGACGCCGACAGGACCGTCGCCATCGCGCAGGCGCAAGGCGTAGCCGCGTGCGTTGCGGGCCGCGTCGAGGCCGGGCCCAAGCAGTTGCTGATCGAACCGTTGGGCATCCGCTTCGGCGACGACGATCTTCAGCTGCGCTGACGGCCACTCAGCGTCGCAGCCCCTCGCCGGGGGCGCGGTGCGTGCGGTCGTACTCGACTCCGCGCCGCACTTCGGCGATCGCCTTCTCGGTGGCCCGGATGGCGTCGGCACGGTTGCCGCCCTTGTCGGCGCTGGCCTGCTTCAGTTCGGCCAGGGCCTGCTCGAGGTGAGCCAGTGCCGCTTCCATGTGCGGCTGGGCGGACCATGCCGGGGAAAAGGCGGTGAGCATGGCCGGAAGAAAAGCCAAGGCGACAAGGCGTCGGGCGGACAGCATGGGGGCTCCTGTGATCGAAACGGGCGCCGAGCATAGCGGCACCGCCATCCGCCGACGTAACAGTTTCACGCGTTCACTGCGGCCCGGCGTCTTCATGCCGAAGAGCGGACAGCGCCCGCTCGCACCTCTCGAGCGCGGCGAACGCGTCCCGCGTGCCGGCCAGCAACACCCGCGCCGCAGCGGTGGGCACGAGGCGCTTGCCTCGCAGATCGAAAAGGCGCACGCCCAGCGCATCACTGAGCTTGCGAAGATGGCCTGACAGGGTCGGCTGGGCCATGCACAGGGCCTCCGCGGCGCGGGTTGCGCTGCCGAGCCTGACGACCGCCTCGAAGGCGGCGAGATGGGGCAGCATGCCGTGGCGGAGATAGCGGCGCGGTGCGCCTGCCGGCGCGGGTCGGAACTCGTCCATTGCCATTCCTCGGTGAAACAGGGAAGGCAAAGGTCTTGTCCAAGCCAAGGCTACCCGCGCGCCGGGGCTGCGGAGCCAGGGGCTCTGCAGACCGTATTGACGACGTCGCGGCATACGTGGCGCCCGACAGGCTCGGACGCCTCGCACGGAACTACTCCCGCTTTGCAAATTTCCTTGTAGCACTCGGCGTGCCGGGCCGCAGCGGGGGTTTTCATGGGCCTGAACGCGTGGCTCGTCCATCGCGATTCGAAATGGATCGCGATTCGCGATCGATTCATCTCGACGCGGCCGCAGGATGAACCCATGGACCCGACGCAATTCATCACCGCCCTCGCGGCGATCGTCGTGATCGACGTGGTGCTCGCCGGCGACAACGCGATCGTCATCGCCCTGGCCGCGCGGGCGCTGCCTGCGGCCTTGCAGAAGCGCGCGATCGTGTGGGGTGCGGTCGGAGCCATCGCCGTGCGCAGCCTGATGACGGTGGCCGTCGTCTGGCTGCTGAAGGTTCCCGGGCTGCTGCTGGCCGGGGGCGCCCTGCTGTTGTGGATCGCGTACCGCCTGCTTCTGCCCGAGGAAGGCGGCAGCGATGAGCACGGCCCCGCCGCGACCACCTTCTGGGGCGCCATGCGCACCATCGTCGTCGCCGACGCAGCGATGGGCCTGGACAACGTGCTGGCGGTGGCCGGCGCAGCCCACGGCGACTACCTTCTCGTGGTGGTCGGCCTGCTGATCAGCGTGCCGATCGTCGTCTGGGGCAGCACCATGGTCCTCAAGGTCGTCGACCGCTTCCCGGGCGTCGTCTATCTCGGCGCCGCCGTTCTGGTCTGGACGGCGGTGAAGATGATCGGCCACGAGCCGGTGATCCGCCCGTGGCTGGACGAGACCCCGGTGGTCGGTGCGCTGCTGTGGCTCGCCATCCCGGCTATCCTGTGGGCAGGCTTCCTGAAGAACCACCGGCGGCTGGAATCGCGCATCCATGCGCGCCTGGCCGAGTTCGCCGAACGCAAGCCGCTGGGCGCGAGCGCTGCCGAGGAACTGCCGCCGGTCGCCATCGAATCCCTTGCCGAAGGAGAAACCGCCATGCTTCGCGTCCTCGTCCCGTTCGACGGCTCGCCCAATGCCCTGCGCGCCCTGCGCCATGCAGTGGCGGAATACCAACGGCACCACGAGCTGGAGTTGCACCTGCTGAACGTCCAGCCACGCCTGTCGCGCCACATCGCCAACTACCTGAGCCGGCATGACCGCGATGCGTGGCACCAGGCGCAGGCCGAGACAGCCATGGCGAGCGCGAACGAAGTGGTGGCGAAGGCCGGCGTCCCCTGCCAGACGCACTGGGCGGTGGGCGACCGGGCGCAAGAGATCTGCCGCGAGGCCGGGCGGCTGGACGTACACCACATCGTGATGGGGACCGCGCGCAAGAACTCGGTGACCCGGATGCTGGAGGACTCGGTCACCAACCGCGTGCTCGAGAACACACCGGTCCCGGTGGAGGTGGTGGCAGGCGACGCCGTCTCTCGGCTGGAGCGCTGGGGCCTGCCCATGGGCGCCCTGGCCGCCGTGGGTGGCCTGGTCTGGCTGGCCGTCGAGTGAATGACGGCCGGTCCGCAAGCCACAAGCGCCGGTCCTGCGTCGAGACGCTGGTCACAGTTCGACAAGGCCTCTTCGGCCTGGACAGCCCGCCTCGTCGACTAGAATCGCGGGTGACGGGCCTCCTCGCATGGAAGCGCGGCCAACCGGGTCAGGTGGGGAACCAAGCAGCCCTAGCCGTTGTGACCAGTGCCGGGGTCAGGCTCGTCACCCTCCCCCTCTCCCCGTGACGCTCAATAAGGCGGCGCCTTGCGCTCGCGCTGCGCCCGCGCCGCTTCCGTCCACCACGCCAGATCGTCCGCAAACCGCGGAAATGCGCGCTGCAAAGCGTCGCCCGCCGGGCCGGTGGGCTGACCATCGGCATCCAGCGTCTGCGAGATGGGCCCCACGGCCAGCGTGCTGGACACGACCACCATGCCCATCTCCGAAAGGATGGCGTGCCAGATCGAGCCTGAGCGCACGCCCGAGAAGCGACCCGCCGAGTAGCTGGCGATCGCGGCGGGGCGCCAGAACCATTCCTCCAGGAAGTGGTCGGTCAGGTTCTTCAGGCCGGGCTGCGGGCCCCAGTTGTATTCGCCGGTGATGAAGACGAAGGCGTCGGCGGTGCGGATCTTCTCCGCCAGCGCCTCCAGCGCCGGCGGCGCTTCACCCTTCGGGTACTCCTTGTACATCCGGTCCAGCATCGGCAGGTCGACCGCCTTCGCATCGACCAGTTCGGCTTCGGCGCCGCGAGCCTTCAGGCCAGCCACCACATAGTCGGCCAGGCGGATGCCCATGCGGTCCGAGCGGTAGGAACCATAGAACACCAGGATCTTGTCGGCCACGGGGCACCTCCTCGGTCGTTGGATCGGCCAAGCCTAACCCATGGTCGCGGCGGCGGCGGCAGGTTTCACCGTTCGTCCGTGCCAGGCGACGGCCTGTCGCACACTCGCCGGCTTCCGTCGACCGGCCCGTGCCGTGGCCAGGCACTTGGCTCACAGTGCGGCACCTTTCAAAGCCCCAGGGGACTCCGATGTTGTCGATCCAGAAGCTGAGCCATGTGTACCCGAACGGCACGCGCGCCCTCGACGATGTGTCGCTCGACATCCCACCCGGCATGTTCGGCCTGCTGGGCCCGAACGGGGCCGGCAAGTCCTCGCTGATGCGCTGCCTGGCGACCCTGCAGGTGCCCAGTGCCGGCAGCATCCGGTTCGCGGAGATCGATGTGCTGAAGACGCCCGCGGCCCTTCGAGCCACGTTGGGCTACCTGCCGCAGGATTTCGGCGTCTACCCGAGGGTGACCGCCGAGGACATGCTGGACCACCTGGCTGTTCTCAAGGGCATTGGCGGCCGCGGCCAGCGGCGGGACCTGGTGGACTCGCTGCTGCGCCAGGTGAACCTGTGGGACGTGCGCAAGAAGGCCATCGCCGGGTTCTCCGGCGGCATGCGGCAGCGCTTCGGCATCGCCCAGGCCCTGATCGGCAACCCCAGGCTGGTCATCGTCGACGAGCCCACCGCCGGCCTGGATCCGGAGGAGCGCAACCGCTTCAACAACCTGCTGTCGGAGATCGGCGAAAGCGTCGTCGTGATCCTGTCGACGCACATCGTCGACGACGTGACCGACCTCTGCCCCCGCATGGCGATCCTCGTGGCAGGACGCATCGTGCAGACCGGCACGCCAGCCGACCTGATCGCAGCGCTCCAGGGCCGCATCTGGCAGGCCAGCATAGACAAGCACGAACTCGCCTCGGCCCGCGAGCGCCAGCACGTCATCGCGACGCGGCTGCGCGCCGGCCGAACGGTGATCCGCGTGCTCGCCGACACCTCACCCGGCGTAGGCTTCACGCCGGTGGAAGCCGGCCTCGAGGACGTCTACTTCTCGACTTTGAGCCTGCACCGCCAGGCCGGGTCGGCCGAACTGAAGGCGGCCTGACCATGTTCGCCGCCATCACCCGCTTCGAGTGGCGCTACCAGGTCAGGAGCCCGGTCTTCTGGGTAGGCTGCGCGCTGTTCTTCCTGCTCGCCTTCGGCGCGACGACGGTCGACACCATCCAGATCGGCAGCCGAGGCAACGTCAACATCAATTCGCCCTTCGCGATCGTGCAGACGCTGGGGATCATGAGCCTGTTCGCGGTCTTCATCGTCGTCGCGATGGTCGCGGGACCGGTGCTGCGAGACGACGAGACCGGCTTCGCCCCCATCCTGCGAAGCACCCGCATCGGCAAGGGCGCCTACCTCGGCGGCCGCTTCTCCGGCGCGGTCGCCGCGGCGCTGCTGGTCCTGGCGTCGGTGCCGCTGGGCGTCGCCATCGGCTCCTTCATGCCATGGCTCGACGCCGAGAAGGTCGGGCCCTTCATGCCGGGCCACTACCTGTACGCCCTGTTCGTCTTCGGCCTGCCGACGCTGCTGATCACGGGGGCGGCGTTCTTCGCGCTCGCCACGGCCACGCGCTCGATGATGTGGACCTACGTCGGCGCCGTGGCGATGCTGGTGCTGGCCAGCGTCACGCGCCTGTGGCTGCGCGACCTGCAGCACGACACCGCCTCGGCCTTGTCCGACCCCTTCGGCCTGTCGGCGCTGGCGATTGCCACCAAGTACTGGACGGCCTCGGACCGGAACACGCTGCTGCCTCCGGTGTCTGGTCTGCTGCTGGCCAACCGCCTGCTCTGGACAGGCATTGCACTGGCGCTGCTGGCGGTGACGTGGCGGATCTTCCGCTTCGAGACGCCTTCCAGGCGCGCCGCGGCCGCGCCCGCCGACACCCCCGCGCCGGCGCGACCCAGCGCCTCTGCAGCGAGCCCCGTCCCTGCGGCGGCATTCGAGCAGTTGCTGCGCCTGGCCCGCTTCGACTTCGCCCTCGTCTTCCGCAGCCCGGCCTTCTTCGTCCTGCTGTTCATCGGCGTGATCAACGCGGGCTTCTCGGCCTGGTTCGCCGGCGAGTGGTATGGCGCTTCGGCCGTGCCGGTCACGCGCTGGATGGTCAAGGCCCTGCAGGACTCCTTCCAGATCATGCCGATGATCATCGCGATCTACTATGGGGGTGAACTGGTCTGGCGCGATCGCGAGCAGCGACTGCACGAGCTCATCGACGCCACTTCCGCTCCCGACTGGACCCACCTGCTGCCCAAGATCCTCGCCATCGCCGTCGTGCTGACCGCGACCTCGGCGGTCGCCGTGGCGACCGGGATGCTGGTGCAGGTCCTCAAGGGCTACACCCACTTCGAACCCGGCGCCTACGCGCTGTGGTTCGTCCTGCCGTCGGTGATCGGTGCGCTGCAGCTGGCGGTGCTCTCGGTCTTCGTGCAGGTGCTGGTGCCGCAGAAGTTCATCGGCTGGGGCGTGATGGTGCTGTACGTCGTCGCGGCCGTGGCGCTGTCCTCGGCGGGCTTCGAGCACAACCTCTACAACTACGGCGGCAGCCCGGCCGTGCCGTTGTCCGACTTCAACGGCATGGACAGGTTCTGGATCGGCCAGGCCTGGTTCCAGCTCTACTGGAGTGCCTTCGCCACCTTGCTGGCGGTGCTGGCCTATGCGCTGTGGCGCCGCGGCACGACGACCGCCCTGCGCCCACGCCTGGCCGCGTTGCCCCGGCGCCTGCGCGGTAGCGCGCTCGCCCTGGGCGGTGGTGCCCTCGCGGCCTGGGCCGCCAGTGGCGCCTGGATCTTCTACAACACCAACATCCTCAACCACTACCAGACATCGCCCGACCACGACCAGTGGCTGGCCGATGCCGAACGCGAACTGCTGCCGTTCGAGAAGCTGCCGTTGCCGCGCGTCACCGGCGTCACGCTGGACGTTCAGCTCTACCCGCGTGAAGCCCGCGCGGTCACCGCCGGCCGGTATCGCCTGGAGAACCGCAGCGGCCAGTCCATCGACCAGATCCACCTGAACTGGAACGAGCGCCTGCGCATCGACCAGGTCGCCATGGACGGCGCCGTGCTCGAGAAACAGTACGAGCGCTTCCCCTATCGCATCTATCGCCTGCAGCCGGCCATGCAACCCGGCGAGGTGCGGGAGCTGCGCTTCACGACCACGCTGGAGGAACTCGGCTTTCCGAACAGTGCTCCGCTCACCCGCCTGGTTCGCAACGGCAGCTTCGTCGACAACACCGAGATCGCGCCGTTCATCGGCATGTCGCGCGACAGCCTCCTGAAGGACCGTGCCAAGCGTCGCAAGTACGGCCTGCCGCCGGACCTCAGGCCGCCGACCCTGGAGGATGAATCGGGTCGGGCCCGCAGCGTGTTCAGCGTGGCAAGCGACTGGGTCGAGGCCGACATCACCGTCACGACCGATGCCGACCAGACGCCCATCGCGCCCGGCTACACCGTGTCCGACACCGTTCACGACGGCCGCCGCACCGCGCACTTCAAGCCCGACGCGCCGATCAACGACTTCTTCTCCATCCAGTCGGCACGCTACGACGTCAGGCGCGACCGCGCCGGCGATGTCGACCTGGCGGTCTACTTCCACCCCGGCCACGACTTGAACGTGGACCGGATGCTGGGGGCCATGAAGGCATCGCTGTCGCTGTTCAGCCAGCGCTTCTCGCCTTACCAGTTCCGCCAGGCGCGGATCCTGGAGTTCCCCGCCTACGCGACCTTCGCCCAGAGCTTCGCCAACACCATCCCCTACTCGGAGGACATCGGCTTCCTGGCCCAGCTGGGCGGCGACGACAAGATCGACGTCGTGACCTACGTGACCGCGCACGAGATCGGCCACCAGTGGTGGGGCCACCAGCTCGTGCCGTCCAACCAACAGGGCGCCACCATGCTGGTCGAGAGCTTCGCACAGTACTCGGCCCTGCTGGTGATGGAGCAGATGTACGGCAAGGAGCAGATGCGCCGCTTCCTCAAGTACGAACTCGACCGCTACCTCAGGCGCCGCGGCGGCGAGGTGCTGGAAGAGCTGCCGCTCGCCCGGGTGGAGGACCAGCCCTACATCCACTACCAGAAGGGCTCGCTGGCGCTTTACTGGCTGAAGGAGGCTGTCGGCGAGGACAAGGTGGACCGGGCCATGGCGCGGCTGCTGCAGCAGTACGCCTTCAAGGCCGCGCCCTATCCCAACACCACCGACTTCCTGCGCCTGTTGCGCGAGGAGGCCGGGCCGGAGCACGAGGCGCTCATCCAGGACCTGTTCGAGAAGATCACCCTGCTCGATGCCAAGGCGGTGGAGGCCAAAAGCGTACGCCGTGCCGATGGCAAGTACGAGGTGAGCTTCGTTGTCGAGGCGCACAAGTTCTATGCCGACGGCCACGGCAAGGAGACCGAGGCGCCGCTCGACGAGCCTTTCGACGTGGGCGTTTTCAGCGAAGAGCCGGGACGCCCGGGCTACACCGCCGCGTCGGTGCTGGCATTCCAGCGCCAGCGCCTGCACAGCGGGCGGCAGACAGTGACGCTGGTGGTGGACCGGCCAGCGGTCTTCGTGGGCGTGGATCCGTTCAACAAGCGCATCGACCGCAACTCGGCGGACAACCTCGCCAAGGTGGACTCGCCCTGAGGACGCTCACCGGCGAGCGGGTGCCGAGCCGGCGTCCGCCCGCCGGGCGACGAAGGCCACCGGCACGTGGGGCGTGCTGCCGCCTTCGGTCAGCATGCTGAAGCGGATCTCGCCATCCACCAGCTGGCCGCTGTAGCGATGCACCGTCTGCGCGCCACCCAGTTCGGCGCTGCGGGTGACGAAGCTCAGGCCGTGCCCCGCCACCTGGCCTTGCTCGACACCGCGAGCCACGCCGAGAAAGGCAGCGCTGCCTCGAAGGTCCGTGCCGCCGCCCTCGAAGTCGAAGCTCTCACGGTAGTTCGCGCCGGGCCAGTCGTAGGCGACCTCGGCCACCCACTGGCCATTGATGGCCGGCCGGGCGGGTTCTCGCCCATGCCAGAGCCCGGCGCCCGCCAGCGCCAGGCCCAGCACGCCAGCGGCGGCCCAGGCCGCGCGGCGGCCCGGTGGGTGCGGCCCGGCTCCCGGGCTGCCGAGCAAGGTCTGCAATTCGGCCTGCAGCCGCTCCACGTCGGCCGCGTAGCGCCCGTGGTCGATCTCCAGGGCCTGCCGGCCCGCCAGGGCCTGCATGTCGGGCGGCAGCTCGTCGGCGGTCGGCATCCGCGCGCCGTCCAGCAGCAAGGGGATGACGCGCACGCCACGGCGCAGCGCGACGGCCACCTCGCGCCGCACGAAGTCGCCGGCGTCGAACAAACGCGAAGGATGCCCCTCGCGCTCGCCCTGCCAGCGCGGCCCGATCAGCACCAGCAGCACCGCGGCGCCCACGACCGCCTGCTCGATGACCTCGGCGAAGCCCTGCCCGGCAGCGATGTCGTCCACATCGATGAAGACCCGGTCCGCACCGAAACGGCGCGCCAGTTCGCCCCCGATGGCCCTGGCGTGACCCGCCGCGTCGTCGCGGCGGTAGCTCAGGAAGATCTGCGGTGACGGCATGCCGGGCAGCATAACTTCCAGTCCCCGGCGGGCCCCAGGGCGCCGACAATCCCGGCATGCCGACCGCCCGCCTTTCCGGCTTCCTGCGCCAGGCCCATCGGGCCTGGAACCTGCTGCATGTGGATTCGGCCCAGGCAAGGGCCCTGGCAGAGCGCGCCACCGAGGGCGCCTGCCGCAACGCAGACACCACGGCCGAGGGCTGGGCCCGCCTCGCGCTCGGGTTCCACATGCTGTTCTACGCCACCGCGGCGGAGGCGGCCGTCGAGCTGCGCCGCGCCCAGGCCTGCTTCGATGCGGTCGGCGACCGCCCCGGCTATTTGCTGGCCGGGGCAGGCCTGGCCCGCTCGCTCTGGCGCCAGGGGCAGGTGCAGCAGGCGCTGCAGCTCGTGCTGCCGCTGCGCGACGAGGGCGTGCGCGTGCTGCGACACGAGCAGCTCGGCGTGCTGCTGAACGCCGTGGCCGGCTGCTACTCGGCCCAGGGCGACTCGGCCCAGGCCTTCGCCTACATGTTCGAGGCGCTTCGGCATGCCGGTCCGCGCGGCGGCCGAGGCTTCGACACCGTCCTGCACTGCAACCTCTCGCATGAGCTGCTGCAGATCGGCGACTACGAGCATGCGCTGATGCACGTCGAGCAGGGGCTGTCGCGCGTGGCGGCGCTGAAGAATCCGCGCCTGCAGAGCGTGCTGTGCATCAACCGGGTCATCGGGCTGACGGAGCTGGGCCGGGCCGTCGACAGCCTGCCCGACGTCGAGGCCCTGCTGGCCCTGCCCGCCGACCCGAGCGGCCGCGGCCGCATGGCCGCGCACTTCGAGACGCTGGCCATCGCCGCCCTGCGCGCCGGCCGCACCGGCCTGGGCGCCGAGCTCGTGCAGCGGGCCTGGACGCAGGGCGAGGCCCTGTTGCCGGACGAGCGTCTGGAGCGCGTCACCGCCACCGGTCTGCTGGCTCACATGCAAGGGCGGCAGGACGACGCGCTGGCCGCCCTCCTGCCCTCTGCCGACCAGGTGATCGACGACGCCGGCAGCCCTTGCAGCGTCCGCATGCGGGCCCAGTTCTTCGGTGTGCTCAGCGAGGTGCAGGCGGCCGCCGGCCAGCCCGCCGCGGCCCTGGCCGCCCTTCGCCAATGCCAGCGCCTGCAGCGCATGCAGACCCAGATGGCCTCGCTCGCGCGCTACCAGGCCGCCGCCCTGCAGACGGAGCTGCTGCGCCTGCAGCACCGCCTCGACGAGAACGACGCCCACCGCCGCAGCCTGGAGCGGGCGCGGGCCGAGCTGGCGGCGATGAACGTCGAGCTCACACGCCAGGTCCAGCAGGTCCGGGCGCTGCAGGAGGCCCTGCTCCAGCAGGCGACGCAGGATCCGCTGACCGGCCTGTTCAACCGCCGCCACCTGAACGACGCGCTGCCGACGCTGTTCGCGCTCGCGCAAAGAGAGTCGCAGACCATGGCGCTGGCGATCATCGACCTGGACCATTTCAAGCGAGTCAACGACCAGTACGGCCACGCCGCCGGCGACCGCCTGCTGGCCACCTTCGGCGAACTGCTGGCCGACCAATGCCGGCGCAGCGACGTGGCCTGCCGCTACGGTGGCGAGGAGTTCTGCCTGCTGATGCCGCGCACCGACGCGGCCGGCGCGCGGCGCAAGGTCCACGTCCTGCTGCGGCGCTGGCGCGCCCAGTCCTTCGACATCGGGGACGGCATCACGCTGCAGGGCCTGAGCTTCTCGGCCGGCGTCGCCGACACTTCGCTCGATCCCGCATCGCCCGACGCGCTTCTCAAGGCCGCCGACGACAAGCTTCTCGAAGCGAAGCGCGAAGGCCGCAACCGCGTCGGCATCGCCGCATGACAGGGCCGCCGTGCCCTGCGTGAACCAAGGTTTCCATGCGTGAAGTTGACCCGTTAGCTCGAGCCACGCAGGGGCCGGTGATACCCTAGCGCCATTGATTAGCCCCACTAAGTAATGCCACGCTCCGTTCCGTCCACACCTCCCGCGGCGGACGACAGCGCCGCCGAGGTGTTAGAAGTGATTCCGGCCATCATGGATGCCTTGCGCCATGCCATGCGCCGTCACGTCGGTGAACAACTCACCGTCCCGCAGTTCCGCTGCCTGAACTTCATCGCCCTGCAGCCCGGCGCTTCGGTCAGCGCCGTGGCCTCCTTTCTGGGCGTGACCTTGCCCACGGCATCCACCATGGTCGAACGGCTGGTGCGCGCCGGCGACGTGGAACCCCGAACCTCCCCCGAAGACAGGCGCCGGTCGCAGCTGCACCTCACCCGAGCAGGCGCCGCGCATCTGGCGGCCATCCGGCGGGGCGCGCGCAAGGAGCTGGCGCAAGTCCTCGCCACCCGCAGCGGCGAGGAGCTGCGCACGCTGAATGCCGGACTGGAAGTGCTGCGAACCGTCTTCGTGGTGCCGCCGACGTCCGCCTGAACAACAAGACGAACCGCCCCAAGAACAATGAACTGGCCAGACCTTCCCTGCCTTGCCGCCGTCTCGTCGGCCCTCGCCACCGCCGTGATCCTGGCGGCCTGCCACCCGGGTCCTGACGCCGCCGGCACCGCGGCAGCCGCGTCCGCCCCCGCCGCCGGCCCTTCGGCATCCGGTGCCGCGATCGGCGTGTCCACCGTCTCCGCACGCCAGCAGGACGTGGCCGTCACGCTCAGCGCCACGGGCGCCGTCACGCCGCTGTCCAGCGTCGAGGTCCGGCCGCAGGTGACCAGCGTGATCGACAAGGTGCACATCCGCGAGGGACAGTTCGTCAAGGCGGGCGATCTGCTGTTCACGCTGGATTCACGCACCAACGAGGCGTTGGTCGCCCAGGCCCAGGCCCAGGTCGCCAAGGATCAGGCCACGCTGGCCGATGCACAGCGCCAGTTGCAGCGCAGCCGCGAGCTGCTGGCGCAGAACTTCATCTCCCAGGGCCAGGTCGACGCCAACCAGGCGGCCGTCGATTCGGCGGCCGCGCTGGTGCAGGCTGACCGGGCCGCGCTGTCGGCCGCCCGGGTCGCGCTTTCGTACGCGAAGGTGACCGCCCCCAGCGCCGGGCGGGTGGGCACGATCAATGTCTACGCCGGCACGGCGGTGCAGGCCAACACGACGCCGCTGCTGACCATCACCCAGCTGCAACCCATCGCCATCGCCTTCAGCCTCCCGCAGCGGCACCTGGCCGACGCCCTGGGAGCACTTCCCGGTGGTGGCGCACAGGTCAGCGCCAACCTGCCGGACGGCGGTGCCACGCGCCAGGGCCGCCTGAAGTTCGTCGACAACCAGGTCGACTCGGCGTCGGGAACGGTCAAGGTCAAGGCGGTCTTCGACAACGACGACGGCAAGCTCTGGCCGGGCGCCTTCGTCACCGTGAACATGACCGCCCGGACGCTGCGTGACGCGGTGGTGGTCCCGCAGGCCTCGATCATCCAGGGCTCGCGGGGCGACATCGTCTACGTTGTCCAGAACGGCCAGGCAGCGGCCCGCCCGGTGCAGGTCGCGTATTCGCAGGGGGACGACGCCGTCGTCTCCGGCGTGAAGGCCGGCGAGCGCATCGTCCTCGAAGGCCGGCAGAACCTGCGCCCCGGCGCCACGGTGGTCGAGCGCAGCCACGAAGGCAACTCGGCCGTCGCTGCATCGGGCGCCCAGAGCAAGGCGTCCGCACCATGAACCTGTCGGAACTGTTCATCCGCCGTCCTGTGATGACGGTGCTGCTCAACGCGGCCATCGTCCTGGCCGGCGTCATCGCGTATCGCAGCATCCCGATCGCCGCCCTGCCCAGCTACGACACGCCGGTGATCAACGTCGGCGCATCGCTGCCCGGCGCCAGCCCGGACACCATGGCCACCTCGGTGGCCCTGCCGCTGGAAAAGCAGTTCCAGACCATCCCGGGGCTGAAGACCATCAGCTCGTCCAGCACGCTGGGCAACACCTCGCTCACGCTGGAGTTCGACGAAGGCCGGGACATTGACGCCGCCTCGGTGGACGTGCAGGCCGCCCTGCTGCGCGCGCAACGCGCGCTGCCGCAGGACATGACCTCGCCGCCGTCCTACCGCAAGGTCAACCCGGCCGATGCGCCGGTGCTTTTCATCGCGCTGACCTCGCCCTCGCTCGCGCCCACCGAGCTGCAGGATTTCGCCGAGCACGTGATCTCGCCGGCACTGTCGACGATAGACGGCGTGGCGCAGATCAACATCTTCGGCGCCAAGCGATTCGCCGTGCGCGTGCGCGTGAACCCGGATGCGCTGTCGGCCCGCAACCTCGGGCTGGACGAGCTGTCGAGCGCCCTGCAGGCGGCCAACGTCAACACCCCTGTCGGCACGCTGGACGGACCGCGCCAGACGCTGACGCTGCAGGCCAACCGGCAGCTGCGCAACGCCGCCGAGTTCGCCGACCTGATCGTCGCCAACCGCCCCGGCGGCCCGGTGCGGCTGAGGGACGTCGCCAGCGTCGAGGACAGCATCGAGTCGCTCAAGACCTGGGCCACGGTCAATGGCGACACCTCGATCTCGCTGGCCATCTTTCGTCAGCCGGGCGCCAACACGGTCCGGGTGGTGGATGCGGTGCGCGAGGCCCTGCCGTTGCTGCAGAAGGAGATGCCGCAGTCGGTCGTGGTCACGCCGGTCAACGACCGTTCGGTCTCCATCCGCGATGCGCTGCACGACGTGTCCCTCACGCTGCTGGGCACCATCGCCCTGGTGGTGATGGTGATCTTCCTGTTCCTGCGCCGCTTCGTGGCGACCGCCATCCCGGCCCTGTCTCTGCCGGTCTCGCTGATCGGCGCCGTGGCCCTGCTGTGGGACCTGAACTACAGCCTGGACAACATCTCGCTGCTGGGTCTGACGCTGGCCGTGGGCCTGGTCGTCGACGATGCGATCGTGATGCTCGAGAACATCGTGCGCCACATCGAGGCGGGCGAGCGGCCCTTCCAGGCGGCGCTGCGCGGCTCGCGCGAGGTCGGCTTCACCATCATCTCGATCTCCACCTCGCTCGTGGCGGTGTTCATCCCGATCTTCTTCATGCCGGGGGTGATAGGCCTGCTGTTCCACGAGTTCGCGGTGATCGTCGGGCTGTCCATCATCGTCTCGGCCTTCGTCTCGCTGACGCTGGTGCCCATGCTGGCCAGCCGCTTCCTGGGCGACGAAGAGCACAAGAAGGCGCCGGGCCTGCTGGTGCGCTCCTTCGAGCGCGGCTTCAATGCGGTGCTGGGCGTGTACACCCGCTCGCTGGACGTGGCGCTGCGGCATCGGGGCTTCGTTCTCGTCGTCGCGGTGGCGACCTTCGTGGCCACGGCCTGGCTTTTCTACATCGTGCCCAAGGGTTTCTTCCCGGAAGAGGACATCGGCCAGATCTCGATCTCCACCGAGGCCCCCGAAGACACCTCCTTCACGGAGATGGTCCGCCTGCAGGAGCGCGCCGCCGCGATCGTTCGCGCCAACCCCAACGTGGCCACGGTGAGCTCCTTCAACGGCAGCGGCACCGGCGGCGCGCAGAACACCGGCCGCATGTTCATCAACCTCAAGCCTCAGGGTCAGCGCGAACCGATGAAGCAGATCATCGGGGGCCTGCGCAAGCAGCTGCGCGAGGTGGCCGGCATCAACGTCTACATGCAGCCCATCCAGAACCTGCGGCTGGGCGGGCGGCAGAGCAAGGCGCGCTACCAGTACATCCTGCAGAGCGTGCGGGCCGACGAGCTGAACGACTGGGCCCTGAAGCTGCAGGACAAGCTGCGAGAGGAACCGATCTTCCGCGACGTCACCACCGATGCCCAGCTGCGCGGCCTGCAGGCCCAGCTGAAGATCGACCGCGACCGTGCGAACACGCTGGGCGTGTCGATCGACGCCGTGCGCACCGCGCTGTACAGCGCCTTCGGCGAACGGCAGGTGTCCACCATCTACCTGCCCACCGACAGCTACCAGGTGATCATGGAGGTGGCGCCCGAAGCCAAGCAGGACGAGCGGGCCCTGTCCGGCATCTATGTGCGTTCCTCGAGCGGCGCCCTGGTGCCGTTGTCCGCGTTCGCCACGGTGGAGCGCACGGTGGGCCCCACCTCGGTGAACCACGTCGGCCAGCTGCAGGCCGTGACGGTGTCCTTCAACCTGGCCCCGAACGTCGCGCTGGGGGACGCCACGGCCAAGGTCGACCAGGCGCGAGAGGCGATCCGCATGCCGGCCACCATCGTCGCCAGCTACGGCGGCGACGCGGCGGTGTTCAAGAGCTCGCAGGGCAACCAGGCGGTGCTGATCGTCGCGGCGCTGCTGGTCATCTACGTGCTGCTGGGCGTGCTGTACGAGAGCTACATCCACCCGCTGACGATTCTTGCAGGCCTGCCCTCTGCCGCCGTGGGCGCCTTGGCGACCCTGATGCTCTTCGGTCAGGACCTGACGCTGATCGCCACCATCGGCATCGTGCTGCTGATCGGCATCGTCAAGAAGAACGCGATCATGATGATCGACTTCGCGCTCGACGCGCAGCGGCACCAGGGCCTGACGCCGCCCGAGGCGATCCGCGAGGCCTGCGTGCTGCGCTTCCGGCCGATCATGATGACGACGCTGGCAGCCCTGATGGGTGCCTTGCCGATCGCGCTGGGCCTGGGCGCCGGCGCCGAACTGCGCCAGCCGCTGGGCCTGGCCGTCGTCGGCGGCCTGGTCTTCTCGCAGGCGGTGACGCTCTACATCACGCCGGTCATCTACCTGGCGCTGGACCGCTTCAGCGGGCGCGGGCCGGTGACGACGCCCGAGGCCGCGGTGGAGGCGGCGAAGACGGCATAGCGTCCATCTCGCCGGGCAGCGTGTCGCCGAAGAGCGAAGGACGGAAGTCGTGCGCTTCATGCGGCATGTCGCCGGTCGCCCACAGCTCCAGCGCCTTGGCCGTCATCGGCCGCGCGAAGAAGTAGCCCTGCAGCTCGTCGCAGCCCATGGCCACCAGCAGGTCGCGCTGGGCCTCGGTCTCGACACCCTCGGCGACCACGCGCAGGCCGAGCGTGTGGGCCATCTGCACGATGGCCTCGGCGATGGAGCGCGCATCGGCGCTGGATTCCAGATCGCAGACGAACGCGCGGTCGATCTTGAGCTCGGCAGCCGGCAGGCGCCGCAGCGAGGCGAGGCTGGAGTAGCCGGTGCCGAAGTCGTCGATCGACACATGCACGCCCGCCGCGCGCAGCCGCGCGAAGGCACGGCGGGTGACCTCGGTGTCCTCCATGGCCACCGATTCGGTGATCTCGCAGGTGAAGCGGCCGGGCGGGATGCGGTGGCCGGACAGGGCCATCTGGATGCGGTCGACGATGTCGTCCTGCCGCATCTGGTAGCCCGAGATGTTGACCGCCACCCGCATGCGCAACCCCAGCTCACGCCATTGCGCGGCCTGGCGGCAGGCTTCTTCCATCACCCACAGGCCGATCGGGCCTATGAGGCCGTAGCGCTCCGCCAGCGGAATGAACTGCACCGGGCTCACCACCCCACGCTCGGGGTGCCGCCAGCGCAGCAGCGCCTCCGCCGCCGTGACCTGCAGGCTGCGGGCATCGACCTTGGGTTGGTAGTACAGCTCGAACTGACCGCGCTCCAGCGCCTGGCGCAGGTCCTGCAGCAGCGCCGCCTGTTCGCGAGCGCCCTCGCCCATCTGGGCCTGGTACTGCGCCTGCGCCGCACCGCCGGCGAGCTTCACGCTGCGCATGGCCAGCACGGCATTGGGCATCAGCATCGGCAGCGCGCCATGTTCGGGATAGTGGGCGATGCCGATCGAGCAGGCCAGTTGCACGCGCGCCTGGGCTAAAGCCAGAGGCTTGGAGAGCGCGCTGGCCACCCGTTCGGCAGCCCGGTGTCCGGCCGCGAGGTCGCCTTCGACCAGCAGGGCGAACTCGTCCGCCACCACACGGCAGGCACGCCGGCCCACGCAGGCCACCAATTGCGAGGCGACATGCTCCAGCAGCCGGTCGCCGTGGTCGTGGCCGAACGCGTCGTTGACTTCGCGGAAGTTGTCCAGGTCGAGGTACAGCAGGCTGAACCCCGCGGGATTGCCCTGGGCCTGCTTCGCCGCCTCGTCCAATGCGCGGTCGAACTGGCAGCGAGACATCATGCCGCCTGTGCGCTCGCCTCGGTCACCTCGTTGCTGGAGTGCCGCCGTGGCGTGGGCCAGCTCCGCCCGCAGGTCGCCCTGGCGCCGCAGAGCGCGCCGCCACAGGACGGCACAGCCGGCCGAAAGCAGGGCGCCCAGGAGGCACAAGCCCAGCAGCACGGCCTCGTGCGCGCCCAGGTCCAGTCCGGTCTGATAGGGATCCATGCCGGGCTATCGGCTTGATCAGCGTTCGCCTTGAGGCCCGCCTGGGCAAGCGACCCTGGACGGCGGGTTTTCCCGGAGTCGGCCGACCCGTGGGAACGACACCCACGGCGCAGGCGCAGACCGCTGCGGCCGCCGCCGCCCGCGGCGGCCTGGCCTGGTACCCGCCCCGCGGCCGCTGGCCGCTCCACCGAGTGAGGAGTCCCGTATGCAGCGAAGCTTCACCCTCGCCAGCGCCCTGGCACTGGCCACGCTGGCCATCCCTTCGGGCGCCGCCGATCGCGCCCAGAGCCGACTCCAGGGCTATTCGGAGGTCCCGGCCATCGCCACCGCCGCCAGCGGGCGCTTCAGGGCGACCATCAGGGAGCACGATGGCGTGATCGACTATGAACTCAGCTACACCGGGCTGGAGGGCGACGTTCGCCAGGCCCACATCCACATCGGACAGACCAGCGTCAACGGCGGCGTGATGGTCTTTCTCTGCCAGACCACCTTCAACACCGATCCCACCGGCCTCGCGCCCACCTGCGTGCAGGACGGGACAGTGACTGGCTCGCTGACGGCAGCCAATGTGATCGGCCCGGCCGGCCAGGGGGTGGACGCGGCGGAGTTCGGCGAACTGGTGCGTGCCATCCGCTCCGGCGTGGCCTACGCCAACGTGCACACCGCCAAGTACACCAGCGGTGAGGTGCGCGGGCAGATCTCGCTGAAGAACGAGTAGACCCGCTCAGCGCCCCCAGGCCGGCGGGCGCTTGTCCACGAAGGCCAGCACGCCCTCGAGCGCCGCCTCGTCCATCATGTTGCAGGCCATGGTGTGGCCGGCGTCGACATAGGCGGCCGCGACGCCGGCCTCGAGCTGCCGGTAGAACAACTGCTTGCCCAGGGCCACGGCCTGCCGCGGCTTGGCCACGATGCTGGCGGCCAGTTGCTCCACCGCGGCGTCCAGTCCGGCGACGTCATCGGCCAGGCGGTTGACCAGGCCTCGACGCTGCGCCTCGGCCGCGTCCACGAACTCGCCGGTCACCAGCATCTCGAAGGCCTCCTTGCGGCCCATGTTGCGGCTCAGGGCCACGGCCGGTGAAGAGCAGAACAGTCCGAGGTTGACGCCGCTGACGGCAAAGCGGGCGCTGCGCAGCGCGACGGCCAGGTCGCAGCTGGCCACGAGCTGGCAACCCGCCGCCGTTGCGACGCCCTGGACCCTGGCGATCACCGGAATGGGCAGCTGCTGCAGGGATTGCATGACCTTGGCGCAACGAGCGAACAGCTGCTGGTAATAGCCCAGCGAGGGCGCAGCGCGCATCTCGCGCAGGTCGTGGCCCGCACAGAAGGCCTTGCCGGCGGCGGCCACGATGAGCACGCGGGCCGACTCGTCCTTCGCCAAGGCGTCGCACTCGGCCTGCAGCGCATCCAGCATGCCTTCCGACAGGGCGTTGAAGGCCTGGGGCCGATTCATCGTCACCGTCACCACGCCCCGCGCATCGTCGTGACGCAGCAGCAGCGGATCGTCCTGGGTCAGCATGTCCACGCTCCATCCAATGACTCGCGGCCAATGTATCGCCGCCAGTGCGGAGCGACGGTGCTCGGTTACACTGCCCGCTTGCCAGGAGAGAGCCCCACCCGGGGCCGCCGAAGGCGCAGAGGGCGACACCCCTCGAACGCTCAGGCAAAAGGACTGGCAAGCGCTTCGCATCAGGATGCGGGGCGTTCCTCACTGGAGAGAGGCGGGTCTCGAACCCGTCCACCGAAGGGGCAAGCGGCACCGGGCATCCACCGGCGCCGTCAATCTCTCAGGTAAAGCGGACAGCGAGGGCAACCAACCGATTCAGGTTTTCAGGATTGCCCTCGACGACAAGGAACGCGCCCCGATGTCCTCCGCCGCCCCCGCCTCCGCCTCCGACCTGCAGCAGACCCCGCTGCACGCCCTGCACCTCGAACTGGGCGCCCGCATGGTGCCCTTTGCCGGCTACGCGATGCCGGTGCAATACCCCGCCGGCCTCATGGCCGAGCACAAACAGTGCCGCGAAGCCGCCGCGCTGTTCGACGTTTCCCACATGGGCCAGCTGCGCCTGATCGGCCCGGACGCCGCGGCGGCGCTCGAGACCCTGGTCCCGGTCGACGTGGTCGACCTGGCACCGGGCAAGCAGCGCTACGCCTTCTTCACCAATGACCAGGGCGGCCTGCTCGACGACCTCATGATCAGCCGGCCGGCGGCCGCCGACCTGGCGGATTTCGGCGACCTGTTCGTCGTCGTCAACGCCGGTTGCAAGGACGCAGACATCGCCCACCTGCGCCAGCACATCGGCCGCCGCTGCGAGGTCGTTCCGCTGCCCGACCGGGCGTTGCTCGCGTTGCAGGGTCCGCTCGCGGCGCAGGCGCTGGCTCGCCTGAACCCGGGTGTGGCCGCCCTCACCTTCATGACCGGCGGCGCCTTTACGCTGGCCGGTGCGCGCTGCTTCGTGACCCGCTCGGGCTACACCGGCGAAGACGGCTTCGAGATCTCGGTCCCCGCCGCCCAGGCCGTCGCGCTGGCCCGCGAGCTGCTGGCACAGCCGGAGGTCAAGCCCGCCGGGCTGGGTGCTCGCGACACGCTGCGGCTGGAGGGCGGCATGTGCCTGTACGGCCACGACATCGATGCCACCACCACGCCGGTCGAGGCCGGGCTGACCTGGGCCATCCAGAAAGTCCGCCGGGCCGGCGGCGCGCGGGCGGGCGGCTACCCGGGCGCGTCGGTGATCGATGCGCAGCTCGCCGGCGGCGCCCCCCGCAAGCGCGTCGGCCTGGTGGGCCTGGAGCGCGCGCCGGTGCGCGAAGGCACCCCCATCGTGGCAGCCGATGGCACGGCGCTGGGAGCCGTGACCAGCGGCACGCTCGGGCCGACGGTGAACCAGCCGGTCGCCATGGCCTACCTGCCCAGCACGCACACCGCGACCGGCACCGAGGTGTATGCCGAAGTTCGCGGCAAGCGCCTGCCGATGCGCGTGGCGGCGATGCCCTTCACGCCGCACCGCTACCACCGCGGCTGACACCCGCGCCCTCCCCCCGGCCCCAGGGTCGACCGCCTTGACCACCCGCCGGCGCTGAATCAACCTCTTGCTTTCCTGAACTCTTTCCCCCGAGGAGCCCTGCCCATGACGACCATGTTCACTGCCGATCACGAGTGGATCAACATCGAAGACCACGAGGCCGCGGTGGTCGGCATCACGCTGCATGCGCAGGACGCGCTGGGCGACGTGGTGTTCGTCGACCTGCCCGAGGTCGGCAAGACCTACAAGAAGGGCGAAGTGGCCGGCGTCGTCGAGTCGGTGAAAGCCGCCGCCGACCTGTACATGCCCGTGACCGGCGAAGTCGTCGAGGTCAACGAAGAGCTGCGCGCCAATCCGGCCCTGGCCAACACCGACCCGATGGGCAATGGCTGGTTCTTCAAGGTCCACGTGATCGAGATGGGCGAGTTCGACCAGCTGATGGACCCGCCCGCCTACGACGCCCTGCTCAAGACGCTCTAAGCCGCAGTCCCCTGCGTTCCTCCCTGGGCGGTGCCCGCCACCGCCCCGCCCCGCTGTTCGCCGCATTCCGTTCACCCGCGCCATGCTGATGCACGCCCATACTCCCCTCGACGCCCTCGAAAACCACGGCGAGTTCATCGCCCGCCACATCGGCCCGGACGACACCGACGAGGCGCACATGCTGAGCGTGGTGGGAGCCGCCTCGCGCCAGGCCCTGATCGATGCCGTCGTGCCGAGGTCCATCGTGCGCGGTGCTCCGATGGACTTGCCGCCGGTGGCGACGGAGGCCGAGGCGCTGGCCGAGCTGCGCGCGGTGGCGGCGAAGAACCAGGTGCTCAAGAGCTTCATCGGCCAGGGCTACCACGGCACCCACACCCCGGGCGTCATCCTGCGCAACATCCTCGAGAACCCGGCCTGGTACACCGCGTACACGCCCTACCAGGCGGAGATCTCGCAGGGCCGGATGGAGGCGCTGGTCAACTTCCAGACCATGGTCGCCGAGCTGACCGGCATGGCCATCGCCAACGCCTCGATGCTGGACGAGGCCACCGCCGCGGCCGAGGCCATGACGCTCGCCAAGCGCAGCGTCAAGAGCAAGAGCAACACCTTCATCGTCGCCGGCGATTGCCATCCGCAGACCATCGAGGTCGTCAAGACCCGCGCCGAGCCGCTGGGCATCGAAGTGCTGGTCGGCTTCGCCCCGGGGTTGATGCAGGAGCACGACTACTTCGCGGTGCTGGCCCAGTACCCTGCCACCGGGGGCCTGGTGCACGACATGCGCGAGTTCGTCGAGCAGGCGCATGCGAAGAACGCCGCCTTCATCGTGGCGGCCGATCTGCTGGCGCTGACCCTGCTGGCGCCTCCGGGCGAATGGGGCGCGGACATCGTCGTCGGCAACTCCCAGCGCTTCGGCGTGCCCATGGGCGGCGGCGGCCCCCACGCCGCCTTCATGGCCTGCCGCGAAGAGTTCAAGCGGTCGCTGCCGGGCCGGCTCGTCGGCGTCAGTGTCGACAACCACGGCAACCCGGCCTACCGGCTCGCGCTGCAGACGCGCGAGCAGCACATCCGCCGCGAGAAGGCCACGTCCAACATCTGCACCGCGCAGGTCCTGCTGGCCGTCATCGCCAGCATGTACGCGGTCTACCACGGCCCAGAGGGCCTCAAGCGCATTGCCACACGCGTGGCCAGCTACACCGCCATCCTTGCCGAGGGCCTGGCCAAGCTGGGCTGGAAGGTGCTGAACCCCTATGCGTTCGACACCCTGACCATCGACAGCGGCGACCACACCGAGGCGATCATGGGCCGCGCGGTGGCCGGGGGCGCCAACCTGCGCCGCCTGTCGCCCCGTCACATCGGCATCTCGCTCGACGAGACGACCACCCGCGAGGACATCGCCGCGCTCTGGAACTGGTTTGCCATCGACGGCCAGCCACTGCCGAAGGTCGAGGACTACGCCGGCGGTGTCGCGCTGCGGCTGCCCGAGGCCTTGCGCCGCACCTCGGCCTTCCTGACGCACCCGGTCTTCAACACGCACCACAGCGAGACCGAGATGCTGCGCTACCTGCGCCGCCTGGCTGACAAGGACCTGGCGCTGGACCGCAGCATGATCCCGCTCGGCTCGTGCACGATGAAGCTGAATGCGACCAGCGAGATGATCCCCATCACCTGGCCCGAGTTCGCGCAGATCCACCCCTTTGCGCCGGCCGACCAGCTGGCCGGCTATGCCGAGCTCGACGCCCAACTGCGCGACTGGCTCTGCCAGGCCACCGGCTACGCCGGCATCAGCCTGCAACCCAACGCCGGCTCGCAGGGCGAATACGCCGGCCTGCTGGCCATCCGCGGCTGGCATGCCTCGCGCGGCCAGGGCCATCGCAAGGTCTGCCTGATCCCCGAATCCGCGCACGGCACCAACCCGGCTTCCGCCCACATGGTGGGCATGCAGGTGCTGGTGGTGAAGTGCGACGAGAACGGCAACGTCGATCTCGAAGACCTGAAGGCCAAGTGCGAGCAGCACCGCGATGACCTGGCCTGCATCATGATCACCTACCCCTCCACCTACGGCGTGTTCGAGCCGCGGGTGAAGGAGCTGTGCGCCATGGTCCACCAGTACGGAGGCCGGGTGTACGTGGACGGCGCCAACATGAACGCGCTGGTCGGCATCGCCGCGCCGGGCCAGTTCGGCGGCGACGTGAGCCACCTGAACCTGCACAAGACCTTCTGCATCCCGCACGGCGGCGGCGGCCCCGGCGTCGGCCCGGTCTGCGTGGTGGAGGACCTGGTGCCCTTCCTGCCCGGCCATGCCACGGGCGGCCTCGCGCGTGAAGGCGGCGTGGGAGCCGTCAGCGCCGCGCCCCTGGGCAATGCCGCCGTGCTGCCCATCAGCTGGATGTACATCCGCATGATGGGCGCCGATGGCCTGAAGCACGCCACCGAGACGGCCATCCTGAGCGCGAACTACGTCGCGGCAAAGCTCTCCGACCACTACGACATCCACTTCAGCGGCGGCATCGAGGGCATCAAGGGCGGCGGCGTGGCTCACGAATGCATCCTCGACCTGCGCCCGCTGAAGGAAAGCTCCGGCGTCACCGCCGAGGACGTCGCCAAGCGCCTGATCGACTACGGCTTCCACGCGCCCACGTTGAGCTTCCCGGTGGCCGGCACGCTGATGGTGGAGCCGACGGAAAGCGAGCCCTGCGTCGAGCTGGATCGCTTCTGCCACGCGATGATTTCCATCCGCGAAGAGATCCGCAAGGTCGAGAGCGGCGCCTGGCCGAAGGACGACAACCCGCTGAAGAACGCCCCGCACACCTCCCAGAGCCTGCTCAAGGCCGACTGGCCGCACGCCTACAGCCGTGAAGAGGCCGCCTACCCCGTGGCCGAGCTGCGCCAGCACAAGTACTGGTCTCCGGTCGGCCGTGTCGACAACGTGTACGGCGACCGAAATCTGTTCTGCAGCTGCGTGCCCACCAGCGCCTACAACGAGTAGCCCCACCCACCATGGCCGTCTCCGTCTTCGACCTCTTCAAGATCGGCATCGGGCCGAGCAGCTCGCACACGGTCGGCCCGATGCGGGCGGCGCGGCTGTTCGCCGGCCGCCTGCGCAGCGAAGGATTGCTCGCCCGCACCGCGCGGGTCCGCTGCTGGCTCTACGGCTCGCTCGGTGCGACAGGCAAGGGGCACGGCAGCGACAAGGCGGTGCTGCTGGGCCTGGCCGGCCATGAGCCCGACACGGTCGAGGTGGATTCGGTGCCGGCCCTGCTCGATGCGATCCGCGGGGCGAAGCGGCTCGTGCTGCTGGGCGAGCACGAGGTGGTTTTCGACGAGGCCGAAGACATCGTCTTCCTGCGCCGCGAGTCGCTGCCCTTCCATGCCAACGGCATGCGGATCGTGGCGTACGACGAGGCCGGCCAGGAGGTCGAGAACCGCGTGTACTACTCGGTCGGCGGCGGCTTCGTCGTCAGCGACGAGGTGGCGCAGGACGGCACCCGCCAGAAGGTGATCGCACCGGACGCCACCGTGCTGCCGATGCCGTTCCGCTCGGGCGAAGAGCTGTTGCAGGTCTGCGAGCGCGAGCAGCTCAGCATCGCCCAGGTCATGCGCATGAACGAGCGCCACTGGCGCACGGACGCCGAGATAGACGCCGGCCTGCTGCGCATCTGGCGCGTGATGCAGGATTGCGTGGCCCGCGGCTTGCGCAACGAGGGCGTGCTGCCCGGCGGCTTCAAGGTCAAGCGCCGCGCGCCGCAGCTCTACCGAGACCTCACCGCCAATCCCGAGGCCGCCCTGCGCGACCCGCTGCAGGTGATGGACTGGGTCAATCTCTACGCCCTCGCCGTGAACGAGGAGAACGCCGCCGGCGGCCGCGTCGTGACCGCTCCTACCAATGGCGCGGCCGGCATCGTGCCCGCGGTGCTGCACTACTACCACCGCTTCGTGTACGGCTCGACGGACACCGGCGTGGTCGACTTCCTGCTCACCGCCGCCGCCATCGGCATCCTCTACAAGGAGAACGCCAGCATCTCCGGGGCCGAGGTGGGTTGCCAGGGCGAGGTCGGCGTGGCTTGCTCGATGGCCGCGGGCGCCTTGGCTGCGGTCATGGGCGGCACGCCGGCCCAGGCCGAGAACGCCGCCGAAATCGGCATGGAGCACCACCTGGGCCTGACCTGCGATCCGGTCGGCGGGCTGGTGCAGATCCCCTGCATAGAGCGCAACGCCATCGCTTCGGTGAAAGCGATCAATGCGGCCCGCATGGCGCTGCATGGCGACGGCACCCACCACGTCAGCCTGGACAAGGTCATCAAGACGATGCGCGAGACCGGCGCCGACATGCAGACCAAGTACAAGGAGACCGCCCGGGGCGGGCTCGCTGTCAACATCGTCGAGTGCTGAGCGCCCCCAAGCGCGGCTAGCGCGCCGCCGGGTCGCGCGAGGCCAATGCGCGCCGGATCTCGGCCAGCAGCGTCTCCGTGTCCAGCGGGCGGCGCAGGTAATGCAGCGCACCAAGCGCCATGCCGCGGGCACGAGAAGCCTCGTCCCAGTGCGTGGCCGACAGGAAAAGGAACGGGATGTCTCGAAGCGCCGGCTCGGCCTTGACGGCCGCGATGAAATCGAAGCCGCTGCCCTCGCGCATCCCGACGTCGCTGATGATCAGGTCGGGCTGCTCGGCTCGGGCCAGGTCCAACGCCGCGGCCGCGGTCTCGGCGGTCAGCACCCGGTAGCCCAGCGGCTCGAGCAGGTTGCGCTTCATCTCGACGTTGTAGCGGGTGTCGTCCAGCACGAGGATGGTCTGGCCCGGCGGCGGCGCCAGCGGCGGAGGCGACGGCGCGGCCACGGGCATGGCCGGCCCGGAATGCAATGCCGGCACCAGCGTGGCCAGCGTGGCCATGAAGCTGGCCGGGTCGATCGGCTTGGACACATAGGCATCGAAGCCGGCGGCGAGGATGCGGTCGCGGTCTCCCACCATGGCGAGTGCGGTCACGGCGACCAGCGGGATCCTGCTCCATTCCGGCCGCGCCTTGATGCGGCCGGCCAGTTCATAGCCGTCCATCACCGGCATCTGGATGTCGCACAGCACCAGATCGAAGTGCCGGCCCTCTTCAAGCCTGGCCAGCGCGTGCGCGCCGTTCTCGACCGCACACACCTCGCATCCCGAGCTTTCGAGCAGGTAGCTGATGAGCGCCAGGTTGATCGCGTTGTCGTCCACCACCAGCAGGCAGGGCTTGCTCATGGTCGAACTTCCTCGGCGGGTGCGGACTTGAGCGCGAGCCAGAACCGGCTGCCCACGCCGGGCGTGCTCTCGACCTCGATGGTGGTGCCGTGCAATTCGGCGAACTTGCGGCACAGGTGCAGCCCGAGGCCCGTGCCTTCTATGCTGGCCCGCTGGCTCGCGTGCCCCACCTGGGTGAAGGCCTGGAACAGCTGAGCCATCTCTTCCGGCGTCATGCCGACGCCGGTATCCGCCACGCCCAGCACGATCCGGCCCTCCCCCTCTGGCCCTGTCTCGGGTCGGACGAACACCTCGACCCGGCCCTGCTGGGTGAACTTGATGGCGTTGTTGGCGAGATTGATCAGGATCTGCTGCAGGGCCCGGCGATCGGCCCAGGCCGTCACCGGCCCCTTCGGCGCTTGCAGCAGCAGCTCCAGCCGCTTGCCCCCGGCCGCCGGCTTCAGCGAGGTGACCACCTCCTCGGCCAGGGCGTGGCAATCGACGGACACCAGGTTCATCTGCATGCCGCCGGAGTCGATCTTGGCCAGGTCCAGCAGGTCGTTGATCAGCGACAGCAGGTGCTTGCCGCTGGACTGCACCATGGCGAGCTGCTTTTCCTGGTCGGTGGTCAGCGGCCCGGGCAGCCGCATCAGCAGGATGCCGGTGAAGCCGATGATGGCGTTCAGCGGGGTGCGAAGCTCGTGGCTCATGGTGGCCAGGAAGCGGTCCTTGGCGCGGTTGGCGCGCTCCAGCTCGACGTTCTTGTCCTCCAGGGCCTTCTCCACCCGGCGGCGCTCGCTGATGTCGCGGATGGCGGACAGGCCGAACATGCCCACGTCGGTGCGCAGCGGGCTCAACGAGATCTCGACCGGGAACTCCTCTCCGCTCTTGCGCTGGCCGTAGAGCTCCAGCCCCTGGCCCATGGGCCGGGTGTGCGGCTGGGCCATGTAACGCTCGCGGTGCCGGCCGTGCCCGGGCCGGAAGCGCGGGGGCATCATCGTTTCCAGCGGCCTGCCGACCAGCTCCTGGGCGCCGTAGCCGAACATGACTTCAGCCTGCCGGTTGACGAAGGCCACGCGCCCGATCTCGTTGACGACGATCACCGCGTCTGGCATGGAATCGAGCAGGTCGCGAAAGCGTGCCTCCAGCAGCTGGGCATCGCGCCGAGTGCGCAGCAGCGTCACATCGGCCAGGCTGTAGACCTGGCCCGCCGCGGCGCCATCTCGGGCCTTCAGCGGCCGGGCCGCCACGCTCACGTACAGCAGCGACCCATCGGCGCAGCGCGCAACCGTGTCGAACGTCGTCGCATCGCCGCTGCTCACCGAGGCATGCGTGCCACCGCGGCGCGCGCCCTGCTCTTCCTGCGGCAACAGCAACTCATGCAGGCGCTGCCCGATCGTCGCCCCGCGGGCGTGCCCGAACATGGCCTCGGCCGTTCGATTCCAGAAGCGGATCCTGCCGTCCTCCCCGACCAGCACGATGGCCCCGGGCGAATCTTCAGCAATGCTCTCGAAAAGCGCCGCGTCAAGCATGTGCGCCCCATCCCTTTTCGCCCCTTGATTTAGTGTTGAGGGCGCCGGCCCATCTTGCCCTTCGGCTTGACGGATATCAATGTAGGGGCTTCCCGTGGAATCGTTTACCTTCATGCACCACTACTGAGCGTGGCTGCCTAGAATCAACCTCCTGAACCCGTGATCGGCTCTCATGCAACCCACTGAATCCAACGCCTTGCCGGCATCGATCGCGCTGGTCGACGACGATGTCGAGTACACCGAGTTCCTGGCCCAGCATCTGCGCAGCCTGGGCGTGCAAGTCCACCGTTTCGCCGACAGCGACGAGCTGCTGGCCGACACCGCCCCCTTCAGCTATGGCTTCTACCTCGTCGACCTGATGCTGCCCGGCATCGACGGGGTCGAGCTCATCCGGGTGCTGCGCCGGCGCACCCATGCCGGGGTCCTGGTGGTCTCGGGTCGGGTCGCCGAGGACGTGTTCTCGTCCGTCGTCGACGCGGGCGCGGACATGCACCTGGCCAAGCCCGTCACCTTCGACCAGGTGGTCGTCGCCATCCGCGCGGTCCACCGGCGCGTGATCGCCACCGAGTCCGGCTCGAAGGAATGGGTGCTCGACCGCCACGCGGGCCAGCTCGTGGCGCCCGACGGCGTACGGGTGGACCTCAGCGAAGGCGACCTGGTCGTCATGCAATGCTTCGCCGAAGCCGAAGGCCAGACGGTGACTCGCGAGCAGCTTTGCGTTCGCCTCGGCCGCCCGGTGACCGACGAGCCCGACAACACCTTGAGCGCCACGCTGTACCGCCTGCGTCGCCGCATCGAGCGCGCCACGCCGGTGGTGGTACCCATGCAGTCGCAGTCGCGCGTCGGCTACATCTTCAGGGCGCCCTTGCGGGCGGTCTAGGAGCCCGAGGCGCTCGGGCGTGGCCCTTGATGGCCAGCAGCGCATCTCTTCATTCATCTGGAACCCTCCTCCTGGAGGAGGGCCTGGGAGGAGTCGTCGAGCTTGCCGGAGCCCCCTCGTGGAGGGGGTTGGGGAAGCTGAACATTCGGCCGCAAGCCTGGGGCCCCGAGTGCGCTCGGGGCCCTAGGCCTCTTCCATCAGCGGCAGCCACAGCCTGAAGACGCTGCCGCCTGGGGGGTTGGGGGCCCAGCCGGCATGGCCGCCATGGCGGCGCATGACCTCGCGCACGACGTGCAGGCCCAGGCCGTGTCCCGGTAGCCCGTGGTCGCCACGGGCGCCTCGCTCGAACAGGCGCTGCTGCAGTTCGGTCGAAAGCCCGGGGCCTTCGTCTCGCACCTCGAAGACCAGGCCCAGCGGCTCGTCGCTGTCACTGATCGACAGGGCCACCGGCGAGCCGGCGGGCGAATACGCCAGCGCGTTGGCCAGCAGATTGCGAAGGGCCAGCCTCATCAGGCCGATGTCCATGGCCGCCGTCCGGGCGTGTGTCGCAGGGCTCCTGGTGACCCGGCCGCGCTGCGTCGGATCGAGGTCGCCCATCACGAGTTCGACCAGCATGTTGACGTCTGCATCCCGGGGCGAGAGCGGCTGGACGCTGGCCAGCATGGTGGTCGAGGCCAGGGTGTTGTCCAGGGCCCCCACGATGTGGCCAATGACCTTGCGCGCTCTCTGCAGGCGAGCCTGCGCCTCGGCGCGGTCCTGCTTCGATTCGGCCTGCAGGGCAGCCTCGACCCCCTGCAGGGCCGCCGAAGCGTTGTTCAGGGGCTGGCGCACCTCGTGTGCGAGCACGCGCACGAACTCGTCGCGTTCGGCCAGCCGCTCGCCCAGGGCGGCGGCCTGCGCTTCGGCCGCTTCCCGCTGGATCTGCTCCTGCACCAGCGCGCGGGCCTGCGCTTCGCGGCGCAGGCGAGTGCCTTCGAGCGCGAGGCCGACATAGCCGACGCTGCCGAAGATGCCCGCCACCAGGCCGCCGGCGATCACGAGCACCAGGTCCAGCGTCGGGCGCAGGGAGGGCGGCGGCAAAAGCCCCAACAGCGTGCCGAGCAGGCGCAGCACGTACGTCGCTCCGAGAAAGGCGTACGCCCCGCTGATGAGCTCGGCGCCGCGCCCGGTAGGCAGGCGGCCGACCTGGTGGGCGAGCACCGCGAGGGAAAAGGCCGCGAGGGACATCAGGCCGCCCACGAGCGGCCGGCGCAGCGCGATGCCTCCGAGATCCGCCGCCAGGGAAAGCACGATCGCCAATGCCGTCAACGCCATGGCCTCGCGCCACCATTGCCATTTGCGTCGCTCGCGCAGCAGCGCGCAGATGCGCAGGCCCAGCCCCAGCAGGCCGAGGGCCACCGGCAGCAGCACGGTCCAGAAACGCGGCGCCGAATCGCGCAGCGCGTACAGCAGGTAGGTCGAGCCGATCAGCACCCCGCCGCCGCACCACAGCGAGGTGGCGGTGCCGTCGTGGTGGCGCCGCACGATCGTCCACACCAGGCCGGACATCAGCAGGTAGACGACACCCACCACGTAAAGCGCGGTGTGGGTGTCGAGCGGGATCAGCGGCATCGGGCGAAACGATTCTCGGGCGGGGAAGCAGCGGCGATTCTCTGCCAGCGCAGCCGGCGCGGTGCCGGGGTTCACCGCATGGGCCGGGCGTCCGGCCGGCGTTAAGCTTTCGAACATGAACCTTTTGCTTGCCGAGGACGACGCCATCCTGTCGGACGCCCTGTCGGCCCAGTTGCGCCAGGCCGGATTCGAGGTGGACCACGCGCCGAACGGCGCGGTGGCCGAGTACCTGCTGCTCAAGCAACCCTTTGACGTGGCGATCCTCGACCTCGGGCTGCCCCTCGTCGACGGCCTGACGGTGCTCAAGCGCGTGCGCGCGGCCAAGCCGGCTTTGCCCGTGCTGGTGCTGACGGCGCTGGACAGCCTGGACGACCGGGTGGCCGGCCTCAATGCCGGCGCAGACGACTACCTGACCAAGCCTTTCGACTTTCCCGAACTGGAGGCGCGGCTGCGTGCCCTGCTGCGCCGTACCCGGCCCCTGGACCACGCGGCGGAAATGGGCCACCTGAGCTTCGACCGCGACACCCGCCGCGCCATCGTGCGGGGCGAGCCGCTGGACCTCAGCCCCCGCGAGTGGATGCTGCTCGATCTGCTGCTCTCCCAACGCGACAAGGTCGTCACCAAGGAACAGATCCAGCAGGCCTGGGCGCTGGACCGAACCGAGCCGGCGAGCGCCACCAACTCGATCGAGGTCTACATCCACCGCCTGCGCCGCAAGCTGGAGCAGTCGGGCCTGGCCATCCGCACCGTGCGCGGCCTGGGCTACCTGCTGGAAGCGGATGCGGAAGCCGGCGCCTGAGCTCACCGGCCCGTCGCTGCACCGCCAGCTGCTGATCTGGTTGCTGGCGCCGCAGCTGGTGCTGTGGATCGTCGGTGCGTTCGTCACCTACAACCTGGCCGCGCGATACGCCAACCAGGCCATCGATGCCAGCCTGTCGCAGGCCACGCGCTCGCTGGCGCGGCAGGTCAAGCCCATCGGCAATGGATTGCTGGTCGACTTCCCGCGCGCGGCACAGGACATCCTCGAGGCGGACCCTAACGACCGGGTTCTGTTCACCGTCAGCGCCCCGCCCGGGCAGTACATCCTCGGCAATCGCAACCTGCCGCCGCCGCACGGCATTCCGGCGCAACCGGCGCTGGGCGAGCCGTACTTCTACAACGGCGAGATCGCGCAGCCCGAAGGCATGGGCAGCGAGCGGGTTCGGGTGGCTGCCCTGTACCTCAGCTATGGCGAGGACAGCGGCTCGCAGCAGACCATGCTGGTGCAGGTGGCCCGCAACAGTGCCAACCGGGAGGAGCTGGCGCGCCGCATCCTCGTGGACACCGTGCTGCCGCTGTCCGGGCTGATCGCGCTGATGACCATGATCGTCTGGGCCGGCATCCGGGCCGGCCTGGCCCCCCTGGTGCGTTTGCGCAGCCTGGTCGAAGGCAAGGCCCCGAACGACCTGACCGCCATCGAGCTGGACGCGGCCCCGCGCGAGGTGCGCGCGCTGGCGCGGGCCATCAACGAGCTGCTCGGCGCGGTGCAGCACAACGTCGTCGCGCAGAAGCGCTTCATCAGCGATGCCGCCCATCAATTGCGCACGCCGCTCGCCGGGCTGAAGAGCCAGACCGAACTCGCGCTGAAGGAGGCCCAGGGCGACGCTGCCCTCCTCGCACGCCTGCACCGCGTGCACGAGAGCGCTACCCGCAGCGCCCACCTGGTGAACCAGCTGCTGACGCTGGCTCGCGCCGAGCCGGAGTCGGCGTCGGTGCAGGCCCGGCAGAAGATGGACCTGGCCCGCCTGGCGCGCGAGCTCACGGCCGAGCTGGTGCCGCGGGCCCGTCAGGCGGGCATCGACCTGGGCTATGCGCAGACCGACGATGCCGCGACGCCGGTCGAGGTGATCGGCATCCCACTGCTCCTGCGCGAAGCCCTGTTCAACGTGGTGGACAACGCGCTTCACTACGCCGGCCGGGGCTCGGAGGTGACCGTCCGCGTCGCGCGAGAAGGCGACAAGGCGATGGTCGAAGTCAGCGACACCGGCCCCGGCATCGCGGCCGACCTGCGGGAGCAGGTCTTCGATCGCTTCGTGCGCGGCACCCACGAGGGCAACGGATGCGGCCTCGGCCTGGCGATCGTGCGCGAGATCGTCGAGCGGCACGCCGGGCAAGTGCAGCTCGACACGACGCCGCCGCACGGACTCACGCTGCGGATCCGTCTGCCGCTGGCGCGCTGAGTCGCCCTGTTCTTCCACTTCTGCGCCCCCGGCCCGGGCCGCCCCAGGGTGCGAGCCCGTCTGCGCCCTCCAACTAGTGGAAAGCACCAATAAAGCTTTCGTTAATGTCTCTTTAATAATTCGCTCACTCGCAAGGTACATGAACGTTTCTTGAACGCTTCGTGTGGCGGCGAGCCCCACCTCCAAGAAGCGGCAGGAGACACGAGCGATGAGACGACCCCCTTCCCCTGGCCCTCGCGGCCCTCCCCCTGGCCCTGGCCGCCGGCGGCGCGCAAGCCCTGGACTACACCGGCTACTTCCGCGGCGGGCCGGGCCTGACCTCGGCGGACACCTCCCGCGCCTGCTATGCGCTCAATGGCGGCAGCCCGGGGATGAAGTACCGGCTGGGCAACGAATGCGACTTCTACGGCGAATTCCAGCTCGCCCAAGGGTTCAAGACCGAGGGCATCGACACCCGCGCGGTGCTGATGCTCAACCACTGGACCGGCGCCACCGACACGGATGGCGAGGGCGTCAAGATCGAGCAGATGTTCGCCGAGGCCAAGGGCTTCGACGTCGCGCCCGACGCGACCTTCTGGATCGGCAAGGAGCGCGGCCGCCGCGGCGACGTGCACATCGTCGACACCTACTTCGTCGAGATGGCCGGCGTAGGCGCCGGCTTCAAGGGCCAGCCGGTCGGCCCGGGAAAGCTCGGGGTGGCCTTCTACCGCACCGATGGCGACGCGGTTCATCCAGGCAACCGCGTGAATGCCGAGTGGGTGGATGTCCCGACCAACGCGGACGGCAAGCTCAACCTTTTCGCCACCTTGACCAAAGGCGACTTCGACGGCGGCAGGAGCGGCGCCGGCCTGAGCCTGCGGCACGACCAGGCCAATCTCTTCGGTACCGGCCTGAACAACACCCTGTTCGTGCAGTTCGCGCAAGGATCCACTTCCCTCAACGCCAACTTCGGCGACCTCACCGCCGGCTCCAAGGCCAAGGCCTGGCGCATCGTCGAGAGCGTCAACGGCCAGAAGGGCGCGCTGGGTGGCCAGGCGATGCTGCTGCTGGCCAGCCAGACCGATGGCCTGGGCGCACGCACCACGTCTGCCTCGTTAGGTGGCCGCATCTCCTACGCCTTCACCCGCAATTTCAAGCTGCTGACCGAAGCCGGCTACTCGCAATACAAGGCCGAAGGCAGCCCGACGGCGAAGCTGGCCAAGCTGACCATTGCGCCCACCCTGTCGACCGGCCCGGACTTCTGGAACCGCCCCGAATTCCGCCTCTACGTCACCACCGCCAAGTGGAACGCCCCCGCCGGCAATGTGACGGGCCAGCCCGCATTTGATGGCGAGACCCGAGGCACCAGTTATGGCGCCCAAGTGGAGTGGTGGTTCTAATCCCCGCGCAAGGAGACAAGCGATGACGAAGACGATCAAGTACACGCTGCTGGCCCTTTCAGCGGCATTGGCCGCCGGCACCGCCGAAGCCGGCGAGATAGAGGTGCTGCACTGGTGGACCTCGGGAGGCGAGGCCAAGGCCGCCCAGGCCTTGAAGCTGACGCTGCAGAAGAGCGGACACCGCTGGCGAGATTTCGCCGTGGCCGGTGGGGGCGGAGACTCGGCGATGACGGTGCTGAAGTCCCGGGTCGTCTCCGGCAACGCGCCGTCGGCGGCCCAGATCAAGGGGCCTTCGATCCAGGAGTGGGCCCGCGAAGGCGTGCTGGCCAACATGGACGACGTGGCCAAGGCCGAGCAATGGGACAGCCTGCTGCCCAAGGTGGTCAGCGACACCATGAAGTACCAGGGCCACTACGTCGCGGTGCCGGTCAACGTGCACCGCGTGAACTGGCTCTGGGCCAACCCGGCCGTCTTCGCCAAGGCCGGCGCCAAGGTGCCCGCCAGCTGGGACGAGTTCTTCACCGCCGCCGACGCGCTGAAGAAGGCCGGCGTGATCCCCGTGGCGCACGGCGGCCAGAACTGGCAGGACTTCACCACCTTCGAGGCGGTGGCCCTCGGCGTCGGCGGGCCGGACTTCTACAAGAAGGCCCTGGTACAGCTCGACCCGGCCTCGCTCAAGAGCCCGACGATGGAGAAGGTGCTCGCCACCTTCAAGCGCATCAAGGAGTACACCGACAAGAACGCCCCGGGCCGCGACTGGAACCTGGCCACCGCCATGGTCATCAAGGGCGAGGCCGGCATGCAGATCATGGGCGACTGGGCCAAGGGCGAGTTCATCGCCGCGGGCAAGGTGCCGGGCAAGGACTTCGTCTGCACGCCCGCGCCGGGCACGGCCAAGGCCTACACCTTCAACATCGACTCCTTCGCGCTGTTCCAGCTGAAGGACGAGTCGAAGATCGCCGCGCAGAAGGAGCTGGCGCGCCAGATCATGGCGCCCGAGTTCCAGGAGGTCTTCAACCTGAACAAGGGCTCGATCCCGGTGCGCCTGGGCATGCCCATGGACAAGTTCGACGACTGCGCCAAGACCTCGGCCAAGGACTTCGTCGACACCTCCAAGGCCGGCACGCTGGTGCCCTCCATCGCCCACGGCATGGCCGTGCCGTCGGCCGCCGAAGGCGCCATCAAGGACGTGGTGAGCCAGTTCTGGAACACCGACAAGATGACGGCCTCGCAGGCGATGGACAAGATCGCCCAGGCGGCGAAGACCCAATGAGACATCCTGGGTCAACCCGCTGCCCGCGGGCCGAGCGCAGGGCCGCTCCCAAGCCGGCCCGCATCCCCTCGGGGGATCGGCCGACGTACTCGTCGGGCGAGGGGCTCCAATGAGCACCGCGGCCCCGGCCCTGCGCTCCTCCTGGCTGCCCCGGCTGGTGGTCGCGCCGTCCTTCGTGCTGTCGTTCCTGTTCATCTACGGCCTGATGGCCTGGAACGGCTACCTCTCGGTTTCCGCCTCGCGCCTGCTGCCGAACTACGAGTTCGCCGGCCTGGCCCAGTACGCCACCCTGTGGGACAGCGAGCGCTGGTGGGTGGCGCTGAAGAACCTGGGCCTCTTCGGCGGCCTGTTCATCGGCGGCGCGATGGCGCTGGGCCTGCTGATGGCCATCCTGCTGGACCAGAAGGTGCGCGCCGAAGGCCTGCTGCGCACCATCTACCTCTACCCGATGGCGCTGTCGTTCATCGTCACCGGCACGGCGTGGAAGTGGATCCTCAACCCCGGCCTGGGCTTGGAGCACCTGGTGCAGAGCTGGGGCTTCGAGGATTTCGAGTTCGGCTGGCTGGTCGATCCAGACATGGCGATCTACTGCGTCGTGATCGCGGGCGTCTGGCAAAGCGCCGGCTTCGTCATGGCGCTGTTCCTGGCCGGCCTGCGCGGCATCGACGAGAGCATCGTCAAGGCGGCCCAGGTCGACGGCGCCAGCCTGCCGCGCATCTACTGGCGCATCCTGGTGCCTTCGCTGCGGCCGGTGTTCTTCTCGACGCTGATGGTGGTGAGTCACCTGGCCGTCAAGAGCTTCGACCTGGTGATGGCGCTGACCGCCGGCGGGCCCGGCTATGCCACCGACCTGCCGGCGACCTTCATGTACACGATGGCCTTCTCTCGAGGCCAGATCGGCCTGGGCGCGGCCAGCGCCACGATGATGCTGGCGACCGTCGCCGCCATCGTCGTGCCCTATCTCTATTCGGAACTGAGGGCCAAGCGATGAACGGCCGCGCACTCTCCTGGCATCGGCTCGTGCTGTTCGGCGCGCTCGGCCTCTTCGCCCTTGTCTTCCTCACGCCGCTGTACGTGATGGTTTCGACCTCGCTCAAGAGCATGGACGAGATCCGCGAGGGCACGCTGCTCGCGCTGCCGGCCAGCCCCAGTCTCGCGGCGTGGGTCAAGGCCTGGTCCGAGGCCTGCACCGGCACCGACTGCAGCGGTCTGCAGCCCTACTTCCTGAACTCGCTGATGATGGTCGTGCCGGCGGTGGCCGTGTCCACCCTGCTCGGCTCGCTCAACGGCTACGTGCTGAGCAAGTGGCGCTTCCCCGGCAGCGAGCTGATGTTCGCGCTGATCCTGTTCGGCGTCTTCATGCCCATGCAGGTGGTGCTGCTGCCGATGAGCCAGGTGCTCGGCTGGCTGGGCCTGGCCTCTTCGGTGTGGGGCCTGGTGCTGGTGCATGTGCTGGCGGGCATCCCGAGCACGACGCTGTTCTTCCGCAACTACTACGTCGGCCTGCCGGATGAACTGATCAAGGCCGCGATGCTGGACGGCGCGGGCTTCTGGCAGATCTTCCGGCGCATCGTGCTGCCGCTGTCGACGCCCATTCTGGTGGTGACGCTGATCTGGCAGTTCACCCAGATCTGGAACGACTTCCTCTATGGCGTCGTGTTCTCGGGCGCCGATTCCAAGCCGATCACGGTGGGCCTGAACAACCTGGCCAACACCTCCAGCACCGTCAAGGAATACAACGTGGACATGGCGGCCGCGATGATCGCCGCCCTGCCCACGCTCTTCGTCTACATCGTCGCAGGCAAGTACTTCGTGCGCGGGCTCACCGCCGGCGCCGTCAAAGGGTGAACATGGGCGCGCTTTCGATCCAACAAGTCCGCAAGGCCTTCGGGCCGGTGGAGATCCTCAAGGGCATAGACATCGAGATCGAGGGCGGCGAGTTCCTCATCCTGGTCGGTGCGTCGGGCTGCGGCAAGTCCACGCTGCTGAACATGATCGCGGGGCTGGACGTGCCGACCAGCGGCAGCATCCGGATAGGCGATCGCGACGTGACGCACCTGCCCAGCCGCGACCGCGACATCGCGATGGTGTTCCAGAGCTATGCGCTCTATCCCAACATGAGCGTGGCGCAGAACATCGCCTTCGGGCTGGAGATGCGCAAGGTGCCCAAGGCCGAGCGCGGCGCGGCGGTCGATCGCGTCGCGAAGATGCTGCAGATCTCGCACCTGCTGGAGCGCAAGCCCGGCCAGCTCTCCGGCGGCCAGCGCCAGCGCGTGGCCATGGGGCGGGCCCTGGCGCGCGACCCCAAGCTGTTCCTCTTCGACGAGCCCCTGTCCAACCTGGACGCCAAGCTGCGGGTGGAGATGCGCGCCGAGATCAAGCGCCTGCACCAGCGCACGCGAACCACGACGGTCTACGTCACCCATGACCAGGTCGAGGCGATGACCCTGGGCGACCGCATCGCGGTGATGCGTGACGGCCGGGTGGAGCAATTCGGCACGCCGGACGACATCTACAGCCGCCCGGCCACGCGCTTCGTGGCCGAGTTCATCGGCTCGCCGGCCATGAACTTCGTGCAAGCGCAACGCGGCGGCGACAACGGCCTCAACGCGCTGGGCCTGCCCTTGCCCGCCACGCCCGAGCAGCGCGCAGCCCTGGAGCGCGCCACGGGCTCGCCGCTCAGCTACGGCGTCCGTCCCGAGGACCTGACGCTGGCCGGCGCCGGCGAGGCGGGTGCCCTGCCCGGCACCCTGGCCATGATCGAGCCGACCGGCCCGGAGACCTACGCCATGGTCGACACGCCCCTGGGCACCTGGACGGCGCGCGTGCCCGGAAAGGTGGCGCAGCAGGTGGGCGAAGCCGTGGCGCTGGCCTGGCGTGGTGCGTCGGCGCACCTGTTCGATGCCGATGACCAACGCGTTGCATAGGGTTGCTGCAGTGCGCAAGTCCGCGGCGTAGCATCGGTGCATGAGACACGTCCCGGACTTTCGCAGCGCCGAATTCCTGCGCGAACAAGTGCTGCAGGCCATGGCCTTCTATGACGAGCGGGCGGTGGATCCGTCCGGCGGCCTGTACCACTTCTTCCGCGACGACGGCACCGTCTACGACCGGCACACCCGGCACCTGGTCAGCAGCACCCGCTACGTCTACACCTTCGCCATGGCGGCGCGGCACTTCCCCACGCATCCGCGGGCTGCCGCCTGGCTGGAAGCCGCCCGCCACGCCTACGCCTTCGTCGAAGAGGTCCACAAGGACCCGGAATCAGGCGGCTACACCTGGCTGCTGCACTGGGAGGGCGGCAAGAAGCAGGTGATCGACTCGACCCAGCACTGCTACGGCCTGGCCTTCGTCCTGCTGGCCCATGCCCACGCGCTGCAGGCCGGCATCACCGAAGCCCGCGCCGGACTGGACGCGACCATGGGCCTGATGGAGAAGCGCTTCTGGGAGCCCGAAGCCGGCCTGTACGCCGACGAGGCCACGGCCGACTGGCTGGTGCGGCCCTACCGCGGCCAGAACGCCAACATGCACGCCTGCGAGGCGATGCTGGCCGCCTACGAGGCCACCGGCGACGCCTTCTGCCTGCGCCGCGCCACCACACTGGCGCAGTCGGTGGCGCATCGCCTGGCCGCGCAGTCGCACGGCCTCGTCTGGGAGCACTACCAGGCCGACTGGACCCCCGACTGGAACTACAACCGCCACGACCGCAGCAACATCTTCCGTCCCTGGGGCTTCCAGACGGGCCACCTGACCGAATGGGCCAAGCTGCTGCTGACGCTGGAGCGCCTGACGCCCGAGGTGCCCGAGGACAGCTGGATGCTGCACCGCGCGCGCGACCTCTTCGCCTCCGCCGTGCAGCACGGCTGGGACCGCCACCACGGCGGCCTGGTGTACGGCTTCGCGCCCGAGGGCGACCCGGCCACCGACACCCACATGCGCGTGTGCGACGGCGACAAGTACCACTGGGTGCAGGCCGAGTCGCTGGCGGCCGCCGCCGCGCTCGCCGAGCGCACCCACGAGGGCCACTACTGGGACTGGTACGACCGCCTCTGGGGCTACGCCTGGGAGCATTTCGTCGACCACCAGTACGGCGCCTGGTTCCGCATCCTCACCCACGACAACCGCAAGCTGACCGACGAGAAGAGTCCGGCCGGCAAGGTCGACTACCACAACATGGGTGCGTGCTACGAGTCGCTCGCGGCGCTCGAACGGCTCAACGGCCCCGCCGCCTGACGCCCAGGCGGGCTCGCCAGGGCCGCGTCCGGCGGCGGCAGAATCCGGCCTCGAACAGGTCCGGCTCCGCCGGGCTGTTCGAACCCCCTCGGGGGGCGGGCCGGGATAGCGGCCCGGCCCTGGGGGCATTCTTCAGCCGCTGCCGTCCTCCGCCCATGAAACGTGCCCTGAAGCGCCTTGCGCTCGTCCTGTTCGTCCTGCTGCTCGTCGCCGGCCTCGGGGCGGGTCTGATGTGGCAGGCCAGGTTGCCGCAGCGCTCCGGCACCTTGCCGCTGAAGGGCCTGGCGGCGGCGGTCCAGGTGCGCTACGACGAGTGGGGCGTGCCGCACATCCGGGCCGAAAGCGAGCCTGACCTCTACCGTGCGCTGGGCTACGTGCATGCCCAGGACCGGCTGTTCCAGATGGAGATCCTGCGCCGGCTCTCGCGCGGCGAGCTGGCCGAGGTCCTGGGGCCCAAGCTCCTCGAGACCGACCGCCTCTTCCGCGGCCTGGCCATCCGCGAGCAGGCCGATCGCGTGGCGGCCAAGCTGGATCCGCTCGCCCCCGCCACGCAGGCACTGCAGGCCTACCTCGACGGCATCAACCAGTTCCAGGCCGAGCACCCCGCTCCCATCGAGTTCGCGCTGCTGCGCATTCCCAAGCGGCCCTTCACGGTGGCCGACACCCTCAGCGTCGGTGGCTACCTCGCCTACAGCTTCGCGGCGGCCTTCCGCACGGAGCCGGCCCTCACGAGGATCCGCGACCAGCTCGGCCCCGACTACCTGAAAATCTTCGACCTGGCCTGGTATCCGCAGGGCGTGGCACAAGGTCAGCCGGCGGCGCCGGCCTCTGCGGCCAGCGGCGTGTCCGCGCTGAGCGAGCCTACGCGCGCCGGGCTGGATCGCCTGGCCCTGCTGAGCCAGCAGGCGCTGGACCTGGCCGGCGTGCCGATGTACGAAGGCAGCAACGCCTGGGCCATCAGCGGCTCGCGTGCCGCGAACGGCAGGCCGTTGCTCGCCGGCGACCCGCACATCGCCTTCTCCGTGCCGGCGGTCTGGTACGAGGCGCACCTGTCCGCGCCGGGCTTCGAGCTCTACGGCCTGCACCAGGCGCTCAACCCCTTCGCGCTCGTCGGCCACAACCAGCGCTTCGGCTGGAGTCTGACGATGTTCCAGAACGACGACCTCGACCTGATCGCCGAGAAGGTCAACCCGGCCAACGCGAAGCAGGTCTGGGCCAACGGCCAATGGGTGGACCTGGTCGAGCGGCAGGAGACCATCGCGGTCAAGGGCCAGACACCGGTCACGGTCACGCTGCGTCGCTCGCCGCACGGCCCGATCGTCAACGATGCGCTGGGCGCCCTCGGAGGCACCCAACCGGTGGCCATGTGGTGGGCCTTTCTCGAGACCGAGAACCCGGTGCTCGAAGCTTTCTACCGGCTGGATCGCGCCGACACGCTGGACAAGGCGCGTGAGGCCTCCAGCCTGGTCCACGCGCCCGGCCTGAACGTGGTGTGGGCCAATGCCGCCGGCGACATCGGCTGGTGGGCCGCCGCCAAGCTGCCGATCCGCCCGCCCGGCGTGAACCCGAGCTTCGTGCTCGACGGCGGCAGTGCCGAGGCAGACAAGACCGGCTTCCGCCCGTTCGCCGAGAACCCGCACGAGGAGAACCCGGCGCGCGGCTACATCGTCTCGGCCAACCACCAGCCGGCCGGTGCCGAGCCTGTCCCGGGCTACTACAACCTCTGGGACCGCGCCCAGCGGCTGGACCAGCAGCTCGCCGCCAAGGCCAGCGGCTGGGATGCCGCGGCCATGCAGGCTCTTCAGCTCGACACTCAGACGGGCTACGGACCGCGCTTGCTGGCGCCCTTGCTCGCCGAGCTGCGCCTGGCGGCCACCGGCCCGGGCGAGGCCGCGCTCGTCGACCAGTTGGCCACCTGGCGTGGCGATCACCCGCTCGACGCGGTGGCGCCGACCGTGTTCAACCAGTTCCTGTTCGACCTGGCCCGTGAAACGCTGGCCGACGAGCTGGGCGACGACGCCTACCAGGTGCTGCGCCGCACCCGTGCGCTGGAACACGCACTGCCCCGCCTGGCTGCCGACGCCGCGTCCCCCTGGTGGGATCGCCGCGAGACGACCGCTGTGAAGGAGACCCGGGGCGAGATCGTGGCCGCCGCCTGGCGCGCCAGCATCGCCCAGCTCAAGGCCACGCTGGGCGAAGACCCCGCGGGCTGGACGTGGGGGCGCGCCCACCGCCTGACCCACGAGCACCCGCTGGGCAAGCAGCCGCCGCTGGACAAGGTGTTCAACGTCGGTCCCTTCGCCGCGCCCGGCGGGCGCGAGACGCCCAACAACATGAATGGCCCCTTGAGCGGCGTGCCGATCCCGGTGACCTACGGGCCTTCCACCCGGCGCGTGATCGACTTCGCGCAGCCCGGCGCGGCCCGGGGCATCAACCCGGTCGGCCAGAGCGGCGTCTGGGGCGACAGCCACTATGCCGACCAGGCGCAGCTCTACATGAACGGCGGCTCGCGGCCACAGCACCTGGACGAGGCTGATGTGGCCACCCACGCCAGGAGCATCTTGACGCTCACGCCGCCCTGAGGCGGCATCAGGGGCCGCACGGGTCGGCCACCGACACGTGCACCTTCGGCCCGGCGCCGTCGCCAAGATCGGGCGCCGGCCGGCGCTGCACGCCACCCGAGGGGCACATCACCACCACCACGCCGCTCTGCCCGACCACGTACAGCCGACCGCGGCCGTCCTCCCCGAAGGAGCTCAGCGTCGACAGGCCGCTGCCTCCCAGCAGTGCGGCCGTCACTTCCTGAAGCTCGATCGGCTTGCCGTGCTCGTTGAACGAGAACGAGAACGCCCGGTCGCTCACGCAATCGCCGAAGAAGTAGCGTCCGTCGGCCTGGGGGATGGACGGCCCGTGGTAGACGTAGCCGCCTATGACGCAATCGCCCAGGCTGTTCGGATGGCCCGAGTGCGGGTAGTCGTAGACCGGGTCGGTCATGCCCTTGTCGCTCCCGCCGACGCCATTGGGGTTCCTGATCCTGCCTTCGCGCAGGCGCCAGCCGTAGTTGTGGCCCCCGGGATCGTTCGGGCGCTCGAAGTCGATCTCCTCACGGGTGTATTGCCCCACGTCGCCGATCCACAGGGCGCCCGTCTCGCGGTCGAAGCTGGCCCGGAAGGGGTTGCGCAGGCCCAGCGCCCAGATCTCCGGCCGCACATCCTTCGAACCGACGAAGGGGTTGTCGCGCGGGATCTCGTAGCCGCCGGTCGACCCGCTAACGTCCAGCCGCAGCAGCTTGCCCAGCAGCACCTGGCCGTCCTGCGCGCGGTTGCCGGGGTCGTTGGCACTGCCGCCGTCGCCCATGCCTATCCACAGATTCCTGGGCTGGCCCGGCCGGAAAGCGAGCCAGCCACCCTTGTGGTTGGGGTACGGCGGCTGGTCGATGACGATGATCTTCTGCCGGCTGCGGCGGTCGGCCCGGTTCGCATCGGGCGGCGAGACGGTGTAACGCTCGATGCGCGTCTGCAAGGTGACCTTGTCCACGTAGTCGACGTAGAAGCGGCCGTTGATGGCGTAGTGCGGATCGAAGGCCATGCCCAGCAGCCCCCGCTCGCCATCGAGGGCGACGCGATCCGACAAATCCAGGAAGGTGGTGATGCGGTCGCCGCGAACCAGCCGGATCATGCCGGTCTTTTCCACCACGAACAGGCGCCGGTCGCCTTTCGGGGCGGTGACCAGCAGCGGCTGGGACAGGCCCGTCACGACGACCCGACCTTCGAGGGCCGACGCCGGTTCCGCGGCGAGCAGGACGGCGACCGCCGCCAGAGCCCGAAGGAGGGGGTGCAAAGGCTTCATCGAGAGTCTCCTCGTTGTCGTTCGGGACCGGCCGGTGGCCTGGACCGTGCAAACCTTGGCAGATCTGCCCGCTGAACACGCGCCTTTTCGCCCTTTCGCCGCGCTTCACCCAGCCGAAGATATACCGAGTGAGGAGTGAACGGGAGGGGCACGGTGCCCTTGCGCCCGCCCCTCGGGAGATTCACCGTATGCCTTCCAAGGGCCATTTCGTCTTGCGTCCAGCCATTCGCCTGATGCAACGGCTGGGCATGTCCGCCAAGATCGGGCTGCTGGGTGCGATGCTGGGCCTGACGTTGCTGCCGTTGGGCTGGGCCGCGATCTCGCATGAGCTTTGGATCGAGCTTTCCCTTTCGGGCGGCGCCGTGGCGCTGCTGGTCTACCTCGGCATCGCGTTCCATTCGAGCTTCGGCCGCTCGCTCGACGTGCTGCGAAGCGGCGTGACCGCCATAGCCGCAGGTGACCTCGCGCACAAGGTGCAGGTCGAGGGCCAGGACGAACTGGCCCGCATCGGCCAGGTCGTCGAGCGCATGAGCGAGGGCCTGTCGGTCATGGTGGCCGAGATCCGCAGCAGCGCCGTGCGGGTCGGCATCGCCGGCAAGCAACTGGCCAGCAGCGGAGAAGCCCTGTCCGAGCGCACCGAAACGCAGGCCCAGAACCTTCGCGAGACCGTCGCCACGGTCGGCCAGCTCAGCGATGCGGTCGCCACCAATGCCGCGGCGGCGCACGCCCTGGACCAGCTCACCACGCAGCTGCGCGACCAGGCCGAAACCGGCGGCTCCGCCATGCGCGAGACCGTGCAGTCGATGAGCAAGCTTGAGGAGAGCTCACGCCGCGTGGCCGAGATCATCGGCGTGATCGACGGGATCGCCTTCCAGACCAACATCCTGGCCCTGAATGCGGCCGTGGAGGCAGCACGCGCCGGCGAGGCCGGCCGTGGCTTCGCGGTGGTCGCCACCGAGGTGCGCCAACTGGCCCAGCGCAGCGGCTCGGCGGCCGCCGAGATCCGCCAGCTGATCGGCCAGTCCACCGACCAGGTCGAACACTCGGTGGGCCGCATCCAGCGCACCAACAGCGCGCTCGACGCCGTCGTGACCGGCGTGCGGGACGTGTCGGACAAGCTGCGCGGCATCGCGCAGGCCAGCACTCAGCAGTCCACCAGCCTCGCGGAGGTCTCGCGCAGCGTCGGGACGCTCGACGAGATCACCCACCAGAACGCGACCATGGTCGACGAGTCTTCGCGCGCATCCGGCGAGCTGGTGACCCGGGCCACCATGCTGAGCGACGCGGTCGCCTCCATCCGCCTGCGCCAGGGCAGCGCCGACGAGGCCCGTGCGATGGTGGACAAGGCCGCCGCGCTGATCCGCGAGCGGGGCCTGCAGGCCGCGGCCCAGGTCTTTCGGCAGGCCGGCGGCGGCTTCCTCGACCGCGACCTGTACATCTTCGTGACCGACCGCGAGGGGCGCTACCACGTCCATGGCGCCAAGCCCGCGATGGAAGGCAAGCGCGTGCACGAGGTGCCCGGCATCGACGGCGACCGCTTCGCCCGCGAATCCTGGGAGGCCACCACCGGCAACCACTGGGTCGAGTACAGCATCATCAACCAGGTCACCGGCAAGGTTCAGCCCAAGGCGAGCTACGTCGTGGCCATCAGCGACCAGCTGCTGGTCGGCTGCGGCATCTACACCTCCACCGGCCGCGTGACCGCGGCATTGGCGGGCTGACCAAGGCCGCCGTCCGCCGGCCAATGCAAAGCGGGGCTCGAGGCCCCGCCTTCTTCGTTGTCGAGACGAAGGCTCAGCGATCGGCCGGTGCCCCGAGCGGGCCGCCGGAAGGCAGGGCCGGGGTCTGCGCTTCGGCCTCATCGACGTGGTGCACCGCCTGGACGGCCGGCTTGCCCTTGGGCTTGCGCACCAGGTAGCTGTAGAGCACCGGCACCACCACCAGCGTCAGCAAGGTCGAGGTGATCACGCCGCCGATGATGGCCCGTCCCATGGGCGCCTGGATCTCACCGCCGTCGTTGAGGGCGATCGCCATCGGCAGCATGCCGAACACCATCGCCGCGGTGGTCATCATGATCGGCCGCATGCGGATCTGGCCGGCCTGCAGCAGGGCATCGCGCACCGACGCGCCGGCCTTGCGGGCATGGTTGGCGAAGTCCACCAGCAGGATGGCGTTCTTGGTCACCAGGCCCATCAGCATCACCAGGCCGATCATCGAGAACACGTTCAGCGTCGAGCGCCACAGCAGCAGCGCCAGCATCACGCCGATCAGCGCCAGCGGCAGCGAGGCCATGATCGCTATCGGCTGCAGGAAGCTGCCGAACTGGCTGGCCAGCACGATGTAGATGAAGATCACGGCCAGGCCCATCGCGCTCAGCAACCCGTTGAAGGCCTCGGCCTGCTGCTTGCCGGACCCATCGACCATGAAGCTCACGCCGGGCGGCAGGCGGGTCTCCTTGATCAGCTTCTGCACGTCGGCATTGACGTCGCCCGACGGGCGGCCTTCGACGCCGGCATAGACCGCCTCGCGGCGCTGCAGGTTCTGGCGGCGGATCACCTCGGGGTTGAAGACCTCCTGGATGGTCGCGACCTGATCGAGCGCGATGGGCGAGCCGTCCTTGGCGAAGGCCACCGGCAGCTTGCTCATCTGGTCGATGCGCTCGCGCTGGCCTTGCGGCAGGCGCAGCAGCACCTCGACCTGGTTGCCGTCCGGCGTCGTCCAGTAGGTCGCCACCTCGCCGTTGACGTAGGCACGCAATGACGAAGCCACCTGCGGGCCGGTCAGGCCGAGTTCGCGGATCGCTGAGTCCTTCAGGCGCACGGCAAAGGCCGGCAGGCCGGGCTTGACCGTCGTGTCGACGTCCACCGCACCCTTGATCTTCTTCAGCTTCTCGGCGAACTCCTTGGCCACGGCGGTGAGCTGCTCGCCATCGGCTCCGAGGATGGTGATCCAGATCGGCTTGTCGAAGCCGACGCTGGCCTCCAGGCCCGGGATGTTGGCGATGTCGGCGCGGATGGAGTCCTCGATCTGCTTCTGGGTGCGCTTGCGCTCGCTGCGGTCGACCAGCGCGATGTTGAGCGCGGCCTGGTTGCGGCCGGTCGCGAGCCCTTCACCGGTCGACCCCACCACCGTCTGCACGGTCTTGATCTCGGGGTACCTGGCGAGGATGGATTCGACCTGCAACACCTTGTCGTTGCCGCGCTCCAGGCTGGAGGCCACCGGGAAGCGCAGGTTCAGCTGGGTGAAGCCCTGGTCGGTCTGCGGCACGAACTCGCTGCCGACGAAAGGCGCCAGCATCAGCGCACCGACGAAGCTCAGCACCCCGCCCCACAGGATCACCCCGCGCGGCGTCAGCGTGGCAAAGCGCAGCACGCGGCGGCTTTGCTTGTCGCGCTGCCCTTCGCCATCGAAGGTGTGGCCGTACGCCGGGATGGGCGGCACGAAGACCCGGTAGCGGCGGCCCGAGAAGGCCCACATGATCAAGCGCTCGTAGACCCGGTGCAGCACGTCCATGCTGCGATCGGTGAAGCGGATCATGTGGCCGATGACCGGCAGGTGGCGCAGCTTCTCGCTCGGCGGGTCGCGCCAGATGCTGGACAGCATCGGGTCCAGCGTGAAGCTGACGAACAGGCTGACGATCACGGCCACCGCGACGGTGATGCCGAAGGGGTAGAAGAACTTGCCGATGATGCCGCCCATGAAGGCCACCGGCACGAACACCGCGCAGATGGCGAAGGTCGTGGCCATCACCGCCAGGCCGATCTCGTTGGTGCCGTCCTCCGCCGCCCGGTGGTGATCCTTGCCCATGCCGACGTGGCGCACGATGTTCTCGCGCACCACGATCGCATCGTCGATCAGCAGGCCTATGCAAAGGCTCAGCGCCATCATCGTCATGAAGTTCAGCGTGAAGCCGAAGGCATAGACGGCGATGAAGCTGGAGATGACGGCGATCGGCAGCGTCAGGCCGGTGATGATGGTCGAGCGCCAGCTGTGCAGGAACAGGAACACGATGGCCACCGTCAGCAGCGCGCCCTCGATCAGCGTGTGGCGCAGACCCTCCAGCGAGCTCTTGACGAAGTCGCTCGAGGCGTAGATCAGGTTGAGCTGGATGTCGGGCGGCAGCTGCTTGCGCAGCTCTTCCATCGCCTCCTTCACGGCGTTGCCGGTGGCGACGATGTTGGCGTCCTGCTGCTTGAAGACGTTCAGGCTGATGGCCGGCGCGCCGTTGGTGCGCGCAATCGAATCCGGCTCCCGCTCACGCTCGACCAGCGTGCCCAGGTCGGCCAGCGTCAGCACGAGGTTGCCGCGGTGGGCCACGACGATGCTGGCGAACTGCTTCGGGTCCTTGACGCGGCCCTCGACGCGCAGGATGGCGTCGGACACCTTGTCGGAGACCAGCCCCACCGGCTGGTCCTCGTTGGCGGCGGCGAGCGCGGCGGAGATCTCGGCCGGCGTCACGCCATAGGCCCGCAGCCGCAGCGGATCCAGGTCGATGCGCACTTCGCGCGAGACCAGGCCGCCGACGTCGACCGTGGCCACGCCATCCACGCGCGCCAGGCGCTTGGCGACGGTCAGCTCGGCGAGCGTCGAGAGTTCGCGCTGCGTGCGCGTCTTGCTCATCAGCGCCATCACGACGACCGGCTGGGCATTGTCGGCCTGGAAGCGGGAGACCGAAGGCGGCTTCACGTCCTTCGGGAAGCGGGCCTGGGCCAGCGCGATGCGGTCGCGCAGGTCCTGCATGGCCCGGCTCATGTCGGTGTTGAGCGTGAACTCGACGCTGGCCTGCACGCGGCCTTCGAAGCTGCGCGACTGGACGCGGTCGACCCCGGCGATGGAGTTGATCGCCTCCTCCAGCGGCTTGGCCACTTCGCGCTCCACCGCCTCCGGCGAGGCGCCCGGGTAGCGGACGTCGATCCAGGCGCCGGGCAGCGTGATGTCGGGCATCTGCTCGACGCCGAGCTTGCTGTACGAGAACAAGCCCAGCACGCACAGCGCGACCATCACCATGGTCGCGAAGACCGGGTTGTTGATCGAGACTCGGGTGATCCACATGACGAACCCCCTGCTGTCAGTTCGAAGCGGTGGCGACGCTGGCCAGCGCGGAGCTCGGCTTCGGCGCCGAAGCCGCGGTGGCCGGGGCGACCACGCGAGCCGGCGCGCCTTCGCGCAGATTGTCGAAGCGCATGGCGAGCACCTGGGCCTGCGGCTTGACGCCATCCTTGACCTCGACCAGGCCCTTGGCCTCGTCGCGCCGGCCGGTGGTCACGGCACGGCGCAGCAGCTTGCCCTCCTCTATGGTCCAGACGTACTCCTGGCCCGAGGCGGTGCCGATGGCGGCCACCGGCAGGGTCAGGCGTGGGGAGCCTTCCTGCATCACCACCTGAGCCTGCGCGTACTGGCCGGCGCGCAGCTGCTCCTTGGGGTTGCCGATGGCGATGGCCACGCCGATGGAGCGGGTACCCGGCTCGGCCGCCGGCGCGATGCGCGCGAGATTGCCCTTCACCGGCTCGGTCACCCCTTCCACGTGCACCGTGACCGGCATGCCCGCTTGCAGCATGCCGACCTCGTGGGTTCCCACACTGCCGGCCATCTCGAGCTTGGTCAGGTCGACGATCGTCACGATCTGCTGTTCCTGTGCCACCTTCTCGCCGGGCACCACATGGCGCTTGGAGACGATGCCGGAGATCGGGGCGACGAGACCCGCCTCGCGCAGGTTGATGCGCACGGTCTCGGTCTGGGCCTGGGCGGCCGCGAGATTGGCGCGCGCGCTGTCGAGCGCGGCCTTGGAGGATTCCAGGGCGTTGGGCGAGATGAAGGACTGCTCGGCCAGGCGCTGGTTCGAGGCGTGGGTGCGTTCGGCCTGGATCATCTGCGCCCGGGCCGCCTCCATCATGGCCTGCCGCTCGTTCAGGCGCGCGGTGAGATCGGCCAGGTCGACCGTGCCCAGCCTCTGGCCCGCCGTCACGCGGCTGCCCTCCTGGACCGTCAGGTTCAACAGCGTGCCCGCTGCCTTGGCCCGGACGACCGCGGTGTTGGGCGCGACGAGAGGTCCGGAGAACTCGACCGTGCCGGCGAGCGGCTGGGTCTTCGGGGCCACCACTTCCTTCGCGGTGAAGTCGAGCACCTTCTCCTCGGGCTTGGCATCGCTGGCCGAGGCCCCCTTGCGGGCCGCCATGACCGCCACCGTGCTGCCGACTGCCAGCACGGCGACCACCACGCCCCCTATCCACCAGCGCTTGTTCATGCGTTCTCCTGCGAAATGTTTCTGCAGCTTTGCTAAAGGCGTGCGCAGTGTAGAAGTGACGATTGCAGGTCACAGCCGGCTGGCGACGAAGCGCATCGCCGCGACGACGAAATGCACCCGGTGCGGATGAGCGGAGCTCGTTGCGCGGACCTCTCAGCCGGCCGTTGCCGCGCAACCGGCGTCAGCGCGCCGCCATTCGGCCCCGCCGGGCCGCAGTTCGTCGCAGGGGGGTCTATCAGTGCCCCGTTCACGATAAGCTCGCGCGGCTTTGCAGGCCGGCAACGGCCCTTCATCATTCGAAATTCTGCCCGGAGGACTCCCCGATGTCGCGTCGTCGTGCGTCATGGCCTGCCCCTAGTTTGATGGTCGCGGCCCTGTCGGCCGTTGTGCTGGCCGGCTCCCTGGCGGGCTGCAGCAAGACCAACGGGGCCCAGGCCGCCTCGAAGCCCGGCGCGGCTGCATCGGCCCCGACCCTGCTGCTGGCGGCCGAGGACATTCGCACGGTGAGCAGCGGCCTGCATGCCATGGGCCCGGTCGTCACCGGCTCCATCCAGCCCGAGCGCCGCGCCGACCTCAGGGCCGAGATTTCCGCGGTCGTGCTGCAGGCCTTGAAGGACAACGGCGAGCCTGTGCGCAAGGGCGAGCTGCTGGTCCGCCTCGACGACACCGCCATCCGCGACAGCCTGGCTTCCGCCGAGGAGGCCGCGCGCGCGGCCGGCCAGTCGGCCGACCAGGCGGAGCGCACCTTCCAGCGGCTGAAGACTCTCCAGGGCCAGGGCATGAGTTCCATGCAGGCCACCGACGATGCCGAGGTCCGGCGCAACAACGCGCAAAGCGATCTGGTGGCGGCCCGGTCCCGCGTCGTCTCGGCCCGCCAGCAGCTGCAACGCACCGAAGTGCGCGCGCCTTTCGACGGGGTCATCAGTGACCGCAAGGTCTCCGCCGGCGACACGGCGCAAGTCGGCAAGGAGCTGTTGAAGGTGATAGACCCTTCGAGCATGCGCTTCGAGGGCCTGGTGTCCTCCGACCGGATGAGCGAGCTCCAGGTCGGCCAGCCGGTGAGCTTTCGGATCAACGGATTCGGCCAGCAGGAGTTTCGCGGCAAGGTGCGGCGGGTGGATGTGTCGGCCAACGCCTCGACCCGACAGGTGGAGGTGCTCATCGCCTTCGAACCCGGCAGCGAGCCGCCAAAGGTCGCCGGCCTGTACGCCGAAGGCCTGGTGGCCACGGGCGGCCAGAAGGCCGTGATGCTGCCGGATTCGACCTTGACCAGGGAAGGCGACAACGCCTTCGCCTGGCGGGTCCAGGGCAGCACGTTGAAGAAGGTGCCGGTCAAGCTCGGCGACCGTGACCAGCGCTCGGGCGACACGGTGATCCTGGCCGGTCTCGCCGAGGGCGATCAGCTTTTGCGCAAGCCGAGCGCCACGCTGGTCGATGGCCAGCACGTCGAGCGTGCGGCCGCGCCGGCACCCGCCTCCGCCGCCTCGGCCACCAAGGGGAGCTGAACATGTTCCTGTCCGACTTCAGCATCAAGCGGCCGGTGGCGATGATCGCCGTCATCATCGCGCTGATGTGCCTGGGCCTGATGGCGCTGAACCAGCTGCGCGTCAACCAGATTCCCGATGTGGAGCAGCCGGTGCTGGTGGTCGGCATCGACTACCCCGGCGCCTCGCCCGACACCGTCGAGCGCGAGATCATCAACCGGGTCGAGAAGGCGCTGCAGAGCATCACCGGGGTCGACGAAGTCCGCTCGACGGCGAGCGAGGGCAACGCCCGCATCGTGATGATCTTCAAGTTCAGCAAGAACATGGTCGTCGCGGCGGACGAGGTCCGCAACGCCATCGGCACGGTGCGCTACAAGATGCCCACCGAGATGCGCGAGCCGGTGCTGTGGCGGGTCGACCCGTCCGCGCAGCCGATCATGCAGCTGGCCCTGTCGGCCTCGCAGCAGTCGCACGCCGAGATCTCCCGCCTGGCCGAGGATCAGCTGGCCGATCGCTTCCGGGCGATTCCGGGCGTCGCGACGGTGGACGTCAATGGAGCATTGCGCCGCGAGCTGTCGGTCTTGCTGCATGCCGAGAAGCTGCGCGCCTACAACGTCTCGGTGGCCGAGGTCGTCGCCGCGCTGCGCAGCCAGAACGCCACGGCACCGGTAGGCAAGGTGCGAGGCAGCCTCGAGGACCAGAGCATCCGCCTCGTCGGGCGCATCGAGAATCCGGCCGAGTTCGAGCAGATCGTGGTGCAGCGGCGCGGCGAACAGATCGTCCGCCTGGGCCAGGTGGCCACTGTGCGCGACGGATTCGCCGAGCTGACCGGCTTCTCGGTGCGCAACGGCCGTCCCAATGTCGGCCTTTCGGTCACCCGCGCGCGCGACGCCAGCACCGTGAGCATCGCGGACGAGGTGCGCAAGCTGGTCGACGAGGTCAACAAGGAGCTGCCCGAAGGCACGAAGCTCGAGGTGACACAGGACGGCGGCAAGGACGCCCAGAACAGCCTCAACAACGTCGTGCACGCCCTGATCTTCGGTGCGGGCCTGACGATCCTGGTGGTCTACCTGTTCCTGAACTCCTGGCGGTCGACCCTGATCACCGCGTTGAGCCTGCCGACCTCGGTGATCGCGGCCTTCATCGCGGTCTGGGCCTGCGGCTTCTCGCTGAACTTCATGACCCTGCTCGGCCTGTCGCTCGCCATCGGAGTGCTGATCGACGATGCGATCGTGGTGCGCGAGAACATCGTCCGCCACATGGAGCGGGGCGAAACGCGCCGCCTGGCCGCGCTCAACGGCACGGCGGAGATCGGCCTGGCGGTCGCGGCGACGACCTTCTCGATCGTCGCGGTGTTCGTGCCGGTGGCCTTCATGCCCGGCATCTCGGGCGAGTGGTTCCGACCCTTCGCGCTGACGGTGGTGGCCTCGGTGGTGGTGAGCCTGTTCATCAGCTTCACGCTCGACCCGATGCTGTCGGCCTACTGGGGCGACCCTCCGGGCCACCAGCACGCCGAGCGAACCGGCATCAGCCGGGTGCTGCAGCGCTTCAACGCCTGGTTCGACCACCAGGCCGATCGCTACGGTCAGGTGATCGCATGGGCCCTGCACCACCGCATCTGGATGTTCCTGTTCACGCTGCTCAGCCTCGTCCTGGCCGCCGGCCTGTTCGCCAAGTTCGGCGGCACCAGCTTCCTGCCCGTCGGCGATGCCGGCACCCTGGCCATAGACGTGCGCACCCCGCCCTCGAGCAGCCTGGAGTATTCGCGCATGAAGCTCGAGGCGGCGGCCCAGCTGGCCCGCACGCTTCCGGAGGCGAAAGCCACCAACTCCTACGTCAATCCCAACGGCGGTCGCATCTACGTCGACATCGGCAAGAGCACCGAGCGCAAGCGCTCCGGTTTCGAGATCGCGACCGACCTGCGCACGCTGGTCTCCCGCCTGGTCGGGGCGGAGTACGTGGTGCTGGACGACCTGAGCAACGGGGCGCAGAAGCCGGTGCAGATCCGCTTCCACGGCACCGATTCGCGCAAGCTGCAGGCCATCACCAACGAGTTCATGGCCAAGCTGAGACAGGTGCCCGGCGCGGTGGATGTGGGCCTGTCGGAACAGGATCCGCAGGACGAACTGAAGATCGAGCTCGACCGCGGCCTGGCCAATGCCCTGGGCATCTCGGTGAACGACGCGGCGCAGGCGCTGCGGGTCGCGTTCGCAGGCGTCGAGGTGGGCGACTGGGTTGATCCGTCGGGCGAGACGCGCGACGTGGCGGTCCGCCTGCACCCCGACGACCGCGTCGACGCCAGCAACATCGAGCGGCTGCCCATCATGGTGACGGGCAGCAACGTCGTCGTGCCCCTGGACCAGATCGCCAACGTCTCGATGGGCAAGGGCCCCTCGCAGATCCAGCACATCGACAGCAAGCGGATGATCGCCGTCACCGCCAACGCCCAGGGCCGCGCGGCCGGTGAAGTGACCGCCGATGCAATGAAGATCGCCAAGGCGATGAGCTACCCGCCGGGCTACGGCCTGGAGCTTGGCGGTGCCTCGAAGGACCAGCAGGAGGTCTTCGGCCGCATGTTCGCGGCGCTGCTGATGGGCATCCTGCTGATGTACCTGGTGCTGGTGGTCCAGTTCAGCTCGTTCACCGCGCCGCTGCCGGTGATGATGTCGCTGCCGTTGTCGGCCATCGGCGTCGTGATCGCCCTGCTGATCACCAAGAGCACGCTCAACCTGATGAGCTTCATCGGCATCATCATGCTGGTGGGCCTGGTGGCGAAGAACGCCATCCTGCTGCTCGACGCCGCTCGGGTGCGCGAGGCCGAGGGCATGGACCGGGAGGACGCGCTCATCGCGGCGGGCCAGCGGCGCCTGCGGCCCATCCTGATGACGACCTTCGCCCTGATCGCCGGCATGATGCCGGTGGCCATAGGCGTGGGCGAAGGAGGCGAGTTCTACCGCCCGATGGCCGTGGCCATCATCGGCGGCGTGATCACCTCGACCTTCCTGACGCTGCTGGTGATCCCGAGCTTCTACGACTCGATCGAGATCAAGCGCGACCACCTGGTCGAGAAGTTCCAGAGCCGCAGCGAGCGGTGGAACCCGGCCGTGGCCGGCCTGCTGACCTTGCTGGAGATCGTGGCCTTCCTGACCTTCGTCCGCCTGATCTGGCGTGCAGGCCGCTGGGCCCTGCAACGGCTGCGTGGCCGCGGCGGCCGGGACGACGGCCTGCCGAAGGAACGCAAGCCGGTCGCTGTCTGATTCAGGGCCGCCGCGCCGGGATGACCGGCGTGGCGACCTGGACGTCGCCGCATTGCGCACGGTGGCGCAGGGCGTGGTCCATCAGCACCAGCGCCAGCATGGCCTCGGCGATGGGCGCGGCGCGGATGCCGACGCACGGATCGTGGCGCCCGAAGGTCTCGACCGTCGCCGGCTGCCCGGCCAGGTCGATCGACTGCCGCGGCGTGCGGATGGAGCTGGTCGGCTTGATGGCGATGGACACGCGGATGTCCTGCCCGGTGGAGATGCCGCCCAGCACGCCGCCGGAGTGATTGCTGGCGAAGCCTTCCGGCGTCAGCTCGTCCCCATGCTCGCTGCCCCGCTGGCGCACCGCCTGGAAGCCGGCGCCTATCTCCACCCCCTTGACCGCGTTGATGCCCATCATCGCGTAGGCGATGTCGGCATCCAGCTTGTCGAACAGCGGCGCGCCCCAACCCGGCGGCAGCCCGGAGGCTTCGACATGCAGGCGCGCACCGACCGAGTCGCCGGCCTTGCGCAAGGCGTCCATGTACTCCTCCAGCTCGGCGATGCCGTTGGCGGTGGCCGCGAAGAAGGGGTTGGAGCGCACCTGGTCCCAGTCCTCGACCGGAATCTCGATCTCGCCCAACGCTGTCATGCAGCCGCGGATCACGGTGCCGTACTGCTCGTGCAGCCACTTCTTCGCCACGGCGCCGGCGCCGACCATGGGCGCGGTCAGGCGGGCCGAGGAGCGGCCACCGCCGCGCGGGTCGCGGATGCCGTACTTGTGCCAGTAGGTGTAGTCGGCGTGCCCGGGGCGGAAGGTCTGGGCGATGTTGCCGTAGTCCTTGCTGCGCTGGTCGGTGTTGCGGATCAGGAGGCAGATCGGGGTGCCGGTCGTGCGGCCTTCATAGACGCCTGAGAGGATTTCGACCGCGTCGGGCTCGTTGCGCTGCGTCACGTGCCGGGAGGTGCCGGGCCGCCGCCGATCCAGGTCCGGCTGGATGTCCGCTTCTGACAAGGCCATCCCGGGCGGGCAGCCGTCGATCACGCAGCCGATGGCCGGGCCGTGGCTTTCGCCGAAATTGGTGACGGCGAAGAGTTCGCCAAAAGTGCTGCCGGACATCTCGACCCTTCCAAGGCGCCCGGCCAGCGTAGCGCGCGGCCGGGCGGAAGCTCGGGATTTTATCGACCCCTTTGCGGCGAACCTGCCGCGCCCGCCGTGCCCGATCAGGGCCCCTCGCGCGTGAAATGACAGCGTTTTACCGCCCGCCTCTGCGGCTTGGCCGCCCTCAAACCTCGGCACAGTGCTGACATACCGTTTCTGTTTGCCCTGGCGCCTGCCTTGACCTCCCCGGCTCTTTCAGCACTGCCCTCGTGGCTGGCGTTTCCCGCCGGGCCCTGGCTCGCGCTCGCGGCCGCGGCCGCGACCGGTGCGCTGGCCACGGTCTGCCAGGCCTATCGAGAGGTTCGGCGCCGCGCCCAGGCCACCCGCGAGGATCTGCAGCTGGTGCAGGCCATGCTCGACCAGAGCCCGCATCTGATCGGGCTGGTCTCGCGCCAGGGACGCGTCCTGCGCGTCAGTTCCTCCAGCGACGTGTCGCTCGGGCCTGCCGCCGAGCTCCAGGGCCGATTGCTCTGGGAGCTGAAGGCGTGGGCCGACGATCCTGCGGGGGCGACGTCCTTGCGCGAAGCCCTCGACGCCGCCGCCATGGGTCATGCTCGGCAAGTGGAGGTCAAGCTCGACGGCGAGGGCGGCCCCATGCGACTGGAACTGAGCCTGCGTCCGCTTCGTTCAGCGGCGGCGCTGCCCTCCCATGTGCTGGTCGAGGCCCGGGACGTCACCCTTCGCCGGCAGGCCGAGGACAAGATGCGCCTGGCGGCAGCGATCTTCGAACAGGCCCGGGAAGGCATCCTGATCACCGACCCGCGCGGCGTGGTGGTGTCCGTCAACCAGGCGCTCGGCACGATCACCGGCTTCGAGGCGGACGAGCTGGTCGGCCAGTATCCGGCCATGCTGACCACTGCCCTGGAGGACGCCGGCCTGCCGCGCCGGATCCGCCGGTCGCTGCTACGCGCGGGTCACTGGCAAGGCGAATTGCGCAGCCACCGCAAGAACGGCGAGCCCTTCACGGCCTGGGTGTCGCTCAGCCGCCGACGCGATGCCTCGGGCCGCTGCACGCACCTCATCGGCATCGTCAACGACATCACCCGCTCCAAGGATGCCGAGCAGCAGCTGATGCGCCAGGCGCACTTCGACGCACTCACCGAGCTGCCGAACCGCAACCTGCTCGAAGACCGGCTGCGCGTCGCGCTGGCCACCGCCCAGCGCCAGTCCGACCCGCTGGCCCTGCTGTTCATCGACGTCAACCAGTTCCGCCACATCAACGACAACTTCGGCCACCGCGTCGGCGACGGCGTGCTGCTGGAGATCTCCCACCGGCTGCGCGACAACCTGCGCGAAAGCGACCTGGTGGCCCGCCTGGGCGGGGACGAATTCGCCGTCCTGCTGCCCGGCACCCAGCCTGAAGGGGCGGCCCAGGTCGCCGCGAAGTTGCTCGAGCGCGTCGCCCAGCCCTGTCTCGTCGGCGACCATGAACTCAGCCTCACCCTTTCGATCGGCGTGGCGACCTGCCCCGTCGATGGCGACACCGTCGAAGCGCTGACGCGCTGCGCCGACACCGCCATGTACCGCGCCAAGCTCGAAGGCCGCGGCACCTACCAGTTCTTCACGGCCGGCATGCAGCAACGCTCCGTGCGGCAGCTGCAACTCGAGGCCGCCCTGCGCCGCGCGGCCGAGCGGGGCGAACTGCGGCTGCACTACCAGCCGCAGCTGGACGCCCGCAGCGGAGCGGTCATCGGGGTGGAGGCCCTGGTCCGGTGGGAGCACCCGGAACTGGGCATGGTGTCGCCCGGCGAGTTCATCCCCCTGGCCGAGAGCAGCGGCCAGATCCTGGCCATTGGCGAATGGGTGCTGCGCACCGCCGCCCGCCAGGCAAGGACCTGGCGCGAGTCCGGCCTGACCGGCCTGGTCGTGGCGGTCAACCTGTCAGCCATCCAGTTCCGCGACCCCGGCCTGCCGGAGCTGGTCAAGTCCATCCTGGAGGAAGCCGACCTCCCGCCGGGCTGCCTGGAGTTGGAGCTGACCGAAAGCGTGGCGACCGGCAACCCGACGGTGGCCATCGCGATGATGGACCGGCTCCATGCGCTCGGCGTGCGCCTGTCGATCGACGACTTCGGCACCGGCTACTCTTCGCTCAACTACCTCAAGCGCTTCCGCATCCACACGCTGAAGATCGACCAGAGCTTCGTGCGCGACATCGGCACCGACGCCGACGACCGGGCCATCGTGCAGGCCATCGTCCAGATGGCGCATGCCCTTCAACTGACGACCATCGCCGAGGGTGTCGAGACCGACGTGCAGGCCAGCTTCCTGCGCGCCCAGGGCTGCGACGCCATGCAGGGCTTCCGCTTCTGCCGCCCGCTCGAGGTCGACGCCGCCACCGACTGGATCCACAAGCGCCGCGCCACCCTCCTCGCCCTGGACCAACCGGCAGTCTGAATCCTCGGTGCGCGCAAAGCGCTGCACCCTTCCTCTGCTCGATTCCGGTCTTGTTCGTGCGCGCGAAGCGCCGCACCCTCCCAGGGCGTGCGCGGATCCGGCTTTGCCGGTCCGCTGCGCGAGCCCCCTCGGGGGGCAGCCCCTGGCAAGGGGCGTGGGGGCCTACTTCTCTGCTTCTTCCTCGACCGGCCAGTCGCGGATGTAGGCCTTGAGCATGCGGTTCTCGAAGTCCTGGGCCTCGACCACCGACTTGGCCACGTCGTAGAACGAGATCACGCCCATCAGCGTCCGCCCGTCGAGCACCGGCATGTAGCGGGCGTGGCGGCCGAGCATCATGCGGCGGACTTCATTGATGTCCGTCTCGGGGGTGCAGGTCAGTGGCGCGTCGTCCATGACCGAGTTGACGATGGTGGCGCCGACCTCGCCGCCATTCCTGACCACCGCGCGGATGACCTCGCGGAAGGTCAGCATGCCGACCAGGTCGCCGTGGGTCATCACCACCAGGGAGCCGATGTCGTGCTCGGCCATCGTCGTCACCGCCTCGGCCAGCAGACTTTCCGGTGACACGGTGAACAAGGTACTGCCCTTGACACGCAGGATGTCGCTGACTTTCATGGTGGTCTCCTTCGGCTCGAATTGCGGTGCGGGAACCGGCTCCCAACGACGTGGGCGGACGCTGCCCACGGGATCAACATAGCACACAATCGTGGCCCGACACAGATCCGGTAACACCTTATGGCAGGCGCTACAGACCCGGGTTTCGACACGCTGGCGCTGCACGCCGGTGCGGCGCCCGACCCCGCCACCGGCGCCCGCGCCGTGCCCATCCACCTGACCACGTCCTTTGTCTTCGAATCCAGCGAACACGCGGCGTCGCTGTTCAACCTGGAGCGCTCGGGCCACGTCTACAGCCGCATCTCCAATCCGACCAACGCGGTGCTGGAGGAGCGGGTCGCCGCACTCGAAGGCAGCGTCTGCGCCATCGCCACCGCAAGCGGCCAGGCAGCCCTGCACCTGGCCATCGTGACGCTCGCCGGCGCGGGCTCCCACATCGTCGCCAGCTCGGCGCTGTACGGTGGCTCGCACAACCTGCTGCACTACACCCTCAAGCGCTTCGGCATCGAGACGACTTTCGTCAAGACACGCGAACTCGATGCGTGGCGCGCGGCGATCCGACCGAACACGCGCCTGCTCTTCGGCGAAACGCTCGGCAACCCGGGGCTCGACGTCATGGATGTCCCGGCCGTCTCCGCCATTGCGCATGAGGCCGGCCTGCCGCTGCTGGTGGATTCAACTTTCACGACGCCCTGGCTGATGAAGCCGGTGGAGCTGGGGGCCGACCTGGTCTTCCACTCGGCCACCAAGTTCCTCTCGGGCCACGGCACGGTGGTGGGCGGAGTGCTCGTCGATGGAGGGCGCTTCGATTGGGAAGCCAGCGGGCGCTTCCCCGAACTGACCGAGCCCTACGAGGGCTTCCACGGCATGGTCTTCAGCGAGGAGAGCTCTGACGGCGCCTTCCTGCTGCGCGCCAGGCGAGAGGGCCTGCGCGACTTCGGCGCCTGCATGAGCCCGCACACCGCGTGGCTGATCCTGCAAGGCGTCGAGACCCTGCCGCTGCGCATGGCGCGGCACATCGACAACACCCGCCGCGTGGTCCAGTTCCTCGTCTCGCATCCGATGGTCGGCAGCGTCGGCTATCCGGAACTCGAGTCTCACCCCGATCACGCGCTGGCGGCCAGGCTTCTGCCGCGCGGCTGCGGCTCGGTCTTCAGCTTCGACATCAAGGGCTCGCGGCGGCAGGGCCAGGCGTTCATCGAGGCCCTGAAGCTGTTCTCGCACCTGGCCAACGTCGGCGATTGCCGGTCCCTCGTGATCCACCCGGCCTCGACGACCCACTTCCGGATGGACGACGCGGCACTGGCTCAGGCCGGCATCGGGCCCGGCACGATCCGCTTGTCGATCGGGCTGGAAGATCCGGACGACCTCATCGATGACCTGAAGCGGGCGCTGAGGGCAGCGGAGAAGGCCGCATGAAGCTCAGCGTCCACGGCCGCCAGGCCTACGCCTACACCGGCGGCAAGGCATTCGATCCTTCCCTGCCCTGCATCGTCTTCCTGCACGGCGCGCTGCACGACCACTCGGTGTGGACACTGCTGGCACGCTGGTGCGCCCACCACGGCTACGGCGTGCTGGCACCCGACCTGCCCGGACACATGAAGAGCGACGGCCCGGCACTGGAAAGCGTCGAGGCCATGGCGGACTGGGTGCTGGCCCTGCTGGATGCAGCACAAGTGAAGCAAGCGGCCCTCGTCGGCCACAGCATGGGCTCGCTGATCGCGCTCGAGGCCGCCGGGCGTGAGCCTTCGCGGGTCAGCCGACTCGTCATGGTGGGCACGGCCTATCCGATGAAGGTGTCGCCGGCCCTGCTGGAGCTGTCGAAGGACGATCCGCTGGCAGCGATCGACCTGGTGACCACGCTTTCGTACTCCACGCTGGCCCCCAAGCCCGGCTATCCCGGCCCGGGCGTGTGGGTGCGCGGCGGCGGCAGGGCCCTGTGCCGCCTGGTCCTGGCGCGGCAGGGTAACGCCGCGCTCTATCACCAGGACTTCGTCGCTTGCGATGCCTACCGAGGCGCGCTCGAAGCCGCAGCGCGGGTCACTGCCCCGGCGACGCTCATCCTGGGCCGACGAGACCAGATGACACCGCCCAAGGCCGCGGCCGAGATCGGAGCGGCCTTGAAGGCGCGGATCGAGAACGTCGAAGCCGGCCACGTCCTGATGGCCGAGGCACCGGACCCGACCCTGGCCGCACTTCGCAGTGCCCTGGCCTGACTTCCCACGAACCCGTGCAGCACCGCGTGAAGACCTGTTTCCTCGCCCTGGCCCTTCTCTTCTCCTTCCTCCCTCGCGCACAAGCGCAGGACACCGCCAAGGACGCCGCCCGCTACCAGGCCGCGCGCGAAGCCGTGCGCGACCTGGGGCGCATCCTCGCCCCGACCGGCGTGCAGGAGACGTACAAGACGAAGATCGGCGGCATCGACCAATGGCTCAGCGTGCGGGGCCAGGACCTGCGCAACCCCATCATCCTGTTCGTGCACGGCGGCCCGGCTTCGCCGCTGATGCCCACGATGTGGCAGTTCCAGCGGCCGCTCGAGGAGTACTTCACCGTCGTCAACTGGGACCAGCGCGGCGCCGGCAAGACCTTCGGCGAAACCGATCCGGCTGCCATCTCGGACACCATCCACATTTCCCGCTACGTCGATGACGCGATCGAGGTGGCCGAGCACATTCGCGCCAAGTACCGCCAGCGCAAACTCATCCTGATGGGCCACAGCTGGGGCACGGTGGCGGGCATGGGCGCGGCGCTCAAGCGGCCCGACCTCTTCTGCGCCTACGTCGGCATCGGGCAGAACATCAACACCCGCGAGAACGAGCGCATCAGCTTCGAGTACGGGCTGTCCCAGGCCCGCGCCCACGGCAACGCAGAAGCCATCAAGGAACTGGAGTCGATCGCGCCCTACCCCGGCGACCGGCCGATCACCCGCGAACGCATCATCATCGCCCGCAAGTGGCCGCAGTTCTACGGAGGCTTGAGCGCCTGGCGGTCGGAGTCGCCCTACTTCTTCAATGCCTCGCTGCTTTCAGCCGAGTACGAGCCCAAGGACCGCGCGGCCATCGACGAAGGCAACGTGTTCACGCTCGGCCGCATCCTCCCGGAGTTCCTGGAGGTCGACTTCACGGGCGTGAAGCGCTTCCCGATCCCGGTGGTGATGTTCATGGGCCGCCACGACTACACGACGCCCTCGGAGCCGACCGCGAAGTGGCTGGATGCGGTGCAGGCCCCCTCCAAGCAGGCGGTCTGGTTCGAACGTTCTTCCCACATGATTCCATGGGAGGAGCCTGGCAAGATGCTGCTGAGCCTGCTGAAGTACGTGCGCCCGCTGGCCGACCCGGCCGTGCCGGTCGACGCCGGGCGCTGAACGCGAGGAGCCGAGGATGAACACTGCCGCGACCACGGTCGACCCGAAGACCTTCCACAGCTTCGCCGAGTTCTATCCCTTCTACCTCGGCGAGCACAGCAACCGGACCTGCCGTCGCCTGCACTTCGTGGGCTCGACGCTGGCGCTGGCATGCCTCGGTGCCCTGCTGGCGACCGGGCGTTGGGAGTTCCTGCTCTACGGCCTGCTGTGCGGCTACGGCTTCGCCTGGCTGGGCCACTTCGGCTTCGAGAAGAACCGGCCGGCCAGCTTCAAGCGCCCGCTCTACAGCTTCATGGGCGACTGGGTCATGTACGGCCAGATCTGGCGCGGCAGGATCCCGTTCTGAATCAGGCCGCCACGGGCGCCAGATTGGCCAGCATGTCGCGCACCATCGCGCGCAGGTCGTACTCGGGCCTCCAGCCCCAGTCTTCACGGGCGGCGGAGTCGTCGATCGAACGCGGCCACGAGTCGGCGATGGCCTGGCGGAAGTCCGGCGCGTAGTCGATCGCGAATCCGGCGATCTCCTCGCCGATGGCGGCCGCGATCTCGGCAGGCGTGAAGCTCACGCCGGCGAGGTTGTAGCCATGGCGCTCGCGGATCTTCTCGGCCGGCGCCTCCATCAGTTCCAGCGTCGCCCGGATGGCATCGGGCATGTACATCATCGGCAGCGCCGACTGCGGGCCGAGGAAGCTGGTGTAGCGGCGCTGCTTCAGCGCCTCGTGGAAGATCTCCACCGCGTAGTCGGTGGTGCCGCCACCGGGCGGCGTCTTCCAGCTGATGAGGCCGGGGTAGCGGATGGAGCGCACATCCACGCCGTGCATTCGGTGGTACCAGGCGCACCAGCCTTCGCCGGCCAGCTTGGAGATGCCGTAGACAGTCGTCGGCTCCATCACCGTCTTCTGCGGGGTGCGGTCGCGGGGTGTGGTCGGGCCGAAGGCGGCGATCGAACTGGGCCAGAAGACCTTGTCCAGCTTGTGCGTGCGAGCGAGCTCCAGCACGTTCAGCAGGCCCTTCATGTTCAGGTCCCAGGCCCACATCGGATGCTGCTCGCCGCGGGCGGAGAGCGCCGCCGCCAGGTGGTAGATCTGGGTGATGCCGTGCCGCTCGACGATGGTCGTCAACGCGGAAGCGTCGGTCACGTCCAGCGCCTCGTGGGCCAGGCCCGGCACGCGGCCCTTGGGCGCCAGGTCGCTGGTGACCACAGCGTTGGCGCCGTGGCGGCGGGCCAGTTCTTCGGCCAGTTCGGTGCCGATCTGGCCGTTGGCCCCGATGATCAGGATCCTGGGCCCGCTCATTTCACCAGCCCCAGTTCACGGCCGGCCTGGCGGAAGGCGGCGACGGCCTTTTCGAGATCGGCCTGCTCGTGCGCGGCGCTCAGCTGCACGCGGATGCGGGCCTGGCCTTTGGGCACCACCGGGTAGAAGAAGCCGACGACGTAGATGCCCAGCTCCAGCAGGCGCGCGGCGAGTTGCTGCGCCTTCACCGCGTCATGGACCATGATCGGAACGATGGGATGCTCGCCCGGCTTGATGTCGAAACCCGCCTCGGCAATGGCACGGCGGAAGTACTTCGTGTTGGCTTCGAGCTTGTCGCGCAATGTGGTCGAGCCTTCGAGCAGATCGAGCACGGCGATGGAGGCGCCGACGATCGACGGCGCGACGGTGTTCGAGAACAGATAGGGCCTCGAGCGCTGGCGCAGGATCTCGACGACCTCCTTGCGCGCGGCGGTGAAGCCGCCGGACGCGCCGCCCAGCGCCTTGCCGAGGGTGCCGGTGATGATGTCGATCTTGCCGAACACGCCGCGGTACTCGTGCGTGCCGCGGCCACGCGGGCCGAGGAAGCCGCTCGCATGACACTCGTCGATGCCCAGCAACGCACCGAAACGGTCGCACAGCGCGCGAATCTCGTCCAGCCGGGCGATGGTGCCGTCCATGGAGAACACGCCGTCGGTGAAGACGAGCTTGAAGCGCGCGCCCTTTTCCTCGGCCTCCTTCAGGCAGCGCTCGAGATCCGCCAGGTCGTTGTGCTTGTAGCGCCAGCGCTGGGCCTTGCACAGCCGGATGCCGTCGATGATCGAGGCGTGGTTCAGCTCGTCGCTGATGATGGCGTCGGCCTCGCCCAGCAGCGGCTCGAACAGCCCACCGTTCGCGTCGAAGGCGGCGGCATAGAGGATCGCGTCCTCGGTGCCCAGGAAGCGCGCGATGCGGGCCTCCAGCGTCTTGTGGATGTCCTGCGTGCCGCAGATGAAGCGCACCGAGCTGAGACCGAAACCGTGCGTGCGCAGCGCTTCATGGGCCGCTTCGATCACGGCCGGGTGGCTGGACAGGCCGAGGTAGTTGTTGGCACACAGGTTGATGACTTCCTGGCCGTCCACGGTCCGCACGTGGGCGCCCTGCGGCGTGGCGATGATGCGCTCGGCCTTGTAGAGGCCGGAGTCGCGGATACCTTGCAGCTCCTGGCGCAGGTGGGCGAAGAAATCTGGCGTGTCGGGCATGGGCGAGCTCCTTCTGCTTCGTCACTTCGGGCACAATCCGATTTCACTGGATTTGCCGAAGTTCGATATATCGAACTGGCGTGCAGTATCGTAAACAAGCCGAGCCTGGTCAAGCCCCCCGATGAACCGCCCTGCCGTGCACGAGCCGCCCCGCGTCGGCGAAACCCTCGCCGCCCTGCGGCAGGAACGGGCCCTGTCGCTGGACGAGCTGTCGCGCCAGGCGGGCGTGTCGAAATCGATGCTGTCGCAGATCGAGCGCAACCAGGCCAATCCCACCGTCGCCGTGGTCTGGCGCCTGGCCAATGCGCTGGGCGTCCCCATGGCGGAGCTGCTCGGCGCGGACAAGCCCAGCCAGCCCGCCATCGCCACGGTGCCTTCGCACGCCACGCCGTCCCTGCGCAGCCCGGATGGCCACTGCGAATTGCGCATCCTCGGCCCAATCGACCTGGCGGGCCAGTTCGAGTGGTACGAGCTGACGGTGCAGCCCGGCGGCGCCCTGGAATCCGAGCCGCACGAGCCAGGCTCGCGCGAGCATCTGAGCGTGCTGGCCGGGACACTGGAGGTCCAGTCGGCCGAGGCCTTCACCCGGCTCAAGGCCGGCGAGACGGCACGCTACGCGGTGGACCAGCCCCATGCCATTCGCAACCCCGGCGACAGCGTCGCGCAGGCGTTGCTGGTGGTCGTGCACCCCAGCTGACCGCGCGAAGCTCAGGCGAGCAGCTCGGCCAGCGTCAGCTTGTCCATCCCGGTGCGCTGGCGGAAGGCCGCCACGCGCACGTCGGGCTGGAGCAGCAGCTTGTCGATCAGCGGCGCGGCCGGCGTGTGGGCAGGGTCGCACAGCAGCACCCAGCGCTGCACGCCCTCCTCCTCCAGTCGACCGACCCAATCGCCCTGGACCAGCAGTTCGAGGATGGGCTCGATCTGCAGGGGATCGATGCGCAGCTTCTGCGCGATGCGGGCCGGGTCCGTCCCGCGCTGCTCGCTCGCCCGCGCCGCAGCCAGCTCGGCCAACACGGCCAGGGCCAGGGTGAAACGCTGGCCCGGGGCCGTGCCGTGACGCACCACGCGCATCTGCAGGCTGGGCGCATAGGCGGCGATCACCGCCCCCAGCAACACGATGACCCAGCCGGTGTAGAGCCAGAGCAGGAAGATCGGAGCGGTCGCAAAGGCGCCATAGACGGTGGAGTAGCTGCCGACCGCCGAGACGTACCAGCCCAGCACACGCTTCGCGATCTCGAACCCCGCAGCAACGAAGAGCCCTCCGGCCGCCGCATGTCGCCAGCGAACATGGGTGTTAGGCACGTAGTGGAACAGCCCCGCCATCGTCGCCGCCAACAAGCTGAACTCGACGATGTCCAGCAGCAGCCGTACGCCGCCGGGCATCGTCCCCACCAGCCCGCGCGAGGCCGAGATCGCATAGCTCGTGAGGCTCAATGACACCCCGAGCACCAGGGGGCCCAGGGTGATCGCCGCCCAGTAGACCAGCACGCGTTGCGCGATGGGGCGCGGCTTGCGCACGCGCCAGACAGCGTTGAGCGTGCGGTCTATGGTCAGCATCAGCGCCAGGGCGCTGATCACCAGCACCACCAGCCCCGCGCCGCCCAGCTTGTGGGCCTTGCTCGAGAACTGGGTCAGCGCTCCCAGGACAGGCTTGGCGATGGTGTCCGGCACCAGGCTTTGCAGGAAGTACTTCTGCAGTGCGTCCTGGAAATTCGCGAACATCGGGAAGGCGGTGAAGATGGCCAGCATCACCGTCAGCAAGGGCACCAAAGCAATCAGCGTGGTGAAGGTGAGGCTGCCGGCAGTCTGGCCGAGGCGGTCGTCGCGAAAGCGCAGGCGCAAGGTGCGCAGCGTCTCGTACCAGGGCCAGTTACGCAGGGTTTGCAGTGAGTCGGCGAGCACCTGCCGCCAGCCCTTGTGACGCAGGGCGAGAGTCGAAATCATGGCGGCTATCATGCCAGCCGTGCCCTCGCTGTCCCCGCCTTCCGGCGTGCCTGTCGCCCCTTCTCCCCTGCCTCCCGATGCGCCCACGCGAGTCACGCGTGCCCTGGCGATGGGCCTTCTGGTGGGCCTGGTTCTGCTGGGCCTGGCCTGGGAGCTCTGGCTGTCCCCCACCGGCCGCGGCACGTGGGCTGTGAAGGTGCTGCCACTATTGCCTGCCTTGCCAGGCCTCTGGCGCTGGCGCCTTTACACCTATCGCTGGTTGTCGCTGCTGGTGTGGCTCTACATAGCCGAGGGCCTGGTCCGGGCGGGCAGCGAACATGGGACAGGCGCGGCCATGGCGACCACTCAAGTCCTCGTGGGCGTCGCCCTGTTTGCAGCTTGCGCCATCCATGTTCGCTGGCGCCTCAAGAGGGCTGCCCGATGAGCGCTTCATTGATCGAAACGCTGCGCGCGCTGGTCGGCCATGATCAGGTTCTGCAAGGCGAAGGGCTGGAGGCCTACGAGGTCGACTGGCGCAAGCGCTATCGGGGGCGCGCACTGGCGGTCGTCCGGCCAGGCCACGCCGACGAAGTGGCCGCGGTGGTGCGTGCCTGCTTGGCGGCCGGCGTGACGGTCGTGCCGCAAGGCGGCAATACGGGGCTCGTCGGCGGCGGCGTGCCCGATGCCAGCGGCACGCAGATTCTCTTGAGCCTCACGCGCCTGAACCGGATCCGCGAGATCGATGCGGACAACCTCACGCTCACTGCCGAGGCCGGTTGCATCCTCCAGACCCTGCAGGAGGCGGCGGCAGCCCGGGAGCTGCTCTTCCCTCTGAGTCTCGCCGCGGAGGGCAGCTGCACCATTGGCGGAAATCTCGCCACCAACGCCGGCGGGACGCAAGTGCTGCGCTACGGCAATGCGCGAGAGCTGTGCCTCGGGCTGGAGGCCGTGACGGCGGCGGGCGACGTCTGGCACGGCCTGAGCGGCCTGCGCAAGAACAACACCGGCTACGACCTGCGCGACCTGCTGATCGGCAGCGAAGGAACGCTCGGCATCATCACGGCCGCCACGCTCAAGCTCTACCCCGCCCCGGCGTCGATCGTTACGGCGCTGGCGGCCTGCCCGTCGGTCGAAGCGGCGGTCGGCCTGCTGAACCTGGCCCGGACACGGCTCGGGGCCGGTCTGACGGGCTTCGAACTGATGGGGCGGTTTGCCCTCAGCCTCGTGGAGCGCCACTTCCCGCAGCTGCCGCGCCCGCTCGCCCCCGCCCCATGGACGGTGCTGCTGGAGCTGGCCGGCACCGATTCCGAGAACCAGGAACGCGATCGGCTCGGCAGCACGCTCGAAGCAGCCCTTGAACAAGGGCTCGTCAACGACGCCGCCGTGGCGGAAAGCATCGCCCAATCACGCGCCCTGTGGCACCTGCGCGAATCCATCCCGCTGGCCCAGAGCGAAGAGGGTCTCAACATCAAGCACGACATCGCGCTGCCCATCTCGGCGATCCCGGGCTTCGTCGATCGAATGGCCGCCGAGCTGGAGCGGGCGGCTCCTGGAGGACGCGTGGTGTGCTTCGGTCACCTCGGCGACGGCAACCTGCACTACAACCTGCAGGGCCCGGAAGGCGAATCCGCGAGTGCCTTCCTGGCGCAACACGAAGCGGCGATCAACGCCCTGGTCTATGACGAGGTCCAGCGCCTGGCCGGTTCCATCTCGGCGGAGCACGGGATAGGCGAGCTCAAGCGCGAAGAGCTGGCCCAGCGCGGCTCGCCGGTCGGGCTGGGCATGATGCGAGCCATCAAGCACGCCCTCGATCCGGGCGGGCTGATGAACCCCGGGCGTGTGATCTGACGAGCAGCGCTTCGCGCTTCTTCAGTGGGAGGGGCCCTTGAGGGTTTCGGGCACCGGCAGCGCCATCACCTCGATGCCCTCGTCGGCCAGCGCGGCACGCTGCTCGGGCGTGGCCTGGCCTCGAATGCCACGGGACTCGGCTTCGCCGTAGTGGATGCGGCGCGCCTCCTCAGGGAAGCGCTCGCCGACGTCTTCCGTCCGGGCCATCACGTGCCTGACCGCCTCGACCCAGAGGTGCTGCAGCGTCACGGCCTGGCCCGAAGGCGCCGCGGGCGGGCCGGACGGCGCCTGCACCGGCTCTGCCGGCGGGCGCGCACCCAGGTTCAGCCGCGGCGCACTGGGCAGCCGCGAGACCGCCTTGTCGCTGCACAACGGGCACTCGATCAGTCCGCGCTCGAGCTGCTGCAAGAAGTCGTCCTCGGACGCGAACCAGCCTTCGAAGCCGTGTCCGTGCGTGCAACGCAGATCGAGAACCTTCATGGGCCGATTATCGGCCGGCGAGCACGTCGCCCACCGGGCGCCAGTCCAAAGGCCAGGCGCCTGAACGCCACTTTTGCAACCACATCAGCGCGACCAGCGTCTTCGCGTCGGTCAACTCGCCCTGCGCGGCCAGCCGATCCAGCTCGGCCTCTTCCATCGCACAGACGTCGATGAACTCGCCGCGGTCGAGCTGGCGCTCACCCGCCTCCAGGCCCCTGGCGAACCAGATCTCGATGCCTTCGGTCGAGTAGGCGATGGCGTTATGCATGGTCGCCGCGAAGGCCCATTCGGCGGCCTGGTAGCCGGTCTCTTCGGCCAGCTCCCGAACGGCGCAGCGCCCGCTGGGCTCGCCGGGATCGATCTTGCCGGCCGGGAACTCGAGCATGACCCGCCCCAGGGGATGGCGATACTGCCGCTCCATCACCAGGCGAGCATCGTCCAGCAGCGCCACGACGACGACGGCGCCGGGATGCACGATGTACTCGCGGGTGGCCGTTTCTCCGCCGGGCAGCCGCACCGTGTCGCGGCGAACGTCCAGGAAGCTGCCGCGAACGAGCTGCTGGCGCTCGAGGGTGGTCTCGACCAGATGGTCGTCTGGCTCGAGCCGCCGGTCAGTCATGCTGTGTCGGCGCATGGCGCCGCCGAAGGTATCGCCACACGAAGCCGGGCGACGCCAAGGTCAGGAACAGGCAGGCACCGGCCGCGAAGAACTCCCAATCCTGCGGGGCGCGTTGGCCGATGGAGCCTTCGAGGGCGATGCCCAGGGCCCAGGTGGCCAGCGCGTAGACAACCAGCTCGAGCAGCCGCCAGGCAAAGGCCTTCGGGTGCAGACGAGGCCCAAGCAAGAACAGTCGCTCGTTCAGGAACGGCAGGTTGGCGGCGATCATCGCCACCACCAGCACCAGCCAGACGGACGCGGCCTGCGTCACCGCCGTGGCCGCCCGTCAGCCGGCGAGCGCGCGCACGACGACGTCGCGGCACAGCGCCATGAGGCCATCGGGCAGCACGCCGAGCAGCAAAGCCGCCGCACCGTTTGCGGCGAGCAACACGCCGACGCCGCCGCGCGGCTCGATCGCGGCCACGCCATCGGCCGGCTCATCGAAGTACATCACCTTGACGACGCGCAGGTAGTAGTACGCCGCCACCAGCGAAAGCATGACTGCCACGATCGCCAGCACGATGTAGCCCGGCACATTGGTCGTGATCAGCGCCTGCAGCACGGCGAACTTCGCATAGAACCCCACCATCGGCGGGATGCCGGTGAGCGAGAACATGAACACCGTCATCACGCCGGCCAGCCACGGGCTGCGCTTGCCCAGGCCCGCCAGGTCGGAGACCTCTTCGTTCTCGAAGCCGGCCCGCGACAGGTACATCACCAGGCCGAAGGTGCCCAGCGTCGTCAGCACGTAGGTCACCATGTAGAACATGGCGGAGCTGTAGCCGTTGGCCGCCGACAGGGTGTTGGTGCCGATCACGGTCGGCGTCAGGCCCAGCAGCATGAAGCCGAGCTGACCGATCGCCGAATAGGCCAGCAGGCGCTTCAGGTTGGTCTGCACGATGGCGGCCAGGTTGCCGACAGTCATCGACAGCACCGACAACACGATCAGCATCTGCTGCCAGTCGTGCGCCAGGCCGGACAGGCCCTCCACCAGCAGGCGAATGGCGATGGCGAAGGCGGCGAGCTTCGGCGCGCCGGCAATCATCAGCGTGACCGCCGTCGGAGCGCCCTGATAGACGTCCGGCACCCACATGTGGAACGGAACCACGCCCAGCTTGAAGCCCAGGCCGGCGACGATGAACACCACGCCGAAGGTCAGCACCGTGGCGTTGATCTGCCCGGTCTGGATGGCGTTGAAGACGTCCGGCAGGTCGAGCGAGCGGGTCGCACCGTACAGCATGGACATGCCGTACAGCAGGAACCCGCTGGCCAGCGCGCCGAGCACGAAGTACTTCATCGCCGCCTCGGTGGCCACCGCATGGTCGCGTCGCAGCGCCACCAGGGCGTACAGCGACAGGCTCATCAGTTCCAGCCCGACGTAGATGACCAGGAAGTTGTTGGCCGAAATCATCACCGAGATGCCCAGCAGCACGAACATCGCCAGGGTGAAGAACTCGCCCTTGAGCAGCTCGCGCTCCGCCACGTAGGGACCGGCGTAGGCGACGGTGAGCATCATGGCCAGCGCGGCGCACAAGGCCAGCATGTGGCCCATCGGGTCCGACACGACCAGGCCTTGCATGCCGTAGACCGACGCCGCGGCGGCCTCTCCGCTCAGTCCACTGTGGAGCGCCATGCCGTGCATGACGGCCACGGCGGCCAGCGAAAGTTGCGTCAACCAGAAGGTGACACGACGCTTGGCGTCGGTGACGCCCAGGTCGACCAGCGCCACCACGCAGGCGGCGACCAGCAGCAGGATCTCGGGATAGACGACGAGCCAGTTCATTGAAGTCATGTTTTGCACTCCGCCGGCGTCAGGGCTGCGAGGCCACGGCGGGCAACTTGGGCAGCTTGGAGGTCGCCACGTGCTGCAGGAGGCCATCCACGGACGTGTGCATCACGTCGGTGAAGGGCTTGGGGTACAGCCCCATCACCAGCACCGCGACGGCGAGCATCGCCATCACGAGGAATTCGCGGGCATTGAGGTCGTCCAGCTCCTTCACGTGGGCGTTCGCCACGTCGCCGAAGTAGACGCGCTTGTACATCCACAGGGTGTAGGCCGCGCCGAAGATGAGCGCCGTGGCCGCCAGCACGCCGAGCCAGAAGTTCACCTTGACCGTGCCGAGGATGACCATCCACTCGCCGATGAAACCCGCGGTCCCCGGGAGGCCGCAGTTGGCCATGGCGAACAGCAGCGCGAAGGCCGCGAATTTCGGCATGGTGTTGGCCACGCCGCCATAGGAAGAGATCTCGCGCGAATGCACACGGTCGTAGAGCACGCCGATGCAAAGGAACATGGCGCCTGAGACGAAGCCGTGCGCGATCATCTGCACCAGGCCGCCGGAGACGCCGAGCTCGTTGAAGATGAAGAAGCCCAGCGTCACGAAGCCCATGTGGGCCACCGACGAGTAGGCCACCAGCTTCTTCATGTCCTGCTGGACCAGGGCCACCAGGCCGATGTAGATCACCGCCACCAGGCTCAGCGCGATGATGAACCAGGCGTACTCATGGCTCGCATCGGGCGCGATCGGCATCGAGAATCGAAGGAACCCGTAGGCGCCGAGCTTCAGCATGATCGCGGCCAGCACCACCGAGCCGCCCGTGGGCGCCTCGACGTGGGCGTCCGGCAGCCAGGTATGCACCGGCCACATCGGCACCTTGACCGAGAAGGCCGCGAAGAAGGCGAAGAACAGCAGGGCCTGGGCCGACATCGGCAGCGGCAGCTTGTGCCACACGAGGATGTCGAAGCTGCCGCCCGACTTGTAGTACAGGTAGATCAGCGCCACCAGCATCAGCAGCGAGCCGAGCAGCGTGTAGAGGAAGAACTTGAACGCCGCGTAGACGCGCCGCGGCCCGCCCCAGACCCCGATGATGATGTACATCGGGATGAGGGTGGCCTCGAAGAAGACGTAGAACAGCAGCCCGTCGACCGCCGAGAACACGCCGATCATCAGGCCCGACAGGATGAGGAACGCCCCCATGTACTGGTGCGGACGCTCGGAGATGACCTCCCAGCCGGCGATCACGACGATCACGCTGATGAAGGCCGTCAGCAGCACGAACCAGACGGAGATGCCGTCCACGCCCAGGTGGTAGCGCACGTTGAAGCGCTCGATCCAGGCCAGGTTCTCCTGGAACTGCATGGCCGCGGTGCCGGTGTCGAAGCCGGTGATCAGCGGCAGGGTGACCAGGAAACTGACGATGGCGCCGACGAGCGCAAACCAGCGCGTCGCGCCGGGATTGCTGTCGCGGCCGATGGCCAGCAGCAGGACGCCGAAGGCGATCGGCATCCAGATGGCAACGCTCAAAAGACCCATTGTTGTTCTCCGCCCTCTCGGTTCAATGCGTCAAAGCGCGCATCAGTTCGGGCCACAGTTGCCACGTCATCAGGCCGAAAATGCCCAGCACCATCACCAGCGCATACCACGAGAGGTAGCCCGTCTGGAGGGTGCGCACCACGCCGGCCACCGCCCCGACGCCGCGCGCCGAGCCGTTGATCAGGCCGTCGATCACGCCGACGTCACCGCCCTTCCAGAGCCCGCGGCCCAGGCCTCGGGCTGCGGCGGCGATGATGTTCTCGTTGATCCAGTCCATGTAGTACTTGTTCTCGAGCACCCGCACCACGGGGGCGAAGATGCGCGCGAAGGCCGCCGGGATGCCGGGCTTGACCAGGTAGAACACGTAGGCCGTCACCACGCCGGCCAGCGCCAGCCAGAAGGGCAGCGAGGTGAAGGCATGCAGGCCCATGGCGGTCGCGCCGCTGAACTCGTGCTTCAGCTCTTCCATCGCGGGGTGCAGTTCGTGGTTGACGAAGATCGCCCCCTGGAAGAAGTCGCCGAAGAGCATCGGACCTATCGTCATGAAGCCGATCACCACCGAGGGCACCGCGAGCAGCAGCAGCGGGGCCGTCACCACCCACGGAGACTCGTGCGGCATGTGCACTTCGCTGTGGTCCCCCGGCTCTTCGTGCGCGCCGTGGTCCTCCGGCGGGAAGGGCTTGTGGTGGAAGCGCTCCTCCCCGTGGAAGACGAGGAAGTACATCCGGAAGGAGTAGAAGGCCGTGACGAACACGCCCGCCGCCACGGCGAAGTAGGCGAAGCCCGAACCCGGAAGGTGGCTGGCGTGCACCGCCTCGATGATGGAATCCTTGGAATAGAAGCCCGCGAAGAAGGGCGTGCCGATCAGCGCCAGCGAGCCCAGCAACGAGGTGATCCAGGTCAGCGGCATGTACTTGCGCAGGCCGCCCATGTTGCGGATGTCCTGGTCGTGGTGCATGCCGATGATGACCGAGCCGGCGCCCAGGAATAGCAGCGCCTTGAAGAAGGCGTGCGTCATCAGGTGGAACACGGCCACCGAGTAGGCCGAGGCACCCAGGGCCACCGTCATGTAGCCCAGCTGGGAGAGCGTCGAGTACGCCACCACGCGCTTGATGTCGTTCTGGATGATGCCGAGGAAGCCCATGAACAGAGCCGTGATGGCGCCGATCACCATCACGAACGACAGCGCGGCGTCCGACAGCTCGAACAGCGGTGACATGCGCGTGACCATGAAGATGCCGGCCGTCACCATGGTGGCCGCGTGGATCAGCGCCGAGATCGGGGTCGGGCCCTCCATCGAGTCGGGCAGCCACACGTGCAGCGGGAACTGCGCGCTCTTGCCCATGGCGCCGATGAACAGGCAGATGCAGGTGACCGTGATGACCTGCCAGCCGGTGTTGAGCAGCGTGCCGGCGCCGGCGAGATCCTGGCCCTTGGCGAACACCTCGCTGTAGTTCAGCGAGCCCGTGTAGGCCAGCACCAGGCCGATGCCGAGGATGAAGCCGAAGTCGCCGACGCGGTTGACGAGGAAGGCCTTCAGGTTGGCGAAGATGGCGGTCGGCTTCTTGAACCAGAAGCCGATCAGCAGATAGGACACCAGGCCCACCGCTTCCCAGCCGAAGAACAGCTGCAGGAAGTTGTTGCTCATGACCAGCATGAGCATCGAGAAGGTGAACAGCGAGATGTAGGAGAAGAAGCGCTGGTAGCCCGGGTCTTCCTCCATGTAGCCGATGGTGTAGATGTGCACCATCAGGGACACGAAGGTCACCACGCACATCATCATCGCGGTCAGGCCGTCGATGAGGAAGCCGACCTCCATCTTCAGGCCGCCCACGTTCATCCACTCGTAGACGGTGGCGTTGAAGCGGGCACCATCCAGCGCCACGGACTTCAGCACCATCGCCGAAACGATGAACGAGACCAGGACGCCCAGGATGGTGACCCAGTGGGCGCCGCGCCTTCCGATGGCCTTGCCGAACAGGCCGGCGACGATGGAGCCCGCCAGCGGCGCCAGCGGCACCGTCAGCAACAGGTTCTGGGAGAGTTGTGCAGACATCTTCTTCTCTTGTTCCTCAGCCCTTGAGGCTGTCCAGCTCGTCGACGGCGATGGTCGCCCGGTTGCGGAACAGCACGACGAGGATCGCCAGGCCGATGGCGGACTCGGCAGCCGCCACGGTGAGGATGAAGAACACGAACACCTGGCCGGCCATGTCGCCCAGGTAGTGCGAGAAGGCGACGAAGTTCATGTTGACCGACAGCAGCATCAGCTCGATGGCCATCAGCAGGACGATGAGGTTGCGCCGGTTCATGAAGATGCCGACCACCGACAGGGCGAACAGGATGCCGCCCAGCGTGAGGTAGTGGCCCAGGGTGATGCCGGTCATGCCTGGCCTCCTTCGGCCGTCTTCGCGACGGCAGGGACTTCGATCGTCGGAGGCATCTTCACCAGCCGCACGCGGTCAGCCTTCTTTGCGCGCACCTGCTCGGACGGGTTCTGATAGCGGCTGTCCTTGCGCCGGCGCAGGGTCAGCGCAATGGCGGCAATGATCGCCACCAGCAGCAGGACCGCGGCCACCTGCAGCGGGTACAGGTACTGGGTGTAGACCTCGACGCCCAGCGCGCGGGTGTTGCCCAGCTGGACGACGGCGGGATCGAAAGGCTTGGCCTGCGGCAGGTTGAAGCTGGTCTTGAGCACCAGCGCCATCTCCAGCGAGATCAGCACGCCGACGAAGGCGGCCAGCGGGAAGTGAGTCCAGAAGCCTTCGCGCAAGGCGTCCGTGTCGACGTCCAGCATCATCACCACGAACAGGAAGAGCACCATCACGGCGCCGACGTAGACCAGAACCAGCGTGATGGCCAGGAACTCGGCCTTCAGCAGCATCCAGACGCAGGCCGCGTTGAAGAAGGCCAGCACCAGGAACAGCGCCGCGTGCACGGTGCTGCGCGCGGTGATGACCCGGAAGGCCGACACCAGCAGCACGGCCGAGAAGAGATAGAAAAGGGCGGAGGTGGTATCCATTGTTTTAGCGCGCAGCGTCCGCGGTCAGCGGTACTTGGCGTCGGCCTCCTTGTTGGCGGCGATTTCCTTCTCGTAGCGGTCACCGACCGCGAGCAGCATGTCCTTGGTGAAGTACAGGTCGCCGCGCTTCTCGCCGTGGTATTCGAAGATGTGCGTCTCGACGATCGAGTCGACCGGGCAGCTCTCTTCGCAGAAGCCGCAGAAGATGCACTTCGTCAGGTCGATGTCGTAGCGCGTGGTGCGGCGGGTGCCGTCGTCGCGCACGTCGGATTCGATGGTGATGGCCAGGGCCGGGCACACCGCTTCGCAGAGCTTGCAGGCGATGCAGCGCTCTTCGCCGTTCTCGTACCGGCGCAGCGCATGCAAGCCACGAAAGCGCGGCGAAAGCGGCGTCTTCTCTTCCGGGAACTGCACGGTGATGGTGGGCGACAGGAAATGGCGCCCGGTGAGCATCAGGCCCTTCCACAGCTCCGTCAGCAGGAAGCTGGAAAGGACGTCTTTGAGGGAAGCGACAGCAGACATGGTGTTACTGCCAGATGTTGAGAGGCGACTGGATCCACAGACCCACGACGATCAGCCACACGAGCGTGACCGGGATGAAGATCTTCCAGCCCAGGCGCATGATCTGGTCGTAGCGGAAGCGGGGGAAGGTGGCACGCACCCACAGGAACATCGTGGCGACCATGAAGACCTTGATGGCCAGCCAGATCCATCCGGGGATGAAGCTCAGGAAGGCAAACGGGCTCAGCCAGCCGCCCAGGAACATGAGCACGCACAACATCGAGACCAGGATCATGTTGGCGTATTCCGCGAGGAAGAACATCGCGAACGCCATGCCCGAGTACTCGATCATGTGACCAGCCACGATCTCGGACTCGCCTTCCACCACGTCGAACGGGTGGCGGTTCGTCTCGGCCAGGCCGGAGATGAAGTAGACGAGAAAGATCGGCAGCAGCGGCAGCCAGTTCCAGGACAGCACGCCCAGGCCCATCTCCGCCATGCGTCCCTTGCCCTGCCCCATGACGATCTCGGTCATGTTCAGGCTGCCCGACACCATGAGGACCACGACCAGCGCGAAGCCCATCGCGATCTCGTAGGACACCATCTGGGCCGACGCGCGCAGCGCGCCGAGGAAGGCGTACTTCGAGTTGGAGGCCCAGCCGGCGATGATCACGCCGTAGACCTCCATCGAGGTGATGGCCATCAGGAACAGCAGGCCCGCGTTGACGTTGGCCAGCGCCACGTCGGGGCCGAAGGGGATGACCGCCCAGGCGGCGAGCGCCGGCATGATCGTCATCACCGGCCCGAGGAAGAACAGGCCCTTGTTCGCTGCCGTCGGTCGGATGATCTCCTTGAAGATCAGCTTGACCGCATCGGCGATCGGGGTCAGCAGGCCGGCAGGACCGACACGGTTGGGACCCGGCCGGATCTGCGACCAGCCAATGGCCTTGCGTTCCCACAGCGTCAGGTACGCCACGCAGCCCAGCAGCGGGAGCATCACCACGACGATCTTGATCAGGCTCCAGATCACCGGCCAGGCCACGCCCTGCCACCACGTGGCGGCGATCAGCGTGCTGCCGAACTGGTTGAGTTGGTCGATCATGGTGTTCTTCAGGCTTTCTCGACAGCGATGGCGCCGAACATCGGGCCCAGCGCGGCGGTGTCCGGATGGCCGGCGGGCACGCGCACGGCCCCGGTCGCGAGGCCGGCATCGAGCCGGGCCGGCAAGATCGCCCAGGCGTCACCTTGAGAGACGCGGACCCGGGCGCCTTCGGCGAGGCCGAGTTGATCCCACAGCGCCTTCGGCAGGCTGGCCACCGGCGCCGTCCTGGCATCGGCCGTCAGCTGCAGCGAGACCGCGCGGCGCACCAGCCCATCGGTGCAGTAGATGGGCACGTCAGCCACGCGATGCAGGCCGCCGGGAAGCGCCGCGAGGGGCTGCACCCAGGCAGCGGTCCGGTTCGAAAGGCGATCGCGCAGCGATGCAACGTCACCCAGCGCCTCGGCACGGACCTCCTCCACGGATTCCTGGCCGAAGCCGGCCACGCCGAGAAGATTGCCCAGCACCCGAAGAACCTTCCAGGCCGGGCGGCTGTCGCCCAGCGAGCGGACCACGCCGTGGAAGGATTGCAAACGCCCTTCGGCATTGACGAAGCTGCCGCCCGTCTCGCTGAACGGTGCGATGGGCAGCAGCACGTCCGCGTTGTCGACCGCTGCATCCTTGAACGGCGTCAGGGCCACGACGAGGCCGCTGCCCTGCAAGGCCGTCTTTGCGGCGGCTGCATTGGCGGCGTCGAGCACGGGCTCCACATTCAGCAGCAGCAGAGCCTTCATCGGTTGCGACAGCATCTGGCCCGCGTTCAAACCACCGTTGAGCGGCTGGGCGCCGACGATCTGGGCCCCCACCCGGTTCGCACCGTCGGTCAGGAAGCCGACGGTCGCGCCGGTCTGCTCGCCGAGCCAGTTGGCCAGGCCCAGCAGCGCGGAAGCTTCGGGATGCTGAGCCGCCGCGTTGCCCAGCAGGATGGCCCTGCGCTCGCCGGACATCAGGGCCTGCGCCACGGCTTCGGCCTGCGGGGATTCGCGCCCTGGCGCAGGTGCCTGCACGCCGCGTGCGCTGGCCACGTAGCCGGCCACGTCGGCGAGGGCCTGGGCCCACTCGGCCGGCGCGACGGTGATGCGGGCCGCCACCGGCATGGCCCAGTCATCGGCGGTGGCCGACAAGCTCAGCACGCGGGCGCCATGGCGCGCCGCCTGGCGGATGCGCTGGGCGAACAGCGGATGGTCCTTGCGCAGGAACGAGCCGATGACCAGCACGCGGTCGAGCTTGGACAGCGAGGCGATCGAAGTGCCCAGCCACTGAGCGCCCTCGCCGGCCGTGAAATCGGCGTGGCGCAGGCGATGGTCGATGTTGTCGCTGCCCAGGCCTCGCACCAGCTTGGCCAGCAGGTGAAGCTCCTCGACGGTCGAATGCACGCTGCCCAGCGCGCCCATGCTTTCGGCACCGAACTCTGCCTTGACCCGCTTCAGGCCGTCGGCCACATAGCCCAGCGCCGTGTTCCAGTCCACCGTCTGCCACTGGCCGCCCTGCTTGATCATGGGCTGGGTCAGGCGCGAGGGGCTGTTCAGCGCTTCGTAGCTGAAGCGATCGCGGTCGGCGATCCAGCACTCGTTGACGTCCTCGTTCTCCAGCGGCAGGACGCGCATGACCTGGTGGTTCTTCACCTGCACGACGAGGTTGGAGCCGGTCGAATCGTGCGGGCTCACGCTCTTGCGACGCGAGAGTTCCCAGGTGCGGGCTGAGTAGCGGAAGGGCTTGCTGGTGAGCGCGCCGACCGGGCAGACGTCGATCATGTTGCCCGACAGCTCCGAATCCACCGAGCGCCCGACGAAGGTCGTGATCTCGGAATGCTCGCCACGGTGCTGCATGCCGAGCTCCATGATCCCGGCCACTTCCTGGCCGAAGCGGACGCAGCGGGTGCAGTGGATGCAGCGGCTCATCTCCTCCATGGAGATCAGCGGACCGATGTTCTTGTGGAAGACGACGCGCTTTTCTTCCTGGTAGCGCGAGGCCGAGGCGCCATAGCCCACGGCCAGGTCCTGGAGCTGGCATTCGCCGCCCTGGTCGCAGATCGGGCAGTCCAGCGGGTGGTTGATGAGGAGGAACTCCATCACCGACTGCTGGGCCTTGATGGCCTTGTCGCTCTTGGTGCGCACCACCATGCCCTGCGTCACCGGCGTGGCGCAGGCAGGCATGGGCTTGGGCGCCTTCTCCACCTCGACCAGGCACATGCGGCAGTTGGCCGCGATCGAGAGCTTCTTGTGGTAGCAGAAGTGCGGGATGTAGGTGCCGGCGGCGTCGGCAGCATGCATCACCATGCTGCCTTCCACGACGCTGACCTTCTTGCCGTCGAGTTCGATTTCAACCATGGCGGATGCTTTTAGACGTAGGCCGGGACCATGCAGGTCTTGTGCTCGACGTGGTGGGCGAATTCGTCGCGGAAGTGCTTCAGCATGCCGCGCACGGGCATCGCCGCCGCATCGCCGAGCGCACAGATCGTGCGGCCCATGATGTTCTCGGCCACGTTGTCCAGCAGCGCCAGGTCGTCGGCACGGCCTTCGCCGTGCTCGATGCGATTGACGAGGCGCCAGAGCCAGCCCGTGCCTTCGCGGCATGGGGTGCACTGCCCGCAGGACTCGTGGGTGTAGAAGTAGGACAGGCGCAGCAGGCTCTTGACCATGCAGCGGGTGTCGTCCATGACGATGACCGCGCCAGAGCCGAGCATGGAGCCCGCCTTGGCGATGGAGTCGTAGTCCATCGTGCAGTCCATCATCACCGAGGCGGGCAGCACGGGTGCGGACGAACCGCCGGGGATCACGGCCTTGAGCTTGCGGCCGCCCTTGACGCCGCCGGCCAGCTCCAGCAGCTTCGCGAAGGGCGTGCCCATCGGGATCTCGTAGTTGCCGGGCCGTTCGACGTCACCGACCATGGAGTAGATCTTGGTGCCGCCGTTGTTCGGCTTGCCGCACTCGAGGTACGCCTGGCCGCCGTTGACGATGATCCAGGGCACCGCGGCAAAGGTCTCGGTGTTGTTGATCGTGGTCGGCTTGCCGTAGAGGCCGAAGCTGGCCGGGAACGGCGGCTTGAAGCGGGGCTGGCCCTTCTTGCCTTCGAGCGACTCGAGCAGCGCCGTTTCTTCGCCGCAGATGTAGGCGCCGAAGCCGTGGTGAGCATGCAGCTGGAAGCTGTGGCTCGAACCCAGGATGTTGTTGCCCAGCAGGCCGGCCGCCCTCGCCTCTTCCAGCGCCTCCTCGAAGCGCTCGTAGACATCGAAGATCTCGCCGTGGATGTAGTTGTAGCCGACGGAGATCCCCATCGCGTAGGCGGCGATGGCCATGCCCTCGATCACGATATGCGGGTTGTAGCGAAGGATGTCGCGATCCTTGCAGGTGCCCGGCTCGCCTTCGTCGGAGTTGCAGACGAGGTACTTCTGGCCGGGGAAGGCCCGCGGCATGAAGCTCCATTTCAGGCCGGTCGGGAAGCCCGCGCCGCCACGGCCGCGCAGGCCCGAGCCCTTGACCTCGGCGATCACCTGGTCGGGGGTCATCGGCGAGCCGCCGTGGACGCCCAGCACCTTGCGCAGGGCCTGGTAGCCGCCACGCGCCTGGTAGTCGGCCAGGCGCCAGTTGGCCCCGTTCAGGCCGGCATAGATCTGCGCGCCGACATGGCGGTCATGGAAACAGGTTTCGCGGCCGGTGGCCTGGAAGCGGGAGAGATCGAGCGCCATGGCTTCAGGCCACCTTTCCTTCTTCCGCCCGGATCAGGCCGATCAGCTCGTCGAGCTTGGCCGGCTCCATGTAGCTGAGCATCTGGCGATCGTTGACCAGCATCACCGGCGCATCGGCGCAAGCGCCCAGGCATTCGCACTTGGCCACGGTGAACAGGCCATCGGCCGAAGTGCCGCCATCCTCGATGCCGAGCGATCGGCACAGGTGCTCCAGCGCCTTCTGTCCGTCACGCAGCTGGCACGGCAGGTTGGTGCAGACGTTCAGCTTGTACTTGCCGACCGGCTGCTGGTTGTACATGTTGTAGAAGGTCGTCACCTCGCGCACCGCAATGGCGGGCATGCCGAGGTAGTCGGCGACCTGCGCTTCGGCCTCGGCCGAGACCCAGCCCTGCTCCTGCTGGACGATGGCCAGGCAAGCCATCACGGCCGACTGCCTTTGCTCGGCCGGGTACTTGGCGACTTCCTTCGAGAATCGCTCGAGGGTCGACGCATTGAGCGTCGACGCGCGGGCCTTGGTGGATTCGTTCAAGCTCATCGATCGATCTCGCCAAACACGATGTCCATGGTGCCGATGACCGCGACGGCGTCGGCGATCATGTGGCCGCGCGCCATCTCGTCCAGGGCCGCCAGGTGCGGGAAGCCCGGGGCGCGGATCTTCAGCCGGTACGGCTTGTTCGCGCCGTCGCTGACCAGGTAGATGCCGAACTCGCCCTTGGGGTGCTCGACCGCCGCGTAGGCCTCGCCTTCGGGCACGTGGAAGCCTTCGGTGAAGAGCTTGAAGTGGTGGATCAGCTCCTCCATGCTGGACTTCATGTCCACGCGCGAAGGCGGCGCCACCTTGTGGTTGTCGGTGATGACCGGGCCCGGGTTCTTTCGCAGCCAATCCACGCACTGCATGACGATGCGGTTGGACTGGCGCAGCTCCTCGATGCGCACCAGGTAGCGGTCGTAGGTGTCGCCGTTGACGCCGACGGGAACGTCGAAGTCCATGTTCGCGTAGACGTCGTACGGCTGCGTCTTGCGCAGATCCCAGGCGATGCCCGAGCCGCGCAGCATCGGGCCGCTGAAGCCCAGGTTGAGGGCACGCTCGGGCGACACGACACCGATGCCGACGGTGCGTTGCTTCCAGATGCGGTTGTCCGTCAGTAGCGTCTCGTAGTCGTCGACGTTCTTCGGGAAGCGCTTGCAGAAGTCCTCGATGAAGTCCAGCAGCGAGCCTTGGCGGTTCTCGTTGAGCTTCTTGATCGCCCGCTCGTTCCTGATCTTGTTGACGCTGTACTGAGGCATCGCGTCCGGCAGGTCGCGGTAGACACCCCCGGGACGGAAGTAGGCCGCGTGCATGCGAGCGCCCGACACCGCCTCGTACATGTCGAACAGGTCCTCACGCTCGCGGAAGCAGTAGATGAGGATGTTCATCGCGCCGCAATCCAGCCCGTGCGCCCCCAGCCACAGCAGGTGGTTCAACAGGCGCGTGAGCTCGGCGAACATCACGCGGATGTACTGCGCGCGCAGCGGCACGTCGATGCCCAGCAGCCGCTCGATGGCCAGGCAGTACGCATGCTCGTTGGACATCATCGACACGTAGTCGAGTCGGTCCATGTAGGGCAGCGACTGGATGAAGGTCTTGGTCTCGGCCAGCTTCTCGGTGGCGCGGTGCAGCAGGCCGATGTGCGGATCGGCGCGCTGGATCACCTCGCCGTCGAGCTCGAGCACGAGGCGCAGCACGCCGTGCGCGGCCGGGTGCTGAGGGCCGAAGTTGAGGGTGTAGTTCTTGATCTCTGCCATGACGCTTGTCGGTTCAGTGCAGGCCGCCGTAGTTGTCTTCGCGGATCACGCGCGGCGTGATCTCGCGCGGCTCGATCGTCACCGGCTGGTAGACGACGCGGCGCGTCTCGCTGTCGTAGCGCATCTCGACATGGCCGGAGACCGGGAAGTCCTTGCGCATCGGATGGCCGATGAAGCCGTAGTCGGTCAGCAGGCGGCGCAGGTCCGCGTGGCCTTCGAAGATGATTCCGTACAGGTCGAAAGCCTCGCGCTCGAACCAGTTCGCCGAGTTCCACACGCCTGTGATCGAAGGCACCACGGGCAGGTCGTCTTCGGGCGCAAAGACCTTGACCCGCACTCGCCAGTTCAGGCTCACCGACAGCAGATGCGAGACAACGACGAAGCGCAGGCCATCGGTCGGCTCGTCTCTGTAGACGGACATGTCCATGCCGCACAGGTCGACCAGCTGCTCGAAGCGCAGCCGCGAATCGTCGCGCAGGGTCGCAGCCACCGCGAGCCAGTCGGCGGCTGCCACCGTGATGGTGATCTCGCCGCGATCGCGCTTGAAGTCCTTGATGCGCCCGCCGAGCACGGCTTCTAGCGCCGCCTGCAGGCTGTCGAGTTTCTGGGTCATGCTTGCCTTGGGGCGAACTAGCGCGCGATCGTGTTTTCGCGGCGGATCTTGGCCTGCAGCTGCAGGATGCCGTAGAGCAGCGCCTCGGCCGTGGGTGGGCACCCGGGCACGTAGACATCGACCGGCACGATGCGGTCACAGCCGCGCACCACCGAATAGCTGTAGTGGTAGTAGCCGCCGCCGTTGGCACAGGAGCCCATCGAAAGCACCCAGCGCGGCTCGGCCATCTGGTCGTAGACCTTGCGCAAGGCCGGCGCCATCTTGTTGCACAGCGTGCCGGCGACGATCATCAGATCGCTCTGGCGCGGGCTCGGCCGGAACAGCATGCCGAAACGGTCGATGTCGTAGCGCGCCGCGCCCGCATGCATCATCTCGACCGCACAGCAGGCCAGACCGAAGGTCATGGGCCACAACGAACCGGTCTTGGACCAGTTCACCAGCTTGTCGACCGAGGTGGTGACGAAGCCTTCTTTCAGTACGCCTTCAATACCCATTGCAGTAGTCCAATGCGTCGCGGCCGTGCGGGCCGAGCGCGGGGCCGCTCCCGAGCCGGCCCGCCTCCCGTCCGGGGGAGCGGCCGACATGCTCGTCAGACGGGGGGCACCATCATTCCCAGTCGAGAGCGCCCTTCTTCCATTCGTAGATGAAGCCGACGACGAGGATGGCCAGGAAGACCATCATGGCCCAGAAGCCTGACGCGCCGATTTCCTTCAGCGAGACCGCCCACGGGAAGAGGAACGCGATCTCGAGGTCGAACAGGATGAACAGGATCGCCACCAGGTAGTAGCGAACGTCGAACTTCATGCGAGCGTCTTCGAAGGCCTCGAAGCCGCATTCATACGGAGAGTTCTTTTCGGCGTCCGGCCGGTTGGGCCCGAAGACAAAGCCGAGGATCTGGGGCAGCACGCCGACCGCCGCGCCGACCAGGATGAAGAGGATGACGGGCAGGTAGGGTTGCAGGTCCATGGTCGGGTGTTCCGGCGGTCGTCAGTGATCCCATCCGGCCATGAGAAAGGCGCGCGGCCCGACTGGTTGAAGCTTCGCCTCAACCCACCGAACCTTGCGCGCCCGGCTCTGCCCTGCCTGTGTCAGGGCGCTCGGTCAGACGCCGGATGAGGGCCTGCCCGAGGAAAGATCTGGTGCCGACGGCGAGACTCGAACTCGCACAGCTTTCGCCACTACCCCCTCAAGATAGCGTGTCTACCAATTTCACCACGTCGGCGCTTTCACAAGCCTTGCAAGGCCCCCTTGCGGAACCTTGCAGGCCCGCTTGGGCTCAAGCCGTTCAGCTGGCATGAGGATCGCTCACTGAACAGCCTAAGATTCTAGCCGGAATATGAAGCCGTCCCGAGGGTTTTGCCGCATCGACGCACCATCCTTATGCGTTCCTGATACAGCCCCCGTCGGCGACTCACTGGGTCGGGATCGCCGGGCCCGCCGAGGCAGCGGGAGCCGGGACGGCGGCGGAACCTGCCGCCGAAGCCGGGGACGCGCTGATTGCGGGGCGATCGAGCACGCTGCCGTCGGGCGCCGCCTGGTTCGAACCGCCGGACAGGAAGGCCAGCCCCAGCGTGGCGACGAAGAAGACGCTCGCGCAGACCGCCGTGGACCGCGAAAGAAAGTTCGCGCTGCCCGTGGCACCGAACAGGCTGCCCGAGGCGCCGCTGCCAAACGAGGCGCCCATGTCGGCTCCCTTGCCGTGCTGCACGAGCACCAAGCCGATCATGGCGATGGCCGAAAGCATCTGCAGCACGACCAGCAGGTTCATCCAGATTTGCATGTTGTGAAGACTCCGAAAGATCTCTTGAGTTGCTTGCGCCGGGCGGGTCAGCCCGCAGCGCGGCAGATGGCGACGAAGTCGGCGGCCTTCAGCGAAGCACCGCCGATCAACCCGCCATCGATGTCGGGTTGGGCGAAAAGAGCGGCTGCGTTGTCGGGCTTGACGCTGCCGCCGTAGAGGATCTGCATGTCGTCCGCGTGAGGCGTGGCCGCGCGAAGCTGGGCGCGCAGCAGCGCGTGCACGGCCTGGGCCTGTTCGGTCGTGGCCGTCCGGCCGGTGCCGATCGCCCACACCGGCTCGTAGGCCACGACCATCTCGCCTGCGCAGTGGCCCAGGGTGTGGATGACGGCGGACAGCTGGCGCTTGACGACCATGTCCGTCTCTCCGGCCTCGCGCTGGGCGAGCGTCTCGCCCACGCAGACGATGGGCGTCACGCCGCGGGCCAGCGCCGCCTTCGCCTTGTCGGCGACCAGCTGGTCTTCCTCGCCGTGGTAGGCGCGGCGCTCGGAATGGCCGACGATGACGTAGCGGCAACCGAACTCGTGCAGCATGCCGGCCGAAACCTCGCCGGTGTAGGCACCCTGCTCATGCACCGAGCAATCCTGCGCACCCCACCGGATGTCGCTACCCGCCAGGGCCACCGCCGTTTCCGACAGGTAGGGGAACGGCACGCAGACCGCCACGTCGCAGGCATAGGGCCGCGCGCCGACGATGCCGGCCAGCAACTCGGCGTTGGCCTTGTGGCTGCCATGCATCTTCCAGTTGCCGGCCACCAGATTGCGTCGCATCTTTTCGTGTCCCTTGCTTATTCGTTCGTCCAGCGCAGCACGATCTTGCCGACGTGCTGGCCGGATTCCATCAGGGCATGGGCAGCCGCGGCGTCGGCGGCCTCGAACACCCGCTCGATCACCGGCCTGATCCGGCCGGCTTCCAGCAGCGGCCAGACCTTCTCGCGCAGCGCACCGGCGATCGCCCCCTTGAAGGCCACCGAGCGCGGCCGAAGGGTCGAGCCAGTCACCGTCAGGCGGCGGCGCAGAACCTCGCCCGCGTTGATCTCGCTCTTCACCCCACCCTGCACGGCGATGATCACGATGCGGCCATCGTCGGCCAGGCACCGGAGTTCGCGACCGACGTAGTCGCCGGCCACCATGTCGAGCACCACGTCCGCGCCGCGTCCTGCGGTCAGGCGCTTGACCTCCTCGACGAAGTCGGCCGATCGGTAGTTGATCGCCTGATCGGCGCCGAGCGACAGGCAGGCCGCGCACTTGTCGTCGCTGCCCGCCGTCACGATCACGCTGGCACCGAACGCCTTGCCGAGCTGGATGGCGGTCACGCCGATGCCCGAGGATCCGCCTTGCACCAGCAGCGTCTCGCCGGCCTTCAGTCCACCCCGGTCGAACACGTTCGACCAGACGGTGAAGAAGGTCTCGGGCAGGGACGCCGCCTCGATGTCGCCCAGGCCGGCCGGCACAGGCAGGCATTGCGGGATGGGAGCCACGCAGAGCGCTGCGTAGCCGCCCCCGGCGACCAGCGCGCAGACACGGTCGCCCAGCTTCAGCCCGGCCGCCGCCAACTCGGCCGGGTCACCGGCCGCGATGGTCCCGGCCACCTCCAGGCCCGGCAGGTCGGATGCGCCGGGCGGGGGCGCATAGGCGCCCTTGCGCTGGAACACATCAGGCCTGTTGACACCCGAGGCCGTGACCCGGATGAGCAGTTCACCCGCGCCCGGTTGCGGATCGGGCCGCTCGACCTCGACCAGCACCTCGGGGGCGCCGAACTCGCGGATGGCTATCGCTCGCATGGCGTGCTGCCGTGCCGCTTATTGCTGCTGTTGCTGCTGCTGGTCCTGGCCTTCTTCGACCGGCGCCTCCGAACCGCCTTCGGGCCGCGGCTGCTCGGCGCGTTCGCGGCGCGGGCGATCGCCTCGATCCCCGCGCTCGCCACGACCACCTCGGTCGCCACGGTCACCGCGGTCGCCGAAATCACGGCGCGGGCGCTCGAAACGCTCTTCTTCCATGCCTTCCGGCCGGTCCAGGAGCGCCTTCATCGACAGCTTGATGCGACCCTTCTCGTCGGTCTCGAGCACCTTCACCTTGACGATCTGGCCTTCCTTCAGGAAGTCCTCGACCTTCTCGACGCGCTGGTGCGCGATCTGGCTGATGTGCAGCAGGCCGTCCTTGCCGGGCAGGATGTTGACCAGGGCGCCGAAGTCCAGGATCTTGGTGATCGGGCCTTCATAGACCTTGCCCACCTCGGCTTCGGCCGTGATCTCCTCGATGCGCTTCTTGGCGTACGCCGCCTTGTCGCCATCGGTCGAGGCGATCGTGATCGTGCCGTCTTCGGCAATGTCGATCGTCGTGCCGGTTTCCTCGGTCAGCGCGCGGATGGTGGCCCCCCCCTTGCCGATCACGTCACGGATCTTCTCCGGATTGATCTTCATCGTGTACAGGCGCGGCGCGAACTGGCTGACTTCCGTCTTGGCCTCACCCATGGCCTCAACCATCTTGCCCAGGATGTGCATGCGCGCTTCCTTGGCTTGCGCCAGCGCGACCTGCATGATTTCCTTCGTGATGCCCTGGATCTTGATGTCCATCTGCAGGGCGGTGATGCCGGCGGTCGTGCCCGCCACCTTGAAGTCCATGTCACCCAGGTGATCTTCGTCGCCCAGGATGTCGGTCAGCACGGCGAAGCGGTTGGCTTCCTTGATCAGGCCCATGGCGATGCCGGCCACGTGGGCCTTCATCGGCACGCCGGCGTCCATCAGCGCCAGGCAGCCGCCGCACACCGAAGCCATCGAGGACGAGCCGTTCGATTCGGTGATTTCCGAAACGATGCGGATCGTGTACGGGAAGTCCTCCTTGCTGGGCAGCGCCGCGACCAGCGCACGCTTGGCCAGGCGGCCATGGCCGATCTCGCGACGCTTCGGGCTGCCCACGCGACCGGTTTCGCCAGTGGCGAACGGGGGCATGTTGTAGTGCAGCATGAAGCGCTCGTCGTACGTGCCCGCCAGCGCATCGATCATCTGCGCATCGCGCTCGGTGCCGAGCGTGGCAGCGACCAGCGCCTGCGTCTCGCCGCGGGTGAACAGCGCCGAGCCGTGCACGCGCGGCAGCACGCCGTTGCGGATCTCGATCGCACGGACCGTCCGGGTGTCGCGACCATCGATGCGGGGCTCGCCGGCGAGGATCTGGCCCCGCACGATGCGGGACTCGATCTCGAACAGCAGGCCTTCGACGGCGACGCTGTCGAAGTCCACGCCCTCGGCCTTCAGCGAGGCCATCACGTTGGCAGTGGCTTCGCGGCAGGCTTGCGTGCGAGCCTGCTTGGAGCGAATCTGGTAAGCGGCGCGCAGAGGGCCTTCGGCCAGGGTCGTGACCTTGGCGATGAAGGCTTCGTCCTTGGCCGGCGCCTGCCATTCCCACACCGGCTTGCCGGCGTCGCGCACCAGCTCATGGATCGCGTTGATGGCGATCTTGCCCTGGTCGTGGCCATAGACGACGGCGCCGAGCATGACGTCTTCGGGCAGCTGGTCGGCTTCGGATTCGACCATCAGCACGGCGGCTTCGGTCCCGGCGACGACCAGGTCCATCTTCGAATCGGCCAGCTGGGTCTTGCCCGGGTTCAGCACGTATTCGCCATTGATGTAGCCGACGCGCGCAGCCCCGATCGGGCCGTTGAACGGGATGCCGGACACGGCCAGCGCAGCGCTGGAGGCGATCATCGCGGCGATGTCGGCCTGGACTTCAGGGTTCAGGCTCAGCACATGGATGACGACCTGGACTTCGTTGAAGAAGCCATCAGGAAACAGCGGGCGGATCGGACGGTCGATCAGGCGGCTGGTCAGCGTTTCCAGCTCGCTCGGGCGGCCTTCACGCTTGAAGAAGCTGCCGGGGATCTTGCCGGCGGCATAGGTCTTCTCGATGTAGTCGACGGTCAGCGGGAAGAAGTCCTGGCCGGGCTTGGCTTCCTTCCTGGCCACCACCGTGGCCAGCACCACGGTGTCTTCGATGTTGACGATGACGGCGCCGCTGGATTGCCGGGCCACTTCGCCGGTTTCCATCACGACCTGGTGCGGGCCCCATTGGAAGGTCTTGGTGACCTTGTTGAACATGCTCATGAGAGTCTCCTTCGATGTGCGGCGCACTTGTCGGCGGCGCCGGGAGAGACCGGGAGCACGGGCGGCGGCGGGTCGTATGCCATTCCAGGGGGCGGCGCCTGGACCGCCCCCTGGAATGACACAGCAACAACCGTGGCTGCCTGCTCCTTCGAAGAACCGAAAGACAAAGAGCCTGTGCTGGGGTGGAACTCCAGACAGGCTCTCGTGCGATGGCTGCAGCTTACTTGCGCAAACCCAGCTTGTGGATCAGCGCGGTGTAGCGGTCAGCGTCCTTGTCCTTCAGGTAAGCCAGCAGGCGCTTGCGCTGGTTGACCATCTTCAGCAGACCGCGGCGACCGTGGTGGTCCTTGAGGTGGGCCTTGAAATGCGGCGTCAGCTCGTTGATGCGAGCGGTCAGCAGAGCGACCTGGACTTCCGGCGAACCGGTGTCGGCGGCGCCGCGGGCATGGGTCTTGACGACCTCGGCTTTGTTGATGTCGGCCACGGACATGGCGATTTCCTTTATGGATGGAAGCCGCCGACTGCCCGAAAGCGCAGTCTTTGCTGCGGCGGGGCGGGCCGAACGGTCTCCGGTTTTCACTTGCGATCACGGGTGAAACCGACCCGTGTCGTGCCTGTCTTGCGTGCACGGGCTCTTAGCTCGGCAACGCAAAACCTGCGGAGTATAGCCGAAGGGCGCTCCGGGGCCCGTCCCGGCTTACTGCCGGTCACAGATGGTCGCCGCGATCATCACGAACCATCACGGCCGGCGTGGCGACGACCCCATCAGCGGGCATTCCGCCTTGCCGCGCCGGGTGACGCTTCCGATACTGCGCCGCTTTGCAACGTCCTGAAGAAGGATCATTCATGCGCGTCAAGACCCCCGCCCTGCTCGCCGCGATCGCCACGCTGGCAGCCGTCAATCTGGCTTTCGCCGCCAAGGACGACATCCTCAGCCACCGCTGCTACACCATCGCGCCCGAGCCGGCCGAGCGGGCCCGCATCGACGACAACCTCAGCGCGTTCCTGCGCATGAAGAACGCTCGGGGGGGCGAGACCCATCGGGCCGCCGCATCCGTCGACATCCCGGTCTGGTTCCATGTCATCAACAAGGGAGCGGGCATCTCCAACGGGGACATCCCGCAATCCCAGATCGACGACCAGATGGCCGTGCTGAACGCCGCCTATGCCGGCACTCCGTTCACCTTCAGCCTCGCAGGCGTCGACCGCACGACCAACGCGACCTGGTACGCCATGTCGCCCGGCTCGACCGCCGAGAAGAACGCCAAGACGGCGCTGCGCAAGGGCGGCGCAGAAACGCTGAACCTGTACTCGGCGAACCCCGGCGGCGGCCTGCTCGGCTGGGCGACCTTTCCGAGCGACTACGCCTCCAAGCCCAAGATGGACGGCGTGGTCGTGCTGTATTCCAGCGTTCCTGGCGGCAATGCCGCGCCCTACAACGAGGGGGACACCGGCACGCACGAGATCGGCCATTGGCTGGGCCTGTATCACACCTTCCAGGGCGGCTGCAAGAACCCTGGCGACTCCGTGAGCGACACGCCGGCGGAGAAGTCCGCCGCCTTCGGTTGCCCGGTGGGCCGTGACAGCTGCGCCACCAAGGCGGGGCTGGACCCGATCACCAACTTCATGGACTACACGGACGACAGCTGCATGAACCAGTTCACCGCCAACCAGACCACGCGAATGGACCAGATGCACCAGCAGTACCGCAGCAACTGAGCGCGGTCCCGCGCGGCGCGCCTCAGGCCTGGCCGACCTCGGCCAGGTTCCAGCGGGGGCGCACCGCAAACCGGTGGTCATGGCTGAGCGATGCCACGCCGGCCTGGCATCGCATGGCGGCGGCCAGGGCGATCATCGCGCCGTTGTCGGTGCAAAGCGCCAATTCGGGATAGTGGACCTGCACGCCGCGCCGCGCGCAGGCCTCGCCAAGATCTCGCCGAAGCCACGCGTTGGCGCCGACGCCGCCGGCCACCACCAGACGCCGCAGGCCGGAGTCACGCAGTGCCCGCATGGACTTGCGCACCAGCACCTCGACGATCGCCGCCTGCGTACTGGCGGCGAGATCGGCGCGCTGCTGATCCGTTGGGTCCGGACCCAGGCGCCTGAGCGTGGTCATGACCGCGGTCTTCAGGCCGGCAAACGAAAAATCCAGGTTCGGCTGATGCAGCAGCGGGCGCGGCAATTCGAAGGCATCGGGCCGCCCGGCCTCCGCCAGCCGGGCGAGCGCCGGCCCGCCAGGGTAGCCCAGGCCCAGCAGCTTGGCCGACTTGTCGAAGGCCTCGCCGGCCGCATCGTCGATGGTCTCTCCCAGCAGCTCGTACCTTCCGACGCCATCCACCCTCATCAACTGCGTGTGCCCGCCCGACACCAGCAACGCCACGAACGGAAAGCGCGGCGGATCGGCCGAGAGAAAGGGCGACAGCAGGTGGCCCTCCAGGTGGTGCACGCCAAGCGTCGGGCGACTCAGGGCCGCGGCCAATCCACAGGCGACACCCGCGCCCACCAGCAGCGCACCGGCCAGGCCGGGCCCGCGGGTGAAGGCGATGAGGTGGATGTCCTGCAGGCCCAGCTCCGATTCGGCCAGGGCCGCCTGCGCCAAGGGCAGCACACGCCGGACGTGGTCGCGCGATGCCAGCTCCGGAACCACGCCGCCGTAGGCCTCGTGCATCTGGACCTGGCTGTGAAGCGCCTGTCCAAGCAATCGGGGCGCTTCGTCACCGTTGAAGGAGACAATGGCCACGCCGGTCTCGTCGCAAGACGACTCGATGCCGAGGATGTTCATCGGATGGTTCGGGTAGAACGTGGCTTGCTGCACGGAGTGCAGCGCTGCGCCGGTCGTTCACCGGCGCGAAGGCACGAGAATGTCACGCGCTCAGAATAACGTGTTGGTCGCTCAAGCGAGTCTTGTTGGGGTATGAAGGAATTCAAGCTGATGTCCTGGCCGGACCTGCCGGCCGAGTTCCGCCGCACGGCGTTTCGCCGACTGCTGAGCGAGATGTCGCAGCGCCACCTGACCGAAGCGCTGATGGTCAAGCGTGACGGCCTGAAGGCCGCCGAAGTGCGCGCCCTGCTGCAGCTGCTCGCCTCGCGCAACGTGCTCGACGTCCGCGAAACCACCGCCCGCCGCGGCTGGCGCCCGGTCCTTGCCGGCTGGCTGCGCAGGCTCACCGCCTGAGCCCCGGCGGCGCGGCCGCCTTCAGTGCTCTTCGCGGGCGTGGTTGATGGTGTACTTCGGGATCTCGATCGTGACGTCCTGGTCCGACACCATCGCCTGGCACGACAGCCGCGAGGTGGGCGTCAGGCCCCAGGCCTTGTCGAGCAGATCCTCCTCGATCTCGTCGAGTTCGCCCAGCGAGCCGTAGCCCTGCTTCACGACCACGTGGCAGGTGGTGCAGGCACAACTCATTTCACAGGCGTGCTCGATCTCGATGCCATGCTCCAGCAGGGCCTCGCAGACCGAAACACCTGGCTGGGCCTCGAACTGCGCGCCTTCGGGGCACAAGCTGGCGTGGGGAAGGATACGGATGACAGGCATGGTGGTAGTCAGATCTCGTCGATGCCGCGGCCGGTCAGCGCCTGCCGGATCCCGCGGTTCATGCGCGCGGCCGCGAAGGGCTCGGTCCCTTCGGCCAGGGCCTTGACGGCGGCGTCTATCGCCGCAGCGTCGTCGCCGCGCGCGGCATCGCGAACGCCCTGCAGCAGCGCCTCGATGTCCAGCCGCTCGCTCTCGGGCAGAAGGTCGCCATCGGCAGCAATGGCGGCCTGCGTCGCCAGGTCCATGCGCTCAGCCTCGACGCGGGCCTCGCGCAAGGCGCGCGCCTGCATGTCTTCCTCGGCGCTGGTGAAGCCTTCCTTCAGCATGCGGGCTATGTCCTCGTCGGCCAGGCCATAGCTGGGCTTGACCTGGACGGCGGCCTCGACTCCGGAAGTCAACTCTCGCGCCGCGACGCTCAACAAGCCATCGGCATCGACCTGGAAGCTCACGCGGATGCGCGCCGCGCCGGCCACCATCGGCGGGATGCCGCGCAGCTCGAAGCGCGCCAGGGATCGGCAGTCGGCCACCAGCTCGCGCTCCCCTTGCACGACGTGGATGGCCATCGCGGTCTGGCCGTCCTTGAAGGTGGTGAAGTCCTGCGCCTTGGCCACGGGGATGGTGGTGTTGCGCTCTATCACCCGCTCGACCAGCCCGCCCATGGTCTCCAGCCCGAGGGACAAGGGGATGACGTCGAGCAGCAGCAGCTCGCCATCCTTGGCGTTGCCGGCCAGGGCATTGGCCTGGATGGCGGCACCGACGGCCACCACCTCGTCGGGATCGAGGTTGGTCAGCGGCTCGTGACCGAACAGTTCGCCCACGGCACGCCGGACGCTGGGCATGCGCGTCGAACCTCCGACCAGCACCACGCCCTGAACTTCGTCCTTGCGGACCCGGGCGTCCCGCAGCACCTTGCGCACGGAGGACAGGGTGCGCTGCAGAAGCTCGCGCGTGATCTCGTCGAACTGCTCTCGCGTCACCGGCTGCTGGATCTCGTGGCCATCCAGCTTGCAGCGAAGGACGGCCTGCGGGCTTTCGGTCAATGCCTCCTTGGCATCGCGGGCAGCCACCAGCAGGGCGCGACGCTCATGCGGAGTGCGCACCGCCACGCCGGTTCGCTCTGCGGCCCAGTCGGCCAACGCATGGTCGAAGTCGTCCCCGCCGAGCGCGGCATCACCGCCGGTGGCGACCACCTCGAACACACCGCGCTGCAGGCGCAGCAGCGAGATGTCGAACGTGCCTCCTCCCAGGTCATAGATGGCGTACAACCCTTCGCTGCCGTTCTCCAGACCGTAGGCGACCGCCGCGGCGGTCGGCTCGTTGATCAGGCGCAGCACGTTCAGGCCGGCCAGCTGCGCAGCATCCTTGGTCGCCTGGCGCTGGGCATCGTCGAAGTAGGCCGGCACGGTGATGACCGCTCCGAACAGTTCCGCATCGAAACTGTCCTCCGCCCGCTGTCGAAGCTTGGCCAGGATCTCAGCCGAGACCTCGACCGGCGTCTTCACCCCCTGGCGCGTCTCGATCGCCACCATGCCGGGATGGTCGACGAAGCGGTACGGCAGCTTCTCCCGCCCCGCTACGTCGGCCAGGCCGCGGCCCATCAGTCGTTTGACCGAGGCGATGGTGTGCTCCGGGTCGTCGGCCTGCGCCGCCACCGCTTCGGGGCCGATCTGGCGCCCGCCATCCTCGAGGTAACGGACGACCGAAGGAAGCATGGTGCGCCCCTGGTCATCGGGCAGGCATTCGGCGACGCCGTGTCGCACTGCCGCCACCAGCGAGTTGGTGGTGCCCAGGTCGATGCCGACGGCGATGCGGCGCTGGTGCGGTTCGGGCGACTGGCCGGGCTCGGAAATCTGAAGCAGGGGCATGGGAATCAGGCGTCAAAAGCGTCGAGCCGGCGCTCGACGTCGGCGCGGAACTTGCGCAGGAACATCAGCGATCGCACCCTTTGTGCGGCCGCTGCAAAGTCATGTCGCTCGTCGAGGGCCTGGGCCACCTCGTCGAGCAATTCAGCCTCCCGGGCGGCCACGGTGTCGTGCAACGACTCCACGGACGGCTGGTCCTCGGCTTCTTCGAGCGCCTCCCGCCAGTGCATCTGCTGGGCCAGGAAGCTGGCGGGCATGGCGGTGTTGCGCTCGGCGTTGATCGGGGCGCCACCCAGCTCGCAGAGGTAGGCCGCGCGGGTGATCGGATCCTTCAGCCGCTGGTGGGCCTCGTTGACGCGCACGGCCCACTGCATCGCGATCCGCTGGGAGGCGGCGCCATCCGCACTGAACCGGTCCGGATGGACCTTGGCCTGCAGCGCGCGCCAGCGCGAGTCCAGTTCGTCACGCTCGAGCGCATGGCGCCGAGGCAGCCCGAACAGCGCGAAGTCGTCGTCGTCGATCTTCACAGGCGCTTCTCGTAGAACAGCGACAGGCCGTTGTCCGGGTAGCCGCCAAACGCGCCTCGCAACGCATAGCCCCCACGCTCGTACAGCTTCACCGCCTCGAGCTGGTCCTTGCCCGTCTCCAGCAGTGCCAGCGTCACATCCGCCGTGCGCAGCCGTTCTTCCAGCGTGGCCAGCAAGCGCTGGCCGATGCGCAGGCCCCGGGCTGCGGGAGCGACAAACATGCGCTTGATCTCGCCGTAGCCTTGGCCCAACGTGTCCGCCTCGCCCGGCATGCGGCGGGTCGCGCCGCAAGCGATCAACTGCCCTGCCCGCTCGGCGACCAGGAAATCGATCTCGGGCGCCATCAAGGCCTCGATGTCCAGGATGTGGTTCGCCTCGGGCTCGTACAGCGAAGCCAGGTAGGCATCCAGTTCGGCCAGCAGGGCGCGCACCTGCGGGTGGTCGGGCCGCTCGGGGCGGATCAGGATCTCGGCGGACGACATGGTCGCTTGAAAGGTCCCGTGCGGGACATGAAAAGGGCGCGGCCTGGTGAGGCGCCGCGCCCGGAACAGCAAGAAACGATTGTCGGCGAAACCGTGGAAGTCGCCGGTCAGATGCGGAACGACTCGCCACAGCCGCAACGGTCTTTTTCGCGCGGGTTGTGAAACTTGAAACCCTCGTTCAGCCCCTCGCGGACGAAATCCAGCTCGGTCCCGTCGATGTAGGGCAGGCTCTTCGGGTCGACCAGGACCTTCACGCCGTGGCCCTCGAAGATGAGGTCTTCCGGAGCCACCTCGTCGGCATATTCGAGCTTGTAGGCCAGGCCGGAGCAACCGGTGGTCTTGACGCCCAGGCGCACGCCCACGCCCTTGCCGCGCCGGGCGAGGTAGCGCGTCACATGGCGGGCCGCGGCCTCTGTCAGGGTAACGGCCATCGGATCAGTTCGCCTGCGCCGCAGGCTCGGTGGCCTGGCTGGCTACGCCCTCATGGCGCGACCGGTAGTCGTCCACCGCCGCCTTGATGGCATCCTCAGCCAGGATCGAGCAGTGGATCTTCACCGGCGGCAACGCCAGTTCCTCGGCGATCTGGGTGTTCTTGATCGTCAGCGCCTCGTCCAGCGACTTGCCCTTGACCCACTCGGTCACGAGCGAGCTCGAGGCGATGGCCGAGCCGCAACCGTAGGTCTTGAAGCGCGCGTCCTCGATCAGGCCTGTGGCCGGATTGACCTTGATCTGCAGCTTCATCACGTCGCCGCAGGCCGGGGCGCCGACCATGCCGGTGCCGACCGTCTCGTCGCTCTTGTCGAAGTTGCCGACGTTGCGGGGATTCTCGTAGTGGTCGATGACCTTCTGGCTGTAAGACATCTCAATAACTCCTGAAATCAATGGTCGCGGGGCGCGCCTGGCTTCAATGCGCGGCCCACTGGATGGCCGAGATATCGATGCCGTCGCGGTACATGTCCCACAGCGGGGAAAGCTCCCGCAGCTTGGCGACGCGGTCCTTCAGCGTCGCGACGGCGTAGTCGATCTCATCCTCGGTCGTGAAGCGACCGATGGTGATGCGCAGGCTGGAGTGCGCCAGTTCGTCGCTGCGGCCGAGCGCGCGCAGCACGTAGCTGGGCTCCAGGCTCGCCGAGGTGCAGGCCGAACCAGACGACACGGCGAGGCCCTTGACGCCCATGATCAGCGACTCACCCTCGACGTAGTTGAACGAGATGTTGAGGTTGTGCGGCACGCGCTTCGTGCGGTGGCCGTTGATGAAGGTCTGCTCGATGCCCGACAGGCCATCGATCAGGCGCTCGTGCAGCGCGCGGATGCGCGGCAGCTCCTGGGCCATCTCTTCACGAGCGATGCGAAAGGCCTCGCCCATGCCGACGATCTGGTGCGTGGGCAGGGTGCCCGATCGCAAGCCGCGCTCGTGCCCACCGCCGTGCATCTGGGCCTCCAGGCGCACACGCGGCTTGCGGCGCACGTACAGCGCGCCTATGCCCTTGGGGCCGTAGGTCTTGTGCGAGGCCAGGCTCATCAGGTCGACCGGCAGCTGGGTGACGTCGATCTCGACCTTGCCAGTCGCCTGCGCCGCATCGACGTGGAAGACGATGCCGTGCTCGCGGCAGATCCGGCCCAGCGCGGGGATGTCCTGGATCACGCCGATCTCGTTGTTGACGAACATCACCGAGGCCAGCACCGTGTCGGGCCGGATGGCAGCCTTGAAGGCCTCGAGGTCGACCAGGCCGTCCTCCTGCACTTCGAGGTACGTTGCCTCGAAGCCCTGGCGCTCCAGCTCGCGCACAGTGTCCAGCACCGCCTTGTGCTCGGTCTTGACCGTGATGACGTGCTTGCCCTTGGTGCCCGCATAGAAGTGCGCGGCGCCCTTGATGGCCAGGTTGTTGGACTCGGTGGCGCCTGAAGTCCACACGATCTCTCGCGGGTCGGCATTAATGAGCGCAGCCACCTGGGCACGCGCCTTCTCGACCGCCTCCTCGGCCTCCCAACCCCAGGCGTGGCTGCGAGACGCCGGGTTGCCGAAGTGCTCGCGCAGCCAGGGGATCATCGCGTCCACCACGCGGTTGTCGACCGGCGTGGTGGCGCCGTAGTCCATGTAGATCGGAAAGTGCGGGGTCATGTCCATGGCGATGGCTTCTGGTTCTTCGCTCACTTCGAAAAGGCGTTGCCCAGGGCGAAGACGGAGTTGGGGGCGGTGATCTTGATCGGCTTGACGACCGGCTGGCTGGAAATCGCCCGCTTGACCGGGGCCTCCTCGATGGACACGCCCTTGGCGAGCTGGTCGTCGACCAGCTTGCGCAGAGTGATGGAGTCGAGGAACTCGATCATCTTGGTGTTGAGGCTGGCCCAGAGTTCGTGCGTCATGCAGCGGCCGGCGTCCTCGCCCATGCAGTTTTCCTTGCCACCGCAGCCGGTGGCGTCGATGGGCTCGTCGACCGCGACGATGATGTCGGCGACACTGATCTCCTCGGCCTTGCGGCCCAGCGAGTAGCCGCCGCCCGGCCCGCGGGTGCTTTCCACCAGCTCATGGCGGCGCAGCTTGCCGAACAGCTGCTCGAGGTAGGACAACGAGATCTGCTGGCGCTGGCTGATGGCCGCCAGCGCCACCGGCCCGTTGTTCGAGCGAAGCGCCAGATCGATCATGGCGGTGACCGCGAAGCGGCCTTTGGTGGTCAATCGCATGGAGTGCTCCCGTCGATTCAGGGGGAAGGGTCGCCGGCGACAACCGCCGGCCACCCTGGCGACTCTGATCCCGCACGGGTTAACCCTGTGCAGAACCCGAGTGATTTGCTGGATTATAGCAGAAGCTGACTTATTTAGTCGAGTATCCCAGCAGGCGCTCCAGCAGCCCCTCGCTCGCTGCCTCGACCAGGTCCAGCACCTGGTCGAAATCCGCTGGTCCGCCGTAGTACGGATCCGGCACGTCACGCCCTGCGCGGCCCGGCGCGAAGTCCATGAACAGGCTCATACGGGATGAGTGTCGCTGCGGAGCCATGAGTTCCAGTTGGCTCAGGTGGCCACGGTCCATCGCCAGCAACCAGTCGAAATCCTCGAAATCCGCCGGCCTGACCCGGCGGGCCCGCAAGGCCGACAGGTCATAGCCTCGTTTTCGGGCATGCGCCTGGCTGCGGCGGTCCGGCGGCTCGCCGACGTGGTAGTCGGCGATGCCGGCCGATTCGATATGCAGCCGATCCGCCAGCCCCGCCGCGGCGGCCTTGGCGCGCAACACGCCCTCGGCGGTCGGCGAGCGGCAGATGTTTCCGGTGCAAACCATCAGCAGCCGGAGGGGCCCGGGCCGGCTCATGCCGCCTTCCCTGTCGAAATCGGCACCACGTTGGCGTCGTGCGCGCCACGGGCCCCGAACGCCTGCTCACGCAGCAGTGCCAGTTGATCGCGCACCCGCGCGGCTTTCTCGAACTCCAGGTTCTTGGCGAACTCGAGCATCTGCCGCTCGAGGGCCTTGATGCGCTTGCCGAGATCCTTCTCGCTCATGGTCTCGATCTCGGCCGCCTGCTGGGCGAAGCGCAGGTCGTCCTTGGCCGACTTCTCGGCCACCACGCCGTCGATCATCTCCTTGACCTGCTTGCGGATGCCTCGCGGCACGATGCCGTTCTGGGCGTTGAACTCGATCTGCTTCGCGCGCCGGCGCTCGGTCTCGTCGATGGCCTTGCGCATTGAGTCGGTGATCTTGTCGGCGTAGAGGATCGCCCGGCCATTGACGTTGCGTGCCGCGCGGCCGATGGTCTGCACCAGGCTGCGCTCGGCGCGCAGGAAGCCCTCCTTGTCGGCATCAAGAATGGCGACGAGGCTGACCTCGGGGATGTCCAGGCCCTCTCTCAGCAGGTTGATGCCGACCAGCACGTCGAAGGTCCCCAGCCGAAGGTCGCGGAGGATTTCGACGCGCTCGACCGTGTCGATGTCCGAGTGCAGGTAGCGGACCTTGACGCCGTTGTCCGACAGGTAGTCCGTGAGCTGCTCGGCCATGCGCTTGGTCAGGGTGGTGATCAGCACCCGCTCGCCGTTGTCCACGGTGTTGCGGATCTCCTGCAGCACGTCGTCCACCTGGTGGGTGGCGGGGCGCACTTCGACGATCGGATCGACCAGGCCGGTGGGCCGGACCAGCTGTTCGACCACCTGCCCTGCATGCTGCTGCTCGTAGGCGGCCGGCGTGGCCGAGACGAAGATGGCCTGGCGCATCTTGGTCTCGAATTCGTCGAACTTCAGCGGCCGGTTGTCCAGCGCGCTCGGCAGACGAAAGCCATAGTCCACCAGCACGGACTTGCGGGCGCGGTCGCCGTTGAACATCCCGCCGAACTGCCCGATGAGCACGTGACTCTCGTCCAGGAACATCAGCGCGTCCCTGGGCAGGTAGTCGACCATGGTCGGCGGCGGGTCGCCCGGGGCGGCACCCGACAGGTGACGGGTGTAGTTCTCGATGCCCTTGCAGTGGCCGACCTCCTGCAGCATCTCCAGGTCGAATCGGGTGCGCTGCTCGAGCCGCTGCGCCTCGACCAGCTTGCCCTCCTTGACGAAGAAGTCCAGCCGCTCGCGCAGCTCGGCCTTGATCGTGTCGATGGCGGACAGCACCCGTTCACGCGGCGTGACGTAGTGGCTGGAAGGGTAGATGGTGAAGCGCGGCACCTTCTGCCGGATGCGGCCGGTCAGCGGGTCCAGCAGGCTGAGCGATTCGACCTCGTCGTCGAAGAGCTCCAGGCGCACGGCCAGCTCGGAGTGCTCGGCCGGGAAGACGTCGATCGTGTCGCCGCGAACGCGGAAGGTGCCGCGCGAGAAGTCGGTCTCGTTGCGGGTGTACTGCATGCGGATGAGCTGCGCGATCACGTCGCGCTGGCCGATCTTGTCGCCCACCCGCACGATGAAGCGCATCTGCGTGTAGTCCTCGGGCTTGCCGATGCCGTAGATGGCGCTCACGGAGGCCACGATCACGGTGTCACGCCTCTCGAGCACGCTCTTGGTCGCCGACAGGCGCATCTGCTCGATGTGCTCGTTGATCGACGAGTCCTTCTCGATGAACAGGTCGCGCTGAGGCACGTAGGCCTCGGGCTGGTAGTAGTCGTAGTAGCTGACGAAGTACTCCACCGCGTTCTTCGGGAAGAACTCGCGGAACTCCGAATACAGCTGCGCCGCGAGCGTCTTGTTGGGCGCGAAGACGATCGCCGGCCGGCCCAGCCGGGCGATCACGTTGGCCATCGTGAAGGTCTTGCCCGAGCCGGTCACGCCGAGCAGCGTCTGGTAGGCCAGGCCGTCGTTGACGCCTTCGACCAGTTGCTCGATGGCCGTCGGCTGGTCGCCCGCCGGCGGATAGGGCTGGAAAAGCTGGAAGGGCGAGCCCTCGAAGCTCACGAACTCGCCTTGCGGGCTGTCCGCGGACTCGGCCGCCGGTGCGTCCGGCACCACCTCGGAAATATCTGGCATGGGGTTATCCCTGTCCCACCTTTAAAATCGGCGTCGCCTGGCTGCGTGCGTGCCGCGAGCGCCGAACCTTGCAGCTTAAGGCCTGCCGGCCCTCCCGCCGGGCTCCCCCCGACATCCTCCTGCCACCGTCCCTTCAGGAACCTGCCGCGATGACCTTGTTTGCCACCGTCGAAATGGCCCCCCGTGATCCGATCCTGGGCCTGAACGAACAGTTCAATGCCGACCCCAACCCGGCCAAGGTCAACCTCGGCGTCGGCGTCTACACCGACGAGAACGGCAAGCTGCCCTTGCTGGCCTGCGTGAAGGCGGCCGAAGCCCAGCTGGTCGAAGCAGCCCGTGCCCGCGGCTACCTCCCGATCGACGGCATCGCCGCCTACGACAAGGCGGTCCAGCAGCTGGTCTTCGGCGAAGGCAGTCCGCTGCTGGCCGCCGGCCGTGTCGCCACCGTCCAAGCTTTGGGCGGAACGGGCGGACTCAAGGTCGGCGCCGATTTCCTCAAGAAGCTCGAACCGGACGCCAAGGTGCTGATCAGCGACCCCAGCTGGGAGAACCACCGCGCCCTGTTCACCAACGCCGGCTTCACGGTCGAGACCTATCCGTACTACGACGCCGCCAGGAAGGGGGTCGATTTCGACGCCATGCTGGGCGCCTTGAACGCAGCCCCGGCCGGCACCATCGTCGTCCTGCACGCCTGCTGTCACAACCCGACCGGCTACGACATCACCATGCCTCAGTGGGAAGCGGTGATCGAAGCGGTGAAGGCCCGCCAGCTGGTGGCCTTCCTGGACATGGCCTACCAGGGCTTCGGCGACGGCATCGCCGAGGATGGGGCGGTGGTCGGCCGCTTCGCGGCGGCCGGCATCGACTTCTTCGTCTCCACCTCGTTCTCGAAGAGCTTCTCGCTCTATGGCGAGCGTGTCGGCGCCCTGTCGGTCGTGTGCGAGAGCAAGGAAGAGGCCGCGCGCGTGCTGTCGCAGCTGAAGATCGTCATCCGCACCAACTACTCCAATCCGCCGACCCACGGTGCCCAGGTGGTCGCGACCGTCCTGTCGACCCCTGCGCTGCGCCAGCAATGGGAGAGCGAGCTGGCCGGCATGCGCAATCGCATCAAGAGCATGCGCACCGCCCTGGTGGAGAAGCTCAAGGCCTCAGGCGTGAAGCAGGACCTGTCCTTCATCACCACCCAGCGAGGCATGTTCAGCTATTCGGGCCTGACCAAGCCGCAGATGGAGCGCCTGCGCAGCGAATTCGGCGTCTATGGCGTCGACTCCGGCCGCATCTGCGTGGCCGCGCTGAACGAAAAAAACCTCGCTTACGTCGCTGAGTGCATTGCCAAGGTGGTGTGACCCCATCAACGAGAGGGCCGCAAGGCCCTTTCTTCGGCGGTGTTTATAAACAATCCGTTGATTTATGAGGGCATCATCCAGGTCATGACGACCCCGCACCTGCGCATTGCGCGCCCTGCCAGCGACCTGGATCGCCACGTCCAGCTCTACACCCGGGGACTCGGCCTGCAACTCCTGGGGCGCTTCGAAGACCACCAGGGCTTCGACGGCGTGATGCTCGGCCTGCCCGGCGCCGGTTGGCACCTGGAGTTCACCCACTGCCACGGGAGCGAGGTCATCCCGGCACCGACGCCAGAGGATCTGCTCGTGCTGTACCTGCCCGGCGCAGCCGCTTGGCAGGAGGCTTGCCAGCAAGCCGAGCGCGCCGGCTTCCGGCCGGTGACGGCCTTCAATCCCTACTGGGACGAACACGGCCGCAGCTTCGAAGACCCCGACGGCTACCGCGTCGTGTTGCAGCACGCGGATTGGTCCAATGCCTGACCCCTCTCGACCATGACTATTGACCGCCCGACGCTGCACCGCGCACTGGACAGCAGCCTTGCCTACGCCTGCAGCTACCCGGCCGGCGCGCTGCAACTGTCCAACCATCTCCCCATGACGCTCACGGCCCTGTGGCAACTCGGCGCACCGGCGGATGCGCTGGAGCCTCAGCTGCAGCGCGCAACTCGTCGCCTCGTGCCGCTCGCGGCAGACAGCCCTGAAGGCGAGGCCGCCCGCCGCTACGCTCGCGACATCGAGCTGAACGGGTTGCCTGCGGTCCTCGCCGTGGAGCTGCCCGGCCTGCTCCAGGCGGCCGAGACGGCGGCCTTCCACGGCCTGATCCGCCTGGCCTATGCCCTGTCCGCGCAACACACCGGTGAGTCGGCCCATGCGCTCGCCGCCTGGTCCACAGCGCGGACGAGTCTCGGGGAGCACCTGCCGGCCGGGCTGGGGCAGCCGGGCGCCAGCATCGCGGCGACCCTCGAAGCGCTGCGTGGTCGTTCCGAACTCTCGTTCCAGCCCCCTGCCGGCACCACCATCACCAGCGATCTGCAAGCCTGCGCCGCGCTGCCCGGCTTCGAGGCTGCGGTGAGCGGCCCGCAGGCGCCCGGCGACGACGCTCTGACGCTGGACGCGCTGGCAGAGGCCTCGCTGGCGGTCTACCTCGCCAGCCGGGACTTCACCGCGCTCCACCTGGTCACCGCCTGCCATGCCTGGCGGCTGGTGGAGCCGTGGTCCGGACTGGACGAGATCGAATCCCGAGCGGCCCGGCGGGGCCTGTGGCGCGCCTGGCTGGCCGCCTGGCTGTCGATCGGCCGGCCGGTACCGGACTTCGCGGCAGTGCACGCGGGCCGCGCCGACGAAGCCGACTGGCGGGCCGCGCTGCCCACGCTCGCGTCGACGCCCGATGAGCACCGCATCAAGCTCGCCTGGACCGCGCTGGACGAATGGCGCCACCGCGGGTGGCCGGGATACGCCCGCGTGCTGCCGTCGCGAGAGGCCAGCGCGTGAGCCGCCACATCGGCCTTCTGGCCGCCGTCTGCGCGGTCACCCTGCTTTGCACGATCGGGATGGCGATGCCCTACCCGATCCTGGCGCCGATCTTCGTCGAGGGCCCGGCTGACGGCTTCACGCATTTCGGCGGCATGGCACCCGAGTGGCTGCTCGGCGTCGCCCTGGCGGTCAATCCGGCGGGCATCCTGCTGGGCAGCCTGGTGCTGGGGCCCTTGTCGGACCGCCTCGGGCGCCGGCGCGTGCTGGTCGGCTCGCTGCTCGCCTGCGCGGCCGGAAACCTGCTGACCGCCGCGGCGCTCGACGCGAGGCTCTACCCGCTGTTCCTCGCGGCGCGCTTCGCCACCGGCCTCACCGAGGGCAACGTGGCGGTCGCCCGCGCGCTGCTGGCCGACCACCACGGCGAGCAGACGCGCGTCAAGGCCTTCGCCTGGCTGAACGCTTTCCAGTACGGCGGCTGGCTGGTCGGCCCGGTGGTCGGCGGCGTCCTGCTGCGGTGGGGGGACGGGGTGCCATTCCTCTGGGCCGCTGTTGCGATGGCGGGATGCATTGCACTCGTCATGGCGGGCGTCCAGGGCGGCGCAAAGCCCGCATCGACTCCCTCGGCCGGGCGTCTGGCCGGGTCCACCCTGGCCCCGCTGGTGCACGACAAGTCATTGCGTCGCCTGTTCGCACTGCAGATGACCTACATGTGCGGCGTCACCGCGCTGTACGAGTACGCGCCTTTGTGGATGGTCACCGAAGCCGGCCTCGACAGCACCGGCATCGCCTGGATCACTGCCGCCCAATGCGCCGCCATGCTGGTCGGCACCGCCGTGGCCGGTCGCCTGCCGGCGCTGGACCATCCGCTGCGCACCACCGCCCTGGCGGCACTCGGCGGTGCCGCGGGCTTGAGCCTGCTGGTCGTCCTGCCCGCGACGCCGGGTTTGCTGGCCATCGTCGCTCTGGGCCTGCCGCTGGCCGTCTATAACGCCTTCATGCCGGCCTGGGTGTCCTCCCGCTTCGCGCACCACGGCCAGGGGCGGGTGATGGGGCTTCTGACGACCATCTTCTGCACCGCGAACGTGGTGATCGCACTGGCTGGCGGAGCCCTGTCGCTTTGGAACGTGCGGACCGTGATGGCGCTCGGCGCGCTGGCCGCCGGCAGCGCCGCCTGGGCGCTGTGGCGCTGGGCCCGGCGCGAGGCGCACGCGCAGGCTGCATCCACCGTGTCGGCTGCCGCTTGAGTCGCCATGTCGCCCACGCCCGAGCGCCTGCTGTACCAGCTCAAGAGCCGCGGGCCGCAGACCGCGGCGACGCTCGCAGCGGCCTGCGCGATCACGCCCATGGGCGCGCACAAGCAGCTGCAGGCGCTGTCCGCGCAGGGGCTCGTGGCCTTCCACGACGAAGCTCAAGGCGTCGGAAGGCCGCGTCGCATCTGGACGCTGACCGACGCGGGCCACGGCCGCTTTCCCGATCGTCACGGCGACCTGGTGGTCCAGTTGCTGCGGCATGCGGCGCAGCGGCTCGGGCCCCAGGCACTGGACACCCTGATCGCGGCCCGCGAGGAGGAGGCTGAGCATCTCTATCGCCAGCGCTTGTCCCATGCGAGCGATCTCGCGCAGCGGGTGCAGGTCCTGGCCGAGGTTCGACGGCAGGAAGGCTACATGGCCAGGGCGGAGCCGGCGGCCGGTGGCGGATGGCTGCTGGTGGAGGACCACTGCCCCATCTGCGCCGCGGCGACCCAGTGCCAGGGCTTGTGCCGCTCCGAGCTGGCGCTGTTCCAGCGTTGCCTCGGCCCGGACGCCCGGGTGGAACGCACCGAGCACCTGCTGGCCGGCGCCCGCCGCTGCGCCTATCTCGTCAGTCCGGCGTGATTCAATCGGCCACCATGCCCATCGCACCGTCTCCGGCGCGCCCGCCGGCGCCCAAGGTCCAGCGCCTGATCTACCGCCCGCCGATGCGAGGCCGCGACTACTGGGTGCTCGACGATGCCCTGCCTGATGCGATGGCCGTGCGCGAGCGGCTGCTGGCTCGCAGCGACTGGGTGGAGGGCGCTCCCAGGCGCCCCGAAACCTGGCCCGGCCGCCGGGCCCAACCGGCCCTGAGCGCTGAGGAACTGGCGCCGCTGGAGTCCTGGGCCCGCGCGCAGATCGGTTGCAAGCGCCTGTTCTCCTTGCCCGCCGCAGCCGGCATGGGCAACCTGCTGAACCACAACTGCGTGCAGTTGGTCGGCGCGAGCGACGCCGGCCCGCGTCCGCACACCGATTCGCGGCACCTTTGTCGCTACGCGGCAGTGCTCTACCTCAATCCCGAGGTGCCTGACCACTGCGGCACCGGCTTCTATCGCGTGCGGTTGCCCGATGGCGACCTGGGCGGCAACACGCTGCCCGGGCGCTTTGACAACCTTGTCGAGGCACTGGACACCCGTTTTGTTCCACCGGGTATCTTCGTGCTGGACGAAGCCATCGACCATCGCTTCAACAGGCTGCTGGTCTACCGGGCCGACCTCATCCACAGCGCCACGGCCTACTGGGGTGGCGACGACCCGCGAAGCCAGCGGATGGCGGTGGTGCTGTTCTGGATGGCCGGATGACCGGAATTGGCTGGGATCTGATGCACTAATTCGGTGCTTGCTGCGCTTGCACAACGCGTTCAATGCGAGGATCGCCCACGTGGATCCACGCATGCGTGGCCTGGATGTTGCGTTGCAGAATCCGATGAAAGCGCTTGTGTCAGGCCGAATTCAGGCCGGCCGGCACAACATTGAGGGCGGTTTGCTGCCGCCCGCCTGAAACGGAGTCACCTTCATGCTGTACCAGCTCTATGAAACCCAGCGCGCCTTGATGGCGCCCTTTGCCGAGTTCGCGAGTGCCTCGGCCAAGCTGTACAGCCATCCGCTGTCCCCCTTCGCCCACGCCCCCATGGCGCAGCGAGTGGCAGCCGGCCTGGATCTGATGCACCGCCTCGCCAAGGATTACGAGAAGCCACAGTTCGACATCAAGACGGTGAAGGTGGACGACGTCGACGTCGCGGTGCAGGAGCAGACCGCGGTGGAGAAACCCTTCTGCCGCCTGCTGCGCTTCAAGCGCTTCACCGACGACCATCGCGCGCTGGTCGACATGAAGACGCAGCCGACGGTCCTGGTGGTTGCTCCCCTGTCGGGCCACCATTCCACGCTGCTGCGCGACACGGTCAAGAGCCTGCTGCAGGACCACAAGGTCTACATCACCGACTGGACCGACGCCCGCATGGTGCCGGCGGATGCAGGGCCCTTCCACCTCGACGACTACGTCGCCTATGTGCAGGAGTTCATCCGCCACATCGGCCCCGAGGTGAACGTGATCTCGGTGTGCCAGCCCACCGTGCCGGTGCTGGCAGCGGTCTCGCTGATGGCCAGCGCCGGCGAGTTCACGCCGCGCACGCTGACCATGATGGGCGGGCCCATCGACGCCCGCAAGTCGCCGACGGCCGTCAACAACCTGGCGATGAACAAGAGCTACGCCTGGTTCGAGAACAACGTCATCTACCGCGTGCCGCCGCACTTCCCGGGGGCGGGCCGGGCGGTCTATCCCGGCTTCCTGCAGCACACCGGCTTCGTCGCGATGAACCCGGACAGGCACCTGTCGTCGCACTACGACTACTTCCTTGACCTGGTGCGCGGCGACGACGACAGCGTCGACGCCCACCGCACCTTCTACGACGAGTACAACGCAGTGCTGGACATGCCTGCGGAGTACTACCTCGACACCATCAAGACGGTCTTCCAGGACTTCGCCCTGGTCAACGGCACGTGGGAGGTCCATGGCCAGACGGTGCGCCCGCAGGACATTTCCCTCAGCGCCCTGCTGACGGTCGAAGGCGAGCTGGACGACATCTCCGGGGCCGGCCAGACCCGTGCGGCCCATGACCTGTGCACCGGCATCCCGAAGACACGCCAGTTCCACTACGACGTGGTGGGCGCCGGCCACTACGGCATCTTCTCCGGCCGCCGCTGGCGCGAGAAGGTCTATCCGACCGTCAAGGATTTCATCTCGCGCTTCAACCAGCCTGAAGAAGTCCTGCCGGCGCCCGCGTTGGCGTCCAAGAAGCGCAACGGACGCGCCACCAAGTCCAGCTGAGCGCGCGACGGCGCTTAACTGGGCGCCGCGTCGGCCGATAAGGCCGACATGAAACTCCCCGCCTTCGTCGGCCGCGCCCTGCGGCCCTTCCTTGCCTTGGCGCTGGCGGGCCTGGCCCAGTCTTCCCTGGCCGGCGGCGAGTTGCGAGTCGTCACCGAAGAGCTGCCGCCTTACAACATGACGCAGGGGGGCCAGATCACCGGGATGAGCACCGAGGTCGTGCAGGCGGTGATGAAGGAAGCGGGCGTCCAGGCCCCCATCCATTCGATGCCCTGGGCGCGTGCCTACGACACCGCGCTGAACGAAGAAAACGTCCTCATCTACTCGATCACCCGCACGCCCCAGCGCGAGAAGCTGTTCAAGTGGGTGGGGGTGGTGGCGCCGACGCACTGGTACCTGTTCGCCCGCGCCGATCGGGTGGGCCCCTTGCGCCAGCTCGACGACGCCCGGCGCCTGCAGGTGGCCACGGTCAACGAGGACGCCGGAGAGCAATACCTGCTGGGACGCGGCTTCGTCATCGGCAAGAACCTGCAGTCGAGCAACCGCTACGAGCTCAACTACGAGAAGCTCAAGGCGGGCCGCGTCGACCTGTGGATAGCCAACGAGCTGAACGCGCTGTATCTCGCCCGCGAGGCCGGCGACGATCCCGAGCGGGTGCTCTTGCGGGTGCTGGACCTGGCGGACCTGGCCAGCGACGGTGGGCTCAACATGGCATTCAGCCTGAAGACGCCCGATGCCACGGTCGAACGCTTCCGCAAGGCGCTCGAGACAGTGCGACGCAACGGCACCTACGAGGCCATCCGGCGTCGCTGGCAGTGAGCCTGTCGCCCGACATCGAATCGATCTGGCCGGACGAATCGGCGCCGGCGCCGGCACGGCGCCGGGGCGCTTCGCTGGGCCGTCGCATGGTGCTGGCCACCCTCGCCTTCGGCCTGGTGTTCACGATGGCTGCGGTGGCGGTGCGAACCTGGTCGGCCTGGCAGGCCAATGTCGAGGCCATGAGCGCCGAACTGGCGCTGATCGACCACGTCTTCCAGCGCACGCTGTCCAAGGCCATCTGGGAGATGGACCGCGACGCGCTGAAGACGCAGCTCGACAGCGCCTCGCAGGTGGCGTCCGTCGGCGGCGCCACGCTGCGCATCTTCCAGCCGGGCAGAAAGCCCGAAGTGCTGGCGGCCAAGCGGGGCGACCTGTCCGGCGGCAGCTCGCGGGCGCCCGCCATCCACACCCAGCTGACCTACGAACCCTATCCCGGTGCGCGCGAGGTGGTCGGTGAGCTGACCCTGGTCGGCGATGAACGGCTGCTCTGGACCCGCCTGCGCGACGAGGCCGCGGGCATCGCCTTGACCCAGGCCCTGCAGACCCTGCTGCTGGCCGGCGTCGTGATGTGGCTTTTCAACCGCTCGGTGACGCTGCACGTGCGCTACATCGCGCAGCACCTGGGACGCCTCACGCCCTCCACGCTGGGCCAGCGCCTGCGCCTGCGCCGCCAGGGCGTGGAGGGCGACGAGCTCAGCATGCTGGAGACCGGCGTCAACGACCTGCAGTCCAAGCTGTCGAGCTACCTGGAGCGACAGCAGCAGTACGAGCGCGACCTGGCCTCGCACCGCGACCGCCTGGCCGAGTTGGTCGACGAACAGACGGCCGAGCTGCGGGCGGCCAACAAGCAGCTGGAAGAGGCGTCCCGAAGCGACCCGCTGACCCTCCTCGCCAACCGCCGCCACTTCGACGAGACCAAGGAGGTCGAGTTCAGGCGCGCCCAGCGCAGCGGCCAGCCGCTGACGGTGCTGATGTGCGACGTGGACCACTTCAAGCACTACAACGACTGCTACGGGCACGCCCGGGGCGACGAGTGCCTGGCCGCCATTGCGCGCCTTCTGCGTGACAACTTCGCGCGAGCCGGCGAGCTCGTGGCGCGCATCGGCGGCGAGGAATTCGCGGTGCTGCTGCCTGGCGTGGATGCCGACCACGCCCGCGCGGCCGCCGAACGACTGCGGCAGCGGCTGGCGGCCGAGGCCCTGCCCCACTGCGACTCCCCGACCTCGACCCACGTGACGCTGAGCATCGGCCTGGCGTCGTTCGACCCGGCCACGATGGATCGCTTCGATCAGCTGCTGCACCAGGCAGACCAGGCGCTGTACCGCGCCAAGGCCCAGGGCCGAGACCGGATGGCCGAATGATGGAGGACCCCCGCATGCCCGCACGATTCCTGGCCTCGATCGCCCTGTCGCTGACAGCCCTGGCCAGCCAGGCCCAGACCATCAAGGCCGTCACCGAAGACTCCTCCTACACCTACGTGCAGGGCGGCAAGGTCGCCGGCCCGGCCACAGAGATCGTCGAGCTCGCCCTCAAGCGCGCCGGACTGAGCGACTACCGCGTCGCCCTCTATCCCTGGGCCCGGGCCTACGACATAGCGCTGCAGGAGCCGGACACGCTGATCTACCTGATCGCCCGCACGCCGGCGCGCGAGACGCAGTTCAAGTGGGCCGGGGAGTTCATGCGCATCGAGTACCACCTGTACAAGCTGCGCGACCGCGGCGACGTGGCGGTGCACAGCCTCGATGACGCGAAGCGATACGCGGTGGCGGTGATGCGCGACGACGTCCGGCAGCAGTACCTGCAGTCGCGAGGATTCGACAAGCTGGTCGTCTCCGCCCGCAACTCGGACAGCCTTCGCATGCTGCTGGATCGCAAGGTGCACCTGTTGCCGCTGCCGGAGAGCGACGTGGCCCGCTTCTGCAAGGAGGCACAGGTCGATCCGTCGGCGCTGCAGAAGGTCCTCACGCTGGACGAGATGACCACCGGGATCTACATGGCCTACAGCCGAAGCACCTCGGACGAAGTCGTCAACCGCACGCGTGCCGCCTTCGACAAGCTCAAGTCCGACGGCACGGTCTCGCGCCTGATGCGGCCACGGCCCTGAGGCAAGCGATCCGGCGGGGATAATTCGCCGGTGAGCCTGAACGCCCCGCCGACCGACCTTTCGCCCACCCAGCGCGCGCTGGCCGAGCGCCTGGACGCCGCCCTGCCGCAAACCCAGTGCACGCGCTGCGGCTATCCCGATTGCAGCGCCTATGCCAGCGCCATCGCCGCGGGCGAAGCCGGCATCAACCAGTGCCCTCCCGGCGGCGCCGAGGGCATCGCGCGGCTGGCGGCGCTGACCGGGCGGCCCCTCGTGGCGCTGGATCCGGCCCATGGCCGCGAAGCGCCGCGCGGCGTGGCGGTGATCGACGAAGACTGGTGCATAGGCTGCACGCTTTGCATCAAGGCCTGCCCGGTGGATTGCATCGTCGGCGCGGCCAAGAGGATGCACACGGTGGTCGAGAGCGAATGCACCGGCTGCGAGCTGTGCATCCCCGCGTGCCCCGTCGATTGCATCGCGATGGAGCCGGTGACCGGGGAGCGCACGGGCTGGAATGCCTGGAGCCCGCAGGATGCCGACGCGGCGCGCGAGCGTTACGCCGTCACCCGCCAGCGCCGGCAGCGGGCGCAGGTCGAGAACGACGAGCGCCTGGCCGCCAAGGCGGCCCACAAGCTGGCCGACCTGCCCAACCAGACGCTGCACACCGACCCGGCCGTGATCGACAACAAGCGCGCCGTCATCGAGGCCGCGCTGGCGCGCGCTCGCGCACGGCGCGAGAAGGCCTGAAGTCTCGCCTCCATGATGAGCCCTCGCGACATAGAGAAATTCTTCGCCACCCTCCAGGCCGCCAATCCCCACCCCGAGACCGAGCTCGAATTCACCAGCGTCTTCGAGCTGCTGGCCGCGGTGCTGCTGTCGGCCCAGGCCACCGATGTCGGCGTCAACAAGGCCAGCCGGGCGCTCTTTGCCGCGGCGCCCACGCCGGCGAAGATGCTGGCCCTCGGTGTCGAGGGAGTCGAGGGCTACATCCGGACGATCGGCCTGTACCGCACCAAGGCGCGCCACCTGATCGAGACCTGCCGCATCCTCGTCGAGCAGCACGGCGGCCAGGTTCCGCACGACCGCCAGGCGCTGGAAGCCCTGCCCGGCGTCGGCCGCAAGACTGCCAACGTGGTGCTCAACGTCGCCTTCGGCGAGGCGACGATGGCGGTCGATACCCACATCTTCCGGGTTTCCAACCGCACCGGCCTCGCGCCCGGCAAGAACCCGCTGGAGGTCGAGCAACAGTTGCTCGAGCGCGTGCCCGAGGCCTACCGGGTCGATGCCCACCACTGGCTCATCCTGCATGGCCGCTATGTGTGCCAGGCGCGCCTGCCGCGTTGCGCGGCCTGCCGGGTGCGGCCCTGGTGCGAGTTCGAGCCCAAGACCCACGCGACGTGAAGAACACGATGCTGCGTGGCCTGCTCGTAGCCACCGCTCTCTGCGTGGCGCCCCTGGCCGGTGCGCAGCCCGTCAGCGTGGTGGACGACAGCGGCCACACCATCCGCCTGTCCAGGCCGGCGCAGCGGGTCATCACCCTGGGCCCGCACCTGACCGAGCAGGTCTTCGCGGTGGGCGGCGGCGCGCAGCTGGTGGGCGTGAGCCGGTTCAGTGACTTTCCGGCCGAAGCCCGCAAGTTGCCGGTCATCGGCGATGCGGCGGCGGTCCACCACGAGCAGATCGCCGGCCTCAAGCCCGACCTCGTCCTCGTCTGGCGCACGGGCTTTCCCGAGCGCGCCCGTGCACCGCTGCAGGCGCTCGGCATCCCGGTGTTCGAAAGCGAGATCCGCTCCATCCCCGAGCTCGCCAGCAGCCTGCGCCGGATCGGCGTCCTGCTGGGCCACCCCGATGCCGGCGAAGCGCAGGCCCGGCGCGTGGAGCAGCAATGGGCGAAGCTGCAGGCCGATCACGCCGGCCGCCAGCCGGTGCGCGTCTTCTACCAGCTGTGGCACCAGCCCCTGCTGACGGTCAACCGCGAGCACCTCATCAGCCAGGCGATCGCTGCATGCGGCGGCGTCAATGTCTTCGGCGAGCTGCCGACCTTCACCCCCACGGTGAGCTGGGAGGCCGCCGTCCAGCGCAATCCCCAGGTGATCGCCATGGCCGGGGCTCCCAGCGACCATCCCGAAAAGGGCGAATGGCCCCGCTTCCCCCAGGTGGAGGCGGTCAAGACCGGCCGGTTCGCGATGATCGACGGCGACCTCATCGGCCGCATGGGGCCCCGCTTCGTGCAAGGCGCGCAGCAGTTGTGCGACGCCATCGACGCCGCCCGCTGAATCGAGATGCGGCTGAAGTAGACGGGCAGCACCCGGCTTTTCGGTGCTTACGGCAGGGGGCCGCGATCGAACAATCGCCTCATGTTGCCCCTTGCCTTGACCGAAGAAGCCGGGATGAAGACGCCCCGCCTCATTCGCCGCTGGCTGCGCCCGGTTCCTCCGGCCAGCACGCTGCCGGGGCGCACTTCGATCAGCCCCCCGGCCGTGCTGGCCGAGGCCGAGCCGGTCTGGAAGATGCTGTGGGGCTGGCTGCGCACCAGCGACGCCCCGGCGCAGCGCCAGCTCCACGTGCTGGACCAGGCGCGCCGGGACTTCGCCGACGCCCTGGCCGACATTCCGGCCGAAGATGCCTGCGACCTGCGCCGGCGCGGCCAGTCGGCCCGCTCCTTGCGCGAGCTATGGCATCTCCGCGCCGAGCTCTACAGCGTGGTGGCCCGCCACCGCAGCCAGTCCGAGGCCGACCGCCGGCTGAGGCTGGTCAACCGCCACTTTCCCACCAGCACCCCGACGACCGCCCATGCCGCGCGTCCCGGCCAACGCCACGACGCCTGACGCCATGCCCGCACCGCAGGATTTCGACGACACGGCCTTCGAGACCGTCTTCTCCGCCAGCGACGCGGCCTGCTCCGGCATGCCGCAGGACCGCGCGGCCCGCCTCGCCGCCCGGCGCGCCTTCGTCGAGATGAAACTGCTCTTCGTGCGAGCCACCGCGCCGCTGGAGGATCGCAAGGGAGAGTGGCTCAGGCATCAGGTTCGCCAGGCCAGCGACCCGCTGGACCTGTGGCTGCTGCGCGGCCCGGTGCTGCGGGCCCTGAGCCAGGACGACCGCCGGCACCGTGCCTTGCGCGCGGAGCTGTACCGCAGCCTTGACAGCATCTTCCCCGAGGCCTTCGGCTTCGAGCCCGGAGCCAGCCTGCCGCCGACCATGCCCGTGCCCTGGGAAGCGCTCGCCACGCCCGGCCACCCCGGCGGCTACATTCGCTGACGCCCTTGCCCTGAGGGGCCTCACCCCCGGTGCAAAATCGGGGCGTGAACATCATCATCCTCGACGACTATCAGGACGCGGTTCGCAAGCTCAAGTGCGCGTCCAGGCTGCAGGACCTGAATGCCAAGGTGTTCACCAACACCGTCAAGGGCCTGGGTCAACTCTCCATCCGGCTGCGTGACGCGGAGGTGCTGGTCGCGATCCGCGAGCGCACCCAGTTCAACCGCCAGCTGCTCGAGAAGCTGCCCAAGCTGCGCCTGATCGCGCAGACCGGCAAGGTCGGCCCGCACATCGACATCGATGCCTGCACCCGGCTGGGCATCGCGGTGGCCGAGGGCGTGGGCTCCCCCCATGCGCCGGCCGAGCTGACCTGGGCGCTGATCATGTCCGCCATGCGCCGGCTGCCGCAGTACATAGGCAACCTGAAGCACGGCGCCTGGCAGCAATCCGGCCTGAAGTCGGCCTCCATGCCGCCCAACTTCGGCATCGGCACCCAGCTGCGCGGCCGTACCCTGGGCATCTGGGGCTACGGCAAGATCGGCGCGCTGGTGGCCGGCTACGGCAGGGCCTTCGGCATGACCGTTCGCATCTGGGCGAGCGACGAGTCCCGTGATCGCGCCCTCGCCGACGGCTACGAGGTCTTCAACTCGCGCGAGCAGGCCTTCGAGGAAAGCGACGTGCTCAGCGTGCACCTGCGCCTGTCCGACCGCACGCGCCAGGTGGTGACCCTGGCCGACCTGGGCCGCATGAAGCCGACCGCCCTGTTCGTCAACACCTCGCGTGCCGAGCTGGTCGAGGAGACGGCACTGGTCGCGGCGCTGAACCGCGGCCGCCCCGGCATGGCCGCGGTGGACGTGTTCGAGACCGAGCCCATCCTGCAGGGCCATCCCCTGCTGCGGCTGGAGAACGCCGTGTGCACGCCGCACATCGGCTACGTCGAGCAGGACAGCTACGAGCTGTACTTCGGCGCGGCCTTCGACAACGTGGTGGCCTTCGTCAACGGCAAGCCGACCAACATCGTCAACCCGGATGCGCTGAGGGTGCTCAGGTGACGGCGGCCGGGGACGGCAGCGCCTCCAGCGCCGTGCCGCCCCAGGCCGGCACGCGCCGCTCCGCGGGGCCACCGCGAGTCCTCGCCGGACGAGGCGCCCTGCTCTTCGGCAACTTCGTCATCGGCTGCGGCGTGATGGTCGTGGCCGGGTCGTTGAACGACCTGACACGCTCCCTGCAAGTCAGCGTCGCGGTCGGGGGCCAGCTGATCAGCGTCGCGGCCGCGGTGATGGCGCTGTCGGCGCCTCTCCTGGCCGCCTGGGTCGGGGGCGTGGATCGCCGCACGTTGCTCACCCTGTCGCTTGTCTGGTATGGCATCGGCCATGCGCTGTGCGCGCTGATGCCCAGCTATGCATCGCTGCTGCCGGCGCGGGCGCTCAGCATGCTCGCAGCGGCCGTCTTCACGCCGCAGGCCGCTGCGGCCATCGGCTGGCTGGCGCCGCCCGAACTGCGCGGCCGCGCCATCACCTTCATCTTCCTTGGCTGGAGCGTGGCCTCGGTCTTCGGCATGCCGCTGCACAGCTACATCGGCGAGGCCTTCGGCTGGCGCTACGCCTTCGCGCTGGTCGCCGTGCTGGCGGCGGTCGGGGCCCTGTGGGTGTGGCGCGCGCTGCCTGAAGGCATCCGTCCGCCGGCGATGAACCTGGCGGGTTGGGGCCAGGTCTTCACCCATCCGGCCCTGATGGCCATCGTGGCCGTGACCGCGATGTCGGGCGCGGGCCAGTTCACGCTCTTCTCGTACTTCGCCCCCTACTACCGCCAGGAGCTGCACGCCGACCCGACCACCGTCAGCGCCCTGTTCGCCTGGTTCGGTGGCTTCGGGCTGGTCGGCAACCTGCTGCTGTCGCGCCATGTGGATCGCATCGGCGCCGGCCGAGCGGCCACCGTGCTGCTGGCCGGCATCGCCATCAGCGCCGCCTTGTGGCCGCTGGCCCGCACGCCTGCCCAGCTGATGGCCGTGATCCTGCCTTGGGCCCTGGGCTGCTTCGCGTCGAATTCGGCGCAGCAGGCGCGCCTGGGCTCGGCGGCGCCCGCGCTGGCCTCGGCGCTGATGGCCCTGAACACGTCCGCCATCTACCTCGGGCAGGCGCTCGGCGCGGCCGGGGGCGGTGCCTTGATGGCCGCCAACCAGGCGGCCGGGCGCCCGCCCTTCGAAACCTTGCACTGGGCTTCGCTGGCGTGGATGGTGGCGGCGGTGGCCCTGAGCCTTTGGGCCGGCCGCGCGCTGGCCCGAAGGAGCGTGGCACATGCCTGAGGACGATGCACCGCGGCCCCGCCCGCGCGGCTGCCTGGAGCTCTTCGTGGTCTTCAGCCGCCTCGCGCTGCAAGGCTTCGGCGGCGTCCTGCCCATCGCACAACGCGAGCTGGTCGAGCGCACCGGCTGGCTGACGAGCCAGGAGTTCGCGGAGAGCCTGTCGATAGGCCAGGTGCTGCCGGGCCCCAACGTGGTGAATCTGGCGCTGATGGTCGGCGACCGCTACTTCGGCCTGCGCGGCGCACTTTCGGCCCTGGCCGGCATGCTGCTGCTGCCTTCGGTGCTGGTGCTGCTGCTCGCCGCCTTGTACAGCGGCCTGGCCGACGTGCCGGCAGTGGCGGGCGCCGTGCGAGGCATGGGCGCCGTGGCCGCCGGCCTGGTCCTGGCGATGGCCCTGAAGCTGGTTCCGACGCTGGGCCGCAACCCCCTTGGCCGCCCCTTGTGGATGCCCATCGCGCTGCTGTGCACGCTGGCGATCGCCTGGTGGCGCTGGCCGCTGCTGGCGGTCATCCTGGGCCTCGGGGGCACGAGCTGCGCCCTCGCCTGGTGGCGCCTGGGCGATCGGAAGTCCGGCGAAGCATGAACCTCGCCGACCTGTTCTCGCTCTTCGTCCACTGCGCCACCCTCAGCCTGCTCGCCATCGGCGGCGCGATCGCCACCGTGCCCGATCTGCAGCGCTTCGTCGTCGTCGAGCATGGCTGGCTGCAGGCCGCGGACTTCACCGCCTCGGTCGCCCTGGCCCAGGCCGCGCCGGGCCCCAACCTCCTTTTCGTCGCGGTGGTCGGCTTCAACGCGCTGGGCCTGCCGGGCGCGATGGCGGCCATGGCCGGCATCCTGCTGCCCAGCACCACCCTGACCCTGTTCATCACCCGCTGGGGCTCGCGCCGCCGCGACACCCGCGGCGTCAAGGCCTTCGTCGCCGGCATGGCGCCGATCACGCTGGGCCTGCTGGTCTCCACCGGCTGGCTGCTGGCCTCCCCCGTGGTCAAGCAGCCCGTCGCCGTGCTGCTGGTCCTGGCCACCGTCGCCACCATGTGGCGCACCCGCCTCAGCCCCCTCTGGCTCCTCGCCTGCGGCGCCCTGGCCGGCTCCCTCGGCTGGGTTTGACCCTGCTCGGTCTTATCGCCGACCTTCCACTTGGCGCTTCCCCAACTCAGGGCGTGCGCGGATCCGGCTCCGCCGGTCCGCTGGGCGAGCCTCCTCGGGGGGGCAGGCCCCGGGAGGGGCCGTGGGGGCCCTATGTCATGCGTATCCGGCTCCGCCGGTCCGCTACGGGTGGAGACTCACAGCGTCCCCTCGTCCTTGGTGCCGAATATCTTGTCGCCGGCGTCTCCCAGGCCCGGGATGATGTAGCCCTGGTCGTTGAGGTGGCGGTCCACCGCCGCCGTCCAGCAGCGTACGTCGGGATGGGCCGCGTCCAGCGCGGCGATGCCCTCGGGGGCGGCCACCAGCACCAGGGCGCGGATGTCCACGCAGCCGCGCCGCTTGAGCAGGTCCACCGTCGCGATCATCGAGCCGGCGGTGGCCAGCATCGGATCGATGATGAGCGCGGTGCGCTCTTCCAGCTTTCCGACGAACTTCTCGAAGTAGTGCTCGGGCTGCAGCGTCTCGTGGTTGCGGCTCAGGCCCACCACGCTGACCTTGGCGTTGGGGATCATGTCCAGCACGCCGTCGAGCATGCCGAGCCCGGCACGCAGGATGGGCACCACCGTCACCTTGCGACCGGCGATCTGGTCGATCTCGGTCAGGCCGCTCCAGCAGTTGATCGTCACCTTGGCGAGGGGGAAGTCGGCGGTGGCCTCGTAGGCGAGCAGTCGGGCCAGCTCGCCGGTCAACTCACGGAACTTCTTGGTGGAGATGTCGGCCTCGCGCAGCAGGCCGATCTTGTGGCGAACCAGGGGATGGTTGACGGCGATGACGGGCATGGGCGGCGTGCGGTCGAGGGGTAGGCGGATCGGCCAGTGTAGGCCTTCGTCCCGCGCCTGCCGTTCAGCCGAACAGCACGGGCAGCAGGGTCGCCGCGGTCCCTCGCAGCCACTCGTGCGCGTCATCGTCGATCTCGGTGGCATCGGGGTTGAGGATGACCACCCAGGCGCCGCCTTGCCGGGCCAGGCCCGCCAGTCCGGCCGCGGGCCAGACCGCGCCCGAAGTGCCGACCACGAGCATCAGCTGCGCCGCGGCCACGGCCGATTCGGCCTGCTGCAGAGCGCTGGCTGGCAGGTCCTCGCCGAACCAGACCACGCCGGGACGCAGCAGGTTGCCGCAATCCCCGCAGCTCGGCGGCTCGCCCGGCGTGGCCCGCCCGGGCTCGCACGCCGGGCCGCCACGGCGCGGACAAGGCTCCAGCCAGTGGTCCTGCAGGATGTCGCCGTGCAGGCGGATCGCATCGGTGTTGCCGGCCCGCTGGTGCAGGTCGTCCACGTTCTGCGTGACCACCGTCAGCCGGCCCGGATGGCGGCGAGCGAAGTCACCCAGCGCCAGGTGGCCGGCATTCGGCTGCGCCGCCCGCACGCCGGCCCGGCGCTCGGCATACCAGCTCCAGACGCGCTTCGGATCGGCCCGGAAGCCGGGCTCGCTGGCCAGTTGCGCCGGATCGAAGCGGGCCCACAGGCCGCTCAGGGCATCCCGGAAGGTCGGGATGCCGCTTTCGGCGGACATGCCCGCGCCGGTCAGCACCACGATGCGCCGGGCCGACTGCACCCGTTCACGCAAGCGGGCCAGCGAAGCATCCAACGCCCGCTCCCTCAGCCCTTGGCCATGCGCTGGCGGCGCACCTCGTAGAGGCACACGCCTGCGGCCACCGACACGTTCAGGCTCTCGACCGCGCCGGCCATGGGGATGGAGACCAGCTCGTCGCAGGTCTTGCGCGTCAGTTGCCTCATGCCCGCGCCTTCGGCGCCAAGCACCAGGGCGACCGGCCCGCTGAGGTCGACGTCGTAGAGCGTCTGCGCCGCGTCGTCGCTGGTGCCGATGATGCGAATGCCCCGCTCCTTCATCTCGTTCAGGCTGCGGGCGAGGTTGGTGACCATCAGGTAGGGCACGGTCTCGGCGGCTCCGGAGGCGACCTTGGCCACCGTCGCGTTCAGGCCCACAGCGTGGTCCTTCGGCGCGATCACGGCATGGGCGCCGGCGCCGTCGGCCACGCGCAGGCAGGCGCCGAGGTTGTGCGGATCGGTGACGCCGTCCAGCGCCAGCACCAGGGGTGCATCCACCTTGGCCGCCTCCACCCCTTCGAGCACCTCGTCCAGCGAATGCGTCAAAGGCAAGGGCTCGACGCGCGCGACGACGCCCTGGTGGCGAGAGTTGCCGGCGAGCTTGGACAGGCGGTCATCGTCGCTGTCGATCAGGCGCAGGCCTGCCTCGCGTGCGCGCTCGACGAACCCGCGCATGCGCGCATCGCGCCGGCTCGCTTCGACGTGGATCTCGGTGATGGAGGAAGGCGCCGTCTTCAGGCGCACGGTCACGGCGTGGAAGCCGTACAGGATGCGGGAGGCCATGGGGCGAAGGGTATCAGCGCGAGCGCCGGGCTCAGAACTGTCCTGTCGTCGCCCAGCGGTAGAGCCGGATGGCGCCTATGAGCACCGGCTGGTGCAGCATGTAGAAGCTGAGCGACCAGGTGCCCAGCACGGCGAGCGGCCGCGCGGCCGGCGGCAACTCGCCGGCCAGCACTTCGGGCCGCCGGCGCCACAGCCCATCCGCCAGCAACACCCCGAGCAGCATCACGCCCAGCCAGGGCAGCACGGGCACGAAATCCTCCGTCCGGGGCAGCCGCGTGACCAGACCCACCCAGTTCGTCCAGCGGGTGTCGAAGAAGGTGGCGTGCACCAGGCGAGGCAGCGCAAGCGCCAGCAACGCCAGGGCCGCGAGGGCGGCCCTGCCGGCCGACCCGCGCGCCAGCAGCGGTGGCGCAAGCAGCCGCACGATGAGCAGCATCACCGCGATGCCATGCAGCACGCCGAAGCTGATCCAGCTCGTCGGGAACATCATGGCCGAGCCGATGGACACCAGCGCCGCACAGCCCGCGACCTGCGCCCAGCGGCGCCAGAACCGGGGCCAGCGCTGGCCCGACTGCAGGGCCACCGCCTGTCCCATGCCCGCGCACAGCAGGAACAGCGTCACGATGCAGGTGCGCTGCACCCACCAGAACGGGTCGAGCTGGAAGTGCTGGCGCGGCGTGAAATAGCCGAAGTAGTTGAGGTCGAAGCAGAAGTGGAAGGCCGCCATCCAGACGATGGCCAGGCCGCGAAGCGCGTCGAGTCGCCCGTGACGGGCCGAGGGGTTCGAGATCAGGGTCGTCTGCACGCGGGGACGATACCCCAGGCCTCGAGCGCCCCGAGGCGACAATGGCCCGCGATGATCAAGCTGCTGCTGCTTCTGCTGTCCGGCGCCAAGCTCGGCAAGCTGTTCGCCTCCGGCGGCAGCATGCTGCTGTCGGTGGGCGCCTATGCCCTGGTCTTCGGATGGCGCTATGCAGCCGGCTTCGTGGCGCTGATGTTCGTGCACGAGATGGGCCACTACCTGGCCGCCCGCCGGCGCGGCCTGGCCGTGGGCCTGCCGACCTTCATCCCCTTCGTCGGGGCCTGGGTGCAGCTGAAGGACCTGCCGCACGACGCCGAGACCGATGCCTACGTGGGCATGGCCGGCCCGTTGCTGGGCACGGCGGCTTCACTGGCGTGCTATGTGCTCGCCCGCAACGAGAACAGCGACTGGCTGCTCGCCGTGGCCTATGCCGGCCTGCTGCTGAACCTGATCAACCTCATCCCCATCCTGCCCTTCGACGGCGGCCGCATCACGGCCGTGCTGTCGCCACGCATCTGGCTGCTCGGTGTGCCCGCCATGGCAGGGCTCTTCTGGTACAGCCCGAGCCCGATGCTGATCCTGATCGCGCTGCTGGCCGCGCCGCAGGTGTGGAAGGCGATCCGCTTCCGCCGGGACGATCCCCAAACGGCGGACTACTACCGGGTCGCGCCAGGCATCCGTTGGAGCTATGCGCTTTGCTACCTGGCGCTCGTCGCCTTCCTCGCCCTGATGGTGGCCGACCTGCATGAGCAGATCGGCACCCCGGGCGAGGCTGCCGCGGCGGTCCACCCGGACAGTGCCGCGCCGGAAGCTCAGGCCCCCCAGAGATAGTCCGTCACCTGGGTCTGCGCGCAGCCGGTCAGGGTCGCCAGGAGGGTGAGCTCGCTGGCCTCGACGTCACCGTCCGTGCCGGCGGACTGGAAGTAGTAGACGGCCGAGTCGGTGCCGTTGTCCACGACGAACACCGCCGTCTGGCCCGCTGCATAGCTGCCGTCCGCACTGCCTATCGCCGCGGCGGCCTTGGCCGTCGTGATCGGCCCGGCGATGTCGGACGTGCAGATGACCAGTTCCGCGCCGGCCGCGAATCCGCCCGGCCCTGCCAGGATGGTGGCCCCCTCGACCACCAGGTCGCCGTCACCCACCGGCAGCCCGCTGCCGCGCTGCACCGCCAGCAGGTCGACCCCGCTGCGAAAGTCGGTGAGGGTGTCCGATCCCACGAGGCCGGCCAGGATGAATTGATCGGACGTCGCCGTGTCGGAGCCGGACCCGCCGGTCAGCGTGTCGCTGCCGAGGCCCCCCACCAGCGTGTCACTGGCACTGCCACCGAGCAGCACGTCGTCGCCGCTACCCCCATCGAGGCGGTCACTGCCTCCCGCGGCCTCCAGGCGGTCGTTCCCCGCTTCGCCGGCGAGCACGTCGTTGCCACTGCCACCGGCCAGCGTGTCCAGGCCTTCGCCGCCATGAAGGCTGTCGGCGCCCCCTGCCCCATCCACGCTGTCGTTGCCGGCGCCGGACCAGATCTCGTCGCTGGTCGAAGTGGCCGGGTTGGAGACCACATCGTTGCCGCTGCCGAGGTAAAGCACCAGGCCTTCGATGTGGCTGATGGTGTTGCCGTTGACGTTCTGCGCGACGTTCGGGTTGTTGCTCCAGACGATCGCCGAGGTGGCGCTGCTCCAGTCCGCCCACAACGTGTCGGTGCCGGCACCGCCGTCGAGGGTGTCGGCCGCGGCGGGAACGCCCAGCCATTCGTCGTACAGCACGTCGCTGCCGTCGCCGGCGAGCAGGTTGTCGCTGCCCTCTCCGCCATCCAGCGTGTCCTTCTCGATCGTCGGGCCGCCGGTCAGCGCATCGTTGCCCTTGCCGCCCGACAGGTAGGCCCCTCCCGCGCCGGCGAGCAGGCTGTCGTTGCCATCGCCACCGAAGAGATAGTCGAAGCCGTCGCCACCGTCGAGGCTGTCGTTGCCGGCATCGCCGTAGAGCCAGTCGCTGTAGATTCCCGTCCCGCCGAGCAAGGTGTCGGTGCCGGTGCCGCCGTACAGCGTGTCGAACCCCGCGCCGCCGTCGAGGCTGTCGTTGCCGTCGCCGCCGTCGAGCACGTCGGCATCCTTGCCCGTGCCGCCGAGCAGGCTGTCGTCCCCGAGCTCGCCGTAGAGGTAGTCGAAGCCGGCACCGCCGTTGAGCTTGTCGTGGCCGGCGCCGCCGCGGATGTTGTCATCGCTGGTGACGTTGGCGTTCGAGACATTGTCCGCGCCGCTGCCGAGCCGCAGGACCAGTCCCTCGATGCCGACGATCAGGTTGCCGTTGACCGCCAGCTGCTGGGCCGGGTCGTTGGTCCACACGATGGCGCCCGTGGCGCCGCTCCAGTCCGCCCACAGGGTGTCGCTGCCCAAGCCGCCGTCGAGCGTGTCGGATGCGGCGAGGTCGCTGTTCCACTCGTCGTAAAGCACGTCTGCGCCGTCGCCGGCCGTCAGCCGGTCCAGGCCGGCGCCGCCATCAAGGACGTCGGCATCCGCGCCGGTGCCGCCGGTCAGCGTGTCGTTGCCTGCGTCGCCGCTGAGGACCCCACCGCTCACGCCGGCGAGCAGGCTGTCGTTGCCATCGCCGCCGTACAGCAGGTCGAAGCCGCTGCCGCCGTCCAGGGTGTCGTTGCCGGCCGCGGCATCGAGGGTGTCGTCGCCTCCGGCGCCCGAAAGGTTGTTGCCGCCGCCGTTGCCCAGGATCAGGTTGTCCAGGCCGTTGCCCGTGCCGTTGAGGTTCGCGCTGCCGCTCAGCGTGAGGTTCTCGACGTTGCTCGACAAGGTGAAGCTGGCACTGGCGGCCACGGCATCCAGGCCCGCCGAGGCCGTTTCGATGACACGGTCGCCGGCCTGGTCCACCACGTAGCTGTCGTTGCCTTCCCCACCGGTCATGGTGTCGGCCTGCGCCCCTCCGTCCAGCGTGTCATCCCCTTCCAGGCCGAACAGGGCGTTGGCGCCCGCATTGCCCACCATCACGTTGGCCAGCGCGTTTCCGGTGCCGGACAGATTGCCGGCACCTTGCAGCGCGAGGTTCTCCACCCGATCGCCGAGCGTGAAGGAAACACTCGACATGACGCTGTCGTTGCCCTCGGCCCCGGACTCGTTCACCACGTCGCCGAGGTCGTCGACCTGGTAGGTGTCATTGCCCGCGCCACCCGCCATGGCGTCGGCACCCAGTCCGCCGTCGAGCAAGTTGGAGCCGGCGTTACCGGTGAGCTCGTTCCCCTGTTCATTGCCTGTGCCTGCAAGGTCGGCTGTGCCGGTCAGCACCAGGTTCTCCAACCCCGCGGCCAGGACATAGGACAGCCCGGCCTGCACCGTGTCCGTCCCTTCGCCAGCGTCTTCGACCACCACATCGCCGGAGTCATCGACCCAGTAGGTGTCATCGCCGGTGCCGCCCGACAGGGTGTCCGCACCAAGCCCGCCGTCGAGCAGGTTGGAGCCGCTGTTGCCGGTCAGCGTGTTGGAGAGTTCGTTCCCCGTGCCCCTCAAGTCCGCCGCCCCAAGCAGGATGAGGCGCTCGACATCGGCGGCCAGGGTGATGTCGACGGTCGATCGGACCGTGTCCAGGCCTTCATCGGCCCCCTCGGACACGACGTCGCCCGCATCGTCCACGAGGTAGCTGTCGTCACCCGCTCCGCCCGCCAGCGTGTCCGCGCCCAGGCCGCCATCGAGCGCATTGGCGCCGCTGTTGCCCGTCAGGCTGTTGTCCCGGTCGTTGCCGGTGCCGGACAAGTCGGCCGTGCCGGTGAGCACCAGGTTCTCGAGCTTGCCGCCCAGGAGGTAGTCGACGCTGGCGAGGACCGTGTCGATCCCTTCGCCGGACAGCTCCGTGACCTCGTCCCCGGCCTCGTCGACGACGTAGGTGTCATCCCCCTCGCCGCCGATCATGGTGTCGGCCCCGAGGCCGCCATCAAGCGTGTTGGCGGCCGTGTTGCCTGTCAGGCTGTTGCCCAGTTCGTTGCCCGTGCCGGACAAGCCCGCCGCGCCCGTCAGGACGAGGTTCTCGACCTCGCTTGCGAGGCTGCAGTCGATGCCAGCGAACACGGTGTCGATGCCTTCGCCGGACAGCTCGGTGACCTCGTCGCCGGCCTCGTCGATGACGTAGGTGTCATCCCCCTCGCCGCCGATCATGGTGTCCTCCCCGAGGCCGCCATCGAGTGTGTTCGCGGCGGTATTGCCGGTCAGGCTGTTGGCCAGGTCGTTGCCCGTGCCGGACAAGCTCGCCGTTCCCGTCAGGACGAGGTTCTCGACCTCGCTTGCGAGGCTGCAGTCGATGCCAGCGAACACGGTGTCGATGCCTTCGCCGGACAGCTCGGTGACCTCGTCGCCGGCCTCGTCGATGACGTAGGTGTCATCCCCCTCGCCGCCGATCATGGTGTCGGCCCCGAGGCCGCCATCAAGCGTGTTGGCGGCCGTGTTGCCTGTCAGGCTGTTGGCCAGTTCGTTGCCCCTGCCGGACAAGCTCGCCGTTCCCGTCAGGATGAGGTTCTCGACCTCGCTTGCGAGGCTGTAGTCGATGCCGGCCAAAACGGTGTCGATGCCTGCGCTGGAGAGCTCGGTGACCTCGTCCCCGGCCTCGTCGACGACGTAGGTGTCATCCCCCTCGCCGCCGATCAGGGTGTCAGCCGCGAGGCCGCCATCAAGCGTGTTGGCGGCCGTGTTGCCTGTCAGGCTGTTGGCCAGTTCGTTGCCCGTGCCGGACAAGCCCGCCACGCCCGTCAGGACGAGGTTCTCGACCTCGCTTGCAAGGCTGTAGTCGATGCCGGCGAGGACCGTGTCCATGCCTTCATCAGCCAGCTCGGTGACCTCGTCGCCGGCCTCGTCGACGACGTAGGTGTCGTCGCCCACGCCGCCGGTCATGGTGTCGGCGCCCAGTCCGCCGTCCAGCGTGTTGGAGCCCGTATTGCCCGCCAGGCTGTTGGCCAGTTCGTTGCCGGTCGCGGACACATCGTCCGTGCCGATCAGGATCAGCTTCTCCAGGTCCGAAGCCAGCGCAAAACTGATCGTCGACTCGACGGTGTCGACGCCCTCGCCGCCGAGTTCGATGGCCTGGTCGCCGGCATCGTCGACGAAGTAGGTGTCGTCGCCTCCCCCGCCGATCATCGTGTCGGCCCCTTGCAGGCCGTCCATGACGTTGTCGTTTTCGTCGCCTACCAGCAGATCGTCGCCCTCGGTGCCGACGATCACGTCGTCGTGGCGCCAGCCGGGCACGATGGTGTGGCCTGCCTCGGTGGGTAGTGACATCGCCGCCGTCGACACCGCAAGGACCGCCCTGGCGGCGACGCCGTCACGACCGGGTGGCGCCTCGCCGGCTTGCCTGAGAGCGCCCGCATCGCTTGCGACCGCGTCTTGAACGCAGGCAACGTGCCGCATGGCCGCTGCCTTGCCAGCCTTCGAGCTCATGTTCACCTCCCTGGGTGCCGCATCCTTCGCCACGCTGGTGACGTGGCCTGCACGCCCGGCCGTGGGCATGTGGTGCGCGAGGGCCGGGGAAACAGCGGCGCAGAGATTGCATCACAGGCGCCCCGCGAAATGTGAAATCTGTGACAGATTCCAACTATCGACGCCGCGGGATGCGATGCACCGCCCTATCGATCGATTCGCACGGCCCGTTTGTCGCGGCCAGCACCGAGGCCGATCAGCACTTGCCGAACTTCAGCGCGCCGTCGCAGCGCGCCTCACGTCGCCTCGTCCAGCGAGATCGCGGTTCAGACTCTCTCGATGATGGTGGCGATGCCCATGCCGCCGCCGACGCACAGCGTGGCGCAACCGGTCGCCAGGTCACGCCGCTCGAGCTCGTCGAGGAGGGTGCCCAGGATGATGCAGCCGGTCGCCCCCAGCGGATGCCCCAGGGCGATGGCCCCGCCGTTGACGTTGACCCGGTCCATCTCCAGGTCCAGCTCGCGCACGCACTTCAGCGGCACCGACGCAAAGGCCTCGTTGATCTCCCACAGGTCGATGTCCGACCGGCTCATCCCGGCCTTGCACAGGGCCTTGCGGCAGGCGGGCGCCGGGCCGGTGAGCATGATGGTCGGCTCGGAGCCGATCACCGCCACGCTGCGGATGCGGCCGCGCGGCCTCAGGCCTGCTCTGCGGCCGGCTTCGGCGGAGCCGATCAGCATCAGCGCCGCGCCGTCGACGATGCCTGAAGAGTTGCCCGCATGGTGGACGTGCTCGATGCGCTGGAGCGTGGTGTATTTGCGCAGCGCGATGGCATCGAAGCCCGACTGGCCCATGGCGGCAAAGCTCGGCTCCAGCGTCGCCAGTGTCTCGGCCGTCGCGGACGGGCGGATGGTCTCGTCCTCTGCCAGCAGCAGCGCGCCGGCCATGTCGAGCACCGGCACGATGGAGCGGGCAAAGCGGCCATCCAGCCGCGCCGCAGCGGCGTGGCGGTGCGAGCGCACCGCGAATGCGTCCACGTCGGCCCGGCTGAAGCCCTCCAGCGTGGCGATGAGATCGGCGCCTATGCCCTGCGGGACGAAACCCAGGTGCTGGCTGACGACCGGATCCGTCATCCACGCGCCGCCGTCGCTGCCCATGGGACAGCGGCTCATGCTTTCCACCCCGCCGGCCACCACCAGGTCGTCCAGGCCGCTCATCACCTTGGCCGCCGCGAGGTTGACGGCCTCCAGGCCCGAGGCGCAGAAGCGGCTCAGGGTGACGCCGGGCACGGTCTGCGCCCAGTCGGCGTACAGCACCGCCGTACGGGCGATGTCGGCACCCTGCTCGCCCACCGGCGTCACGCAGCCCAGCACCACGTCGTCGACGAGGCGGGTGTCCAGGTGCTGGCGCTGCTGCAGCGCCCTGAACAGCCCGCGCAACAGCCAGACCGGGCTGGCCTGGTGCAGAGCGCCGTCCTTCTTGCCCTTGCCGCGCGGCGTGCGGACATGGTCGTAGATGAAGGCCTCGTTCATCGCCGATCGAGGCCCTTGCGGACGGTGTCGTTGATGACGCGCAGCTCGGCCAGCGTGGCGTCGATGTTCGCGCGCCTCGCTTCCAGCTCGGCGATGGCCTGGTCGGTGCGTTGCAGCACGTAGCGCATCTGCTGCACGCGGCCCTCGCCGTGCGAGCCATAGAGGTCGAGGTAGTGCTTGATCTCGGCCAGCGAGGAGCCTATGGCCTTGGCCCGCAGGATCAGCGCCAGGCGGGCCCGATCGCGCCGGGTGTAGACGCGCGTGCCGTTGACCCGGCGCGGGTGCAGCAGGCCCTTGTCCTCGTAGAAGCGGATGGCCCGCAGCGAGATGCCGAATTCGCGGCACAGCTCGGTGATGCCGAACAGGTCGCTCGTCGTCTCGTCGAGATGCGCCGCCACCGCATCCTGCGGCGACAGCTCGGCCACGTCGCCCGGCATGTCCATCGACCGACCTTCGCCCAGGCTCAGATCAGGTGCTGCAGCTTCATGGCGACCCCCATGTCGCCATCGACCTTGAGCTTGCCCATCATGAAGGCTGCGGTGGGCTCGAGCTCGCGCAGCAGCAGGCGAACCAGCGTGTCCAGGCTCAGGCCTATGGTGCAGGCAGCCTCGCCATCGTCGTTGCTGACGGTGTTGGGCACCTTGGCCCCGTCGATCAGCACCACGCCTTCGCTTCCGCAATCGAGCTTCAGCGTCGTGCCGAGCCCGCTGTCGCTGCCCACGCGTTCGCGCAACACCTTGGTGGCGGCTTTCAGATCCATCGTCACCTCCAGATCGAACCAGTTCGCTGCACTTTAGGACGCTGCGCCTTCCGTCGCACTAGCGAATTCCCTATTAGCGATTCGGGTGACGTTAACGTTACCCTTGTCGGCGTTGCGTAGACCGAGAAAGGCGCGCCATGGCTGCGCGATACGACAGCGTGTTCCGCCCGGGCCTGTTCGAGGGCCGGCGCGTCTGGGTGACCGGCGGCGGGTCGGGCATAGGGCGCTGCGTGGCGCACGAGCTGGCGGCCCTCGGGGCCGAGGTGCTCATCAGCGGCCGCTCGGAGGACAAGCTCCAGCGCGTGGCCGATGAGATCACCCAGGACGGCGGCCACTGCCGCTGGCGCGCGTTCGACATCCGCGACGAAGAGGCCGTCAAGGCCCAGGTGGCCGATGCGGCCGCCGAAGGCCCGATCGCGGGCCTGGTCAACAACGCCGGAGGTCAGTTCCCTTCGCCAGTGATGGGCATCAGCAAGCGTGGCTTCGACGCGGTGGTGGCCAACAACCTGACCGGCGGCTTCCTGATGATGCGCGAGGTCTTCGTGCAGAGCATGCAGCAGCACGGCGGGGCGATCGTCAACATGACCGCGGACTTCCGCAACGGCATGCCCGGCATGGCGCACTCCGGCGCGGCGCGGGCCGGCATGGCCAACCTGACGCAGACCGCGGCCTACGAATGGGCCCACGCCCATGTGCGAGTCAACGCGGTGGCGCCGGGCTGGGTGGCCTCCAGCGGCATGGACACCTACGGCGGCGCCGTGAAGGCGATGATCCCGAAGCTCAGGCACCACGTGCCGCTGCGGCGACTGGCCACCGAGGCCGAGGTCGCTTCGGCCATCGTCTTCCTGCTGTCTCCCGGGGCTTCCTTCATCACCGGCGTCACCCTGCAGATCGACGGCGGCGCCTCGCTCGGCAGCGCCATCTACCCCAGCATCGACCACGCCGGCTCGCCGCCGTACGACGGCTTCCACCGCGCCGTCACGCCCGAGGTCCTGAAGTGACCGTCTGGCACAGCACGCTCGACCCTCGCAGCGCGGCGTTCGGGGCCAACGCCACCCGCATGGGCGAGCGGCTGGCGGAGGTGCAGGCGCTGCAGGCGAAAGTCGCCGAGGCCTCGAATGCCAAGGCCGCGAAGTTCGAGCAGCGTGGCCAGTTGCCGCCGCGCGAGCGGGTGGCACGGCTGCTGGACCGGGGCAGTGCGTTCCTGGAGCTTTCACCGCTCGCGGGCCTGGGCCTGCACGACGACGACGGCCGGGAAGCGGTGATGGGCGGCGGCTCCATCGTCGGCATCGGCGTGGTCGCGGGCCGGCGCGTGCTGGTGTCGGCCAGCGATTCCGCCATCAAGGGCGGCACGGTGCCGCCGATGGGGCTGAAGAAGGCGCTGCGGGCGCAGGAGATCGCCCGCGAGAACAAGCTGCCGCTGGTCTACCTGGTCGAATCCGGCGGCGCCAACCTGCTCTACCAGAGCGAGATGTTCGTCGAGGGCGGGCGCAGCTTCGCGAACCAGGCGCGGCTGTCGGCCGCGGGCATCCCGCAGATCGCCGTGGTGCACGGCTCCTCCACGGCCGGCGGCGCGTACCTGCCCGGCCTGGCCGACTACGTGGTGCTGGTGCGCGGCCGATCGAGCATCTACCTCGCCGGGCCACCGCTGGTGAAGGCCGCCATCGGCGAAGACGCGACCGACGAGGAGCTCGGCGGCGCGCAGACCCACGCCGAGGTCACAGGCCTGGGTGAATACCTTGCCGAGAACGACGCCGACGCCATCGCCACGGTCCGCGAGCTGCTGGCCGCATGGCCCTGGGACGAGGTCGATGCTGACGCCTCGCCGGCCCCCGAGCCGCTGTACTCAACCCAAGAGCTGATGGGCGTCGTGCCCGCCGACGAACGCGAGCCCTACGACGTCCGCGAGGTGATCGCCCGCCTGGTCGACGGCTCCGACTTCCTCGAGTTCAAGGCGCCCTACTCGCCCGACACGGTCTGTGGCCATGCGCGCCTGGCCGGTCACCGCATCGGCCTCATCGGCAACAACGGCCCCATCCAGCCCACCGGTTCCACCAAGGCCGCGCAGTTCATCCAGTTGTGCGACCAGGCTGGCGTGCCGCTGGTCTTCCTGCAGAACACCACCGGCTACATGGTGGGCCGCGCCGCCGAGCAGGCCGGCGCCATCAAGCACGGCAGCAAGATGATCCAGGCGGTGGCGAACGCGCGCGTGCCGAAGTTCACCGTCGTGCTCGGCGGCTCCTTCGGCGCCGGCAACTACGGCATGTGCGGCCGCGGCTTCGACCCGCGCTTCATCTTCAGCTGGCCCAGCGCCCGCACCGCGGTGATGGGTGGAGCACAGGCGGCCCAGGTGATGCGCATCGTCACCGCGGCCAAGATGGCGCGCGAGGGGCAGAAGGTGGACGAGAACGCGCTGGCCGCCTTCAGCGAACCGCTGCGGCAGCGCATCGACCGGGAGTCGAGCGTGCTCTTCGGCACTGCGCGCTTGTGGGACGACGGCGTGATCGACCCGCGCGACACGCGCCGCATCCTCGCCCTGTGCCTCGCGCTTGCCGCCGAAGCCGAGCGCCGACACCTGCGCCCCAACACCTTTGGCGCGGCCCGCCTGTAGACACGAGGAGACCCCCTTGAAGCTGACCCAGGAACACCGCGCGCTGCAGGACACCGTGCTGCGCTTCGTGCGCGAGGAGATCAACCCGCACGTGGCCGAATGGGAAAGGGCCGAGGAGTTTCCCAGCCATGCCCTGTTCAAGCGGCTGGGCGACCTGGGCCTGCTCGGGCTCAAGTACCCCGAGGAGTTCGGCGGCGCGGGCCTGGACTTCAGCTACTCGATGGTGATGGCCGAGGCCCTGGGCGAATGCAATTGCGGCGGCGTGCCCATGGCCATCGGCGTGCAGACCGACATGTGCACCCCGGCCCTGGCCCGCTTCGGCTCCGACGAGCTGCGGCGCGAGTACCTGGCGCCCAGCATCGCCGGCGACTACGTGGGCTGCGTCGGCATCAGCGAGCCGGGGGGCGGCTCCGATGTCGCGGCGGTGAAGACCACGGCGCGCAAGGAGGGCGGCGACTACGTCATCAACGGCACCAAGATGTGGATCACCAACGGCCTGAAGGCCGACTGGTGCTGCCTGCTGGCCAACACCTCCGACGAAGGCGGGCCGCACAAGAACAAGAGCCTGATCGTCGTGCCCATGGATGCGCCCGGCATCACGCGGCAGAAGATCCGCAAGGTCGGCATGGATTCGTCGGACACGGCGCAGCTGTTCTTCGACGACGTGCGCGTGCCCCGCCGCAACCTCATCGGCCAGGAGGGCTTCGGCTTCACCTTCCAGATGCTGCAGTTCCAGGAGGAAAGGCTCTGGGGCGCGGCCAACAGCCTGCGCGCGCTGGACCGCCTGATCGACCAGACCATCGAGTACACCGGCCAGCGCCAGGCCTTCGGCAAGAGCATCCTCGACAACCAGGTGGTGCACTTCCGCCTGGCCGAGCTGCGCACCGAGGTCGAGGCCCTGCGCGCGCTGACCTACAGCGCGGTCGAACAGTACGTGTCGGGCAAGGACGTGACGCGCCTGGCCTCGATGGCCAAGCTGAAGTGCGGCCGCCTGTGCCGCGAGGTGGCCGACAGCTGCCTGCAGTTCTGGGGCGGCATGGGCTACACGCTCGACAACCCGATCTCGCAGGCCTGGCGCGACATGCGGCTGGTCTCCATAGGCGCCGGGGCCGACGAGGTGATGCTGGGCATCATCTGCAAGTTCGAAGGCACTTTGCCGAAGGGCGGGCACTGATGACGATCCTCGCCCGATACGAGCCGGCGCCGGGCGGCGCAGCCGGCCGGGTGCTGCACCTGACGCTGAACCGGCCGGAGGTGCGCAACGCCATGTCGCTCGCGATGGTCGGCGAGTTGCGCGCGGCCCTGGCCGCGGCCGAAGCGGAGGGCGACGTGCGCGTCGTGGTGCTGCGCGGCCACGGCGGCCACTTCTGTGCCGGCGGCGACATCAAAGACATGGCGGCGGCCCACGCCTCGCCGGATGGGCGCGCGGCGATGGCCGAGGCCAACGCGCGATTCGGCCAGCTGTGCACAGCCTTCGCGGCCACCGGCCTCGCCACGATCGCCGTGGTCGAAGGCACGGTGATGGGCGGCGGCTTCGGCCTGGCCTGCGTGGCCGACGTGGTGCTGGCGGCCGAAAGCGCGCGCTTTCGCCTGCCCGAGACCTCGCTCGGCCTGGTGCCAGCGCAGATCGCGCCCTTCCTCGTCGAGAGACTGGGCGTGGCCGAGACCCGGAGGCTTGCGGTGACCGGCGGCGAGCTCGATGCGCACGAGGCACTGGGCTTGCGACTGGCGCATGAAGTGCATCCCGCGGACGGCCTCGATGCGGCGCTCCATCGCGTCCTCGGCCAGGTCTTGCGGTGCGCTCCGCAAGCGGTGGCCGCGACCAAGGCGCTGATCGCCAGGGCTCGCCTGCAACCCGCGGCCAGCCTGGTGGCGGCGGCAGCTGACGTCTTTGCCGGCGCGGTGCTCGGGCCCGAAGGGATCGAAGGCACCGCGGCGTTCGTCCGGAAAAGAAGGCCGGCGTGGGCGCCCGCATGAGCCTGGCCAAGATCCTGATCGCCAACCGCGGCGAGATCGCCTGCCGAGTGATCCGCACGGCCCGCGCGATGGGCTACCGCACCGTCGCTGTCCACAGCGATGCGGATGCCGCAGCGCCGCACGTCGCGCTGGCCGATGAGGCGGTGCGCATAGGCCCCCCGCCGGCGGTCGACAGCTACCTGAGCATCGCGGCGGTGCTCGATGCGGCCCGCCGCACCGGCGCCGATGCCGTTCATCCCGGCTATGGCTTTCTCTCGGAGCGGGCCGACTTCGCCTCCGCCTGCGTCGAGGCGGGCCTGGTCTTCATCGGCCCACCCGCCTGCGCTATCGCCGCCATGGGCGACAAGGCGGGCGCCAAGCGCCGCATGCTGGAGGCCGGCGTGCCCTGCGCGCCGGGCTTCCTGGCCGACGACACGGCGGCGCAAAGCGACGAGCGGCTCATCGCCGAAGCATCGCGCCTGGGCTATCCCCTGCTGGTGAAGGCCGTGGCTGGCGGAGGTGGGCGAGGCATGCGGCTGGTGCACGCCGCCGGCGAGCTGCCCGCGGCGCTGGCCGGCGCCCGCCGCGAGGCGGAGGGCGCGTTCGGCGACGGTCGGCTGATGCTCGAGCGCCTGATCGAGAACGGCCGCCACATCGAGATCCAGGTCTTCGCCGACGCCCACGGCCATGTGGTCCACCTGGGTGAGCGCGACTGCACGGCCCAGCGCCGGCGGCAGAAGGTGATCGAGGAATCGCCCTCGCCGGTGGTGACGCCCGCCCTGCGCGAGCGGATGGGAGCGGACGCGGTGGCGGCGGCGCGTGCCGTGGGCTACGTGGGCGCGGGCACGGTCGAGTTCATCGTCGATGCCGAGCTGAAGCACTACTTCCTGGAGATGAACACGCGGCTGCAGGTCGAGCACCCGGTGACCGAGTTCGTCGCCGGTGTCGATCTCGTCGAGTGGCAGCTGCGCGTGGCCGCGGGCGAGCCCTTGTCGAACTGGTTGCCCCGCGGCCAGGAGGATGTCCGTTTCGAGGGGCATGCGATCGAGGCGCGGCTGTATGCCGAGGATCCGTACGAGGCCTTCAGGCCGCAGACCGGGACGATCCTGCACTGGCAGCCCGCCCACGCCGTCGAACACGGGCGGTCTTCGGTTCGCATCGACGATGGCATCGTCGAAGGCAGCGCGGTATCACCGTGGTACGACGCCCTGCTGGCCAAGCTCATCGTCCATGGGCGCGATCGCGCCGATGCCATCCGGCGGCTGGTCGCGGCGCTGGACGTCAGCCCGCTGCTCGGCCTGCAGACCAATGCCCGCTTCCTGGGGGATCTGCTGCAACACGAAGATTTCACCGCTGCGCGGCTCTCGACGACGCGGATCGACGACTGGGCGCGCGAGGGTGCCGACATCCTTCAGCGCCCCTTGCCGGACGAGTGCACCTGGCTGTCGGCCGCGGCCCTGGCGGCGCGCGGTTCGCTGAAGCCCGGCGCCACGAGCGGCCTGCGCCCGGCTGCCCTGGCGACTCAGTCATTCGACTTGCAGTGCGGCGGCCAGACCCGCCGCTGGCGCGTGCGTCTCGACGACGATGCCGTGGAGCTGGCGGCCGATGGCGTGACGCACCGGGTTCGCATCCTGGCTGGGCTCTCTCACTCGCACTGGCGCCTGGAGATCGACGGCATCGCGCGAACCGTCGTCGCCCGTGGCAGCCCGGACGGCAGCTGGCACGTGGCCGAACGGGGGGCGGACTTCGTCTTTGCCGAACCCTCCGCGCGCCCCAACCATCGCTCGTCGGCGGACCCTTGCCGAGCCGCGGCGCCTGTGACCGGCATCGTGACACAGGTGCTCGTGCGCCCCGGCGACCGCGTCGAGGCCGGCCAGCCGATGGTCTGCGTGGAGGCGATGAAGATGGAGATGTGGCTCAACGCCCAGGCGGCCGGCATCGTGCGCGCGGTGCATGCGCGCGAGCGCGAGCCGGTCGCCGCGGGCACGCTGGTCGTCGAACTGGAGATCGGTGAATGACCAAGGCGATCCTGACCTGCGCCCTGACGGGCGTGCTGACCGATCCGGCGCAGCACCCGGTGCCCGTGACGCCCGAGCAGATGGCCACGCAGGCCCGCGACGCCTTCAACGCCGGCGCCAGCATCATGCATGTGCACCTGAGGGCCCAGGAGCCCGGCCGCGGGCACCTGCCCAGCTGGGATCCGGACGTCGCCGAGCGCGTGATCGCTGCCATCCGGCAAGCTTGCCCCGGCGTCCTCATCAACCTCACCACTGGCGTCATAGGCCCCGACATCTCCGGCCCCGCCGCCTGCATCCGCCGCGTCAGGCCGGAGATCGCCGCCTGCAACGCCGGCAGCCTCAACTACCTCAAGCTCAAGGACAACGGCCAGTGGGCCTGGCCGCCCATGGTGTTCGACAACCCGGTGGCCAAGGTGCAGCAGTTCCTCGACGTGATGGCCGAATGCGGCACGCACCCGGAGTTCGAATGCTTCGACGTCGGCATCGTGCGATCGGTGGCGATGTACGTGAAGGCGGGGATGCTCGCGCCGGGCCACGTGCCGGAGTGCAATCTCGTGATGGGCGTGGCTTCGGGCATGCCTTGCGATGCGGACCTGCTGGAGCTGCTGCCCCGCTGGCTGCCACCGGGCGCGATTTGGCAGACGACGCTCATCGGCCGCGCCGAGATCTGGCCCGTGCACCAGCGCACCGCCGAGCTCGGCGGCATGCTGCGCACGGGGCTGGAGGACACGTTCTACCTGCCCGATGGCCAGCGCGCCTCGGGCAACGGAGCGTTGATCGAACAGCTCGCAGCCTGCGCCGAGCGCGCAGGCCGAACCATTGCCTCCCCTGACGAGGCTCGTACGATGTTGGGCATCCGACCCCACCGAGGAGATACGCCATGACGGAACGCAGCCTCAAAGGCAAGACCCTGTTCATCACCGGTGCCTCGCGCGGCATCGGCCTGGCCATCGCGACCCGCGCTGCGGCCGACGGCGCGAACATCGCGCTGGTCGCCAAGACCATCGACCCGAACCCCAAGCTGCCGGGCACGCTGCACAGCGCGGCCGAGGCGGTGCGCGACGCCGGCGGCCAGGCCCTCATCCTGCAGACCGACATCCGCGACGAAGACCAGGTCGCCTCGGCCGTCAAGCAGACGCTGGAGACCTTCGGCGGCATCGACATACTGGTCAACAACGCCAGCGCCATCAACCTCACGCCGACGGCCGCCACGCCAATGAAGCGCTTCGACCTGATGCACGGCGTGAATGCCCGCGGCACCTTCTGCTGCACCCAGGCCTGCCTGGCGGCCTTGACCGAGAGCGCCAAGGCCGGCCGCTCGCCGCAGGTGCTGACGATGTCGCCGCCCTTGAGCATGAAGCCGCACTGGTTCGCCAACCATGTGGCCTACACCATGGCGAAGTACGGCATGAGCATGTGCACCCTCGGCCACGCCGAGGAGTTCAAGCGCATCGGCATCGCGGTCAACAGCCTCTGGCCCCGCACCGCCATCGCCACCGCGGCCCTGCAGATGATCCCCGGGGTGGACCCGAAGATGTGCCGCCAGCCCGAGATCCTGTCCGACGCGGCCTGGTTCATCCTCACCGACCCGGCGCCCGCGCCTTCGGGCAACTTCTATATCGACGACCAGGTGCTGGCGGCCCACGGCGTGACGGACCTGGATCGTTACAGCGTCGTGCCCGGGACGAAGAACTTCCTGCCCGACTTCTTCCTCGATTGATGACGGCCGCCCCCGCACACCGCCGCAGCGCGGCCGAGCAGAAGCGGCTCGAGGCCGCGCTGGTCGAGATCTTCGAGCACCGCATCCGCTTCAACGAGACCCTCGGCCTGAAAGTGCTCAACGTGAAGCCGCCGGAGCCGACATTGCGCTTCGAGATGCGTGATGCACTGGTGGGCCACTACGCCTCCGGCCGCCTGCACGGGGGCGTGATCTCGGCCACGCTCGATGCCATGGGCGGCTTCGCGATCATGGTGGCCCTGGCCGAGAAGCATGCCGACGAGACGCTGGAGCAGGTCGGCCACCGCTTCAGCCGCGTGGGCACCATCGACCTGCGCGTGGACTACCTCCGGCAGGGCCTGGGCAAGCACTTCATCGCCTCGGCCGAAGTGACCCGCCTGGGCGGCCGAGTGGCGGCGACGCAGATGAAGCTGGCCAATGACGAGGGCACGCTGATCGCCACGGCGGCGGCGGCCTACATCATCAGCTGAGGTCACGTGGCCAACGCGTGCCGGGACGCCGCGGCCCGCGCCGTGCGCCGCAGCCCCACCCATTCGAGTTCGGCGATCACCACCGTCCCGACGGCCTGGACCGCCAGCACCGCGAAGCCCACGCCCGTCGGCGAACCGATGACACCGAAGGCCGCGAGCGCGCAGTCCAGCGCCCAGACGAAGTTCAAGGCGACCACGGTGCTTATGGCCGCCGCCGGGAAGACGCCGCGCGAGGCCAGCCATGCGAGGAGCGCCGCCCAAGGCACGAGGGCGAAGCCGATGCCGCGCAGGGCACCGGCCGGCAAGCCGGTCCAGGCGGCGAGCGGCTCGGCATCGGCCATCAGCGCCAGGGCCGTCAGGCCGCTGAGCAAGGCATCGGCTCGCAAAACGTTGCGCAAGAAGGGCGTCATGGTCCGGTGCGACATCACGGTTCTCCTGTTCAGGTTGACGATGGCCGAATCGTCGCCCTGGCGCCGCATCGGGTCGATGACCCCCGAGGTCATGGAGCTCCAGCGTCTCGGCGCTATCGTCGGCCCATGGACACCGCCACCCTGCCCTCAGCGCTGAACCCTCTCGCCCCCGTCGGCGAGTTGCTGCGCCACTGGCGCCAGCACCGCCGCTGGAGCCAGCTCGAGCTGGCGCAGGAGGCCGGCGTGTCGACCCGGCACCTGAGCTGCCTGGAGACCGGCCGCGCCCTGCCCAGCCGCGAGATGTTGCTGCGGCTGTCCGAGCGGCTGCAGGTGCCGCTGCGCGATCGCAACCGCATGCTCACCGCCGCGGGCTACGCGCCGATGTACCGCGAGCGGCCGCTGGCCGACCCGGCCATGCAGCCGGCCTACGCCGCCGTGCAGCGCGTGCTGCAGGCGCATGAGCCGTATCCGGCGCTGGCCGTCGACAGGCACTGGAACCTCGTGGCCCACAACCGCGCCGCGTCCGCCTTGATGGCCGGGCTGCCCGAGGACCTGCTGGCGCCCCCGGTCAACGTGCTGCGCGCCTCGCTGCACCCTCGCGGCCTGGCGCCGCGCATCGCCAACTTCGCGGCCTGGCGCGACCACCTGTTCGAGCGACTCGACCACCAGATCCACGCCAGCGGGGACCCGGTGCTGGCGCAGCTGGCAGAGGAGCTGCGCGCCCTGCCCCTGCCACCCGGCGTGCGCGGGACCGAGGCCCACCCGCCGCGCGGCCTCGTCGATCTGGCCGTGCCCTTGCAATTGCACTCGCCCGCGGGCACCCTCAGCTTCATCAGCACGATCACCGTCTTCGGAACGCCCGTCGAGGTCACGCTGTCCGAGCTCGCGATCGAGGCCTTCTTTCCCGCCGACAGCTTCACCACCCAGGCCCTCGCTGCCCTCGCCGCCGAGTCGCCGACGTGACGGACGCCCGTTCGGCCTCCTGCGATAAAGATCCGCCTCACTGCATCCCCAGCCCACTCCCAGGAGCCGCCCATGAGCAGCACCACGCCTGCCACCGAAACCCGCTACCGCATCTGCCCGCTGTGCGAGGCCTGCTGCGGCCTGGACGTGCAGGTGGCGGATGGCCAGGTCATCGCCATCCGCGGCAAGGCCGACGACGTGTTCTCGCATGGCTACATCTGCCCCAAGGGCTTCGCGCTGAAGGACCTGCACGAAGACCCCGACCGCCTGCGGCAGCCGCTCGTTCGCCGCGACGGCGAGCTGCAGCCGGCCAGCTGGGAGGAGGCCTTCGACGAGATCGAACGGCGCCTGGTGCCCATCCTCGAGCGGGAAGGGCGGGACGCGGTCGCGCTCAGCGTCGGCAACCCGGCGGCGCACAAGCAGTCCTTGCTGCTGTACTTCCAGCGCCTCGCGCGGGCGCTGGGCTCCAGGAACATCTTCTCGGCCTCGACGCTGGACCAGATGCCCAAGCAGCTCGCCTCGGGCTGGATGTTCGGCACCAGCATGTCGGTGGCCGTGCCGGACATCGATCGCTGCGACTTCCTGCTGATCCTCGGCGCCAATCCCATGGCCAGCAACGGCAGCCTGTGGACGGTGACCGACTTCCGCGGCCGGGCCAAGGCCTTGCGTGCGCGCGGCGGGCAGCTCGTGGTGGTGGACCCGCGTCGTACCGAGACCGCTGCCATCGCCGATGCGCACCACTTCATCCGGCCCGGGGCCGACGTGTTCTTCCTCGCCGCGCTGGTGAACACCGTGTTCGACGAGGGCCTCGCGCGCCCGGGCCGGCTGGCGGAATGGACGAACGGCATCGAGGCGGTGCGCGAGGCCATCGCGCCCTTCACGCCGGAAGCCGTCGCCGCGCGCTGTGGCATCCCCGCCGAGACCACGCGCGCCCTGGCCCGCCAGCTCGCCACCACCGAGCGGGCTTGCGTCTACGGCCGCATCGGCACCTGCACCCAGAGCTTCGGCACCCTGGCCTCCTGGCTGGTGGACGTCCTCAACGTCGTCACCGGCCACCTTGACGCCCCCGGCGGGGCGATGTTCCCCAAGGCCGCCGCCTTCGCGCCCAACACGCACGGCCAGCCCGGCGTGGGCCGCGGCCTGACGACCGGCCGCCACGCGAGCCGGGTGAGCGGCGCGCCCGAGGTGCTGGGCGAGCTGCCGATGACGCTGATGGCCGAGGAGATGGAGACCCCCGGCCCGGGCCAGGTCAAGGCCCTGATCACCGTGGCCAGCAACCCCGTGCTCTCTTCGCCCGGCGGCCCGCGGCTGGCGCGCGCGCTGGATTCGCTGGAGTTCATGGTCAGCCTGGACATCTACCTCAACGAGACCACGCGCCACGCGGACGTCATCCTGCCCGGCGTCTCGCCGCTGGAGGACGAGCATTACGACGTCACCTTCCCGCAGTTCTCGCATCGCAACCATGCGCGCTACAGCCCGCCGGTGTTCCCGCTGTCGCCAGGCCAGCGGCCGGAGTGGGAGAACCTGCTGCGGTTGATGGCCATCGTGCGGGGCGCGGGCGCCAGGGCCGACGTGCTGGCGCTCGATGACGAGCTCGTCACGCAGGAGGTGAACAAGCAGGCGGGCGCCCACGCCCCCGCCGTCCTGGCTGCGCTCGCGGCCAGCTGTCGCCGCGGCCCGGATCGCCTGCTCGACCTGGCGCTGCGCAGCGGGCCTTACGGCGACCGCTTCGGCCTGAAGCCCGAAGGACTCAACCTCGACAAGGTGAAGGCGGCGCCGGCGGGCATCGACCTCGGCGCGCTCGAGCCCCGCATCCCCGAGCTGCTGCGCACGCCCAGCGGCCGCATCGAGCTGGCGCCGCCGGCCTGCGTGGCCGACCTCGAGCGCGCGCGTGCCGAGCTGCATGAACCGGCGCCCGAGCTGGTCATCATCGGCCGGCGCGACGTGCGGACCAACAACAGCTGGATGCACAACCTGCACACGCTGGCCAAGGGCCCCGAGCGCTGCACCGCCCTCATGCATCCGACCGATGCCGCACGACTGGGCCTGGCCGATGGCGCCATGGCACGCATCAGTGCCGGCGCGGCAGCCGGCGAGGCCGAGCGCAGCGTCACCGCGCCGGTGGTCATCACCACCGACGTGATGCCCGGCGTGATCAGCCTGCCCCACGGCTGGGGCCACGACAAGCCGGGCGCGAAGCTGCGGGTAGCTGCCGAGCGCCCCGGCGCCAACCTCAATGCCGTGCTCGACGAGCGCCTGCGCGATCCGCTTTCGGGCAACGCGGTGCTGTCCGGCGTGCCCGTGGCCGTCAGCCCGGCCTGAGCCGCGGAAGGTACGATCGGCTCCGACAACCCCGGAGCCCACAGTCCCATGCAAGTCGTCTGCCTCGACCTCGAAGGCGTGCTCGTCCCCGAGATCTGGATCGAGTTTTCCAAGCGAACCGGCATCGCCGAGTTCTCCCGCACCACCCGCGACGAGCCCGACTACGACAAGCTGATGCGCTTTCGCATCGGCCTGCTCGAGCAGCACGACCTGAAGCTGGCCGACATCCAGGGCGTGATCGCCGGCATGGCCCCGCTGCCCGGGGCCGCCGACTTCCTGGCCGCGCTGCGCGAGCGCTACCAGGTCATCATCCTGTCGGACACCTTCTACGAGTTCGCGGATCCGCTGATGCGCCAGCTCGGCCGCCCCACGCTGTTCTGCCACCGGCTGGAGGTGGATGCCGAAGGCTTCGTGCGCGGCTACCGGCTGCGCCAGCCCGACCAGAAGCGCCACGCGGTGAACGCCCTGAAGAGCCTGAACTTCCAGGTCTTCGCCGCCGGCGATTCGTACAACGACACCGGCATGCTGGGTGCGGCGGACGCGGGCTTCCTCATCCATCCGCCCGAGTCCATCGCCCGCGAGTTCCCGCAGTTCCCGGCCCACCACGGCTACGAGGACCTGCGCCGCTCCATCGACGCGGCCGCCGCCCGGCTCGCCGCCTGACGCAGGTCAAGCCGCCCCCCGGGCGGCACGGCGAGGATGCGGCCCATGCCGCGCCGCATCCTCATCCTGCAGGGGCATCCCGACCCCACCGACCACCACTTCGGCCACGCCCTGGCCGATGCCTACGCCGAAGGCGCGGCCGCCCAGGGCCACAGCCTGCGCACGGTCCACGTCGCCCATCTCGACTTCCCGCTGCTGCGCAGCCACCAAGACTGGGAGCATGGCGAGCTGCCACCGTCACTGGCACAGGCCCAGTCCGACATCGCCTGGGCGCAGCACCTGCTGCTGCTCTTCCCGCTCTGGCTCGGCGACATGCCGGCCCTGCTGAAAGGCTTCCTGGAACAGGTGGCCCGGCCGGGCTTCGCGTTCCAACGAACCGACGGGCCGCCCCTAGGTTCGTTGCCCCCCACGGGGGGCGGGTTGCCGCAGGGCGGCGACCCGGGGGGCCGACAGGCCACCGACGGAGGCAACCCCTTCATGCACAAGGGCCTGACTGGCCGGTCGGCGCGCATCGTCGTGACCATGGGGATGCCCGCCCTGATCTACCGCTGGTACTTCCGGGCCCACAGCGTCAAGTCCCTGGAGCGCAACATCCTCGGCTTCGTGGGCGTGGCGCCCATTGAGCACACGCTGATCGGCGGCGTCGGGTCGATGAAGCCGGCGGCGGCCAAGGCCTGGCTGGCCCGCCTCAGGCGCCTGGGCGAGCAGGCGGACTGAGGGTCACCGGCGAAGGGGCCGGGCCACTATGATCGACCGGCCGCACTGACCGGACGTTCGACCGCTTCCCCATGCCGCTGCCCTCCGGTGCCCGCCTGCTCGCGCTGAACGCCGGGCTGGCGCTCGCCTACTACCTGACGGCGCTTGCAGGCATGTCGCTCGGCATCGGGCCGCTGCACATCACCACGATCTGGCCGCCCTCGGGCATTGCGCTGGCCGGCTTCATGCTGCTGGGCGCGCGGGCCCTGCCCGGCCTGGCCCTGGGCGCGCTGGCCACCCACTACCTCGATTTCTTCGGCCCGCACCTGCATTGGGGCCTGGCGGCCCTGCTCGGCTCCATGGTGCTCGCCAGCGGCTCCATCGTGCAGGCGGCCCTGGCGGCCCACCTGACGCGCAAGGTGCCACGGCGCGTGGAGGCCGCGCCGGTGCGGCAGACGGTGTATTTCGCACTGGTGGTCTGCGGCAGCTGCGTCATCGCCGCCACCGTGGGCCAGGCGACGCTGTACGCCTTCGGCGTGCTGGCGTGGCGCGACGCCTTCTTCGGCTGGATCGCCTGGTGGGTCGGCGACGCCACCGGCATGCTGGTCATCGCCCCGGTGGCGCTGCTGCTGCTGCATCCGGCCTTCCGCGCCCAGCGGGTCGTCGTGCAGGCCTTTCCGATCATCTGCCTGGGCCTGGGCCTGACGCTGTTCTCCACCCTGGCCAGCAGCGTGATGGAACGCGAGGTGCACACCGAACGCTTCCGCGCCGAGGGCACCCGCCTGGGCATGGCCCTGCAGAACCACATCGACATGGCCGAGCGCGACCTGGAGATCCTGCAGCGGATGTTCTATCGCATCGAGCTGACCCCGGCGGAGTTCCGCGCGGTGTCCACCCCGATGCTGCAGCGCAGCCCGTGGCAGCAGGATTTCGCCTACCTGCCGCGGGTGGCTGCCGGCCAGCGCCAGGCTTTCGAGCACCGGCAAGGCGACCTGACGCTGCGCGAGGTGAGCGGGCGCGACACCGTCGTCGCGGCCGGCCAGCGACCGGAGTACTTTCCGGTGCTGTGGACCGATCCGGAGGCAGGCCACGACGCGCTGGTCGGCATAGACCACCTGGCCGATCCGCCGCGCGGACAGGCGATCGACCAGGCCCGCACGACGGGCCGGCCGGCGGCCTCGCCGCCGATCTATTCGGTGGCGAAGTCGGCTTCCACCGACCTGGTGACCGAGCTGTACGCGCCGGTCTACGACACCGGCCCGAACAGCCCGGCCGGCAGCGACGCGGCCCACGTTCGCGGCATGGTGGCGGCGACGATAGACATCGGCCAGTTGTTGCGCGCCGCCGCGCAGCAGATGGACTTCCATGGCCACCACCTGCTCCTGCACGACCCCGAGGCGCCCACGGCCCACGCGCTGGAGTGGCCGGTGGACGAAGGGCTCGTCGTGCGGGACCCGGCGCAGCGGGAGCAGTCGCAGCCGCGGCTGCAGGCCGGTGTCCATCACGAGGTGACGCTGCGCATCGCCGACCGCCATTGGACGCTGCTGATGCAACCGGCCTGGGCCCGGTTCACGCCGGCGCCGGGCTGGCTGCCGCTGGCGGTGCTCGCTGCCGGGCTGGTCTTCACCGCCCTGCTCACGGCCTTCATGGGCGCTCGCCGCCGGCACGACCTGCTCGTGATGAACCAGCAGCTGGCGCTCGAATCCCAGGTCGCCGCCCGCACCGCCGAGCTCGCCCACTCGAACGAGAGCCTGCGCGCCGAGGTCGCCGAACGCGAGCGCACCGAAGGCGAACTGCGCGAGGCACGCCAGCGCGCCGAGCAGGCGAACCGGTCCAAGTCGACCTTCCTCTCCAACATGAGCCATGAGATCCGGACGCCGCTCAATGCGGTGCTGGGCTTCACCCAGATCCTGCTGGCCGACCGAGCCCTGCACGCCGCCGCCCACGACCGCCTTCAGGTCATCTTCTCGGCCGGCAACCGCCTGCTCAACCTGATCAACGACGTGCTCGACCTCGCCAAGATCGAATCGGGCCGGCTCGACCTCACGGCCCAGACCTTCGACCTGCAGCGTGAGCTGGTGGACGTAGGCCACCTCTTCGCCGGCCGCGTCGCCGCCAAGGGCTTGCAATGGCAGGTCGACCTGAGCGGCCTGCCGGCGCCGGCCATGGTGCGCGGTGACCGGACCAAGATCGGCCAGGTGCTCATCAACCTGCTCGGCAATGCCCTGAAGTTCACCGAGGCCGGGGTCATCCGCCTTCGGGCCTGGCGCGATGGGCCCGCCGTGTGGATGGAAGTCGAGGACACGGGCCCGGGGATGCAGGCCGCGGAGCTGGAGCGCCTGTTCGAGCCCTTCGGCCAGGGCGAGGCCGGCCGCGCCAAGGGCGGCACCGGCCTGGGGCTTTCGCTCTCGCGGGAGATGACCCGCGCCATGGGCGGCGAGCTCGCGCTGACGAGCGCGCCGGGCGCCGGCACCCTGGCGCGCGTGATGCTGCCGCTGCCGGCGGTCGAAGCCGATCCGGGCGTGCCGTTCGCCGAAAGCCGCGCGGCCCACCTGATGCCGGGCACCCGCTGCCGCGCCCTGGTGGTGGAGGACGACGCCGACAGCCGAGAGCTGCTCGTACGGCTGCTGACCGACGCGGGCTGCGAGGTGCGGCAGGCAGAAGACGGGCAGGCCGGGCTCGAGGCCTGCCGCCGACAGTCCTTCGACATCGTGTTCAGCGACATCCGCATGCCTCGCCTGTCCGGTGTCGACCTGATCCGCGCCCTGCGTGCCGAACCGGCCACGGCCCACTTGCCGGCGATCGCCGTCACCGCGTCCAGCCTGGAGCACGAGCGACGCTTCTACCTGGACGCCGGCTTCCAGGATTTCGTGGCCAAGCCCTATCCCTTCCGCAACATCTACCGGATGCTGGTCGAGCACGCCGGCGTCCGGCTGCGCGAGGAGCCGGTGCCGTCTCATGAAGTGCAAGCCGACGCCGCCGAGCTGCCCGCCGCCCTGCCACCGGAAGACGAGGCCTGGCCGCATCTGCGCGCGCTGCAGGCTGCCGCAGCCGAAGGCGAGCCGGGCGGCGTGAAGCGGGCGTTGGCCGCCCTGGGCGAGCACGTCGTCGACCCGGGGCGCCGACGCGCCTGGGAAGACGCCGTGCGCCGCTACGACTTCCAGAGCCTGGAGAAGTCCGTGCACGCCTTCATGACGCAAGCCTCGCGCACGCCAGCGTGACATCCGGGCGCCGGCGCCGGGCCAACGGGTGAAAACGCCGTCGTCGCAGCAAAACCCGTGGCATACACTGGTCCGTCCCCGGCATCGCCTACCGCCCCAAGTGACCGGAATCAAGCTGACCGTCCTGATCGTCGACGACACGCCGGAGAACATCGACGTGCTCAGCGCGGTGCTCGAGGGCCTGGGGTGCGAGCTGATGGTGGCCACGAGCGGCCCGCGCGCCCTGGAGCTGGCCGGGCGCCGGCGACCCGACCTGATCCTGCTGGACGTGATGATGCCGGGCATGGACGGCTTCGAAGTCTGCCGGCGGCTCAAGGCCGACATGTCCCTGGCCGAGGTCCCTGTCATCTTCGTCACCGCGCGCGCCGACGACATCTCCACCGGCTTCGCGGTCGGTGGCGCCGACTACATCACCAAGCCGATCAATGCCGACGAGGTGCTCGCCCGTGTGCGGCATCAAGTGGAACGCCAGGTGCTGCTGCGCGACCTGCGCGACGCCAACCGCAGCCTGGAGGAGCGGGTGCGCGAGCGCACCGCCGAGCTGACGCTCGCCAACCGCCAGCTGCGCGTCGAGATCAACGAGCGGCGCTACATGCAGGACAGGCTGAACTACCTGGCCACCCATGACTTCGTCACGCGCCAGCACAACCGCGGCGCGCTCGACGCCCACGTCAGCGAGCTGCTTGCGCGCATCCAGCGGCAGGCCGGCTCCGCCGTCTTCCTGCTGATCGACATCGACCAGTTCCGCCTCGTCAACGAGACCTGCGGCTGCATCGCCGGCGACGAGCTGCTGCGCCAGTTCGCCGAGCTGGTGGCCGGTGCCTTGTCCCGCACCGATTTCTTCGCCCGTACCGGCGGGGACAAGTTCGCCGTGGTGAGCGAAGACCCGTCCGAGGACGGCGGCGCGGCCCTGGCACGCCAGATCCACCAGCACATCTCGGAGTTCGAGTTCCAGTGGGAGGAGCGGGCCTTCAAGCTGGCCGCCACGATCGCCGTCGTGCGCATCCAGCGCGACATCGTCAGCTTCGACCAGCTCATGCTCATGGCCGACGAAGCGGCCTACCGCGCCAAGCGCGAAGGCCGGGGCGCCATCGTCATCCACGACCCGAAGCGAAGCGCTGCGGAGCCGCACAGGGAGTCGATCAACTGGGCCCTGGTGCTGTTCGATGCGCTCAAGCAGCAGCGCCTGCGCCTGTACGCCCAGCGCCTGGAGCCGCTGGCCGCCGCCAGCCAAGGCCCCGTTCCGCTGCTGCACGTGGAGACGCTCGCCCGGCTGTGGGATGCCGTGCGCGGCAAGCTCCTGATGCCGACCCAGTTCATCGCACCGGCGGAACGCTTCCACCTCATCACCGACATCGACCGCTGGATGATCGACCAGGTGATCCAGCTGCTGGCCGAAGTGCCCGAGCTCCACCCCGGCATAGGGCAGGTCGCCATCAACCTGTCAGCCATCTCGGTTCGAGACGGCACGCTCGCCGGCTACGTGGCCGGGCTGCTGGCCCGGCACCAGGTCCCCGGCCGGCTGCTGTGCTTCGAGATCACCGAGACCCAGGCCATCACCAACCTGCAGAGCGCGACGGGCTTCATGCAGCAGTTGCACGACCTGGGCTGCCGCTTCTCGCTGGACGACTTCGGCAGCGGCTTCGCGTCCTTCACCTACCTGCGCCGCCTGCCCTTCGACTCGATCAAGATCGACGGCATGTTCGTGCGCGACATGGACACCGACGACGTCCACAGCGGGATGGTGCGCTCGATGGCGGAGATGGGCCGGCTGCTCGGCAAGCCCGTGGTGGCCGAGTGCGTCGAGAACGAGCGCGTGGCCGGCCAGCTGCGCGAGCTGGGCATCGACTGGGCCCAGGGCTTCGCCTTCCACCAGCCCGAGCCGCTCACCGCCGACCTGCTGCGCCGCTGGGTGGGCGTCGGGGCCGTCGCCCAGCAGCCGGTCTAGCAAGTCACGTTCGAGGCTGCAGCCTGCGCGCCGCGCCGCCCGTGCCCCTCGTCACTCTGTCTGGAGCCCTCCTCCCGGAGGAGGGCTGGGTGGAGCCGTCGAACCGACTGGAGCCCCCGCTTGGAGGGGGCCCGGGGGAGCTGAACGTACACGGCCTAGGCTTGGCCTAGGCCCGGTCTGACCGCGCCTACGGCGCGGCCAGACCGGCCCGCAGCACCTTGTCCAGGTCGGTCTTGAGCTTCCAGCCGTCGCCGGGGTTGTACCAAAGGCCGTGTTCGTTCGGCCCGGCGTTCGCCACCCGGTACGTCCAGTAGGCGTAGTGCAGGCGGTTGGCCTTGAGCAGGTCCAGCACGTCGCGCGTGTAGTCGAGTACGCCCGGCACCGAGCCGAAGCAGCCGACCTGGTCGATGAAGACCGGGACCTTGTTGCGCTCGCGGAACTCGATGGCCGGCCTCATGAACTCGGCCAGCGCCTGCTTGTCCAACTTGCGCGTGGTGCCGCGCCTGTCCACGTAGCTGCCGGGGTAGGCGTTCGGCGCCGCCTTGGGATCCGCCCGACGCCATGGCTTGCAGTACTCGGTGGGCAGGTAGAAGTTGGCGGCGTAGATGATCTTGTCGTCGACCTTCGTGAACACGCCCTGGAGCTGGTTGATGTCGTAGTGGTCGTTGGCACCGATGACGACCGGGGTGCGCGTGTCGAGGCGGCGGACGTTGGCAATCAGCTCCTCGTAGAACGAGCGCAGGCCCGCATCGGTGACCGGCTTCTTGGGATGCGGCTCCGACAGCAGCTCGTAGGCGGCGATGCGCGGCGTGTCCTTGTAGCGCTGGACGACGAAGGCCCAGGCCTCCATGAACTCCCGCTTGAGCGCCGCGTCGGTCCAGTAGTTGCTCTGCTTGTTGTCGCCCGCGCCCTGGTCGGAGCCGGCGAAGAGCACGACCCACAAGCCGGCTTCGGTCGCCCAGCGGATCTGGTCGTCGAGGTGCTTCAGGCCCTCGGGGTTGATGTGACCGGGCGCGGCGGTGTCGCGGATGTCGACCCTCTTGCCGGTGAAGTTCCAGCGGAAGGGAATCCGCACGACATTGGCCCCTCGCTCGACGTTGGCCTTGCCGTCATCCGGCAGCGCGGTGCCCCAGCGGCCCCAGTTGAAGCCGTGCAGCCAGATCGGCTTGCCGTCCGGCGCGAGCAGTTGCGAGCCTGACACCGTCAGCCGCGCGGCCGGCTCGGCGGCCACCGCCAGGCCCGGGCCTCCGGCGCCGGACACTGCCGCCATCCAGGCGGCGAGGGCCACGCCGGCCCGACGCCACCATCTGCGTTCCCGTCTTGCTTGCTTCATCGCCTGGTCTCCTTCTAGGCTGAACACGGCGGCGATGGGCAAGCTTCACGCCAGCCAGCGCCTTGCGTTGCGGAACATGCGCATCCAGGGGCTGTCGGCGGCGATGTCGCCGTTCGTCCAGCTCATCAACGCGTTGCGGAAGACCCGCTCCGGGTGCGGCATCAGCGCGGTGAAGCGGCCATCGGCCGTGGTCACCGCCGTCAGGCCGCCCGGGCTGCCGTTCGGGTTGAACGGATAGGTTTCGGTGGCCTGGCCGTGGCCGTCGACGAAACGCATGGCGCGCCAGACCTCGGCCGCGTTGCCGCGTTGCGAGAAGTCGGCATAGCCTTCGCCGTGCGCCACGGCGATCGGCAGGCGGCTGCCCCCCATGCCGGCGAAGAAGATCGACGGGCTTTCCAGCACCTCGACCATGGCCAGCCGGGCCTCGTACTGCTCGCTCTTGTTGCGCGTGAACCGCGGCCACGCCTCGGCGCCCGGGATGATCCCGGCCAGTGCCGCGAGCATCTGGCAGCCGTTGCACACGCCCAGGGCGAAGCTGTCCTTGCGGGCGAAGAAGGCGGCGAACTGCTCGGTCAGGACGGGGTTGAACATGACCGAGCGGGCCCAGCCCTCGCCGGCACCGAGCGTGTCGCCATAGCTGAAGCCGCCACAGGCGACGAAGCCCTGGAACTGCTCCAGCTTCGCGCGCCCGGCCTGCAGGTCGCTCATGTGCACGTCGAAGGTGTCGAAGCCCGCCTTGGCCATCGCATAGCTCATCTCGACGTGGCTGTTCACGCCCTGCTCGCGCAGGATGGCGAGCTTGGGGCGCACGCCGGTCGCGATGTAGGGCGCCGCCACGTCCTCCGCCGGGTCGAAGCTGGGCTTCACGTGCAGGCCAGGGTCGTCGCCGCCAGCCGCCGCGTGTTCGCTGTCGGCGCCCTCGGGGTTGTCGCGCAGGCGGCTGATGCGCCAGCTCACCTCGTCCCAGGCCTGTTGCAGCTCGCGCAGGGGCGCGCTGAATTGCGCCTTGGCATCGCGCCAGACCTCGACCACGCGCTTGTCGTTGGTCTTGCCGACCACGTGGCTCAGGGTCGACAGGCCATGGGTGCGCAGCGTGGCCAGCACCGTGTCGCGCTCGCTCGTCTTCACCTGCAGCAGCACGCCGAGCTCTTCGTTGAACAGGGCCTTGAGCGTGAGCTCCTCGCGTCGGCCGCTGACCTGCGAGGCCCAGTTCTTCGAATCGCCGAACTCGGCGCGGCTGTCGCTGATGCCGTCCCCCTCGGTGACCAGCATGTCCACGTTCAGGCTGACGCCGCGATGGCCCGCAAAGGCCATCTCGCAGGCCGCGGCCCAGAGGCCGCCGTCGGAGCGGTCGTGGTAGGCCAGCAACTGGCCTTGGCCGCGCAGCTCGTTGACGGCCGCCACCAGCGCCTTCAGGCGCGCCGCATCGTCCAGGTCGGGCACCTGGTCGCCGAACTGCTGCAGCGTCTGGGCCAGGATGGAGCCGCCCATGCGGGAGCGGCCAGCGCCCAGGTCGACCAGGATGAGCGTCGTGTCGCCCTCCTGCAGCTGGGGCGTCAGCGTGCCGCGGACGTCATCGAGCGTGACGAAGGCCGAGACGATGAGCGAGACCGGCGCGACGACCTGCTTCTGCGCGCCGGCGTCGCTCCAGCGGGTTCGCATCGACAGCGAATCCTTGCCGACCGGCACGCCTATGCCCAGCGCCGGGCACAGCTCCATGCCCACGGCCTTGACGGTTTCGTACAGCGCCGCATCCTCGCCCGGCTCGCCACAGGCGGCCATCCAGTTGCAGCTGAGCTTGACGTGCTCCAGCGTGATCGGCGCGGCGAGCAGGTTGGTGATGGCCTCGGCCACCGCCATGCGGCCGGAGGCGGGGGCATCCAGCGCGGCCAGCGGCGTGCGCTCGCCCATGCTCATCGCCTCGCCGCGCAGGCTGCTGTAGTCGGCGAGCGTGACGGCGCAATCGGCCACCGGCACCTGCCACGGGCCGACCATCTGGTCGCGGTGGTTCAGGCCGCCCACGGTGCGGTCGCCTATGGTCACGAGGAAGCGCTTGCTGGCCACGGTCGGATGGCGCAGCACATCGAAGGCCGCCTTCTTCAGCTCCACGCCGGTCAAGTTCAGCGGCGCGAGCTTGCGCTGCACGCGCCGGACGTCGCGCTGCATGCGCGGCGGCTTGCCGAGCAGCACTTCCATCGGCATGTCGATGACCCGCTCGCCTTCCGGGCCGTCCTCGAGGATCAGCTCCTTCTCGTCCGTCGTCACGCCGACGATGGCGAAGGGGCAGCGCTCGCGCTCGCACATCTGCTCGAACAGCGGGAGCAGGTCCGGGTTCACCGCCAGGACATAGCGTTCCTGGCTCTCGTTGCACCAGATCTCCTTGGGCGCCAAGCCGGATTCCTCCAGCGGCACCTTGCGCATGTCGAAGCGGGCGCCCTTGCCGGCGCCGTCGACCAGCTCCGGGAAGGCATTGCTGATGCCACCCGCGCCCACGTCGTGGATGGCCACGATCGGATTCGTCTCGCCCAGGGCCCAGCAGTGGTTGATGACCTCCTGCGCACGGCGTTGGATCTCGGGGTTGCCGCGCTGGACCGAGTCGAAATCCAGTGCCGCCGTGTTGGTGCCTGCAGCCATCGAGCTGGCCGCGCCGCCGCCCATGCCGATGCGCATGCCGGGGCCGCCGAGCTGGATCAGCAGCGTGCCGGCGCCGAAGGGCAGCTTGTGGGTCTGGCCGTCGCTGATCGTCCCCAGGCCGCCGGCGATCATGATGGGCTTGTGGTAGCCGCGGCGCACGGCCTCGGCACCCGTGCCCACCGTCTGCTCGAAGACGCGGAAGTAGCCGCCCAGGTTGGGCCGGCCGAACTCGTTGTTGAAGGCCGCGCCGCCTATCGGCCCTTCGATCATGATCTGCAGCGGGCTGGCGATGTGCTCGGGCTTGCCGTAGGCGTTCGCCTCCCAGGGTTCATTCGTGCCGGGCAGGTTCAGGTTGGACACCGAGAAGCCCGCGAGGCCCGCCTTGGGCCGGGCACCGCGGCCCGTGGCGCCCTCGTCGCGGATCTCGCCGCCGGCGCCGGTGGAGGCGCCCGGGAAGGGCGAGATCGCCGTCGGGTGGTTGTGCGTCTCCACCTTCATCAGCACGTGCGCGGTCTCGTGCCGGGCGCTGTACTTCGGGGCGTTGGTGAAGCTCTCGGGCAGCCAGCGTTCGACCGGGCCGCCTTCCATCACCGCGGCGTTGTCGCTGTACGCCACGATCGACCGCTGGGGATTCGTCTTCTCGGTGTGACGGATCATCCCGAACATCGACAGCGGCTGCTTCTCGCCGTCGATGATGAAGTCGGCATTGAAGATCTTGTGCCGGCAATGCTCGCTGTTGGCCTGCGCGAACATCATCAACTCGACGTCGCTCGGGTTGCGCTTCAGCCCGGTGAAGGCATCGACCAGGTAGTCGATCTCGTCGCCGGACAGCGCCAGGCCGAATTCGGTGTTGGCGGCCTCCAGCGCCGCGCGGCCACGCCCCAGCACGTCGACATGGGCCAGCGGCTGGCCGGGCTGCTCGTCGAACAGGTGCCGCGCGGCCTCGCGCTCGAAGGCCACGCTCTCGGTCATGCGGTCGTGCAGCACGGCCGCGCAGGCGGCCCGCTCTTCGGCGGACGGGGGCTTGGCGCCGCCCAGCAGGCCGGCGACCAGGCCGGTCTTGAGCGCCAGCCGGTACTCGGTGACCCGCTCGACCCGGTGGATGCCCAGGCCGCAGTTGTGGGCGATGTCGGTGGCCTTGCTGGCCCAGGGCGAGACGGTGCCCAGGCGGGGCATGACCACCACCAGCTCGCCCTTCTCGCCCTCCTCGCCGGCGATGGCGGGTTCGCCGTAGCGCAGCAGCGCCGCCAGCTTCTCCACCGCCATGGCATCCAATGCGCCGTCGCTCCACACCCAATGCACGTAGCGCGCGCTGACGGCGGTGACCCGCGGGCAGGCCGCCTGCAGCCGGGCCAGCAGGGCCTGGGCGCGGAAGGCGGACAGGGCGTTGCCGCCCTCGAAATGCATCAGATGCTGGGGTGCTGAGGACATGGGATGTGGCTGGGGGTGTGGCTGCCCGCTGAACGACTGTGTCGTCAGGGGCATGCCCATGAAAACCCGCGATTTTAAGGCGGGATGAAATAATGTCGCCCCATGACGATCACCCTGAAGTCCGCCGCCGACATCGAAGGCATGCGCGTGGCCGGCCGCCTGGCCTCCGAGGTCCTGGACATGCTGACGGCCCACGTGAAGCCCGGCGTGACCACCGACCAGCTCGACAAGCTCGCCTACGAGCACATCACGAACGTGCAGGGCGGCATTCCCGCACCCCTGAACTACGCCCCGCCGGGCTACACGCCCTACCCGAAGTCGATCTGCACTTCGATCAACCACCAGGTCTGCCACGGCATCCCGAACGACCGGCCGCTGAAGAACGGCGACATCGTCAACATCGACGTCACCGTCATCAAGGACGGCTGGCACGGCGACACCAGCCGGATGTTCGTCGTGGGCGAGGGCTCGATCGCCGCCAAGCGCCTTTGCGCCATCACCTACGAGGCCATGTGGCGGGGCATCGTCAAGGTCAAGCCCGGTGCGCGCCTGGGGGACATCGGCCACTCCATCCAGACCTTCGCCGAGAACCAGGGCTTCTCCATCGTGCGCGAGTTCTGCGGCCACGGCATCGGCCTGAAGTTCCATGAGGAGCCGCAGGTGCTGCATTACGGCCGCCCCGGCACGCTCGAGGAGCTGGTGCCGGGCATGGTCTTCACCATCGAGCCGATGATCAACGCCGGCCGCCGCGAGATCAAGGAGACGGGCGACGGCTGGACGATCGTCACCAAGGACCGCTCGCTCTCGGCCCAGTGGGAGCACACGATCGTCGTCACCGACACCGGCTACGAGGTGCTCACCGTCTCGGCCGGCAGCCCGCCCCCGCCGGCCTTCGCGACCAACGCGCACTGACGCGGCCCGCCATGGCCCCGCTGGACGCCCCGGCCCCGGACCAGGCCGACAAGGCTGCCCTGCCCTTGCCCGCCCTGAGGGAGCGATTCCGCGGCGGCAAGGCCGCGCTGATCGAGCACTTCCGCGAATCACGGCCCACCATCACGAGCGTCGCGACGTTCCTGCGGGCGCTGGCCCGCCACGTGGACGCGACCCTGGTCGAGCTGTGGCATGAAGGCGGGATGCCCGCCGGCGCCGCGCTGCTGGCGGTGGGAGGCTACGGTCGCGGCGAGCTCTTCCCGCACTCCGACGTCGACGTGCTGGTGCTGCTGCCTCCTGCGGTGGCCGGCGCCGCCGAAGATCCCGCCAGCCAGGCCAGTCTCTCGGCCTTCATCACCGCCTGCTGGGACGTGGGGCTGGAGATCGGCTCCTCGGTGCGCACGATAGAAGACTGCATCGCCGAGGCGCGCAAGGACGTGACCGTGCAGACGGCCCTGCTCGAGAGCCGCTTCCTCTGCGGCTCGCGGCGCCTGTTCAACACCTTCCGCCACGCCAACACCGAGGCGATGGAGCCCAAGGCCTTCCTGCGCGCCAAGACGCTGGAGATGCGCCAGCGCCACGTCAAGTACGAAGACACGCCCTACGCCCTGGAGCCCAACTGCAAGGAGAGTCCGGGCGGCCTGCGCGATCTGCAGGTCGTGATGTGGGTGGCCCGCGCGGCGGGCCTGGGTCGCACCTGGAGCGAGCTGGCCGCCAAGGGCCTGATCACGCCCTTCGAGGTCAAGCAGCTGCAGCGCCACGAGGGGGCGCTGAAGCTCATCCGCGCCCGGCTGCACATGGTGGCCGGCCGGCGCGAGGACCGGCTGGTGTTCGACCTGCAGACGGCCGTGGCCGCCAGCTTCGGCTACGAGGGCGACAAGGGCACCCGCGCCTCCGAGGTGCTGATGCACCGCTACTACTGGGCCGCCAAGGCGGTCACCCAGCTCAACCAGATCCTGATGCTGAACATCGAGGAGCGGGTCAACAGCACCGAGGCCGTCCCGATGCGGCCGATCAACGCCCGCTTCCTCGATCGCGCCGGCATGCTCGAGGTGGCGCGCGACGATCTCTACGCCGACAACCCGCACGCCATCCTCGAGACCTTCCTGGTCTACCAGCAGACGCCCGGCATCAAGGGCCTGTCGGCCCGGACCCTGCGCGCGCTCTACAACGCCCGCAACCTGATGGACAGCCGCTTCCGCCGCGATGCGGTCAATCGCGAGCTGTTCATGGACATCCTGCGACAGCCCGAGGGCCAGACCCACGCCTTCCGGCTGATGAACCAGACCTCCGTGCTGGGCCGCTACCTGTGGGTCTTCCGCCGCATCGTCGGCCGCATGCAGCACGACCTGTTCCACGTCTACACCGTGGACCAGCACATCCTTATGGTGCTGCGCAACGTGCGCCGGTTCTTCGTGCCGGAACATGCGCACGAGTACCCCTTCTGCAGCCAGCTGGCGGCCGGCTTCGACAAGCCGTGGGTGCTCTACATCGCGGCGCTGTTCCACGACGTGGCCAAGGGCCGCGGCGGCGACCACTCCGACCTCGGCGGAGTGGAGGTGCGGCGCTTCTGCCGGGAGCACCAGATAGAAGCCGAGGACGCCGCCCTGGCCGAGTTCCTGGTGCGCCACCACCTCACCATGAGCCGCGTGGCCCAGAAAGAGGACCTGTCCGATCCGGAGGTCATCACGGCCTTCGCCCGGCAGATGGGCGATGCGCGCCACCTGACCGCCCTGTACCTGCTCACGGTGGCCGACATCCGCGGCACCGGGCCCAAGGTGTGGAACGCGTGGAAAGGCAAGCTGCTGGAGGACCTGTACCGCCTCACCCTGCGCGCGCTGGGCGGCGGCTCGCCCGATGCGGACGCCGAGATCGAAGCGCGAAAGCAGGAGGCCCGCCACATCCTCGCCCTGCACTCGGCGCTGCCGGGCACCGAGCAGCCGCTGTGGGCGACGCTGGACGTGAGCTACTTCGCCCGTCACGACGCCACCGAGATCGCCTGGCATGCCCGCTCGCTGTGGCGCCATCTCGAGACCCGCACGCCCATCGTCCGCGCCCGGCCTTCGCCGATCGGCGAGGGGCTGCAGGTGCTGGTGTTCTCGCCCGACTGTCCGGACCTGTTCTCGCGCATCTGCGGCTATTTCGATTCCGCCGGCTTCTCGATCCAGGACGCCAAGATCCACACCACGCGTGCCGGCTACGCGCTGGACACCTTCCAGGTCGTGAACCCGAACGCGGAGACCCAGGCGGCCAGCGCCTACCGCGACATGATCTCGCTGGTCGAGACGCAGGCCGCGCTGGCGCTCGCCTCCACCGGCCCGCTGCCGGCGCCCAGCCGCGGCCGCGTGTCGCGCCGCGTGCGCTCGTTCCCGGTGCAGCCCCGTGTCTCGCTGAGGCCGGACGAAAAGGGCCAGCGCTGGGTGCTCTCGGTCAGCACGAGCGACCGTTCCGGCCTGCTCTACGCCATCGCCCGCGTGCTCGGCAAGCACCAGATCAACCTCCAGCTCGCCAAGGTGTCCACGCTCGGCGAGCGGGTGGAGGACACCTTCCTCGTCAGTGGCCCGGTGATGCAGAGTCCGAAGATGCAGCTGCAGGTCGAAAGCGAGCTGCTGGACGCGATCGCCTTCGTCCCGTGAGCCTGACCACCACGACGGCCGCCGATGCCTTCGGCGGCCAGGACACCTACGACGCGGTCATCGACGTGCGCTCGCCCGCCGAGTTCGCCGAGGATCACCTCCCGGGTGCGGTGAACTGGCCGGTGCTCGACGACGCCGAGCGGGCCGAGGTCGGCACCCTCTACACCCAGGTCTCGACCTTCGAGGCGCGCAAGCGCGGCGCGGCCATCGTCTCGCGCAACATCGCCCGCCTGATCGACGAGCACGTGGCGGATCAGCCGCGCGAATGGCGCCCGTTGGTCTATTGCTGGCGCGGCGGTCAGCGCTCGGGCAGCTTCGCCATCGTGCTGGCCCAGATCGGCTTTCGCACCCGCCAGCTGCAGGGCGGCTACAAGGCCTTCCGCAGCCTCGTCCGCGAAGAGCTGGAGGCGCTGGTGCCTCGCTTCCAGTGGCGCGTCCTGGGCGGCCGCACCGGCAGCGGCAAGACGCGCCTGCTGCAGGCCCTGGCGGCCGAGGGCGCCCAGGTGCTGGACCTGGAAGGCCTGGCCGCGCACCGCGGCTCGGTGCTGGGCGACCTGCCCGACCGGCCGCAACCCGGCCAGAAACGCTTCGAGACCCTGGTGTGGCAGGCGCTGCACGGGTTCGATCCGTCCCGCCCGGTGTTCGTCGAACGCGAAAGCCGCCGCATCGGCAAGCTGCAGCTGCCCGACGCGCTGCACGAAAGCCTGCGCAACGGCGCCCGGCCCCTGGTGGTGGAAATGGGGCTGGAAGCTCGCATCCGGCTTCTCAGCGAGGACTACGCGTTCTTCATGCGGGACGCTGAGGTGCTGTGCGACCGCCTGCAGGCGCTGACCGAGTTGCGTGGCAAGGCCGGCGTGGCCCGCTGGCAGGGGCTGGCCCGCGCCGGCGAGTGGCCGACCTTGCTGACCGAGCTCATGCAGCAGCATTACGACCCGCTGTATGACCACGCCTTGAAGTTCGCCCACGACGAGCAGGCCCCAGAGGTGGTGCAACTGCAGGATGGCGATCCCGCCACACTGGCCGGAGCGGCTCGCAAGCTGATAGGGGCCGCCTGAGTCCCTTGTCTTGTCCAACGTCAAGACGGACCAGCCACCTGTGGGCCACCATCACGGCCCATGCCCAACCGATACACCGAGCAGGCCCTGCGCCAGTCCCGCAGTTTCGGCGTGCGACGAATCCCGTTGTTGCGACCGCTGGGATGGCTGGCGCGCGGCTGGAGTGACCTGATGCAGTGCCCCGTGCCCGGCCTGGTGCACGGCCTGGTCATGGCGCTCTTCGGCGGTGCCCTGTTCTGGTGGGCTGGTCAGCAGTTCTGGTGGCTCGCCGGGGCGCTGTCGGGCTTCCTGCTGGTGGCGCCCGTGCTGGCCACCGGCCTGTATGCCGTCAGCCGCGCGCTGGAGCGCGGCGAACGCGCCGACCTGGCGACGGCGATGCGGGCGTGGCGGCCGACAGATCACCGCATGATCGCGTTCGGCCTGCTGCTGGCGCTGGCCGGCACGGGCTGGGTGCTGACGTCGGCCGCGCTGATCACCACGGCCCTGCCCGGCCGGGTCAGCCAGCCCGTCGACTTCATCCGCCTGGTGGTCCTGGCCGAGGACGGCGCGCTTTTCGGCGCCTGGCTGGCGCTCGGCGCCTTGCTGGCCGCGCCGGTGTTCGCCTCCAGCGTGATGGCCATGCCGCTGCTGATGGACCAGCGCATCGGCGTGCTCGGGGCCGTCTTCACCAGCTGGCGGGCCGTGCTCACGCATCCGGCCCCGCTGGCGCTGTGGGCCTTGCTGGTGCTGACGCTGACCGCGCTCGGCATGGCCACCATGATGCTGGGCCTGGTGGTCGTCGTGCCCTGGCTCGCACACTCGAGCTGGCACGCTTATCGCGATCTGGTCCGCTCGGTCGGAGACCTGGGCTGATGTGGGGCTTCACGGAGGAGCAGGTTGCCGGCTTCGGCCTGACGGTGGGCGTCACCGCGTTCATGCTCTACATGGTGTTCATCATCTTCCAACTCGCCCGCGAATCGAAGGCCGGCAAGTTCGGCACCTTCGTGCTCTTCCTGGGCCTCGGCGTGGGGCTGCTAGGCTTCGCGGCCAAGGGCCTGATCAAGTACTTCATGGCGGGGATCGTCGAGTGAACGGCACCGGCAGCAGCACGACGGCCGCCACCGCGGTGGAGCGGCACTCCTTCTTCGACGATGTGCAGGCGCTGGTCACCGGGACGCTGTTCGTCAGCATCGGGCTGGCGATGTTCCGCCACGCGGGCCTGATGACGGGCGGCACGGTGGGGCTGGCTTTCCTGGCCCACTACGCCAGCGGCCTGCCCTTCGGGGCGCTGTTCTTCACCATCAACCTGCCCTTCTACTGGCTGGCCTGGCGGCGCATGGGCCGGCGCTTCACCTTGAAGACGCTGGCCGCGGTGACCCTGCTGGCCGGACTGTCGGAGGTGCTGCCCACGTGGTTCCAGTTGCAGCGGGTCTCGCCGTGGTTCGCGGCCGTGGGCGGCGGGTTGCTGGTCGGGGCGGGCTTCATCATCCTGTTCCGCCACCGCGCCAGCCTGGGCGGGCTGAACGTCCTCGTGCTGTGGCTGCAGGAGCGCTTCGGCTGGCGCGCCGGCTACGTCCAGCTGGCCATCGATGGCGTGATCCTGCTGGCCTCCTGGCCGTGGATCGATGCGCAGCGGCTGGCGCTGTCGGTGCTCGCCGCGGCGGCGATGAACTTCTCGCTGGCGGTGAACCACCGCCCGGGGCGCTACGTCGCCTTCTAGCGCGCCAAAGTCCTCGGCTCGCATCCGCGCGCCGCGTGGGGATCCCGACCGCCGGCCTCCAGGGCGGCGGCCTCAGCGCGCCGCTTCGGTGGTTGGCGCAGGCGCGAAGCCATACGCGCGCAACAGGGGGCCGACCTGCGGATCCCGGCCACGGAACCGCCGGAAGGCCTGCGCCGGGTCCACCGTGTTGCCCACCGAGAGCACCGTCTGCAGATAGCGTCTCGCGACCGCGGGATCGAAGGGATCACCGGCCTGGATGAAGGCCTCGAACGCGTCGCGCGACAGCACCTCGGCCCAGAGGTAGGCGTAGTAGCCGGCGGCATAGCCCTCGCCGGCGAAGCAGTGGCCGAACTGCGGGATGCGGTGCCGTGCCACCACTGCCGTCGGCATGCCGAGTTCGTCCAGGGTGGCGCGCTCGAAGGCTTTCAGATCCGCCGGCGGCCGGGCGAGCAGGTGCAGCTTCATGTCGAGCAAGGCCGAGGCCAGGTACTCCAGCTCGAAGAAGGGCTTGTCGAAGTGGCGGCTGCGCTGGAGCTTGTCGATCAGCGCCTGGGGCAGCGGCTGGCCGGCCGAGTTCACGAGCATGGCCAGCACCGGTGGGGTGGGCAGCCAGTACTCGTTGACCTGCGAAGGGAACTCGCCGAAGTCCAGCAGGGCATTCGGCCCGGCCAGGCTGGGGTAGCTGGCATCGGACAGCAAGCCGTGCAGCGCGTGGCCGAACTCGTGGAACATCGTCACCGCGTCGTCCCAGGTCACCAGCACCGGCTCGCCGGGCTTGCCGCGCTTGAAGTTGGAGTTGTTCGAGACGATGGGCCGCACGTCCACACCGAACAGCCGGTTCTGGGTGCGGTAGCTGCCCATCCAGGCGCCTGAGTTCTTCCCCTCGCGCGCATACGGATCGAAGTACCACAGGCCCACCAGCGAACCCTCCTTGTCGAGCACGCGATAGACCGTCACGTCAGGATGGAACACCGGGACATCGGCGACGGGCTCGAAACGGATGCCGTAGAGACGCCCGGCCGCCCAGAACATCGCTTCGCGCAACTTGTCCAGCTGCAGATACGGCGTCAGCTCGGCGACGTCGAAGTCGTACTCGGCCCGCCGCAACTTCTCGGCGTAGTAGCGGAAGTCCCAGGGTTCGATGGTGAAACGAGCAACGCCGGCCTTCTGCGACTCTTCGTCGGCCAGTTTCTGCATCTGCGCGATCTGCTCGCGGATGCGGGCCGCGGTGGGCTGCCAGACCTCGGCCATCAGGTCGAGCGCCGCGCGGGGCTGCACCGCCATGGTGTCCGAGAGCTGCCAGTGCGCATAGCTCGCGAAGCCGAGCAGCTTCGAGCGTTCGGCCCGCAGCGCGAGGATCTCCTGCACGATGCGGTTGTTGTCGTTGGCGTCACCGTTGTCGCCGCGGTTGACGAACAGCCGCCACGCCTGCTCGCGCAGGCCGCGCCGCGGCGATTGGGTGAGGAAGGGCTCGATGGCGGAGCGGGTGTTCGCGATGACCCACCGGCCGCCCAGGCCGCGCCGCGCGGCCTCCTGCGCCGCGGCGTCGACATCGGCAGCGCCCAGGCCCTCGAGGTCGGCGCGATCGCTGATCACCAGGCCCTGGCCTTCCTCTTCGGCCAGCAGGTGCTGGCTGAAATCGGTGTACAGCGTCGCCAGCCGCTGGTTGATGGCCGCCACGCGACGCTTGGCGGCCGGCGCGAGCGTGGCACCCTCCTTGACGAATGCCGTGCGGTACGACCAGACGAGGCGCTGCTGTTCGGGCGAAAGCCGCTTCATCCCGGCCGAGCGGTACACCGCCTCGACCCGACGGTACAGCCGCGGGTTCTGCGTCATCTCGTCGTTGAACGCGGCCAGCCTGGGCTCCATGCGCCGCTGGACCTCCTGCATGGCCGTCGTGTTGAGAGATTCGCCCCACAAGGCGTAGGCCACCTGCACCTGGGTGAGCAGGCGGCCCGACCGCTCCAGCGCCAGCACCGTGTTGGCGAAGGTCGCCGGCGACCCGCTGCCTGCTATGGCCGCGATTTCCCGCCGCTTGGCCGCCAGTCCGGCTTCGAGAGCCGGAACGAAATGCTCCACCCGGATCTCGTCGAAGGGGGGAACTCCGCCGTAGGGGCCCCTCCAGGGGGCCAGCAGCGGATTTCCCGCAGCAGGCGCCGCCTGCGCAGTGCAGACCAGCGCGAATGCAGCGGCCAGTGTGGCGATGGCGCGAAACATGGGGGCCCTCCTTGCTGGGCGGCGCGCAATGAGAAAGGCGGCCTCGTGGGCCGCCTTCGCTCTCATCTCGGCCGAGGGGCCGAACCTTAACCCATGTGCAGGCCGCCGTTGCACGAGAAGTCGGCGCCGGTGGTGAAGCCGGAATCCTCGCTCGCGAGCCAGGCGACGACCGAGCCGATCTCCTCCGGCGTGCCCAGGCGCTTGACCGGGATGGTGGCGACGATCTTCTCCAGCACCTCCGGCTTGATGGCACGGACCATGTCGGTGCCGATGTAGCCCGGGCTCACGGTGTTGACCGTCACACCCTTGGAGGCGACCTCCTGGGCCAGCGCCATGGTGAAGCCGTGCATGCCCGCCTTCGCCGCCGAGTAGTTGGTCTGGCCGGCCTGGCCCTTCTCGCCGTTGACCGAGGAGATCTGGATGATGCGGCCCCAGCCCTTTTCCACCATGCCGGGAACGACCTGCTTGGTGACGTTGAACATCGAGTTCAGGTTGGTGTCGATCACCGCGTGCCAGTCCTCGGGCGTCATCTTGAGGAACATGCGATCGCGCGTGATGCCGGCGTTGTTGACCAGCACGTCGATGCTGCCATGCTCGGCCACGGCCTTGGAGAAGGCCTCCACGGTGGAGTTCCAGTCAGCCACGTTGCCGACCGAGGCGTAGAAGTTGTAGCCCAGCGCCTTCTGCTCATCCAGCCACTTGTTGAAGTCGCGGCTCGGGCCGCAGCCGGCGATGACCTTGAAGCCTTCCTTGTGCAGGCGCTGGCAGATCGCGGTGCCGATGCCGCCCATGCCCCCGGTCACGTACGCCACTCTTTGTGCCATGTCTGTCTCTCCTTGAGATACGGTGAATCGATGCCGGGCTGGCCCGGGGCCGCCATCGCACTATTGCGCCTGGCGCACCCGCTGCGCAGCCCGTGAAAGCCCTTAGCGACTAGCGCTCGACGGTCAGCGCCACGCCCATGCCGCCGCCGATGCACAGCGAGGCGATGCCCTTGCGCGCGTCGCGGCGCTGCATCTCGTGCAGCAGCGTCACCAGGATGCGGCAGCCGGAGGCACCGATGGGGTGGCCGATGGCGATCGCCCCGCCGTTGACGTTGACCTTGCTCGTATCCCAGCCCATTTCCTGGTGCACCGCGCAGGCCTGGGCCGCGAAGGCCTCGTTGATCTCGAGCAGGTCCAGGTCGGCCGGCTTCCAGCCCGCGCGCTCCAGCGCCTTGCGGGCGGCCGGCACCGGGCCCATGCCCATGTACGCCGGGTCCAGGCCCGCGGAAGCGTAGCTGGCGATGCGCGCCAGCGGCTTCAGGCCCAGTTGCGCGGCCTTGGCCGCCGTCATCAGCACCACGCCGGCCGCGCCGTCGTTGATGCCCGAGGCATTGCCCGCCGTGACGCTGCCGGTCTTGTCGAACGCCGGGCGCAGGCCGGCCAGTGCTTCGGCGCTGGTCTTCTTGTTGATGAACTCGTCGGCGGCGAAGACGACCGGGTCGCCCTTCTTCTGCGGGATCGTCACGCCGACGATCTCGTCCTTGAACCGGCCGGCTTCCTGTGCCGCGCTGGCCTTCTGCTGCGATGCCAGTGCCAGGGCGTCCTGCGCCTCGCGGCTGATGCCGTACTTCTTGGCCACGTTCTCGGCCGTGATGCCCATGTGGTACTGGTTGTACACGTCCCACAGGCCGTCGTTGATCATCGAGTCGACCATCTTCCAGTCGCCCATGCGCTGGCCGTCGCGCGAGTTCAGCAGCACGTGCGGGGCCGCGCTCATGTTCTCCTGGCCGCCGGCGATGATGATCTCGGAATCACCGTCGCGGATGGCCTGGGCGCCCAGCATCACGGCCTTCAGCCCCGAGCCGCAGACCTTGTTGATGGTCATGCCGGGCACGCCGGCCGGCAGGCCGGACTTGATCACCGCCTGGCGCGCCGGGTTCTGGCCCGAGCCGCCGGTGAGGACCTGGCCGAGGATGACCTCGCCGATCTGCTCGCCGGCCAGGCCGCTGCGCTCCAGCAGGGCCCGGATGACGGTGGCGCCGAGCTCGGGCGCCGGGGTCTTGGCAAGCGTGCCGCCGAACTTGCCCACCGCGGTACGGGCGGCGGCGACGATGACGATGTCGGTGCTCATGCTGAGGTCTCCGTTGATCAGGTGATGAATCAGGCTTTGGTCTTCACATAGCGGCCCGGGGCGGGCTCGATGGCCTTGAACTTGCGGCTGCCGGGCGCCTTGGGGGCAGCAACCATGGGACCTGCGTGGCCCTTGAGCCAGCCGGCCCAGTCGGGCCACCAGCTGCCGGGCGTCTCCTTCGCGCCGGCGAACCAGTCGTCGGCGCTCGCGGGCAGCTTGTCGCTGGTCCAGTGGCTGCGCTTCTTCGCCGCGGGTGCATTGATCACCCCGGCAATGTGGCCGGACGCGCCGAGCACGAACCGCTTCTTGCCCTTGAAGACGCGGGTGGAGGCGTAGGCGCCCTTCCACGGCACGATGTGATCCTCCCGCGAGGCGTAGAGGAAGACCGGTGCCTCGATGGCGCCCAGGTCGATCTTCTCGCCGCAGATGGTCAGCTTGCCCGGGACCTTGAGCTCGTCCTGCAGATAGGTGTGGCGCAGGTACCAGCAGTACATCGGGCCGGGCATGTTGGTCGAGTCGCTGTTCCAGTACAGCAGGTCGAACGGCGGCGGGGTTTCGCCCTTGAGGTAGTTGCCGACGACGTAGTTCCACACCAGGTCGTTCGGACGCAGGAAGCTGAAGGTCGTGGCCAGCTCCTGCCCCTTGAGCAGTTTGGGTCCGCCCGGGGCCTTTTCGCCGATCGTCATCTCGCGCAGCTGGACGGACGCTTCGTCGACGAAGACATCGAGGATGCCGGTGTCGGAGAAATCGACGAAGGTCGTCAGCAAGGTGACCGAAGCGGCCGGCTGCTCGCCACGGGCGGCCAGGACCGCCAGAGCGGACGAAAGAATGGTCCCGCCGACGCAGAAGCCGAGCGTGTCGATCTGGTCTTCGCCCGAGATCTCCTGCACCACGCGGATGGCCTCGATGGCGGCTTTCTCGATGTAGTCGTCCCAGGTCTTGTCGGCCAGCGACTCGTCCGGATTGCGCCAGCTCACGACGAAGGTGCGGTGGCCCTGCTCGACCGTGTAGCGGATCAGCGAGTTCTCGGGCTGCAGGTCGAGGATGTAGAACTTGTTGATGCAAGGGGGCACGAACAGCATCGGACGCTGGTGCACTTTGGCGGTCAGGGGCTTGTACTCGATGAGCTGGAAGTAGTCGTTCTCGTAGACCACTGAGCCTTCGGTGGTGGCGACGTTGCGGCCCACCTCGAACACGCTCTCGTCGGTCTGCGAGACATGGCCCTGCTGCAGGTCGTGCACCAGGTGCTGGATGCCCTGGGCGATGCTTTCGCCGCCGCTTTCGAGTGCCTTGCGCTGCGCCTCGGGGTTGAGGGCCAGGAAGTTGCTGGGGCTCATCGCGTCGACCCACTGCTGCACGGCGAATCGCACGCGCGCCTTGGTCTTCTCGTCCCCTTCGAGGCTCTCGGCCATCTGCAGCAAGGTGCGGGCGTTGAGCAGGTACATCTGAGCGGTGTACGCGGCGGCCGGGTTGGCCGCCCAGTCCTTGGCGGCGAACCGGCGGTCGCCGACCGGCTTGACTTCCTTGCCGTCGGCGCTGCCCAGGGCCTCCAGGGTGCCGTTCCACAGCGCCGTCGCCTGCTTGAGGTAGTCGCCCTGCAGCTGGCCCAAAGTCGACTGGGTCAGGCTCAGGCCCGAGAATGATCGCCAGATGTCGCCGACCGCGTGTCCGAAGGCTTCAGCCTGGGCTTGCGCCTGGGCGCCCAGGGGCGCGAGGCCTTCCGCGACGGAAAGCTGTGGGTTGGGCTTGCCTTTCACTGCGCTTGTCTCCTGGTTTTCGCGGACGACGCTATCCGACCGTCCTCGTGAGAAATGTCTCGGTCCAAGGCGATTGGACAGCCGAGAGCTTACCGCATGATGACTCTATTTTTCGTTACGTGAGACTACGTACCGCCTTCCGAAATGCACATTGTCGCCCTGGGTTGGATGTTCGTGGCCCTGCTGATGGGTCTGGTGGAGGCTACTTCGCCCGACGGCACGCTGCTCGGCGCAGCCATTACCCTCGTTCTTTATGGGGTGCTGCCGGTCGGGCTGCTGCTGTACGTGATGAACACGCCGCACCGCCGGCGAGCGCGCCGGCGCGCGGAAGCCGAGGCTGCCGCCGCGAGAAGCGAGGCCGGTGACGGATCCGCCTAGCGGATCCAGATGGCCGCGGCGTGGCGACCGGTGATCCGGTCGCGGCGAAACGAGAAGAACAGCGCCGGATCGCTGTAGGTGCACCAGGTGCCGCCGCTGATCCGCATCACGCCGGCTTGACCCAGCCGCCGATGCGCCAGGGCCGGCAGGTCCGCCCACCACTTGCCGGATGCCGCGCCGGGCTTGAAGCAAGCGGCACTGTCGGCACCGAAGGCCTCGCGCACGTCCTCGCCGACTTCGAACGCGTCCGGTCCTATGCAGGCGCCGAGCCAGGCGCTGACTTCCCCAGGCCTGCATTGCGCGGCCTCGCAAAGCTCGCCCAGGGCAGCCTCCACCACACCGGCGGCGAGCCCGCGCCAACCTGCGTGCGCGGCAGCGACCCCTCGCCCCTCGGGCGCCGCCAGCAGCACCGGCAGGCAATCGGCCACCAGCACGGTGCAGGCGATGCCGTGTTCCGTCGTAACGCTGGCATCGGCCTCTTGGAAGGGCCGGTTCGGCGCGAGATCCGTGGCCGTCAGTCGCACTACGCGCCGACCATGCACCTGGTCGAGATAGACCGGTTGCGCGCCTTCCAGCCAGCCTGCGAATCGACGCTGGTTCTCGTGGATGGCCGCCGGCTCGTCCGCCACGTCGGAGCGCAGCCCGGCCGGGCGCAGGTTCAGGCTGTCGAAAGGCGCCCGACTGACGCCGCCACGCCGTGTCGACATGAGGCTGCCGACCTCGGCCGGCAGGCCCGTGGCCGGCAGCCAGGGACGCGCCTGGTCAGGCGGCATCCGGGCACTTCTCCGGGCGGGTGGCTTCGAACGCGTCGAGCTTCATGCAAGCCTCGAACACGCGCATGACGTTCGGCACGTGATCGAGCCGGCAATCGAAGCGCTGGGCGTTGAAGATCTGCGGCACCAGCACGCAATCGGCCAGGCCGGGCTGGTCGCCGACGCAGTAGCGCGCGGGCACCGCCTCCAGTTGCCTTTCCACCGCCTCGAGCCCCGTCTCGACCCAGTGGCGATACCAGCGATTCTTCGCCTCTTCGTCCAGGCCCAGCGGGTTCACCAGATAGCGCAGCACGCGAAGGTTGTTCAGCGGATGGATTTCGCAGGCGATGTCGAGCGCCACGGCACGCGCCCTCGCGCGGCCCAGCGGATCCTTCGGCAGCAGCGGCGGCTCGGGGTGGGTCTCGTCGAGGTATTCGATGATCGCCAGCGACTGGTGGACGTAGTCGTCGCCATCCTTCAGCAGCGGGACCAGGCGGCTGGCCGACACCGAGGCATATGACTCGGCAATCTGCTCGTTCTTCTGGAGGTGGACCGGCTTGTAGTCGTAGGGCAGGCCCTTGAGCGCCAGCGCGATGCGGACGCGGTAGGAAGCGGAAGAGCGGAAGTAGTTGAAGAGTTCCATGGATGTCTTGCTCCTGGGCCGCTCAGGAGGCGACCGGGCCGATGCGCAACTGCAGCGAGCCCAGGCCCGCGACCGCTCCCACCAGCGTATCGCCCGGCAGCACGGCGCCGACGCCGGCCGGTGTCCCGGTGAAGATCAGATCGCCCGGGGCCAGCGTCCACGCCCGGCTCAAGGTCGCGATGGTCTCGTTGACGTTCCAGATCAGGTCCCTCAGGTCGCCCGTCTGTCGGCGCTGGCCGTTCACGTCCAGCGTGATCGCTCCCTGCGTCAACTCGCCGGTGGCCGACTTCGCGTGGATCGGACCTATGGGCGCGCTGTGTTCGAAGCCCTTGCCGATGCTCCAGGGCCGGCCCTGCTTCTTCATTTCGTTCTGCAGGTCGCGGCGGGTCATGTCCAGGCCGATGGCATAGCCCCAGATCAGCTCGGCGGCACGCTCGACGGGGATGTCCCGCCCGCCCGCGCCCAGCGCCACCACGAGTTCGATCTCATGGTGCAGGTTCTGGGTCTGCGAGGGATAGGGCATGGTGCCGACCTGGCCTTCGGGCACGCACAGCACGGTATCGGCCGGCTTGAGGAAGAAGAACGGCGGTTCGCGGCCGGTGTGCCCCATCTCCACGGCATGCTCGGCGTAGTTGCGGCCGACGCAATAAATGCGGTGCACGGGAAAGGAAGATCCGCCGCCATGGACCGGCACGGCGGCCGGCGGGGCGGGCTGGAAGACGTAGGTCATCGGGAGCCTCGCAAGGGGAATCGGATCGATGATGCCACGGCCACCGTCGCCTACACTGCCAGCCCATGCTGACGATGCCGACGGGCCGCACCATCATCCACTGTCGGGCCTGCGGCACCAAGGTCGACTACGTCGTTCCCGCCGATGACAACCGGCCGCGCGCCGTCTGTCCGAACTGCGGGACGATCCACTACGAGAATCCGCTCAACGTGGTGGGCACCGTGCCGGTGTGGGGTGACCAGGTGCTGCTGTGCCGCCGCGCCATCGAACCGCGCTACGGCTTGTGGACGCTGCCGGCCGGGTTCATGGAGCTCGGCGAGACCACCGCCGAAGGCGCGCTGCGGGAGACCGTGGAAGAGGCCGGCGCGCATGTCGAGCTCGAGGGCCTGTACACGGTGCTGAATGTCGTGCGCGTCGGGCAGGTCCACCTTTTCTACCGCGCACGAATGCTCGACACGCACCTGGATCCAGGCACCGAAACGCTGGAGGCGCGCCTGTTCCGAGAGGACGAGATCCCTTGGGACGAGCTGGCCTTCCGCACCGTACGGGAGACCTTGACGCGCTACTTTGCCGACCGCCGCGAGGGCCGCTTCGGCATGCACTGCGCGGACATCGCCTGATGTGATGTGGGCCCCAACGCCGCCCACGGCGTCGGTCCCCCGAGGGGACCAGTCGTCTAGGGGCGGCCCGTCGACGACTGAGGCCCCCGCCGGCAACACTACATCGGCGGCACGACCGGGCCGGTGATGCCGTCCAGCCCGCAGACATCGAGCGCAGTGGCGTCGTCCGAGGTGGTCACGCCTTCGGCATAGACCTTCAGGCCGATGCCGTGCAGCATGCGCACGGCACCCGCCACGTGCTCGCGGCGCGCATGGTCGGCCGCGAGGCCTTCGACGAAGCTCGCGTCCAGCTTGACGAAATCGAGTCCCGATTCCAGCAGCCCGGCGGCTTCGGTCAGGCGCTCCCCGGCGTGCTCGAGGCCGACACGAGCGCCCAGGGCGTGCATCTGGTTGACGAGCTCACGGACCAGCTCGATATGGCGCAGCGCGCCGTCCTCCGGCACCTCCAGCCACAGGCCCGGCGCCTCCGCCGGATAGCCTTGCAGCAAGGCTCGCAGGTTGGGCACGAAGCTGCTGTCGAGAAGGGAGCCTGGGCTGATGTTGACGGCGCGAGCCATGCCATCGCCGGCGATCGCCGTCAGGGCGAGGCGCGCTGCGACCAGGTCGATGCGGGCGGTCAGCTGGGTGCGGCGGGCCATGGGCAGCCACTGCGCCGCGGGGACCATCTCGCCACCCTCCTCCAGCTGCAGCCGCAACGGGCATTCGCGGTGCACCACGGCGCCGCGCATGTCGACGAGCGGAAACTCGACCAGCTTCGCGCGCTGGTTGGCCACCGCGCCTTGGAGCCGGTCGCGCCAGGCGTCTTCGCCCAGCACCAGGCCGTCACCGGTGTCGTCCAGCTCGACGGCATAGGCCCCTCGCGCCTCGGCACGGGCGAGCGCCTGGTCCGCGGCGGCCAGCAGCGACGACAACGGCGCACCGTGCCACCAGCGCACCGCTCCCACCACGGCGTTGGCATTGGAGTCGTGCGCCCGCAGCAGATTGCGCAGGCGTGCCGCGACGTCGACCGCCGGTTCACGCAGCGATCCGACATCCGACAGCACCATGGCGAAGTCGGAGCCGTTCAGGCGCCCGACCTCGAACGAACCCACCCTGCGGGCCGACTCGACGATGGCGGCTGCCGCTTCCTGCAGCAGGCGGTCGGTGGCGGTATGGCCGAGCTTTCGGTTCAGGCCCTGCAGGTCGGCCAGGCGCACGAGCACGATGGCCCCGCCCGCACTGCCGTCCTCGCTGCGCAAGGTCACCTTGAGCCGGCCCATGAAGTGCGCGCGGTTGGACAAGCCGGTCAGCGCATCGCAATTCGCCTGGCGCCGCAGCTGCTCGACCTGGGCCGTCTGCTCGTCGAACATGCTCTTGAGCCGCGCGACCATCGTGTTCATGGCCCGGGTGACCTCGCGCAGCTCCGGCACCACCGGCTCGCTGATGGTGATGAAGCGGCGCTCGGTGATGGCGGTGGCCTGCTGCACGGTGGCCTGCAGCGGCAACCGGATGCGGCGCACCGCCACGGCCGCCAGGCCACCCAGTGCCAGCGACAGCACCGCCAGGAAGATCGCCGCGCTGACGGCGCTCTTCCACAACTGGTCATGCGCGAAGCCGGCCTGGCTTCGCACCTCCAGCCGGCCCAGCTGCTTCCATCCATCGCTGACCTCTGCCACGCCGGTAGGCGGAGCCAGGCCCAGCCCGCTCACGAACCAGCCCGGCGCCTGGCCCGGCTTGGGATCGGCATGGCGATCGAAGAGCACGCGGCCGTCGCTGCCGGTCAGGCGGATCAGCTGGTAGTCGCCCTTGTCGAACTGGCTGGTGACGACGAGCTCCATCGCCGTCGCATCGCCCTTTTGCTGCGAAAGCGCCAGCGCGAGGAATTGCGCCGTGTCGCTGTTCTTCAGCGCGAGCTGCGTCTCGAGCACCTGGCGGGCCGAATGCACGGTGATGCCGAACGCCGCGGCGAATGCCAGCAGCAGCGTCAACGCGAGCAACAGCCAAACCTGGCGAATCAATGACATGGTCTTCCCTCGGGCATGCTTATACCTCCTCCATCGCGGGGCGCATCACGGGAAAAAGCCTTCGTCGTGCGCCTTCGCCAGCACCTGCCGCCACCGTCCCAGCCGTTCGACGGGCCCCGCTCCGCCGACGGCTACCTGGCCGACGCCCTCCCAGAGACCATCGGCGTTGAAGCTGAAAACTGGAGCCAGGTCGCCGCGCTCGCCGGCCGGGCGCAACTCCGGCACCAGGTTGTCCAGCACGACCGGATCGTCCTGGGGACGCGGGTAGTACGCCAGCACCATGTGGGGCTGAACCGCAGCACCCTCGGCCGCCCCGAGGGCCACGCGGACGTAGACCAGGCGCAGCCGCTCGGCAGGCAGCCCCATCGCGACCAGCGTGAAGTACTTGGCAATCGCGAAATCCTCGCAATCGCCGGCCCCCTGCTGCAGGGTCTCCAGCGGACTCGCCCAATGGTCCAACTCACCCCAGGTCTCGATGTCCTCGCGGTAGCGAAGGTGCTGGTTGTAGTAGGCGTTGACGGCGGCAACCCGCGACAGCTCGTCACTCCTCAAGGCGGCATCCATCGCCGCCCGCAACTCGCGCGCGGACTGTTCGGCGAGGGCGCCGCGCAGGGCCGCCGCCTGCACTATGCGTTCGGGATGCCAGGCCGGCCGCGCCAGCGACCAGTTGGCCAGCCACAGGAGGGCGACCAGGGTGAACAGGGCAGGCAAGCGGCGCATCGCAGTGATGTCGGCCGAACAGCCGCCAGCTTGAATGCCGGCCCGCCATCCCTCCCCTGCTGCGCCGGCCGGCAGGCCGGAATGTGGCGATCGGGCACGAAAACCACCGCTGGCGCCGGTCTTTTCCGGGCGTTGGCCCCGGCGTCACGAGGGTCGAATTTCGTTAGACTGCCGGGGGCCCGCCCAGGCGGCCTCCTCTGCTGCGCGCTGCGTATCCCACATGCCCTTTCGCCTCGTCAAGACCTCCCGCGTTTCCCATGGCCTGATGGCCACTGCCCTGGCGATGGGGGCAGCCGCTGCGGCGCCAGCGGTCGCGCAGACCCCCTCCGTCGCCCCGGCCGGGAGCGCGGCAGCGAGTCCGGAGGCCACCGAGATCCAGCGCCTGATCAAGGAAGGCCAGCACGACAAGGCGCTCAAGCTGATCGACGAGTCGCTGGCGAAGAATCCCCGCGATCCGCAGATGCGCTTTCGCCGCGGGGTCGCCCTGTCCATGCTCGACCGCAAGCCCGAGGCGCTGGCGGTCTTCCAGAAGCTGGTCGAAGACCAGCCGGACATGCCGGCGCCCTACAACAACATGGCGGTGATCCTGGGCGCCCAGGGCGACTACGAAAAGGCCCGCCAATCGCTCGAGAAGGCGATACGCACCAATCCCGCCTACGCCACCGCCTACCAGAACCTGGGCGATGTCTACGCGCAGCTGGCCAGCCAGGCCTACACCAAGGCCCTGCAACTGGACAAGGGCGACACCAGCGTCCAGCCGAAGCTCGCCCTGCTGCGTGAGCTGACGGCCGGCACCAATGCCCCCCCGCCATCGGCTCCTGCGGCGCCCAAGTCCGCTGCGAAGCCTGTGCCCGCGCCGCCGCCTGCGCCGGTGGTGGCCGCCAGCCCGGTCCAGGCCCCCAGCGTCGCGGCGGCACCGGCGAACTCCAGGCCGATCGTGGTGGCCGCGCAGGCCAGCGCCCCCGCTCAGAGGCCGGCGGCAGCCGCCAGCGTCGCAGCCGCCAAGCCGACGGCCATCCCCGCTTCCGCGCCGGCATCCGCCGCCGTTGCAGCTGCTGCCCCCAAGGCCAGCACGCCGACTTCCCCAGCGGCCGCATCCGGCAGCGCCGCCGATGTCGAGGCCGCCGTGCGCGCCTGGGCCACGGCGTGGAGCAAGCGGGACATGGCGGCCTACTACGCGGCCTACAGCCCGGACTTTCGCGGCCAGGCCGCTTCACGCAAGGCCTGGGAGCAGGAGCGCCGCGACCGCATCGCCACGCGCAAGCAGATCAAGGTGGATCTGCAGGACCTGAAGGTCGCCGTCGAAGGCGACCAGGCCACCGCCCGCTTCAAGCAGATCTACGCTTCGGATGCCCTGTCGACCACAGGCCGAAAGACGCTGCAGCTGGTCCGCATGAACGGCCACTGGCTCATCAAGCAGGAAGCCGTGGGCGGCTGACCCTGCACTCCGGCTCCAACGCCCCGTGACGAAGTCCGAAGCACACTCCTCCCCTCGCAGGCACCGCGGCGCGATGCTGCTGGGCACGCTGGGGCTGCTGGCCACGGGCTTGCTGTCGGCCACCGACTCGCGCGGTCTCGGCTGGTGGACGCCCGGGCAGGCCGGCGCTGCCGCCCATGTGGCGCCCCTGATGCGCCTGGCGGACGACGGTCCGGCAGCGGCCAGCCCGGCCCTGGCGGCCGCTGCGGCACACGGCGGCGCCGAAGCGCGGCTCATCGCCATCTACCGACTCGTCGGCGAGCAGCGCCTCGACGAGGCCTTGGCGGCGGCTTCGGCGCTGGTGCAGCAGCATCCGACCTTCCGCCTCGCCCAGCTGTTGCAGGCGGACCTGCTCGCGGCCCACGCGCGGCCGCTTTCCACCTGGGGCGGTTCGGCACCGGCCGGCGGGGGCTTGGCAGGGCTGCGCGAAGAGGCCTTGCAGCGGCTCGCCGCGCTGCGGGCCCGGCCGCCGGCGGGCGCCGTCCCGGCCGAGTTCGTGCAGCTTCCTCCCAGCGTGCCCTACGCGATCGCGGTCGATGCCTCGCGCAGCCGCCTCTACCTGTTCGAGAACGGGGCCGGAGGCCCGAAGCTGGTCGAGGACTTCTACGTCTCGATCGGCAAGCAAGGCGTCGACAAGCTGAGCGAAGGTGACCAGAAGACGCCGCTGGGCATCTACTTCACCACCACGCGGCCCGATCCACACGCGCCGCAGGACAAGCGCCTGGGCGCCGGCGCGCTGCCGATCAACTACCCCAACGCCTACGACCGCACCCGGGGCCGCACCGGCCGGGCCATCCTGCTGCACGGCGTGCCCTCGGGCAACTACTCACGTCCGCCGCAGGACAGCGACGGCTGCGTGGTGCTGGCGAACGACGACCTGCTAGGCCTGGCATCTCGCCTGCCCGAACGCGACACGCCGGTGCTGATCAGCCGCCATATCGATTGGCGCTCGCCAGAAGCGGCCAAGGCCTCGGTCGAACCCGAGTTCCGCCGCGCCTTCGAGCGCTGGAGCCAGGCTCGCCTGGCGGCGCCTCAAGCACCGGCCGCGATCACCGACACCAGCATCGTCTCCTGGAAGGACGATCGCGACCTGATGGTGGTCACCTTCCGCGAGCAGGCGGGCCCCGGCCAGCGTGACGACCACGTCATGCGCCAGTACTGGGGCCGCGAAGGCACCGATTGGCGCATCGTCGCCGAAGGGCAAGTCCACTGAGAAGAACGGGGCCCGCGGGCCCCGTTTGGCGTTCCTACTTCTTCTGCGGTGGCAGGTCGGTGCACGAGCCGTGCGCCACTTCCGCCGCCATGCCGATCGACTCACCCAGCGTCGGGTGCGGGTGGATGGTCTTGCCGATGTCGACCGCGTCGGCGCCCATCTCGATGGCCAGGGCGATCTCGCCGATCATGTCGCCGGCATGCGTGCCGACGATCCCGCCGCCGACGATGCGGTGCGTCTGCTCGTCGAACAGCAGCTTGGTGAAGCCCTCGTCGCGCCCGTTTGCGATGGCACGGCCGGAGGCCGTCCAGGGGAACAGGCCCCTCTTGACCTTCAGCCCTTGCGCCTTGGCCTGGTCCTCGGTGATGCCCACCCAGGCGACTTCCGGGTCGGTGTAGGCGACGCTCGGGATCACGCGGGCGTCGAATTGCGCCTTCGTGTCGCCGGAGGCCACCTCGGCTGCGACGTGCGCCTCGTGCACCGCCTTGTGCGCCAGCATGGGCTGTCCGACGATGTCGCCGATGGCGAAGATGTGCGGCACGTTGGTCCGCATCTGCACGTCGACCGGGATGTAGCCGCGGTCGCTGACGGCGACGCCGGCCTTTTCCGCGCCGATCTTCTTGCCATTCGGGCTGCGGCCCACGGCCTGGAGCACCAGGTCGTACAGGTCTTCGCTCTTCGTGCCATCGGTGCCCTCGAATTGCACCTTGATGCCATCGGCCGTGGCTTGCGCGCCCACCGTCTTGGTCTTGAGCATGATCTTGTCGAAGCGGCCGGCATTCATCTTCTGCCAGACCTTCACCAGATCGCGATCGGCGCCGAGCATCAGGCCGTCGAGCATCTCGACCACGTCGAGGCGCGCGCCCAGCGTCGAATACACCGTGCCCATTTCGAGGCCGATGATGCCGCCGCCGACGATGAGCATCTTCTTCGGCTGGCCGCGCAACTCCAGCGCGCCGGTCGAATCGACGATGCGCGGATCGTCCGGGAAGAACGGCAGGCGCATCGCCTGCGAGCCGGCCGCGATGACGCAATTCTTGAAGCGGATCGTCTTGGTCCCGCCGGTCTTGGCCTGGCCTTCGCCGGTCGTCTCCTCGACCTGCACATGGTGCGGATCGACGAAGCTGCCGTACCCGCGCACGACCGTGACCTTGCGCATCTTTGCCATCGCCGCCAGGCCACCAGTGAGCTTGCCCACCACCTTGGATTTGTGGCCGCGCAACTTGTCCAGGTCGACCTGGGGCTCGCCGAACGAGATGCCGAGGTCACCCATGTGGCTGACCTCGTCCATCACCGCCGCCACGTGCAGCAGCGCCTTGGACGGGATGCAGCCCACGTTCAGGCACACGCCGCCCAGGGTGGCATAGCGCTCGACGATCACCGTCTTCATGCCGAGATCCGCGGCGCGGAAGGCGGCAGAGTAGCCGCCCGGGCCCGCACCCAGCACCAGCATGTCGCACTCGATGTCCGCACCACCGGCATAACTGGCAGCCGCGGGCGCCACCACGGCCGCAGGTGCAGGCGGGGGACCGGGCGGCGGCGGTGCGGCCGGCGACGGCGGCGGACCAGGCGGAGGCGGCGCCGACGAGGCGCCTTCCGCTTCGAGCATCAGGATCGTGCTGCCCTGGCTCACCCTGTCGCCCAGCTTGACCTTGAGCTCCTTGACCACGCCGGCGTGGGTCGACGGAATCTCCATCGAGGCCTTGTCGCTCTCGACGGTGATCAAGCTCTGCTCGACCTTCACCGTGTCGCCGGGCTTGACCAGCAGCTCGATGACGCCGACATCCTTGAAGTCGCCGATGTCCGGCACTTGCACTTCGATCGTTGCCATGTGTTGTCAGCTCCCGATCAAAGTGCGATGCGACGGAAGTCCGCCAGCAGCGAAGCGAAGTAGACGTTGAAGCGCGCGGCCGAGGCACCGTCGATGACGCGGTGGTCCCACGACAGCGACAGCGGCAGGATCAACCGCGGCGCGAACTGCTTGCCATCCCAGCGCGGCTCCGTGCTGCTCTTGCATACCCCCATGATCGCCACCTCGGGCGCATTGATGATGGGCGTGAAGTAGCGGCCGCCGATACCGCCCAGCGAACTGATGCTGAAGCAGCCGCCGGTCATGTCGGCCGGGCCGAGCTTGCCGTCCCGGGCCTTCTTGGCCAGCTCGCTCATCTCCTGGCTGATCTGCAGGATGCCCTTCTTGTCGCAGTCGCGGATCACCGGCACGACCAGGCCGTTGGGCGTGTCAGCCGCGAAGCCGATGTGGAAGTAGTTCTTGAGCACCAGGGTCTCGCCGTCGAGCGAGGAGTTGAACTCGGGGAACTTCTTCAGCGCCGCAACCGCCGCCTTGATCATGAAGGCCAGCATCGTCACCTTGACGCCGGACTTCTCGTTCTCCTTGTTCAGCTGGACGCGGAAGGCCTCGAGCTCGGTGATGTCCGCGTCGTCATGGTTGGTGACGTGCGGGATGACCACCCAGTTGCGGTGCAGGTTCGCGCCGCTGATCTTCTTGATGCGGCTGAGCTCCTTGCGCTCGACCGGCCCGAACTTGGTGAAGTCGACCTGCGGCCAGGGCAGCAGGCCCGGGAAGGCGCCGCCGCCCGCTGCGGCAGGAGCACCGGCCGGAGCCTTGGCCTTTTGCGCGCCGGTCTGCTGGTCGCCGGCCATCACCTTCTTGACGAAGTTCTGCAGGTCTTCCTGCGTGATGCGGCCCTTGGGCCCGCTGCCCTGAACTTCAGCCAGCGGCACGCCGAGCTCGCGGGCGAATCGGCGGATCGACGGCGACGCATGTGGCAGCTTGCCCTGCGAAGCCGTCGGATCGTGGGCCGGAAGCGACGCAGTGGGCGCCGTCCGCTCGACCGGCGCGCTGGCCATCGGCGCGGGCGCGGGCGATGCAGCAGCGGCGGCGGCTGGGGCCGCAGGCGAGGCAGGCGCAGCGGCAGTCGAGCCCCCGGCGCCTTCCAGCACCGCGATCAGCGTGCCCTGGTTGACCTTGTCGCCCAACGAGACCTTGATTTCCTTGACGACACCCGCGTGCGAAGACGGAATCTCCATCGAGGCCTTGTCGCTCTCGACGGTGAGCAACGACTGCTCCGCCTTCACCGTGTCGCCGGGCTTGACCAGCAGCTCGATGACCGCGACGTCCTTGAAATCACCGATGTCCGGCACGGTGACTTCGATGCGGCCACCGGCCGCCGGGGCCGCGGCGGGCGACGCCGCGGGTGCAGGCGCCGGGGCCGGTGCAGCGGCAGCTGGTGCCGGGGGCGGCCCGGGCGGCGGCGGCGCCACGGCGGCGTCGGCCGACTCCAGCAGCAGCAGCAACGAGCCTTCGCTGACCTTGTCGCCCAGCCCGACCTTCACCTCCTTGACCACGCCGCCGTGCGAGGACGGGATCTCCATCGAGGCCTTGTCGCTTTCGACGGTGATGAGGGACTGCTCGGGCTTCACCGTGTCGCCGGGCTTGACCAGCAGTTCGATGACAGCCACGTCCTTGAAGTCCCCGATGTCGGGGACCTTGACTTCGACCAATGCCATTGTTCTTGTCTCCTGGGGCGCCGCGCGTCAGGCGTACAGCGGGTTGATCTTGTTGGCGTTGATGCCGTACTTCTTCATCGCTTCGGCGACCTTGGCCACCGGCACGCTGCCTTCGTCGGCCAGCGCCTTCAGCGAGGCGACGACGATGTAGTGGCGGTTGACCTCGAAGTGCTCGCGCAGCTTGTAGCGGAAGTCGCTGCGGCCGAATCCATCGGTGCCCAGCACCTTGTACGTGCGGCCCTTGGGCATGAAGGCGCGGATCTGTTCGGCGTAGTTCTTCATGTAGTCGGTCGAGGCGATCACCGGGCCGGTGTGCTTGTCCAGCTGCTGGGCCACGAACGGCACCTTCGGCGCCTCGGTCGGGTGCAGGAGGTTCCAGCGCTCGGCATCCTGGCCGTCGCGGGCCAGTTCGTTGAAGCTCGGGCAGCTCCAGATGTTCGCGGCCACGCCCCACTCTTCTTCCAGCAACTTCTTCGCGGCGATCGATTCGCGCAGGATGGTGCCGGAGCCCAGCAGGTTGACGCGCGGCGTCTTCTTCGCGCCTTCTTCCAGGAGATACATGCCCTTGATGATCTGCTCTTCGGTGCCGGGCTTGAGGCCGGGCATCGGGTAGTTCTCGTTCAGCAGGGTGATGTAGTAGAAGACGTTCTCCTGCTTCTCGACCATGCGCTTGAGGCCGTGGTGCATGATCACGCCCACCTCGTGCGCGAAGGTCGGGTCGTAGCTCACACAGTTGGGGATCGTGCCCGCCAGGATGTGGCTGTGGCCGTCCTCGTGCTGCAGGCCTTCGCCGTTCAGCGTCGTGCGGCCCGAGGTGCCGCCCAGCAGGAAGCCGCGTGCCTGCATGTCGCCCGCCGCCCAGGCCATGTCGCCGATGCGCTGGAAGCCGAACATCGAGTAGTAGACATAGAACGGGATCATCACGCGGTTGTTCGTCGAGTACGACGTCGCCGCGGCGATCCACGATCCCATGCCGCCCGCTTCGTTGATGCCCTCCTGCAGGATCTGGCCGGACACGTCTTCCTTGTAGTAGGAGACCTGGTCGCGGTCCTGCGGGGTGTACTTCTGCCCCTCGGGGTTGTAGATGCCGATCTGGCGGAACAGGCCCTCCATGCCGAAGGTGCGCGCTTCGTCGACCAGGATGGGTACGGTGCGCGGGCCCAGGGTCTTGTCGCGCAGCAGCGCGGTCAGGAAGCGAACGTAGGCCTGGGTCGTCGAGATCTCGCGGCCTTCGGCCGTCGGGTCCAGCACCGACTGGAAGGCGGACAGGTCCGGCACCGGCAGGTTTTCCTCTGCCTTCGGGCGGCGCGCCGGCAGGTAGCCACCCAGCGCGGCACGGCGCTCCTGCAGGTAGCGCATCTCCGGCGTGTCGTCGGCCGGCTTGTAGAACGGCAGCTTCGACAGCTCGCTGTCGGGGATGGGGATGTTGAAGCGGTCGCGGAAGGTGCGGATGTCGTCGTCCGTGAGCTTCTTGGCCTGGTGGGCAATGTTCTTGCCTTCGCCGGCCTTGCCCATGCCGAAGCCCTTGACCGTCTTGACCAGCAGCACCGTCGGCTGGCCCTTGGTATTGACCGCCTTGTGGTAGGCCGCGTAGACCTTCTGCGGGTCATGGCCGCCGCGCTGCAGGCGCCAGATGTCTTCGTCGCTCATCTTGGCGACCATCTCGAGCAGCTTGGGGTGCCGGCCGAAGAAATTCTTGCGGACAAAGGCGCCGTCGTTGGCCTTCATCGCCTGGTAGTCGCCGTCCAGCGTCTCCATCATGACCTTCTTCAGCAGGCCGTCCTTGTCGCGGGCGAGCAGCGGGTCCCAGTAGGAGCCCCAGATCAGCTTGATGACGTTCCAGCCGGCGCCGCGGAACTCGCCTTCGAGCTCCTGGATGATCTTGCCGTTGCCGCGCACCGGGCCGTCCAGGCGCTGCAGGTTGCAGTTGATGACGAAGATGAGGTTGTCCAGCTTCTCGCGCGCGGCCAGGCCGATCGCGCCCAGGCTCTCGGGCTCGTCCATCTCGCCGTCGCCGCAGAAGACCCAGACCTTGCGCTTGCTGGTGTCCGCGATGCCGCGGGCATGCAGGTACTTGAGGAAGCGCGCCTGGTAGATCGCCATCAAGGGACCCAGGCCCATCGAGACGGTCGGGAATTGCCAGAACTCGGGCATCAGCTTCGGGTGCGGGTAGCTCGACAGGCCCTTGCCGTCGACCTCCTGGCGGAAGTTCAGCAACTGGTCTTCGCTGATGCGGCCTTCCATGAAGGCGCGGGCGTAGATGCCGGGGGCGGAGTGGCCCTGGATGTAGAGCAAGTCGCCGCCGTGGTCCGGCGTGTCGGCATGCCAGAAGTGGTTGAAGCCGGCGCCGAACATCGTGGCCACCGAGGCAAAGGAAGAGATGTGGCCGCCGAGGTCGCCGCCGTCTTCGGGGTGCAGGCGGTTGGCCTTGACCACCATCGCCATCGCGTTCCAGCGCATGTAGGCGCGCAGGCGCTCTTCGATCTCGATGTTGCCGATGTCGCTCGGCTCGTCCTCGGGCTCGATCGTGTTCACGTAGGCCGTGGTGGCCGAGAACGGCATGTCCACGCCGTGCTGGCGGGCGTGCTCGAGCAGTTGCTCGAGCAGGAAGTGGCCGCGATCGCGCCCTTCGGTGTCGAGCACGGCAGACAGGGCGTCTAGCCACTCGCGGGTCTCCTGCGCGTCCGCATCGTTGGCGGCGGCACCCAGGAACTGTTCAGGGACGGCGGACATGGGTTTGTCTCCTCTTTAAGGCCCGCTCGGGCCGAGCTTCGGTGGGGTCGCGGCGAGTGTCGCACACGGCGATTTGATTTTCAAATGGTGGCTGGCTATTTCATATTGTGGAGTCCACGTAGAAGCCCGGACGGGCAGATCGCACGACCACGGCGATCCGGCTCCAGACCGGCCAGGACCCGGCCGCGATAATCGCGCCGATGGTCCTGGCCCGCGAACCGCTCAAACCCTCGCCTTCGCGCCTGCAGCGCCTGGTGGGCCGCTGGTGGCGCCAGCAATCGCCGGCCCGGCAGGACCGCTTCGCGACGATAGGTCCGCTGGTGTCGGTGCTGCTTTTCCTGGCCGCCATCACCGCCGCCTTCTGGTACCTGCGCAGCGAAGAGATCGACCGTGCCACCGATGCGCTGCGGCGCGACACCGAGGTCGCCCAGCAGCAGATCCGCCTGCACCTGATCGAGAACCAGGAGCAGCTCGTGCGCATCGCGCGCGAGCTCGTCACGCGAGACATCGACACCGCCGAGTTCCTCGGCCAGGCCGGCGCCTTCCAGCGCGAACGGCCGGAGGTCCGCCACTTCACCTGGATCAACTCACAGCGCCACGTGCGCGCGAGCCAGGCTGTCCTGAGCTTCAGGGGCGACGACAGCGCGGGCCCGAGTGCGGCGGATCCCTCCCTGCCCGCCGAGGGGCGCCGCAGCGAGGCCGAGTACGCCTTCATGGCTGCGCGCGACACCCGCCAACCCGTCTACTCCCGGCCGTTCACCGACGCCAGCGGACTGGCGGTCTTCCAGATCCAGGTGCCCTTGATCGACCGCAGCAATTTCGCGGGCACGCTCATCGTCGAGTATTCGGTCGAGGCCCTGGTGCGCTTCTTCGTGCCGACGGAGGTGACGCGGCGCCACCTGGTCAGCGTCCTCGGACCCGACGGCCGGGTGCTGGTCAGCACGGTCAGCTCGACGCCGGGCCAACCGGCGGCCGTGCCCTCGCTGCAATACGACCTGCCGCTGGCGCCCATGTCCAACGGCCTCACGCTGCGCGGACAGGGCTATCGCACCTCCATCGGCCTGATCGGCAACACGCTGTTCTGGATGGTCGTCGCGCTTTCGGTGCTGACCGTGTGGATGCTGCTGGGCACCTGGCGCCACATGCGGCGCAGGGCGCAGATCCAGAATGCCCTGGCGCAGGAGACCAACTTCCGCCGGGCGATGGAGAACTCGATGCTGACCGGCATGCGAGCCATGGACAAGGACGGCCGCGTCACCTATGTGAACCCGGCCTTCTGCGCGATGACCGGCTTCGCGGAGGCCGAGCTGATCGGCCGCTATCCGCCCTTCCCCTACTGGCCGCCGGACCGCATCGAGGAGAACAACCGCCTGCTGCAGCAGGAGCTGCAGGGCCGCAGCCCGGTGGGCGGCATCGAGGTCAAGGTCATGCGCAAGGACGGCTCGATCTTCGACGCGCGCATGTACGTTTCTCCGCTGATCGACCCCAAGGGCCAGCAGGCCGGCTGGATGACCTCGGTCACCAACATCACCGAGGCCAAGCGCATCCGCGACCAGCTCTCGGCCTCGCACGAACGCTTCACCACCGTGCTCGAGGGCCTGGATGCGGCCGTGTCGGTGCTTTCGGTTCAGCACAGCGAGCTGCTGTTCGCCAACCGCTCCTACCGGCTCTGGTTTGGCGCCGATGCCCGCGGCCACGCCCTGCTGGCCAACAGCTCGCCCGGCGTGCCCTACCTGCCCGAGCCGGACGAGGAGGTCGACGGGTTGTCCGGCCTGCCCACCCAGCCGCTGACCGAAAGCGGCTCGCAGCCGCGCGAGGTCTTCGTCGAGTCGCTGCAGATGTGGTTCGACGTGCGGGCCCGGTACCTGCAATGGACCGACGGCCGGCTGGCCCAGATGCTGATCGCCACGGACATCACCGCCCGCCGCCGCGTAGAGGAGCAGTCCCAGCAGCAGGCCGAGAAGGCGCAGGTCACCAGCCGCCTCATCACCATGGGCGAGATGGCGTCGTCGGTGGCACACGAGCTGAACCAGCCGCTGACCGCCATCAACAACTACTGCAATGGCATGGTCAGCCGGGTGCGCAACGGCACCATCGGCACCGAGGACCTGATCGCCGCCCTGCAGAAGACCGGCCGCCAGGCCGAGCGCGCGGGCCAGGTCATCCACCGCATCCGGTCGTTCGTCAAGCGCAGCGAGCCGCAGCGCCAGCCGGCACACGCGCGCGACATCGTCGAGGATGCGGTCGAGCTGGCCGGCATCGAGCTGCGCCGGCGCAAGGTGTCCATCCACACGTACGTCGCGCAGCGCCTGCCGATGCTGCACGTCGATCCGATCCTGATCGAGCAGGTGCTGCTGAACCTGCTCAAGAACGCGGCCGAGGCGATCGACAGCGCGCACCTGGCCAACTCGCGCCGGCACATCGAGCTGCGCGTGGTGCCGCGCCACACGCCCGAAGAAGGCGGCGTGATCGAGTTCAGCGTGACCGACATGGGCCCCGGCATGAAAGAAGACGTGCTGGCCCGCCTGTACGAAGCCTTCTTCTCCACCAAGGCCGAAGGCATGGGGATCGGCCTGTCGCTGTGCCGCTCGATCATCGAGTCCCACCGCGGCAGGATTCGGGCCCAGAACCTCTACAATGGTGGGTCGGTCACCGGGTGCCGGTTCGCCTTCACCCTGCCTGTCGACCTCTCCCAACGTGCCGAAGCCGCGCCGGTGCCTGAAGTGCCGGACGTGGCCGCCGCCTCGAACCCGAACGCCTCCGCCTCATGAGCCTGATTCCGAAGAAGGGTACTGTCTATGTGGTCGACGACGACGAGGCGGTTCGAGACTCACTCCAGTGGCTGCTCGAAGGCAAGGACTACCGGGTCAAGTGTTTCGACTCCGCCGAGTCCTTCCTGTCCCGCTTCGATCCGCGCGAAGTCGCCTGCCTGATCGCCGACATCCGCATGGACGGCATGAGCGGACTGGAGCTGCAAGACCGGCTGCTCGAGCGCAAGAGCCCGCTGCCGGTCGTCTTCATCACCGGCCATGGCGACGTGCCGATGGCCGTCACCACGATGAAGAAGGGCGCGATGGATTTCATCGAGAAGCCCTTCAAGGAAGACGAGCTGGTCACCCTGGTCGAGCGCATGCTGGACCAGGCCCGGGTCGCCTTCTCGCACTACCAGGAGCAGGCCAGCCGCGATGCCCTGCTGTCGCGCCTGACCACCCGTGAAGCGCAGGTGCTCGAGCGCATCGTCGCCGGCCGGCTCAACAAGCAGATCGCCGACGACCTGGGCATCAGCATCAAGACGGTGGAGGCGCACCGCGCCAACATCATGGAAAAGCTGAACGCGAACACCGTGGCCGATCTGCTCAAGATCGCGCTGGGCGCCTCGCACAAGGCCTGAGCCCGCGAGGCCGGAACTTCGTCACGCTCTCCGACACTTCCAATCAACGGGGCCTTCGCGGCCCCGTGAACATTTGAGCAACGGGGCCCAAGGCCCCGTTGGCGCTTCTGACCAAGGATCCTCATCATGACCGCCCAACTGATCGATGGCACCGCCCTGTCGCGCCAGCTGCGCGCCGACGTCGGCCGCCGCGCGGCAGCGCTAACGGCCAAGGGCCACCAACCCGGACTGGCCGTGATCCTGGTCGGAGATGACCCGGCCAGCGCCGTCTACGTGCGCAACAAGGTCAAGGCCTGCCAGGAACAAGGCCTGCACTCGGTCTTCGAGAAGTACGAAGCCACGCTGACCGAAGCGGAGCTCCTGGCCCGCATCGAAGCCCTGAACGAAGATCCCGCGATCCACGGCATCCTGGTGCAGATGCCGCTGCCGAAGCACATCAATCCGCAAAAGGTGATCGAGACCATCTCGACGAAGAAGGATGTCGATGGCTACTCGGTCCTTTCCGCGGGCGAGACGATGACCGGCCTGCCCGGCTTTCGGCCGTGCACGCCCTACGGTTGCATGAAGCTCATCGAAAGCACGGGCCAGAAGATCGCCGGCAAGCACGCGGTGGTGATCGGGCGCAGCAACACGGTGGGCAAGCCCATGGCGATGCTGCTGCTGGGCGCCAACGCCACCGTCACCGTCTGCCACAGCGCCACGCCGGATCTGGCCCATCACACGCGGCAGGCGGACATCGTGGTGGCGGCCGTGGGCCGGCGCAACGTCCTGACGGCCGACATGGTCAAGCCGGGTGCCGTGATCATCGACGTCGGCATGAACCGCAACGACGAAGGCAAGCTCTGCGGCGACGTGGATTTCGCGGGAGTGAGCGAGATCGCCGGCTGGATCACGCCGGTGCCGGGCGGCGTCGGCCCCATGACGATCACCATGCTGCTGGTCAACACCATCGAAGCCGCGGAACGCCGCGCCGGCATCTGAGTCAGTCCATCACTGCCCCACGGGAAACGAGATGAACGCGAACCCCTTGCTCCAGTTCGAAGGCCCGATGGCGTATGACGCGATCCGGCCCGAGCATGTCACGCCGGCCGTCGACGAACTGCTTTCCGGCGCCAACGCCGCGCTGGAACGCGTGGTCGGGCCGGAGGTGCCGGCCGACTTCGACGCCATGTCCGCGGTGCTGGCGGTCGCGACCGAGAAGCTGGCCCGCGCCTGGGGGGCGGTGAACCATCTCAACCACGTCGCCGACACGCCTGAGCTGCGTGCCGCACACGCCGGGAACCTCGCGCGAGTGACGGAGTTCTACACCCGCCAGGGCAGCGACGAGCGCCTGTACGCCAAGTACCGCGCGGTGGCCGCCAGCCCGGGTGCAGCCTCCCTCAGCGCACCGCGCCAGCAGGCCCTGGCCCACTGGCTGCGCGATTTCAAGCTCGGCGGCGCCGACCTGCAGGGCGAAGCCAAGGCGCGCTTCGCCACCCTCCAGGACCGCATGGCCGAGCTGTCGCAAGCCTTCTCCAACCACGTGCTCGATGCCACCGACGCCTTCGCCTACTACGCGACGGCCGAAGAGCTCGTCGGCGTGCCGGCCGACGTGGTGCAGGGCATGCGCGAGGCGGCCGAGAAGGACGGTCAGGCCGGCCACAAGATCACCCTGCACTTCCCCAGCTACTTCCCCGTGCTGCAGTACGGCAGCCATCGGCCGCTGCGCGAGAAGCTCTACGCGGCCTACGTGACCCGCGCCTGCGAGCAGGGCCCGCCGGAGCTGGACAACTCGCCGATCATGGCCGAGCTGCTCAGCCTGCGGCAGGAGGAGTCGCAGCTGCTCGGCTACGCGAACTACGCCGAGGTGTCGCTGGCCAGCAAGATGGCCCGCACGCCGGCCGAGGTCATGGCCTTCCTGCGCGACCTGGCGCACAAGGCCCGCGCCAGCGCCGAGCGCGACCTGGCCGAGCTGCGCGAATTCGCCGCGCGCGAGCTCGGACTGCCGGATCTCCAATCCTGGGACATCGCCTACGCCAGCGAGAAGCTGAAGGAGGCCCGCTACGCCTTCAGCGACCAGGAGGTCAAGGCCTACTTCCCGCTGCCCAAGGCGCTCGACGGCTTGTTCAAGATCGTCGAGACGCTGTTCGACGTGGCGATCCGCCCCAGCCAGGCCCGCGTCTGGAACGAGTCCGTTCGCTTCTTCCGCATCGAGCGGGCCGGAGAGCTGGTGGGCGAGTTCTACCTCGATCCCCACGCCCGCCCAGGCAAGCGCCCGGGTGCCTGGATGGACGACGCGCGCGAGCGCTGGCGCCGTCCGGACACCGGCCGCCTGCAGACGCCCATCGCGCATCTCGTGTGCAACTTCGCCGCTCCGGTGGGCGACAAGCCCGCGCTGCTCACCCACGATGACGTCATCACCCTGTTCCACGAATTCGGCCATGGCCTGCACCACCTGCTGACGCAGGTGGACGACCTCGGCGTGTCGGGCATTGCCGGTGTCGAGTGGGATGCGGTCGAGCTCCCCAGCCAGTTCATGGAGAACTTCTGCTGGGAGTGGGACGTCCTGAAGCACCTCACCGCCCATGTGGAGACGGGTGAGCCGATGCCGCGCGCCCTGTTCGACAAGATGCTGGCGGCCAAGAACTTCCAGAGCGGCCTGCAGACGCTGCGCCAGGTGGAGTTCGGTCTGTTCGACATGCGGCTGCACACCGAGGCCGACGCCCCGCAGCGCGTGCAGGCCATTGCGGACGAGGTGCGCCGCGAGGTCGCGGTCATCATGCCGCCGCCCTTCGCGCGGAACTCGCACACGTTCTCGCACATCTTTGCCGGCGGCTACTCGGCCGGCTACTACAGCTACAAGTGGGCCGAGGTGCTGTCGGCCGACGCGTTCAGCGCCTTCGAGGAGGAAGGCGTGCTCAGCCCGGACACCGGCCGCCGCTACCGCAGCGAGATCCTGGAGGTCGGTGGCAGCCGGCCGGCCCTCGAGAGCTTCAAGGCTTTCCGCGGCCGCGAGCCCAGCATCGATGCTCTGCTGCGGCACCAGGGCATCGCCGCCTGAGGCCGGCCTCTGCCGCCACCGAGTTCCGCTAGATTCGCCTTCACTCCCTGGACCCCACCCGACTGCCATGAAGTTTCTTCGCCCCACCCTGCTCGCCACCGCCGCCCTGCTGGTCCTGTCCGGTCCGGCGCATGCGGTCTACAAGGTCGTCGGCCCGGACGGCAAGGTCACCTACACCGACACCCCGCCCGTCGACAGCAGCGCCAAGGTCAAGCCGGTGGCCGTGGGAGCCGGTGGTGGCGGTGCGCCCAGCCTGGTCGGCCTGCCTTTCGAGGTTCAGCAGGCGGCCGGCAAGTACCCGGTGACGCTGTACACCAGCAAGGATTGCGGGCCCTGCGACAGCGGGCGGCAGCTGCTGCGCCAGCGCGGCATCCCCTTCGCCGAGAAGACGCTGAACAACACCAGCGCCGACCAGGCCGCACTGCAGCGGCTGGCGGGCACGACGAATGTCCCGGTCCTGGCCGTCGGCCAGCAACAGGTGAAGGGCCTGACGCCGGGCGAGTGGCACAGCTACCTCGACGCCGCCGGCTACCCGAAGGAGAACAAGCTGCCGGCCAGCTACCGCCAGCCGCTGCCGACGCCCTTGCTGACCATCGTCGAGCCCACGCCGGCGAACGCCGCTGACGCCGCCGCCCCGTCGCCCAACGACACGGCCCCGGCCCGGCCGGCCAGCGGCCCGAACATCCGCTTCTGATTCCGCGGCGTCAGCCCGGCGCCGGTTCTATGCGCCGCGCCGCGAGCTGCGCGCCCAGCACCAGCGAACCCATGAGCCACAGGGGCGCGGCGGGCACGGTGAGCGCCGCCAGAAACCCGAAGCCCGAGGGCATGACGATGGTGGCGCCGTTGGTCACCAGCATGCGCAAGCCCAGGGCCTGGCCGTGGCGGTCCGAAGGCGTCACCTGGTGCAGCATCGAAAGAATCATCGGCTGCACCGAGCCGAGCGCCAACCCGAGCAGGGCCGAGCCGGCCAGCATGCCGGGCACACCCGGCAGCCACGGGTAGACGACGCACACAGCCGTGGCCAGCGCCATCGCCCGGCGCAGCGCCCGTCGCTCTTCGAGGTGCTCGGCCCAGCGCGAGATGGCCAGGCGCACCAGCGTCGCCGCCACCGCAAAAGAGCCGAGGATCAGGCCGATGCTGGAGGCGCTCAGCCCCCGCGCATGGCCCAGCACAGGCACGGCAAAGGTGTGCGCATCCCAGCAGGCGGACAGCGCCAGATTGACCAGCAGCAGGCGCCGCAGCGAAACCATTCGCAGCAGGCCCCAGGCGGTGCGCGGGCGGCCGCGGCTGTCTTCTTCGGCCGCTCGAGGAGCGGTCACCACGGCGCGCGGAACCTGCCGACCCAGCCACCAGGCGATGGCCGGCAGCAACAGCGCAAAGACGAAGCCTGCGCGAAAGCCCACGTGGTCGATCAGCAGGCCGACGATGATCGGCGCCAAGGCGTTGGACAAGGCCGGCCCGAGCGCTATCCAGCTGAACACCCGCTTCAGGTCGCTGGGCTCGCGCGCCAACAGGCCGGCCTCGCGCTGTATGCCCACCGCTGCCACGGCCACCGCGCCGCCCGTGGCCAGCGCCGCAAAGGACAACGCCACCGGATGCTGGCTCAGCACGGCCGCCGCTGCGCCGACGGCCCCCATGGCCACACCCACCGCCAGGGGCCGATGCAAGCCGTGGCGGTCGGCCAGGCGCCCGGCCCACAGCGACAAGCCCAAAGGCGCGACCGCAAACAGCGACAACAACGCGCCGACCGTCCACTCCGGGTAGCCCTGTTGCAGCACCAGCAGGCTGGCCGTCACGCGGGTCGCCGCCATGGCGGCGTGAACGCAGATCAGTGCACCGACAGCTGCCCGCAGCGTACGGCGCGGGTCGGCCGGCGAGACGGTGTCGGGCTGGGGATTGGTCAACCGTGGCCCTACAGATCCAGTTCGTCCTGGTCGGGCGTGGCCGAGGCTCCGAGCAGCGCCTGGGCCTCGATCTCAGGCAGGGCCTCGACCCCCTTGAGCTTGCGAGCCATCACCCGCGTGCGGGTCTCGGCCATCTCGATCTGGTTGCCGGCCTCCTCGATCTTGCGCTTGGTCTTGGCCAGCACTTCGCCGAACTTGTGGAACTCGCCCTTGACCGCCCCCAGCACCTCCCACACCTCGGCGCTGCGCTTTTCCAGCGCGAGCGTGCGAAAGCCCATCTGCAGGCTGTTGAGGGTGGCCATCAAAGTCGTCGGGCCGGCCAGGGTGATGCGGTATTCGCGCTGCAGCCCCTCGACCAGCCCTGGGCGGCGCAACGCCTCGGCGTACAAGCCCTCGGTCGGTACGAAGAGGATCGCGAAATCGGTCGTGTACGGCGCGGCCACGTACTTCTCGCGGATCGACTTGGCCTCCTGCCGCAGCCGCGTCTCGATGGCCTTGGCGGCCGCTTCCATCGCAGGCTTGTCGGCTTCGTCTTGCGCGTTGAGCAGGCGCTCGTAGTCCTCACGCGGGAACTTGGCATCGATGGGCAGCCACAAGGGGGCGCCGTCGTCTCGACGCCCCGGCAGGCGGATGGCGAAATCGACCCGCTCGCGGCTGCCCGGCACCGTCTCGACGTTGACGCTGTACTGATCGGGCGTCAACACCTGCTCCAGCAGGCCCGCCAACTGCACCTCGCCGAACATGCCGCGCGTCTTCACGTTCGTCAACACGCGGTTGAGCGAGCCTACATCGCGCGCCAGGGCCTGCATGTCGCCCAGCCCCTTGTGGACCTGCTCCAGCCGATCGGCCACCTGCTTGAAGCTTTCACCCAGCCGTTGCTCGAGGGTCGCGTGCAGCTTCTCGTCGACCGTTGCACGCATCTGCTCAAGCTTGCGCTCGTTGCCCTCCTGCAGGGTGGCCAGGCGCTGTTCGACCGCCTGCCGCACGTCGGCCAGGCGCCGCTCGTTGGCCTCGGACAGGCTCTTGAGCTGCTCGGCCTGGCTGTCGGCGAAGCGCTTGAGCGCCATGTCCTGCGCTTCCCGGCCCTGGACCTGCGCCTGCGTCAGGGCCTGCACGCTGGTCTGCAGCGCCTGGGCCACCTGCTGCTGCATCGCGGCCAGCTGGCCCCGGAAGCTGTCGATCTGCTCGTTCTGCGTCCGCGCGACGTCGCCGGACTGGGTCAGCAGGGCCTGCTGGAACAGCGACAGGCTTCGGCCCAGCTCGCCGCGGGTGGCGCTGGCACTGGCCTGCACTTCATTGCGCAGTTCGCGCTCCAGGCGCTCGCCACCCTGGAGCTGTTGCTGCGCCAGCTGCTCGAGCGCAGGCACCGTCGCATCAGCCGCGGGGCGGCGCCCCAGGATCCACAACAAGAGAACAAGGTTCAGCGCGAGCAGCGCAATCGTCAGCCAGTCACCCAGGGTCATCGCCGCATTGTCGCAGCGCGGCGTTCACCCTCGCCGTTCGAGGACCTCGGGGTTCAAGGCAGTGGGCGGTGCGCCGCCGGTCAACGCGGCGATGAGATTGGTCGCCGCGAGATCGGCCATCGCCCGGCGGGTGGGCAGGCTGGCACTGGCGATGTGAGGGGTCAGCACGATGTTGGGGACTTCGAGCAGCGCGGGGTTCAGCTGCGGCTCGCCCTCGAACACGTCCAGTCCGGCCGCAGCGATTCGGCGCGCCTTCAGGGCCTGGGCCAGTGCCGCGTCGTCGACCACACCGCCCCGTGCGATGTTGGTCAGGGTAGCGGTGGGCTTCATCAGGTCCAGTTCGGCAGCGCCAATCAGGTGATGGGTCTGCTGCGAATAGGGAACGACGATGACGAGGTGGTCCACCTCGCGCAGCAGCTCGTGCAGGCCGAGGTAGCGCGCGCCGAGCGCCGCTTCTTCTTCGGCCGGCAGGCGGCTGCGGTTGTGGTAGGCCACCTTCATGCCGAAACCCAGGGCACCTCGACGCGCGATGGCCTGGCCAATGCGGCCCATCCCGATGATGCCGAGCGTGGCACCGTGGACGTCGGAGCCGGCGAACAGATCGACCGACCAATGCAACCAGCGGCCGGCGCGCAACCAGTGCTCGCTTTCGGTGATGCGGCGTGCCGTGGCCATCATCAGCGCGAAGCCGAAGTCCGCCGTGGTCTCCGTCAGCACGCCGGGGGCGTTGGTGGCCAGCACGCCGTGCGCGGTGCAGGCCGGCACGTCGATGTTGTTGAAGCCCACGGCCATGCTGCAAACCGCGCGCAGTTGCGGGCACGCGTCCAGCAGCGGGGCGTTGATGGGTTCGGTGCCGGCTATCAGCGCCCCAGCGCAGCCTTGCAGGCGCGCCATCAGCGCCTCTGCCGTCATCGGGTCGTCGGCCTCCCGATAGTCGACCTCGAAGTGCGGCCGCAGGCGGTCGACGACCTCGGGGAACAGGCGGCGCGCGACGAACACGCGGGGACGTTGATCTGCACTCATGGCGACAAGCTCCTCGTCATCAGGGACACGGCTGGATGCCGGGCGGGCACGCTGCCGGGCTGGAACCCGATCAGCCCCAGCATCACCAGGAAGCCGGCGACGTAGGCCACTGCGACGTACCAGCCCCGCGTCAGCCACAGGCCGACGGATCGCGCTTCGGGGTACATGTTGGCCAGCGCCACGCCGGCAGACGAGCCGAACCAGAGCATCGAGCCGCCAAAGCCTACCGCATAGGCGAGGAAGCCCCAGTCGTAGCCGCCCTGCTTCAGGGCGAGCGCGGTCAACGGGATGTTGTCGAAGGCGGCGGAGAGGAATCCCAGCCCGAGCGCGGTGGACCAGGACGCCGGCGGCAGCCGCTCCACCGGCATCATCGACGCCGCGAGCACCAGCGCCAGCAGAAAGATCGAGCCCTTGAAAGCGCCCGGGAGGAGCCGCCAGGCCGGTGGCCGCCACGGGGCCGCCATCAGCAGCGCCACCCAGACCGCGACGCCCAGGAAAGGGAAGCGCTGCGATGTGTCCGCCCAGCGGGTATTGACCAGCACATTGGTGCCTATGGCCGCGAGCAGCATGAAGCCGACGACGGCCAGGCGCACGCCATCGATGTGCACATGCGCCGACTCGTCCTTCTGGATCGGCGACCAGGCCTGCTGCTGGATCGAGGCGGGCACGCCGCACACGACCAGCGCTACGGCGGATCCTATGAAGGCCTCCAGCACCTCCAGCGGCGAGACGCCGGCGATCCACAGCATGGTGGTGGTGGTGTCCCCCACCACGCTGCCCGCGCCGCCAGCGTTGGAAGCCGCCACGATCGCGGCCAGGTAGCCGATGTGCAGGCGCCCCCGGAAGACCGTGTGGGCGATCGCGCCGCCGATCATGGCGGCCGCGATGTTGTCGAGGAAGGCCGACAGCACGAACACCAGCGCGAGCAGCGCGAAGCATCCCTTCCAGTCGTCCGGCAGCCAGCGCGGCAGGAGCGCGGGCAGCTCGCTGCGCTCGAAGTGCTCGGCCAGCAGGGCGAAGCCCAGCAGCAAGAGAAGCAGGTTGGACAGCACGACGGACTCGTGCTGCAGATGGGTGCCGAAGCCGGCGAGGCCGGGGCCTGCGGCGAAAGGCGAAGCCAGGATCTTGTACAGCGAGATGGCCGTCACCCCGCCCAGCGCGATGCGAAGCGCCGCACGGTGGAACAGCGCCACGCCGGCCAGCATCGCCCCGAAAAGCCAGAACTCCAGCGGCCAGCTAGCCATGAAAGCGCGCAAAGCCGGCGACCGGCTCGCGCTCTGTGACGAGGCTGTTCTCGACGGCATCCGGATCGGCATGCCCCAGCGCCATGCCGCAGACGACCATCTCTTCGGGCGGCAGGCCGAGTTCCGCGGCGATCACGCGATGGAACTGGGTGAACGCCGCCTGCGGGCAGGTGTCCAGCCCTCGCGCCCGCGCGGCCACCATGACGTTCTGCAGGAACATGCCGTAGTCCAGCCAGCTGCCCTGCTGCATCACTCGCTCGATGGTGAAGATCAGTCCGACCGGGGCGTCGAAGAAATCGTAGTTGCGGCCATGCTGCGCATGCATGCGGGTCTTGTCGGCCTTGCCTATGCCCAGCAGTCCGTACAGGTCCCAGCCCACCTTGCGGCGACGGTCGATGTAGGGGGCGCGCCATTGCGTCGGGTAGTAGGCGTACTCCTCGCTGTGCTGCATCCGTTCCTCGGGCTGGTCATAGGCCGCGCGGATGCGGTCGGACAGGCGCTTGCGCGCCTCCCCCGTGAGCACGTGCACCCGCCAGGGCTGGGTGTTGGTGCCGGACGGCGCGCGCGACGCCACGGCCAGGATCTGCTCTATGGTCTGGCGCGGCACCGGCGTGGGCAGGAAAGCCCGGATGGAGCGGCGGCTGGTGATGGCCGCATCGACGGCGGCAACCGCCGCCTCGGACGGTACGGAGTTCGATGTCATGGCATTCACCCTCGCAGTGGTTGCAGGGCCGCTCGCAGGGCCTCGGGCAGTGACACAGGCCGGCGGGTCTGGCGATCGACATAGACGTGGACGAAATGACCCGCCGCGGCGCACTGGGCGTCGCCCGCGGCGAACAGCCCGATCTCGTAGCGGACACTCGAATGGCCCACCTGGGCCACCCGCAAGCCGGCCTCGACGGCCTGGGGGAAGGCCAGCGGCGCGTAGTAGTTGCAATGCGTCTCGACGACCAGGCCGATCACCGGGCTGGTCTCTATCTGCAAGGCACCGGCCTCGATGAGAAAGCCGTTCACCGCCGTGTCGAAGAAGCTGTAGTAGACGACGTTGTTGACGTGGCCGTAGGCGTCGTTGTCCATCCAGCGCGTGCTGATCGGTCGGAACGCCGGGTAGCTACCACGCTCCGGAGCTTGGGGTCGGGTGGGGGCTGGAGCGGCGGCGTCTACGGTCATGCAGGCGATTGTTCCATCGCCTGCCAGGCGCGCCAGCTTTCAGCCGCCAGCGCGAGCGTGTGTGCCTGGATGGCTACCGTCTCGTGGATGTCACGACCGTAGCCGCCCGCCATGCTGAGCGCGACGGGAATGCCGCGCTCGCGCAAGGCGGTCAGCACGCGACGGTCGCGTTCGGCGAGGCCGGGGGCACTCAGCTTGAGCCGCCCGAGGCGGTCGTTCTCATGGGGATCGGCTCCCGCCAGGTAGAAGGCCAGGCCCGGCTGACGACCCTCGTGGTGACGCCAGATCGCCTGCATGGCCTGGTCGAGCGCGCCGAGGTAGGACTCGTCACGACAGCCGTCGGGCAGTTCGACGTCCAGGTCGCTGGCAGCCTTGCGGAACGGAAAGTTGCGCTCGCCGTGCATGGAGAAGGTGAACACCGTGGGGTCCTCGGCAAAGATGGCCGCCGTGCCGTTGCCCTGATGGACGTCCAGATCGATGACCAGCACGCGCAACAACGCCCGGTGCTTCCGGTGCCATTCGGCCTGCATCAGGCGAGCGGCCACCGCCACGTCGTTGAAGACGCAATAGCCGGAGCCCTTTTCCGCGCTGGCATGGTGGGTGCCGCCGGCGAGGTTGGCCGACACGCCCTGGGCCAGGGCCGTGCGGGCTGCAGCGATCGTGGCGCCCACCGACCGGCGGGCCCGTTCGGCCATCCTGGCAGACCACGGAAAGCCGATTTCGCGCTGCGCCGCCGGGCTCAGCAAGCCTTCGAGCACCGCGCTGACATAGACGGGCTCGTGCGCCAGGGCGAGTTCGCCCTCCGTGGCGGCCGGGGCCTCCGCCAGTTCCACGGCCGTGGCCAGCTCCGCGGCGACCCGCTCGCGCAGCAGGCGGTACTTCGGCATAGGGAACCGGTGACCCTCGGGCAGCGGCAGGACGAAAAGGTCGGACGTGTACGCCAGCATCATGGTGCGACGCAATTTGCCACAGCGCCGTCACCAGGAAGGTCTAGGCTGATATCCCTAGACTTTGCTGCAGTGCAACAAAACAGCTTGCAATGCTGCTCTGGGCGCCTATACTTCGAGTCATGTTGCAGCGCACCATAGATGTTGGAAGGGCTGCAGTCCCGTGTTGTTCCTCACCATCCCTCTGGAGAAATTTATGCTGACCGCTGAACAAGTCCTCGCCGCTCAAAAGGCCAACGTCGAAACCCTGTTCGACCTGACCAACAAGGCCTTCGAAGGCGTCGAGAAGCTCGTCGAGCTGAACCTGCAAGTCGCCAAGGCTTCGCTGGGCGAAGTCGCCGAGACCGCCAAGGCCACCCTGGCTGTCAAGGATGCGCAAGAGCTGCTGTCCCTGCAAGCCGGCCTGCTGCAACCGGCCGCCGAAAAGGCCGCTGCCTACAGCCGCCACCTGTACGACATCGCCGCTTCGACCAACGCCGAAGTGACCAAGATCGCCGAAACCCAGCTGGCCGACGCCCAGAAGAAGTTCATGGCCGGCGTCGACACCGCGGTGAAGAACGCCCCGGCCGGCACCGAGAGCGCGGTTGCCCTGGTGAAGTCCGCCATCTCGGCCGCCAACAACGCCTACGAAAGCGCCCACAAGGCCGCCAAGCAGGCTGCTGAAGTCGCCGAAGCCAACTTCCAGGCCGTGACCACCACCGCCGTCAAGGCCGCCCAGTCGGCTCCGAAGGCCACGCGCCGCGCCGCCGCCTGATCCTGGTCAGACGAGCAAAACCGAAGGCCTGAGGCGCCAAGGCCGCCGAGGAGCACGCGAAGGCCAGTTCACGGTGACGGAACTTCCGTCGCGTGCCGGTTATCTCTCATGGGCCGCGCCTGCTGAGTGGCGCGGCCTTCATGGAAGGTTGTCTCCTCGGTACCTCTTGAAAGATTGGCTTTCCAGGTACCTTCCGACCCGGCCATCCGCAAGGATGGGCCGGGTTTTTTTCGTGATGTGCTGGCTCAGCGGGTGAGCGTAGCGATCCGCTGACGCAGCTGAGGCAATGCCGCCAGGGCAGCTTCCCGCCCCGACTGGACGGCCTTCATGCGGGCCGTGAAGTCGGCGCCGGACACACCCGCCAGGGTCGGTCTGAGGACCACGTCCGCATCCTTGAGCTCCAGGCGGTTGATGCTGCGGCCCATGATCGCGAAGGTCTGCAGCAGCATGCGCAAGGCGTCGCCTGTCCCGTTGCCGTCCGGAGGGGTGGATATGTCCACCGCGATCACCAATTCGGCTCCCATCTGCCTCGCGAAGCGCACGGGCACGGGCGAAACCAGGCCGCCGTCCACATATTCGTGGGTGCCGATCCGCACGGGCTGGAACACCGCCGGCACCGCGCTGGACGCCCGGACCGCCGCACCGACATCGCCGCGCTGGAACAGGATCGGCTGTCCGTCGGACAGGTCCGTGGCCACGATGCCCAGCGGCAGCCTCATCTGTTCTATCGTCAGGCCGCTCGTCTGGGCGCGCACGTAGCGGGCCAGCGCCTCGCCGCGGATCAGGCCACGGCCGGGAAAGGACCAGTCGGTCAGGCCGGACTCGTCCATGGACTGCGCGAGGCTGCCCATCTCCACGCCGCTCTTGCCCGAGGCGTACAGAGCCGCCACCAGGCTGCCGGCAGAGGTTCCGACCACCAGGTCCGGCCGTATCCCGTTCTCCTCCAGGACCTGGATGACCCCGATGTGGGCGAATCCGCGTGCGGCGCCGCCGCCCAGCGCCAGGCCGATGCGGGGCGGCCGTGGCGGCGCAGGGGGGTTGCTCGGCGGCTGTGGCGCCACAACCGGCGGCTCTGTCACCGCGTGGTGAGGCGGCACGGGAGCCGTGGTCTGGCAGGCCGTCAACGGGCCGGCCGCGGCCAGGGCCCAGAACAGATGGGTGCAGCACTTCCGGCGACGCTCGAAAAAGCCGGCTTTAGATTCAGATGGAATATTCAAGTGAAATTTGTGTTCTTTCCAAGCATATGAGGGATCCGTAGAGTCCCCACCAAGCCGCATAAGCGGCAAAGCTTTTTCGACTTTCACATGTACCAGTACACCTCTTTCGACCGCCAGTTTGTCCGCCAACGGGCCGCGCAGTTTCGTGATCAGCTCGAGCGCAACCTGGCCGGCGAGCTGACGGACGACGACTTCCGCCCGCTCAGGTTGCAGAACGGCTGGTACATCCAGCGCCACGCGCCGATGCTGCGTGTGGCGGTCCCTTATGGTGAATTGTCGTCGCGCCAACTGCGCCAGCTGGCCCGCATCGGCCGCGAACTCGATCGGGGCGTCGGTCATTTCACGACCCGCCAGAACATTCAATACAACTGGATTCCGCTGCCGCGTTCGGCGGATGCCATGGACCTGCTGGCGGATGTCGACATGCACGGCATCCAGACTTCCGGCAACTGCATCCGCAACATCACCAGCGATGTCTTTGCAGGCATCGCCCCCGACGAGATCGTCGATCCCCGCCCGTATTGCGAGATCCTGCGCCAGTGGAGCTCGCTGCATCCGGAGTTCGCCTTCCTGCCGCGCAAGTTCAAGATCGCCGTGAGTGGCACGGTGGAGGACCGGGCCGCCATAGCGTGGCATGACGTGGGCCTTCAGCTGGTGAAGAACGAGGCCGGCGAAGTCGGTTTCGAGGTCTACGTGGGGGGCGGCATGGGCCGCACCCCGGTCATCGGCACGGTCGTCAATGCCTTTGTGCCCTGGCAGGAGATCCTGGTCTACATAGAAGCGATCGTCCGCGTCTACAACCGGTTCGGCCGACGCGACAACGCCTACAAGGCGCGGATCAAGATCCTGGTCAAGGCCGAGGGTCAGAAGTTCATCGACGCGGTCAACGCCGAGTTCACCAAGATCCTGGAGCAGGATGCCGACGGCCGTGACCACATCATCCCGGTGTCCGAACTGGAGCGCGTGGCACGGCACTTCGAACTGCCCGCCGGCGTGCGCCCGGCCACCAACGGCTTCGACCCCCACCGCACGGGCCCCGCTCCCACCGCGTTCCTGCGCTGGATGGAACGCAACGTGCACGCCCACAAGATTCCCGGCTATCGCGCCGTGACCCTGTCGCTCAAGCGCGCGGGGCAGGCCCCCGGGGACGTGACGTCCAGCCAGATGGAGGCGGCCGCCACCATTGCAGACCGCTATTCGCTGGGCGAGCTGCGTGTCTCGCACGAGCAGAACCTGGTGCTTCCCTGGGTCCGCGAGGCCGATCTCTTCTCGGTCTGGCACGCAGCCAAGGAAGCCGGCTTTGCCACCCCCAACATCGGCCTCCTGACGGACATGATCGCCTGCCCGGGGGGAGATTTCTGCGCCCTGGCGAACGCCCGCTCCATCCCGGTCGCTGCCAGCATCAGCGAGCGCTTCGACGATCTCGACGCCCTTTACGACCTCGGGAACATCGACCTGCACATCAGCGGCTGCATGAACTCCTGCGGCCACCACCACACCGGCCACATCGGCATCCTGGGCGTCGACAAGGACGGCGCCGAGTGGTACCAGGTCTCGATCGGCGGCTCCGACGGTTCGACTCAGAGTGGTGCCGCCACGCCGGGCAAGGTGATCGGCCCCTCCTTCTCGGCCGACGAGGTGCCCGACGTGGTGGAGGCGTTGATCGATGTCTTCCGTCGAGAGCGTGCCGCCGGCGAGCTCTTCATCGACACGGCTCGCCGCCTTGGCGTGGCGCCCTTCCGCGCCGCGGCCGACGCGGTTCGCCATGAGACTGCCGTGGCCCCCGTCAAGGCAGTCGCGGCCGCCGAAGCTGTGGAGGCCGTGTGATGAGCCAGTTCCCGATGAACTTCGTGAAGCCCGCGCACGATCCCTGGCGCGCCGTCGTCGGCGAATTCGGCCCGACACCGATTCCGCCTGTGGCCCCGTACAGCCTCCTGACGGCCGAGCAGTGGCAGGCGGTGCGCAACACCTGGCCTGCGGACGTGCCGGTCGGCATCACCTTGGCCAACACGGCGGATGTCGAGGATCTGACCGACGACCTTGCCCGCTTCTCGCTGGTGGCGCTGCAGTTCCCCAAGTGGATAGACGGCCGCGCGTACAGCCAGGCCCGCGTCCTGCGCGCCCGCCTTCGATATGCCGGCGAGATCCGTGCGACCGGAGACGTGGTTGTCGACATGCTCCCGCTGCTGGCCCGCACCGGCTTCGATGCGGTCCAGTTGCGCGATGGCCAGAGCGAGTCCAGTGCCCGCCGGGCACTGACGCTGGTCACCGACTTCTATCAGGGCGACGTGCACCAGCCGCGCCCGCTGTTCGCGAGGGTTCCGGCATGAGCGCCCAGCAGTCTTCCCTGTCCTTCCTCCCCACGGCAGCCGCATCTAGCGCCATCTCCTTGTACGCCCGGCACACCGAGGGCTACGAGGAGCGCGTCGAGGCCACCATCGCCCAGTTGCGCGAAGCGGCTTCGGCCCATCCTGAGTCGATCGTCCAGGCTACCAGCCTGGGCGCCGAGGACATGGTGCTGACCGACCTCATTGCTCGCCTCGGCCTGCCGATCGCCATCGGCACGCTGCAGACCGGCAAGCTGCACGCCGAAACGCTGGCACTCATCCCCGCCATCGAGCAGCGCTACGGCCTCGCGGTGGAGGTGTATGCCCCCCGCGAGGAGTCGGTCGTGCATTTCGTCCGCCGCCACGGCGAGGAGGCGATGTACCAGAGCATCGATCTGCGCAAGAATTGCTGCGAGATCCGCAAGCTCGAACCGCTGTCGCGCATGCTCGATGGACGCGAGGCCTGGGTCACCGGGCTGCGACGCGAGCAATCGGCGAACCGCGGCGGCGTGCCGCTGCGCGAGGTCGAAGCCAACGGCCGGATCAAGTTCAACCCGCTCGCCGACTGGACCTGGAACGACATCTGGCATTACATCGCCACCCACGACGTGCCCCACAACGCACTGCACGACCAGTTCATGCCGAGCATCGGCTGCGCACCTTGCACGCGCGCGATTGCCGTGGGTGAGGAGTTCCGTGCCGGCCGCTGGTGGTGGGAGGATGAGAAAGCCAAGGAGTGTGGCCTGCACGCCGTCCAGACGGATCGCCACGCCGCCAGTGGCGAGGCGGTCGCCGCCTGATCTTCCGGGGAATGCTGCTTGAGTGCCGGGCACGTCATCTTCATCGGCGCCGGCCCGGGGGCAGCGGATCTGATCACGCTGCGTGGCGCCCGCGCCTTGGCCCGCGCCAGCGTGGTGCTCTACGACGCGCTGACCGATCCGGCGCTGCGCGAGTTCGCTCCCGCCGCTGAATGGGTCGATGTGGGCAAGCGCGGCTTTTCCGCCTCCACAGGCCAGGACCGCATCAACGTGCTGCTGGTCCAGTACGCGTCGACCGGCGCGATCGTCGCCCGCCTGAAGGGCGGAGACCCGAGCGTCTTCGGCCGCCTGGAGGAAGAGCAGCAGGCACTGGCAGAGGCCGGCATCACGAGCGAGGTCATCCCGGGGGTGACCTCCGCACTCGCGGCCGCAGCCGCTTCCTCACGCCCGCTGACTCGTCGCGGCGACGGCCGCAGCGTGGCGCTGACGACGGCCATGACGCAGGAGCGGGAGCTGAACGCAGGTCGCCGCGCCGACACCGAGGTGTTCTACATGGCAGGACGCCAGCTTGCGATGCTGGCGCGCCGCTTGGCCGAGGCGGGCTGGCCGGCCGACACGCCGGTCTGCGTGGTCTCGCGGGCCGGTTGGCCGGACCAGATCGTCAGCGATCACGACGTGGGCACCTTGCCGACGGCCTGCCTCGTGCACTCGGGCCGGCCGGCGGTGGTCACCGTCGGCGTGGGCGCCCGCCCGGTCCTGCAGCGGGCCAGTCCGGCCGGTGTACGCGCGGGCGACGAGCCCGCGGCCAGTGAGGGCGATCCCGCCGCCGCCTTCACCAGGCCTTAAAATTCATCGCTTTGCTTCGGCTCGCATTGGCGTGAGCCGAGGCCTTCGCGCCCCGAGGGGCCCGATCTTCTCGAACTTCCCACTGCCACCGCCACCCATGACCCACGTCGTCACCGAAGCCTGCATCCGCTGCAAGTACACCGACTGCGTCGACGTCTGCCCAGTCGATTGCTTCCGCGAAGGCCCCAACTTCCTGGCCATCGATCCCGACGAGTGCATCGACTGCGCGGTGTGCATCCCCGAGTGCCCGGTCAACGCGATCCTCCCGGAGGAGGACGTGTCGGCCGACCAGCAGAAATTCATCGCCTTGAACGCCGAGCTTGCGAAGGGCTGGCCGAGCATCACCAAGCGCAAGCCGGCCCTGCCGGATGCCGATGAGTGGAAGGACCGCAAGGACAAGCTCGACCAGCTCGTCCGCTGAGTCGACCGCCCCGGCCGAACCGCCCGCCTGGCGCCAGCCACGCGGGCTTTTCTTTGACCGCCGAGAGGGCGTACGACCCGCCTGCGCGGCGATAATCCCGTCGCCGCGGGGTCATGACGACGCCGTGGCGCATCCGCTAGGGGTGTCGGGCTGCCCTGCTGCCGCCCGACTGAGAGACACCCTTCGAACCTGATTGAGGTAATCCTCGCGCAGGGAAGCAGCTCAAGACGGCCGCGTGCGACTGAACTGCGCGCGAAGCCTCCTTCCGAACTTGCCGACCTGCCATCGACTTGTCGAGTCCGAGATGGCATCGAACCTTCTTTCCCCTTTCCTCGCGCGCAGGTTCCCCTTGCGCACGGTCACGCTCGCGGCGGTGAGTGCCTGCGGCAGCGCGCACGCGGTCGAGCAGATCACCATCACAGGTCGCCCGGTGCCGGCGCTGGCAGGCGTGGCGGGTTTCGGCGACGTGCCGGCCGCCAAGGCACCGTTCCAGACGCTCACGCTGACCGGCGCCAGTCTCGCCGACGCCGGCATCGAATCGCTGGCGGGGGTGACCGCCCTGGATGCGAGCGTCGCGGACTCCTACAACTCTCCGGGCTACTGGAGCACTTTGACCATCCGCGGCTTCACGCTGGACAACAACCACAACGTGCAGCGCGACGGCCTGCCCATTAGCGCGGAGACCGCGCTCCTGCTCGACAACAAGGAGCGCATCGAGATCCTCAAAGGCACCAGTGGCGCCCAGGCGGGCACGAGCGCACCCGGGGGCCTCGTGAACCTCGTCTTGAAGCGCCCCCGAGGGGCCGACCAGTCCACGTTGTTCGTCGGATGGACGGAGCGCGGGAGCTGGAAGGCTGCTGTCGACGTGGAACGCCAGCTGGGGGGAAGCGATGCACTTGGCTTGCGGCTGAACGCTGCCACGGAGTCGCTGGAGCCGGTGCTGCGTGACGCCAAGGGCCAGCGAAGTCTCCTGGCACTGTCGGCCGCTGCCCGATTCGGCCCTGGCGAGCGTCTGGACGCCGAGATCGAGCTCAGCCATCAATCGCAACCCAGCATGCCGGGCTACAGCATGCTGGGCCCGCGTGTTCCCTCGGCACGCGAGATCGACCCGCGGACGAATCTGAACAACCAGAGCTGGTCGCTGCCGGTCGTCTTCGACGGCACGACCGCGAGCCTGCGCTGGACCCAGCGCCTGGGGGAGGACTGGCAGGTCGTGGCGGACGCCATGACCCAGCAGTTGCGCACCGACGACCGCATCGCCTTTCCTTTCGGCTGCAGCGCCGAGGGCCGCTACGACCGCTACTGCAGCGATGGTTCCTTCGACCTCTACGACTACCGCAGCGAACGGGAACGCCGCGAAAGCTTTGCCGGCGGGCTGCATCTCGATGGTCGCGGCACATGGGGCGGCATGGCGCACACGCTGTCCACCGGCGTGACGTGGAGCGACTTCCGCCTGCATCCGAACACGCAGGCCTACAACTGGGCCGGCGTGGGCCGCATCGATGGCAGCGTCCAGGTGGATGCCGCTCCGCTACCGACGTATGAGGCTGATGGCCGGCACGAACAAAGCACGGAGCTCTACCTGCGCGACCATGTCGAGCTGGGGGCCAGGACGGACCTGTGGCTGGGCCTTCGCCACAGCCAGCTGCAGCGCGGTTATGACCAGTCCTTCACCACGCCATGGGTCGCCCTCAGCCATCAGATCGACGGTTCATTGATGGTCTACGGAAGTTGGGGCGAGGGCGTGGAAAGCGCGGTCGTGCCAAGCCTTCGCACCTACACCAATGCCGGCCAGGTCCTCCCCGCCTTGCGCAGCAAGCAGGCGGAGCTCGGCCTGAAGCTGTCCCGCAAGGATTGGAGCGCCGGCCTCGCCGCGTTCGACATCCGTCGCCCGGCAACGAGCGACTTCGGCGTGTGTGACGACGCCGATGGCAGTTGCACACGAGGCATCGATGGCGGGGCCCACCATCTCGGCGTGGAAGCGACCGCCGAAGGGAGATGGGGCACCTTTGGCCTGCAAGGCAGCGCGATGTGGCTGCGAGCGCGGCGCGAAGGCGCGGAGAACCCCGACTTGAACGGACTGGTGCCTGCCAATGTCGCGCAGCGCAGTGTTCGCATGGCGGCAAGCTGGCAGCCTGAAGCCCTGCCCGGCTTCACGGCCCAGGCCAGCCTGGACTACCAGGGTCCCCGCTTCGTGCTGCCCGACAACAGCGCGCGCATCCCCGGCTGGACCACCGTGGGGCTGAGCGCGCGCTATGCGGTGAACGCCTGGGGTCACCAATGGCAGGCCCGCGCCGGTGTCGACAATCTTTTCGACCGGCAGGGCTGGCGCGAGAGCCCATACCAGTTCAGCCACGTCTACCTGTATCCGTTGGAGCCACGCACCTTCCGCATGTCGTTGCAGGCCACCTTGTGAGACACCAAAAACTGTGTCTATAATCTGAGGCTTCACTTCCCCGATAGCTCAGTTGGTAGAGCGCCGGACTGTTAATCCGTAGGTCCCTGGTTCGAGCCCAGGTCGGGGAGCCAACTTAACGAGGTTGGGTCACGTGCCACCGCCCGGTGGTCCGCGTCCTCCAGATTCCGCCAAGCCCGCGGACAGGAGGAAGCAACTGTGATCCACACTTTCGCCGCCCTTAACAGCAAGGGCGGAGTCGGAAAAACCACTTTCCTCGCCAACCTTGGCGGCCTGCTGGCCGACATGGGGGCGCGGACACTGCTGGTCGACGCCGACCCTCAACCTTCCCTGACGAAGTACTTTGGCCTGGCCTATGAGGCGCCGCAGGGCTTGGTCGAGGTCGTCACCCAGGGCGTAGTCACCTCCGCCTGCATCTCCGGCACGTCGGTGCCGAACCTGGACCTGGTTCGCTCCAACGACGGTGACGCCAATCTCCAGCACTGGCTACACGGGCGTCCCGACGCCCGCAGCCGGCTCGCCCGCGCCCTCCAGAATCCGTACGTCCTGGAGCACTACGACTTCGTCCTGATCGACACGCAGGGCGCCATCGGCCCCCTGCAGACCGCGGCCGCCTTCGCCGCGGACACGCTGGTCTCTCCGCTTCCGCCCGACACCCCCTCGGTCCGCGAGTTTCGCAGCGGCACGCTGCGTGTGCTCCAGCGGCTGGAGCACGATGAGAGCGAGCCTCGCGCCCAGCTGGCGCCGATCCAAGCCGTCATCTGCAAGTTCGACTGCACTCGCAACGCCCGCCAGCTTCTGAGCGAGCTGCGCGCCGAGTTCGACGCAGGCGATCGCGTGACCATCCTGGACACGGTGATTCCCAATGCCGTCGCCTACAAAGATGCGTTCACCGCGCGCAGACCTGTCCATCAGATCAGCCGGCAAGGCGGCAGTCGCTTTCCTTCCGGCTACGAGGTTATGCACCGCCTCGTGTGGGAGCTGCAGCCCAACTTGTACGGCCACTTCGCGGGGCGCCTCACTGGCGATCCCGAAGAGGTCTTCGGCCCGCCCGAAGCCACTGAAGCCCAGGGAGGTGCCACGTGAACCCTCCAAAGAAGCGCGCCGGCTTCAACCCCCTCACCGATGGCCTGCCCATCACCATCTCCGTCGAGCAAGCCATGACCAACCTGGCCACTGCAAAGGAGCGCGCCGCACGCCGAAGCTCCCCCAACACGACGGCGCTGCGGCCGGCGGAGCCCACTGATGGGGCGTCGCCCTTTTCGCCCGCAGTCACTCGGGCACCGACCAAGGCAGAACGCGAAGCTGCCGAGTTCAAAGCGTCCTACGCGGTCGGCGACACCACTCCATCCAAGATCGACCTTCGCAAGGATTTGCCGGGTCCGATGCTGCTGAAGTCGACCGAGATTGTCCGGTACGACCACAACCCTCGCCTGTACGCCAACGAAAAGCGCGATGACATCCGGCAGAGCCTCCTGGCGAACGGGTTCCAGGGCACGCTGCAGGTGACGCGCAGGCACGCCGGCGAGCCGTACATGCTCGCGGCCGGCTCCAACACGACGCTGGACCTCCTGCAGGAGCTTTTTGAGCAGACCAGCAACGAGCGCTATCTGTGGGTCAACTGCATCTACCAACCCTACAAGAGTGAGACCGCCCTGCTTTCGCAGCACCTCGGCGAGAACCTGAACCGCGGAGATATGAAGTTCTGGGAGGTTGCGATTGGAATGGTTGAACTGCTGCGCTTGATTGAGCAGGAGCGACGCCAGAAAGGGAACGACGCGCCAATGGCTGTGCGTGAGGCCAGCGAGGAGCTCGCAGCACGCGGCCTGAAGGCCGACAAGTCGATGGTCACCATCTGGCGATTTGCCGTCAATCGCCTAGCTCCCCTCGGGGCGGGGACAGCGCTGCTGACTGCTCGTGGTGTCAACAACGTGCTGCAACCCCGATTGAACGCGCTAGCTTCCCTCGCTACTCGATTCGACTGTCCTGAGGACTCATTTTGGAACTCTATCGTGGCCGCTGCGTTGCGCGGGTACGCGACGGCTTTGCCTAGTGGTGACGCTTTCGATGTGAACGCTCTCGCAGACTCAGTGGAATCGGCCTTTTCCGTCAAGGTTGGCGAGTCAACGGAGAGCGTCCGCCAAATGCTCTCGATCCTGAAGCTGAACTCCAAGGTGACGCTCGCAGAGCTTCGCCAGCCCTCGCCTAACCTCATAGCCGGGGGCCGCGCCTCCAGCAGCGCCCGGCCTGAAGAGCCCATCCCTGAGAGCCGAGGCGCTCGAGAAGATGCGCCGCCCGCCGCGCACCAGAGACCGCTGAATCTGACGGCGTCGATCGATGCCAAAGGCGGCTCCGCCCCAGCAGCACCTGCCGGACCGCCCGTCGAGCAAAGGCAGCCACCCCCTCGCACCCCTGCGTTGCCTGGCACCCCGTGCTCATCGGTCGGCCCATTGTTCGATCGCCACCAAGGCGACGCCGTTGACCCGCTAGGCGCATTGCACTCGGCCGTCGACGAACTGCTGGCAACGGCGGGCCTGAGCGACACCGTGCGATGGCATGACGCCATGCCGTTGGGCTTCTACCTGGAGCTGCCAGACCGCGAGGCCCACAAGCGCAAGAAGGTGCAGATCGGCAGCGCGGAGGACCAGGCGCGAACGATCAAGACGGCCGTCTGGTGGTCCCTGACGACCATCTCCGGCCAATGGTTCGAAGGCGTGGTCGACTGCATCGACCACAACAGCGCCTTCTACCGGACCTACTCGGTGGAGACCCACGATTCGCCTCTAGACGGCACGGACATCGAACCCGTGCGTCCGGAGGTAGAGGACCTGCTGATGACCCGCGTGTCGCCGGGGGTGATCAGGCCTGCGATGGCCCAGCTTCGTGTCGTCGAAGACTTGGCCGCAATGGTGATGGAGAAGCTGCCCGAGCGCTGGGAGCTAATGCAAAAGCTCTTGCACTCGAACAGCCCCTACTGATGGATTGCCCGCAAGAGGCAGGACAAGCCCGCAAGAGGCAAGTTGGAGACAAGCCCCCATGACCACTGGAGGGTACCCGTGGTGAGCGATTCAAAGCAATCGTCAACCGATCGCCGAAGCCGCACCAAGCGGCTCGGCTTGACGCTGTGATCGACGTGTTCGCACCGGAGGAGAGATCGTGATTGGAAACGCCAGCGAAGGCCCGAACGGCCATCCGCCTCTAACGCTTCGAGATCCCGCCGCTCAGATGTTCGCGCTTACGCGCCTGATCGCGGCCTTGGAAGGTTCGGATCAGCAGATCCTGGACCAGATGCTCAACGCTGGTATGACGCCGGAGCTGCTCCAGCGGCTACGGTCTATGCCGCTTGCCGAGGCCTGGCGCTTTGCCGTCGGTCAGTGCGGCCTGGGGATTGCTGTGGATACCCAGGCCATGCAGGCACAGTTCCAGCGCATGGACCGCAACAAAGCGGACCGGGAGGCCCTGGAGTACCTGGTTCGCAACGGCGCATCTCCGCGTCTGCTGACGCAGCTCTTCGCGCTGTCGCAGTCGGACGCCAGGCGCCTGCGGCGCGTCCTGGCGCCCGACGTGGCCACCGGCGGCCGACCCAGACTGCCGCCGGACGACATGAGGCCGGCCATCGAGTCGGCCTGGATCGAACTGGAGACACAGGAGGCGTGCCCTCGTGCACGAATCCGGCGATTGCACGAGCGTTTCCGCCCAATGCTGATCGCCTCCCTGGAACTGGTGATCCTTCCTCAGGTTTCCCTGGCCTGGAACGCAGCCGCGTAGGAACTGTCAATGGTTCCCCATTCGCAACGCAACAACGCAGGACGCCCGCCTCCCGCACTTGACTGAAAGGGTCTGCCCATGAGCCAGTCGCCCCGTTCCCACGCCCCAGGCGCCTCCGACGCCACCTCGATTCGTCAGGCGACCGTATCGTCATCGGTCCGGGTCTGCAGCATGCCGCAACGCGATTCCGCACCGGCGAACACCACCGACCTCGTCGAGGTGCGCAAGCGAAAGCAGCGTGAACGCACACGCGTCTACAAGGCTGTGGATTGGTACATGGACGAGGCCGAGCGGGTCTACCTGTCCGTGCCGATGATCTACATCTACGTCGCAGGATCGGTGACTGCAGCTGCGGCCCTGTACCAGATCGAGCGATTTAGCGAGCGGCAATTCCTGGAGCGCGGTGATCCCTGGGTTCGCATGGACCAGCAATCGTGGCTGGACTGCTCCAAGTTGCATGAGCAGGAATGGCTCGATGCACGCGAAGACCTGCGTGAACTCGACTTGATAGAGGAACGCCGCCGCTACAACCTGGAGCGCGACCAGATCATCACGGAGATCCAGTTCCTCCCTGACGGGTTCGCCAAGGCGAAGACCGATGTCCGGGATGAGTTGCGCGAGATCGTCCGGCAGGCGATCGCTCGCGGCGAGTCAGTGCCCGGGGACAACTAGGCAGACGCCGCAGTCCAATCCAAGCCGGACTCCAGCGTGTTCCTGCCCAAGAACCGAGACCAGCCCGCTCCAGGCGCGTTGGGCCGCCGTTGCGCCTTGCTGCGCGGCCTGGCCACCCCTCGTAAAGAGGGCAACCAGCCAGCGGCGGGAGAGCAGCCCACCGAGCCGCCGGCGTCATCGCCAGCGGTGGCTGTGCTTGCGAGGACACAAACCCTCGCTGCTCTTAAACAGTCGAGTGTCAGACCGGCCGCGGGCGCCGAACCAGGCGACGCGGGCCGTGGCACCGGCTCCACGTCAATCGCAGTTTCATGCCGAGTGGTCGCCCTGGTCGACGACACCGCCGCAGCGGTGCTTCTGTCGCAATTGATCTACTGGAGCCGGCGCGGACGCGACACGGCCGCACGCAAAGGCTGGGTCTACAAAACCGCCCGGGAGTGGGAGGTCGAAACCGGCCTGACATGGAAGATGCAGCGCCGCGCCAGGCGCCTACTCCTGGATCTCGGCCTCATCGAAGAGCGGCTGCAGTCGATGCCAGCCCGCCTGGAATTCCGTCTCCATCTCGGTGCGTTTCTGCCGGCCCTGGCAGAGCGCAGCGAAATCGAGATGCCCCCGATCGATTGGTTCTGGATTGCGGACCGGGACGATCCGGCGCTCGGGCGATTGCTGGGCCGCTCCTTCCTGTTCAACGCTGCGCTGACGTCCCATATGTCGGTGCCCGCGGCCATGATGGCCTCGCGCCTTATGAGTGCGCAGCCCAAGCGCTCCGCCAGTGAAAGTGGCGCGCGCGTTGCAGCGCCGAAGCTCGTGCAGCTCTCCCGTCAGGAATGGCGAGAGGAAACAGGCCTGACCCGCCATCAGTGGCGGACCGCCCGCCGTGACCTGCATGCCCTTGGCGTGCTGATCGAGCGGCGCCACAACTTCCCGCGCCGGGTGGACTTGGCCATCGACGCAACGGCGGTCGCCGACCTGCTGGCCAGCAAGCCATCGGCGAAGGCCGGGGCGCGTGCGGAGGCTGGGTCGGTTTGGGCGAAACAGGCAGGTCGGATCGGGTACCACCCGAACCGGCCTACAGAACTGCCCAAACCGGCCATTAGCGATCGCCCGAACCGCCCGATAGCAATTGCCCAAACCGGCTTTTACCTATCAGAAGAACTACAAGGATTACTACACCGACCACCACATTCGGGCGCGACGATTCCCGTGAGCTGGTCAATGCCACTGTGGGGTTGGGGTGGGCTGCAGTCGCTATTGAAAGGTCAAGGAACGGCGCTTCAGACGAAAGCGCCATCCACGGACTCCGCCCCAGCACAGACTGACCACCTGGTATGGCCAGCGCTCTTCGAGGCAGAGGACCGGGATGCCGCCTCCAAGCACCTATCTGCGTTGGATCAGGCAGTTCAGCAGCTCGTGCTGGACGAGATCGACTGGCAGCATGCTCAAAAGCCAGTGCGGTCTCCTGTGGCGCTGCTGCGCACACTGTGTAAGAAGGCTATTGCCGGAGAGTTCACCGCCGACGGCGGGCACCGCATCGCCGGTGCCCGCCGCCGACGCC